>NZ_JARKMU010000011.1:0-191125 GCF_037625995.1 Aminobacter sp. Piv2-1
GACGGACGTGACCGGCATCGTGACGCTGCCGGAAGGCACCGAGATGGTGATGCCGGGCGACAACATCACGGTCGACGTCGAACTGATCGTGCCGATCGCCATGGAAGAGAAGCTCCGCTTCGCTATCCGTGAAGGCGGCCGCACCGTCGGCGCCGGCATCGTCGCCTCGATCGTCGAGTAAGTTGAATTAATCGATCTGTCGCGGGCGGGAATACGCCCGCGCCGCGCCAGAACAAGGAATTGACTGATGAACGGACAGAATATCCGCATCCGCCTGAAAGCGTTTGATCACCGAGTGCTCGACGCCTCGACGCGCGAAATCGTGTCGACCGCAAAGCGCACCGGCGCCAACGTTCGCGGCCCCATTCCGCTGCCGACGCGGATTGAGAAGTTCACGGTGAACCGCTCGCCCCACGTCGACAAGAAGAGCCGCGAGCAGTTCGAGATGCGCACCCACAAGCGTCTTCTCGACATCGTCGATCCGACCCCGCAGACCGTCGACGCTCTGATGAAGCTCGACCTCGCCGCCGGTGTCGACGTCGAAATCAAGCTCTAAGAGCTAACATGAGCCGGAAGGGTCAAACCGGACGGCTCCTCTGAAGGAAAACGAACCGATGCGTTCAGGTGTTATTGCACAGAAGGTGGGAATGACGCGCGTCTACAACGACGCCGGCGAGCACGTTCCCGTCACCGTTCTCCGCATGGAGAACTGCCAGGTCGTGGCGCAGCGCACGCAGGAGAAGAACGGCTACACCGCCGTCCAGCTCGGCGTCGGCCTCGCCAAGGTGAAGAATACGTCGAAGGCCATGCGCGGTCATTTTGCCGCTGCCTCGGTCGAGCCCAAGTCGAAGGTCGCGGAGTTCCGCGTGTCCGCCGACAACATGCTCGACGTTGGCGCCGAGATCACCGTCGATCACTTCGTCGCCGGCCAGAAGGTCGACGTCACCGGCACTTCGACCGGTAAGGGCTTCCAAGGTGTCATCAAGCGCCACAATTTCGGTGGCGGCCGCGCGACCCACGGTAACTCGCTGTCGCACCGCGTTCACGGTTCGACCGGTCAGCGCCAGGACCCGGGCAAGGTGTTCAAGGGCAAGAAGATGGCCGGCCACATGGGCGACGTTCGCGTCACCACCCAGAACGTCGAGGTCGTCTCGACCGACCTCGATCGCGGCCTGATCCTGATCCGCGGCGCGGTTCCGGGCACGAAGGGCGCATGGATCCTGGTGCGCGACGCCGCCAAGGTGGCGCTGCCGGAGAACGCGCCGAAGCCGGCCGCGATCCGCGCTGCCAACAAACAGGCTCCGGCCAACGAGGGAGCGGAATAATGGACCTCAAGATTACCACCCTCGCAGGCATGGATGCCGGCAAGGTGAAGCTCTCCGACGAGATCTTCGGCCTTGACCCGCGCGAAGACATCCTGCAGCGCGTCGTGCGCTGGCAGCTCGCCAAGAAGCAGCAGGGCACCCATCAGGCCAAGGGCCGTGCGGACATCGCACGCACCGGCGCCAAGATGTACAAGCAGAAGGGTACGGGCCGCGCCCGTCACTCCTCGGCTCGCGCCCCGCAGTTCCGCGGCGGCGGCAAGGCCCACGGCCCGGTCGTCCGCAGCCACGAGCACGATCTTCCCAAGAAGGTCCGCGCTCTTGGCATCAAGCACGCGCTCTCGGCCAAGGCCAAGGCGTCGAACCTGATCATCGTCGACGAGTTGAAGCTCGACGAGGCGAAGACGAAGGCCCTGGTCGCGAACTTCGCGGCGCTTGGCCTGAGCAACGCCCTGGTGATCGGCGGCGCCGAGCTTGACCAGAACTTCAAGCGCGCGGCGACGAACATCCCGAACATCGACGTCCTGCCGATCCAGGGCATCAACGTCTACGACATTCTGCGCCGCGGCACGCTGGTCCTTTCGAAGGCCGCCGTCGAGGCTCTCGAGGAGCGCTTCAAATGACGGATCTCCGCCACTACGACGTGATCGTGAGCCCCGCGATCACCGAAAAGTCGACCATGGCTTCCGAGCACAACCAGGTCGTCTTCAACGTCGCCAAGAAGGCGAGCAAGCCTGAGATCAAGGCTGCCGTCGAAGCGCTGTTCGGCGTGAAGGTGACTTCCGTGAACACCCTGGTCCGCAAGGGCAAGGTGAAGCGCTTCCGCGGCACGATCGGCCGCCAGAGCGACGTCAAGAAGGCGGTAGTGACGCTGGCCGACGGCCAGTCGATCGACGTCGCGACGGGTCTCTGAGCAAGGCCGCGAGGACAGGACAATGGCACTTAAGAAATTCAAGCCAGTAACGCCGAGCACCCGCCAGCTGGTCATCGTCGACCGCTCGGGCCTCTACAAGGGCAAGCCCGTCAAGGGCCTGACCGAGGGCCTGACCAAGTCGGGCGGCCGCAACAACTACGGTCGCATCACCGCCCGCTTCATCGGCGGTGGTCACAAGCGTTCGTACCGCATCATCGACTTCAAGCGTCGCAAGTTCGACGTGGTCGGCACGGTCGAGCGTCTCGAATACGACCCGAACCGCACCGCCTTCATCGCGCTGATCAAGTACGACGATGGTGAGCTGAGCTACATCATTGCTCCGCAGCGCCTGCAGGCTGGCGACAAGATCATCGCCGGCGAGCAGGTCGACGTGAAGCCGGGCAACGCGATGCCGCTCGGTTCGATGCCGGTGGGCACGATCGTCCACAACATCGAGCTGAAGCCGGGCAAGGGCGGCCAGGTCGCCCGTTCGGCTGGTGCATACGCCCAGCTGGTCGGCCGTGACCAGGGCATGGCGATCCTTCGCCTCAACTCGGGTGAGCAGCGCATCGTTCACGGCTCGTGCATGGCCACCGTCGGAGCCGTGTCCAACCCGGACCACGGCAACATCAACGACGGCAAGGCCGGTCGTACCGTCTGGCGTGGCAAGCGTCCGCACAACCGCGGCGTCACCATGAACCCGGTCGACCATCCGCACGGCGGTGGTGAAGGCCGCACTTCCGGTGGTCGCCATCCGGTGACCCCGTGGGGCAAGCCCACCAAGGGCAAGAAGACGCGGTCCAACAAGGCGACCGACAAGTTCATCGTTCGCTCGCGTCATCTGCGCAAGAGCTAATAAGAGGTAAGCCCAGTGACTCGTTCAGTCTGGAAAGGCCCGTTCATCGACGGCTATCTGCTCAAGAAGGCAGACAAGGTGCGTGAAGGCGGCCGTAATGAGGTGATCAAGATGTGGAGCCGTCGCTCCACCATCCTGCCGCAGTTCGTCGGTCTCACCTTCGGTGTCTACAACGGCCAGAAGCACGTCCCGGTCTCCGTGAACGAGGACATGGTCGGCCACAAGTTCGGTGAGTTCGCTCCCACCAGGACCTACTACGGTCACGGCGCGGACAAGAAGGCGAAGAGGAAGTAACATGGGCAAGGCCAAAGCTCCGCGCAGGCTTGCTGACAACGAGGCACGTGCAGTCCTCCGCACGATCCGCGTCAGCCCGCAGAAGCTCAACCTGGTTGCCGCGCTGATCCGCGGCAAGAAGGTTGGCACCGCGCTGTCCGATCTGGAATTTTCGCGCAAGCGCATCGCCGGTACGGTCAAGAAGACTCTCGAATCGGCTATCGCCAACGCCGAGAACAATCACGACCTGGACGTCGACGCGCTGGTCGTGGCGGAAGCCTATGTCGGCAAGTCGATCGTCATGAAGCGTTTCCACGCTCGTGGCCGTGGTCGCGCCAGCCGCATCGAGAAGCCGTTCTCGCACCTCACGATCGTCGTTCGTGAAGTCGAAGAAAAAGGGGAGGCCGCATAATGGGCCAGAAAATCAATCCGATTGGTCTCCGCCTCGGCATCAACCGCACGTGGGACTCGCGTTGGTACGCCAACACCGGCGAGTACGGCCAGCTGCTGCACGAGGACATCAAGATCCGCAAGTATCTTGAGGCCGAGCTGAAGCAGGCCGCGATCTCGAAGATCGTCATCGAGCGTCCGCACAAGAAGTGCCGCGTGACCATCCACGCCGCCCGTCCGGGCCTGATCATCGGCAAGAAGGGCGCCGACATCGAGAAGCTTCGCAAGAAGCTGACCGAGATGACCCGCTCGGAGACGCACCTCAACATCGTCGAGGTTCGCAAGCCGGAGACCGACGCGACCCTGGTCGCGCAGTCGATCGCCCAGCAGCTCGAGCGCCGCATCGCCTTCCGCCGCGCCATGAAGCGCGCCGTGCAGTCGGCCATGCGTCTCGGCGCCGAGGGCATCCGTATCAACTGCTCGGGCCGTCTCGGCGGCGCTGAAATCGCTCGCATGGAATGGTACCGCGAAGGCCGCGTGCCGCTGCACACGCTGCGCGCCGACGTCGACTACGGTACGGCCGAAGCCCAGACCGCCTACGGCATCTGCGGCGTCAAGGTGTGGGTGTTCAAGGGCGAGATCCTCGAGCACGACCCGATGGCTTCCGAGCGTCGCGCAACCGAAGGCGATCATTCGCACGCTGGCGAGCGTCCCGAGCGTCGCCGTCGCGAAAACGCCTGATACGCATAGGAATTTGGAGTTAGAACGATGCTGCAGCCAAAGCGCACAAAGTTCCGTAAGCAGTTCAAGGGCCGCATCCACGGTACCGCGAAGGGTGGCACCAACCTGGATTTCGGCGGCTTCGGACTGAAGGCGCTTGAGCCGAACCGCGTCACCGCGCGTGAGATCGAGGCGGCCCGCCGCGCGATCACCCGCGAAATGAAGCGTCAGGGTCGCGTCTGGATCCGTATTTTCCCGGACCTGCCCGTCACCTCGAAGCCGACCGAAGTCCGCATGGGTAAGGGTAAGGGCGCGGTCGACTACTGGGCCTGCCGTATCAAGCCGGGCCGCGTGATGTTCGAGATCGACGGCGTTTCCGAGGAAGTGGCTCGCGAGGCCCTGCGCCTCGGCGCTGCCAAGCTCTCGGTCAGGACGCGCTTCGTTCAGCGCATCGCAGAATAAGGAAGGGCTGATCATGAAAGCCTCGGACATCAGGACGAAGACCCAGGACCAGCTCTCCGACGAGCTCGCCTCCCTCAAGAAGGAGCAGTTCAACCTGCGCTTCCAGAAGGCGACCGGTCAGCTGGAAAAGACGGCGCGCGTGAAGCAGGTCCGCAAGGACATCGCGCGCATCAAGACGATCGCCGCCGAAAAGTCGGCCGGCAAGAAGGCTTAAGGACGAAAACCATGCCAAAGCGCATCCTGCAGGGTACGGTCGTCAGCGACAAGAACGAGAAGACGGTGGTCGTCAAGGTCGAGCGTCGCTTCACGCACCCGGTGATGAAGAAGACCGTGCGTATGTCGAAGAACTACAAGGCGCACGACGAGAACAACGCCCACAAGGTCGGCGACACCGTGTTCATCCAGGAGTCGAAGCCGATCTCCAAGGACAAGCGCTGGGTCGTAGTGTCTTCGGACCAGGCGTAATAACGAACGAATTTTGGACAAGCCGGGGAGGGCGGTAGCCCATCCCGTTAGAGAAGAAGAAGGCGGCCAGTCATGATTCAGATGCAAACAAACCTCGACGTGGCGGATAATTCCGGCGCGCGTCGTGTCATGTGCATCAAGGTGCTGGGCGGCTCGAAGCGGAAGTACGCATCCGTCGGCGACATCATCGTGGTGTCGATCAAGGAAGCCATTCCGCGCGGCCGCGTTAAGAAGGGTGACGTGATGAAGGCGGTCGTGGTTCGCACGGCCAAGGACATCCGTCGTCCGGACGGCAGCGTGATCCGTTTCGACAAGAACGCGGCCGTTCTCGTCGACAACAAGAAAGAACCGATCGGCACGCGTATCTTCGGGCCGGTTCCGCGCGAGCTTCGCGCCAAGAACCACATGAAGATCATCTCGCTCGCGCCCGAAGTGCTGTAAGGAGCCGGTAAAATGCAGAAGATCCGTAAAGGCGACAAGGTTGTCGTTCTGACCGGCAAGGACAAGGGCCGCACCGGCGAGGTGCTGGCAGTCCAGCCGAAGGAAGACACCGCGCTCGTCCGCGGCGTGAACATGATCCGCCGCCACCAGAAGCAGTCCCAGTCCCAAGAGGGCGGGATCATCACCAAGGAAGCGCCGATCAACCTGTCGAACATCGCGCTCGCTGACCCCAAGGACGGCAAGCCGACCCGCGTCGGTTTCCAGATCCAGAAGGACGGCAAGAAGGTGCGTGTCGCCAAGCGTTCGGGAGAAGTCATCAATGGCTAAGGCAACCAACGAGCCCCGCCTGAAGAAGGTCTACAAGGAGACCATCCGCAAGGCGCTGCAGGAGCAGTTCAAGTACGAAAACGAGATGCAGATCCCGCGCATCGACAAGATCGTGCTGAACATGGGTGTCGGCGAGGCCACGGCGGATTCGAAGAAGCCGTCGGTCGCAGCCGAAGACCTCGCCATGATCGCCGGCCAGAAGCCGGTCGTGACCCGCGCCCGCAAGTCGATCGCCGGCTTCAAGGTGCGCGAGAACATGCCGATCGGCGCCAAGGTGACGCTCCGCCAGGAGCGCATGTACGAGTTCCTGGACCGTCTCGTGAACATCGCGCTGCCGCGCGTTCGCGACTTCCGCGGCCTGAACCCGAAGAGCTTTGACGGCCGTGGCAACTACGCCATGGGCATCAAGGAGCACATCGTGTTCCCCGAGATCAACTACGACAAGGTCGACCAGATCTGGGGTATGGACATCATCGTTTGCACGACCGCCAAGACGGACGACGAAGCCCGGGCTCTGCTCAAGGCTTTCAACTTCCCCTTCCGGCAGTAACGGCAGCGAGCAAAGGAAAAATCTGAAATGGCAAAGACCAGCTCAGTCGAAAAGAACAACCGGCGCCGCAAGCTTGTGGACCAATACGCTGCCAAGCGTAAGGCCCTCAAGGAAATCATCATGGATCAGTCGAAGCCGATCGAGGAACGCTTCCGCGCGCAGCTCAAGCTGTCCGCGCTGCCGCGCAACTCGGCCAAGATCCGTATCCGCAACCGCTGCGAAGTCACCGGCCGTCCGCGCGCCTACTATCGCAAGCTGAAGATGTCGCGCGTCGCGCTGCGCGACCTTGGCTCGACGGGCAAGATCCCGGGCCTGGTCAAGTCGAGCTGGTAAGGAGCATTTGACATGTCTTTGAGTGATCCTCTCGGCGATATGCTGACCCGTATCCGCAATGCCTATGGCCGCAAGAAGTCGACCGTGTCGACGCCTGCGTCCAGGCTGCGCGCCCGCGTTCTCGACGTGCTGAAGGCGGAAGGCTACATCCGCGATTACAGCCAGACCGACTTCGAAAACGGCAAGTCCGAGATCGAAATCGAGCTGAAGTACTTCGACGGCCAGCCGGTCATCCGTGAAATCGCCCGCGTTTCCAAGCCGGGCCGCCGCGTTTACGTCTCGTCCAAGTCGATTCCGCCTGTTGCCAATGGCCTCGGCATCTCGATCCTTTCGACTCCGAAGGGCGTGATGGCCGACCACGAAGCGCGCGAACAGAACGTCGGCGGGGAAATCCTCTGCCAGATCTTCTGATCTGCGTAGGCTGAAACAAGAAAGGCACGAGGACTATGTCTCGTATTGGCAAGAAACCCGTTCAGCTTCCGCAGGGCGTCACCGCAGCCGTCGACGGCCAGACCGTCACGGCCAAGGGCCCCAAGGGCGAGCTGAAGTTCGTGGTCAACGACGAAGTTCTGGTCACGATGGACAATGGCGAAATCGCCGTCCAGCCGCGCGACCAGTCGAAGGACGCGCGCTCCAAGTGGGGCATGTCGCGCACGCAGATCGTCAACATCCTGACGGGTGTTAAGGACGGCTTCGAAAAGAAGCTCGAGATCACCGGCGTCGGTTATCGTGCCGCGCTCCAGGGCAAGAACCTGCAGCTGGCACTTGGCTTCAGCCATGACGTCGTCTATCAGACGCCGGAAGGCATCACCATCACGGTGCCGAAGCCGACCGAAATCGTGATCAACGGCATCGACAAGCAGCAGGTCGGTCAGGTTGCCGCCGAGATCCGCGAATATCGCGGTCCCGAGCCCTACAAGGGCAAGGGCGTGCGCTATGCAGGCGAGAAGATCGTCCGCAAAGAAGGCAAGAAGAAGTAATAACAACGCCGCGGTGCGCGGTCGCGGGAAGCATTTCAGCTTACCGCAGATGGCCGCGCCCGTTTCAGAAGGCAAGGAACCACTACTATGGCTTCGAAAGAAACCACTCTGCGCCGTTCGGCGCGAATCCGCCGCCAGATCAAGAAGGTCGCCAACGGTCGTCCGCGCCTGTCGGTCCACCGCACGTCGAAGAACATCTATGTTCAGGTCATCGACGACGCCAACGGCCGCACGCTCGCCGCCGCTTCGACCCTCGAGAAGGATCTCAAGGGCTCGCTCAAGACCGGTGCCGACACTGCCGCTGCTACCGCTGTTGGCAAGCTGATCGCCGATCGGGCTTCGAAGGCCGGCATCAAGGATGTCGTTTTCGATCGTGGCGCCTACATCTATCACGGCCGCATCAAGGCACTTGCCGAAGCTGCGCGTGAAGGCGGCCTGAACTTCTGAGGCAGCCGTTCGGCGCCGCGCGTGACGCTGCGCCGCATATCTGCCCAGTTGCAATAAATCCGGCGACGCTATAGACGCCGGATTTGTCGTTTTAACCCCGTGCTTCCGGAAAAGAACAAGGACAGGAATATGGCACAAGAACGTAGGGACGGCGGCCGCGATCGCGAGCGCAGCCGTGACCGTGAAGAGCGCGACAGCGAATTCGTCGACAAGCTCGTTCACATCAACCGCGTCGCCAAGGTCGTCAAGGGCGGCCGGCGTTTCGGCTTCGCAGCGCTCGTCGTCGTCGGCGACCAGAAGGGCCGCGTTGGCTTTGGTCACGGCAAGGCGCGCGAAGTGCCGGAAGCGATCCGCAAGGCAACCGAATCGGCCAAGCGCGACATGATCTTCGTGCCGCTCCGCTCGGGCCGTACGCTGCACCACGACGTCGAAGGTCGTTGGGGCGCTGGCCGCGTTCTGCTGCGCTCTGCCAAGCAGGGTACCGGCATCATCGCCGGCGGTCCGATGCGCGCCGTCTTCGAGACGCTCGGCATGCATGACGTCGTCGCCAAGTCGATGGGTTCGTCGAACCCGTACAACATGGTTCGCGCGACCTTCGATGCGCTGAAGAGCCAGATGCATCCGAAGGATGTGGCTGCGCAGCGCGGCATCAAGTACTCGACGCTTCAGGCCCGCCGCGGTTCCGCGGTCGCGGCGGAAGAATAGTCGCTGGGACCAGGGGATCTAGACCATGGCCAATAAAGCAACCAAGACCATCACCGTTGAGCAGATCGGCAGCCCGATCCGTCGGCCGAAGGAGCAGCGTGCCACGCTGGTCGGCCTCGGCCTCAACAAGATGCATCGCAAGCGCACCCTGGAGGACACTCCTTCGGTTCGCGGCATGATCGCTGCTGTGCAGCACCTCGTCCGCGTCGTGGACGAGGCCTAAGCCGAGCGCAGGAGACAGGACATGAAACTCAACGATCTGCGTGACAACTCCGGCGCTACCCACTCGAAGAAGCGCTTGGGCCGCGGCATCGGTTCGGGCTCCGGCAAGACCGGCGGCCGCGGTGTCAAGGGCCAGAAGTCCCGTTCGGGCGTGGCGATCAACGGCTTCGAGGGTGGCCAGATGCCGCTCTACCGCCGCCTGCCGAAGCGTGGCTTCACCAACATCTTCGCCAAGAGCTTCGTCACCGTGTCGCTGGCCCGTATCCAGGCCGCGATCGATGCCAAGAAGCTCGACGCCAAGGAAACCGTGAATGGCGAGGCACTCGTCAAGGCCGGCGTGATCCGCCGCGTCAAGGACGGCGTGCGGATCCTCGGCGACGGCGAACTGAAGGCCAAGGTGGCCTTCGACGTGGCCGGCGCCTCCAAGCCGGCCATCGAGAAGATCGAGAAGGCCGGAGGATCGGTTAAGCTACCGGAAACGGCAGCTGCCGAGTAAAAGGTTTGCGAGCTGGCGGCGGTAGAGATACCGCCGCTTGCATGTTTACCGTCCGAAGCCTATTTCGTGGCTTCGGTGACTCACGCCGCGCCGGCTTGCGGCATGCGGCGTGACCAAGGGAGTGTCCTCTATGGCATCGGCTGCAGAACAACTTGCATCCAATCTGAATTTCGCAGCCTTCGCCAAGGCCGAAGATCTCAAGAAGCGCATCTGGTTCACCATCGGCGCGCTGCTCGTCTATCGCCTCGGCACCTACATTCCGCTTCCGGGAATCAATCCCGACGCCTTCGCTCAGGCCTTCACCCAGCAGAGCCGCGGCGTCCTCGGCATCTTCAACATGTTCGCCGGCGGTGCCGTGCAGCGCATGGCGATCTTTGCCCTGGGCATCATGCCCTACATCTCCGCCTCCATCATCATGCAGCTCATGACGTCGGTCATCCCGTCGCTCGAAGCGCTGAAGAAGGAAGGCGAGGCGGGCCGCAAGATCATCAACCAGTACACCCGCTACGGTACGGTCCTTCTCGCCGTCGTCCAGGCCTACGGCATTTCCGTCGGGCTTGAGAGCGGCAACGGCATCGTCGCCGATCCCGGCATGTTCTTCCGCGCCTCGACGGTCATCACGCTCGTCGGCGGCACCATGTTCCTGATGTGGCTCGGCGAGCAGATCACCGCCCGCGGCATCGGCAACGGCATTTCGCTCATCATCTTCGCCGGCATCGTCGCCGGCCTGCCGAGCGCAATCAGCGGCACTCTCGAACTCGGCCGTACCGGCGCGCTGTCCACGGGCCTGATCCTGGCGATCATCGTGCTAGCGATCGTCCTGATCGCCGTGATCGTCTTCTTCGAGCGTGCCCAGCGCCGCCTGCTGATCCAGTACCCGAAGCGCCAGATCGGCAATCGCATGTTCCAGGGCGACACCTCGCACCTGCCGCTGAAGCTGAACACCTCGGGCGTGATTCCGCCGATCTTCGCCTCGTCGCTGCTGTTGCTGCCCGCGACCTTCGCCGGCTTCGCCAATACGACGACGCTGCCCGGCTGGGCGAGCGCGATCATGGCGGCGCTCGGCCACGGCCAGCCGCTCTACATGGCGCTCTATGCCGGCATGATCATCTTCTTCTCCTTCTTCTATACGGCGATTGTGTTCAATCCGAAGGACACGGCCGACCAGCTGAAGAAGCATTCAGGCTTCATCCCCGGATACCGTCCGGGTGAACGCACCGCCGAATACATCGACTACGTGCTGACTCGCATCACCGTCATCGGCACCGCATACCTCGTGGTCATCTGCCTGATCCCGGAGTTCCTGATTTCGTGGACGGGCGTGCCCTTCTACCTTGGTGGTACTTCGCTTCTCATCGTCGTCAATGTAACTCTCGACACGGTGGCGCAGATTCAGGGTCACCTGATCGCCCATCAGTATGAGGGTCTGATCAAGAAGTCGAAGCTCCGCGGAGGTAAGAGGGGAAGATGAGGCTGATATTGCTTGGACCGCCGGGGGCGGGCAAGGGGACGCAAGCACAGAGGCTGGTCGACAAGCACGGCATTCCTCAGCTTTCCACCGGTGACATGCTGCGCGCAGCCGTGGGAGCCAAGACGGAAGTTGGACTGCGCGCCAAGGCGGTGATGGATGCCGGCGGTCTGGTGTCCGACGAGATCGTCAACGCGATCGTCGCCGAGCGCATCGACCAGGATGATTGCGCCCGCGGTTTCATCCTCGACGGATATCCGCGCACGCTGGCCCAGGCCGATGCCGTCGCCGACATGCTCGCCGAGCGCGGCATGCCGCTCGATGTGGTCGTCGAACTCGTCGTCGACGACAAGGCGCTGGTCGGCCGAATCGTCAAGCGCGCCGAGGAGGCGAAGGCCGCTGGCCTTCCGCCGCGCAAGGATGACAATCCGGAGGTGTTCGACGAACGCCTGCGCGAGTACTACAAGAAGACCGCCCCGCTGATCGGCTACTACTACGCCAACGACCTCCTGAAGCAGGTCGACGGTATGGCGGAGATCGACAACGTGACCGCTCAGATCGATGCGGTCTTGGCGGACACGCTGCGCAATTAGCGCTAGGGGTCTTGACGGACGGGCCGATCCGGAGTATGGCGGCCCGTCTTCCATTCAGGCATTTGTTTGCTGCCCGTGAGGGTATGCATGAGCATTGATACGGAAAACCCGCAAGGGCCGGCCTCCACCGGACGCGGGACAACTTGAAGCGCCGGCATTGTCCGGCCCAAATGGAGTGAAAAGATGGCTCGTATAGCCGGCGTCAATATTCCGACCAACAAGCGCGTCGTGATCGCGCTTCAGTACATCCACGGCATTGGCAAGAAGTTCGCCCAGGAGATCGTCGAGAAGGTGGGTATCCCGGCCGAGCGTCGCGTCAACCAGCTGACCGACGCCGAAGTTCTGGCGATCCGCGAGACGATCGACCGCGACTATCAGGTCGAAGGCGATCTGCGCCGCGAAGTTTCGATCAACATCAAGCGTCTGATGGACCTCGGCTGCTACCGCGGCCTGCGTCACCGTCGTTCGCTGCCGGTGCGCGGTCAGCGCACGCACACCAATGCCCGCACCCGCAAGGGTCCGGCCAAGGCGATCGCCGGCAAGAAGAAGTAAGGTTTTCCCGGCGGGTTTAGGCCCGCCGGTTTCGCCTTTTGGGCGGGTGTTCGGCCTGGCACCTTAAATGCAGGCTGGTGTAGCCGCTGGCGTTACGGCGGTGAAGAGATCAACTGAAAGGACTACCATGGCCAAGGAAGCCGGCCGCGTTCGTCGTCGCGAACGCAAGAACATCTCGTCGGGCGTTGCTCACGTCAATTCGACCTTCAACAACACCATGATCACCATCTCCGACGCGCAGGGCAACGCGATTGCCTGGTCGTCGGCCGGTGCCCAGGGCTTCAAGGGTTCGCGCAAGTCGACCCCGTTCGCTGCCCAGATGGCTGCCGAGGATGCTGCCAAGAAGGCTCAGGAGCACGGCATGCGCACCCTCGAGGTCGAGGTTTGCGGACCCGGTTCCGGCCGTGAGTCGGCGCTGCGCGCGCTCCAGGCTGCGGGTTTCACCATCACGTCGATCCGCGACGTGACGCCGATCCCGCACAATGGCTGCCGCCCGCGCAAGAAGCGTCGCGTCTAAGCACATTTCACCGCCGCACGGCGCCCAGGCGCTCGTCTGCGGCTTCCAGGTCGCTCGCCACGATTGGATGGTGGCGGGGTATCGGAAGGAAGCGAATATGATCCAGAAAAACTGGCAGGAACTGATCAAGCCGAACAAGATCGAGTTCTCGTCAAAGAACAAGACTCTGACCACGCTGGTCGCGGAGCCGCTGGAGCGCGGTTTCGGCCTGACGCTGGGCAATGCGCTGCGTCGCGTGCTCCTGTCGTCGCTGCGTGGCGCGGCCGTTACCGCCGTCCAGATCGACGGCGTGCTGCACGAGTTCTCCTCGATCGGCGGCGTGCGTGAGGACGTCACCGACATCGTGCTCAACATCAAGGAAATCGCCATCCGTATGGAAGGCGATGGTCCGAAGCGCATGGTCGTTCGCAAGCAGGGCCCCGGTGCCGTGCTCGCTGGCGACATCCAGACCGTCGGCGACGTCGAGATCCTGAACCCGGATCACGTCATCTGCACCCTCGACGAGGGGGCCGAGATCCGCATGGAGTTCACGGTCGACACCGGCAAGGGCTACGTGCCCGCCGAGCGTAACCGCGCCGAAGACGCGCCGATCGGCCTCATCCCGGTCGACAGCCTGTACTCGCCGGTCAAGAAGGTTTCGTACAAGGTCGAAAACACCCGCGAGGGTCAGGTTCTCGACTACGACAAGCTGACCATGACCATCGAGACCGACGGTTCGATCACGGGCGAGGACGCGGTGGCCTTTGCCGCGCGCATCCTGCAGGACCAGCTCGCGCTGTTCGTCAACTTCGAGGAGCCGCAGAAGGAAACCGCGGCCGAGGCCGTCACCGAGCTCGCCTTCAACCCGGCGCTGCTCAAGAAGGTCGACGAGCTCGAGCTTTCGGTCCGTTCGGCCAACTGCCTCAAGAACGACAACATCGTCTACATCGGCGACCTGATCCAGAAGACGGAAGCCGAGATGCTGCGTACGCCGAACTTCGGCCGCAAGTCGCTCAACGAGATCAAGGAAGTCCTGGCCGCGATGGGGCTGCACCTCGGCATGGAAGTGCCGGACTGGCCGCCGGAAAACATCGAAGACCTCGCCAAGCGTTACGAAGATCAATACTGAGGCCCAGGCCTCTAGAACCAGACCCAAAGGAGAAGAACCATGCGCCATGGATTTGCCGGCCGCCGGTTCAGCCGCAGTGCAAGCCACCGCAAGGCGATGTTTGCGAACCTCGCCGTTTCGCTGCTCGAGCATGAGCAGATCGTCACCACCCTGCCGAAGGCGAAGGACCTGCGTCCGATCGTCGAGAAGCTGATCACCCTCGGCAAGCGCGGCGACCTGCACGCTCGCCGTCAGGTCATCGCCCAGATCGGCAACGAACACGTCGTCAAGCGCCTGTTCGACACGATCGCTCCGCGCTACGCCCAGCGTCACGGCGGCTACCTGCGCATCATGAAGGCAGGCTTCCGTCACGGTGACAACGCGCCGCTCGCGGTCATCGAGTTCGTCGACCGCGACACCTCGGCCAAGGGCGCCGGCGATCGCGTTCGCCTCGAGGCCGAAGCTGCCAACGAAGCCGAAGCCGCTTGATCGGGCAACTGCCTGATACGAACTGACCGAAGGGGCCCTGGTGGCCCCTTTTGTTTTTGAAGGACGGCTCTGCCTCCAGCAGTCCTTCCGCAACAATTGGCAAGTGCGCGGAAATTAGCGATTTCGAGGCCCCGACAGCCTTTCATTTTGCACAATCGTCGGAACAATGGCGGCAACAAGCTTTGGAGGATTCGCGATGCGCGCGAAACGACTTTCCCTGCTCCTGCTGTGCGGCTGGATGGCGGTCGCGGGGGCAGCCACGGCCCAGGAGGCCGCCAAGCCGGCTGAGGACCCGGGCCTCTCGGATGTGCTGACCGATCTGTTGAGCGGCGGCAAGGGCGACGGCTCCGCCACGCCGGGGCCGGACCGCCGGGTGCCGTTCGGCCGCGAGGAGATGCAGCTGTCCTTCGCGCCGCTGGTCAAGGACACCGCCGCGGCCGTGGTCAACGTCTACGCCTCGCAGCAGGCTAAGGTGCGCTCGCCCTTCGAAGGTGACCCGTTCTTCGAGCAGTTCTTCGGTCGCGCCGCGCCGCGCCAGCGCTCGTCGCTCGGCTCGGGCGTCATGGTCGATGCGAGCGGCATCGTCGTCACCAACAATCACGTGGTACAGGACGCCGACCAGGTGAAGGTGGCGCTGTCGGACGGCCGCGAGTTCACGAGCAAGATCCTGCTCAAGGACGAGACGCTCGACCTCGCGGTGCTGAAGATTGATTCCGACAAGCCGTTCCCCACAGTGCCCATAGGCGATTCCGATGCGCTGCAGGTCGGCGACCTCGTGCTTGCCATCGGCAATCCGTTCGGCGTCGGGCAGACGACCACCAGCGGCATCGTCTCGGCGCTGGCGCGCACCCATATCGGCGTCGCTGATTCCAGCTTCTTCATCCAGACCGATGCCGCCATCAATCCAGGCAATTCGGGTGGCGCGCTCATCAACATGGGCGGCCAGCTCGTCGGCATCAACACCGCCATCTTCAGCCGCGGCGGCGGTTCGATCGGCATCGGCTTTGCGATCCCGTCCAACATGGTGCGGGCCTTCACCGACGCCGCCAAGAGCGGCGCGCAGTTCTTCGAGCGGCCCTTCGTCGGGGCGACTTTCGAACCCGTGACACCGCAGATCGCCGAATCGCTCGGCATGGACCACCCGACCGGGGCCCTGATCTCGTCCGTCGACGACAATGGTCCGGCGGCGCGCGCCGGCCTCAAGCCCGGCGACGTGGTGCTTGCCTTCAACGGCAAGCCCGTGGAGCACATGGAGGCGCTCGACTTCCGCCTGGCCACGCAGCCGATCGGCGGCAAGGCGACGCTGCAGGTGTTGAGCAAGGGAGAGGAAAAGGCGGTCGAGGTCGCGCTCGAACGCGCTCCCGAGGGCACCAGCGCCAACGAAGTGCTGCTGCGCGGGCGCAGCCCGTTTGCAGGCGCCAAGGTGGCGGAGCTTTCGCCGCGTCTGGCACAGCGGCTGCGCGTGGCCAGCGGTACCAAGGGCGTGGTGATCGTCGATGTCGACGGCGGCTCGCCCGCTGCAGGCTTCGGCTTCAGGCGTGGCGACATCGTCCGCGAGCTCAATGGCGAAGAGATCGCCACCGCGCAGCAGCTGAAGCAGCTCTCCGAGGAGGATTCGCGCTGGTGGCGGTTCACCGTCGAGCGCGACGGCCGCGTCATGCGGCAGATGCTGCGCTACTGACGGTGCTATGATCCGGCATCATGTCATGCACATTCACCTGGGCAGGCCGTAGCCACGAGATCGGGAGGGCGGCACAGTGAGTTCCCTCTTCGACGACGCCGCACCGCGACCGCTGGCGGAGACGCTTCGTCCGCAGCGCCTTTCCGAGGTCATCGGGCAGGACCATCTGCTCGGCGCCGACGGTCCCGTCGGACGCATGGTGAAGTCGCGCAAGGTTTCGTCCTTCATCCTCTGGGGACCGCCGGGCGTCGGCAAGACGACGATCGCGCGGCTGGTTGCCAAGGAAGTCGGCCTCGACTTCGTGCAGCTTTCCGCCGTGCTTTCCGGCGTCGCCGACCTGCGCAAGGTGGTCGAAGCCGCCCGCCAGCTCCGCGGCGGGGCAGGGCGGCAGACGGTCGTGTTCGTGGACGAACTGCATCGCTTCAACCGTACCACCCAGGATGCGCTGCTGCCGCACGTCGAGGATGGCACCATCGTGCTGATCGGCGCTACGACGGAAAATCCGAGCTTCAGCCTGGTTGCTGCACTTCTGTCGCGCGCCAAGGTCTACACGCTCCGCCGCTTCGAGAAGGAGGATCTCGTCATCCTCGCGGAGCGCGCTGAAGCGCACACCGGCAAGAAGCTGCCGCTCGACGAGGCTGCCCGCGACGCCTTGCTTACCATGGCCGACGGCGACGGCCGCTATCTCATCGGGCTGTGCGAAGAGCTGTTCGCGCTCCCTTCCGGCACCGTGCTGGACGTGGCGGGGTTGGCTGAGGCCGTGCAGAAGCGCGCGCCCGTCTATGATAAGGGCCAGGAAGAGCACTACAACCTGCTGAGCTGCTTCCACAAAAGCCTGCGTGGCAGCGACGTGCAGGCAGCCCTCTACTGGGCGGCACGCATGGTGGTCGGCGGCGAAGATCCCGGCACCATCTTCCGGCGCCTTGCCTGCGCCGCCTCCGAGGACGTCGGCATGGCCGATCCCCAGGCGTTGCAGCAGGTCGTCACCGCCTGGACGGCGTTCGAACGCGTCGGCTGGCCCGAGGGGCGGCTGTTCATGGCCCAGGCGATCACCTATGTGGCGACCGCGCCTAAATCGAACGCGTCCTACATGGGCTTCAACCAAGCCATTGCGCTGGCCCAGCAGACGGGATCGCTGGCGCCGCCGAAGCACATCCTGAATGCGCCGACCAAGCTCATGAAGGAACTCGGCTATCACGAGGGCTATCGCTACGATCACGACTATCCGGACGCTTTCTCCGGCCAGGAATTCATGCCCGACGAGTTCGCCGGACCCAATCGTCGCGAATTCTACGTGCCCAACGAGCGCGGCTTCGAACGAGACGTGAAGAAGCGGCTCGACTACTGGGCGAAGCTGCGGGCCGACCGCAAGGACTAGTCTCGCAGACAGCTCGAGTGCCTTTCGGCACTTCACATTTAATTGCAAAAAAATTATTGCAAGAAAATGCAATCATATGTATCTCATCGTTGACGCGATAGCGCCGTCGACGATTTCAAGAGGATGTATGATGAAGCAGGTAACCGACAAGCTCTGGATCTCGGGTCAGCCGTCCGACGCGGATTTGGTGGCAGCCGGCGGGGCTGGCATTCGCAAGATCATCAACAACCGCCCGGCCAACGAGGAGCCGGGTCAGGCAACCATGTCCGAGGCGGCAGACCGGGCACGGCAGTTGGGCATGGAGTTCGTCAACATCCCGGTGGCGCCGGGACGCTACTCGCTGGAAGCCGTGCGCGCCTTCCAGGCTGCTGTCGCCGACGCCGGCGGGCCGGTGCTCGCTCATTGCAAGTCCGCGACGCGCTCGCTGTCGCTCTGGGCGATCGGCGAAGTGCTCGATGGCCGCCTCGATACGGGCGACCTCGATGGGTTGGGTTCGCGACTCGGCATCAACCTGGCCGGCGCCAAGGACTGGCTGCGCGACAATTCCTGACGATTTTCCAATTCAAGACAAAGGGATGGGGCCGAACATGCCCATGAAACCCGAGGTTACCGCCTTCTTCGATCCGCGCACCTTCTCGGTGCAATATGTCGTTGCCGATCCGGTCTCCAGGAAATGCGCGATCATCGATCCGGTGCTCGATTTCGACGAGAAGTCTGGTTCCACGGCGACCACCAATGCCGACCGCATCCTCGATTTCGTCGAAGAGCGTGGCCTGACGGTCGAGTGGATTCTGGACACTCATCCGCACGCCGACCACTTTTCGGCCGCCCGCTATCTGAAATCCAGGACGGGCGCGCCTACGGCGATCGGCGAGCGCGTCGTCGACGTCCAGAAGCTCTGGAAGGGCATCTACAACTGGCCGGAATTGGCCGACGACGGTTCGCAGTGGGACAAGCTGTTTGCCGAAGGCGAAACGTTCTCGATCGGCGGGATTCCAGCACGAGTGCTGTTCTCGCCGGGACACACGCTCGCCTCGATCACCTATGTGATCGGCGACGCGGCCTTCGTGCACGACACGATGTTCATGCCGGACAGCGGAACGGCGCGCGCCGACTTTCCGGGCGGCAGCGCCAGGCGGCTCTGGCAATCCATCCAGCAGATCCTGGAGCTGCCCGGCGATACCCGGCTGTTCACCGGCCACGACTATCAGCCGGGCGGGCGCGAGCCGCGATGGGAAAGCACGGTAGCCGAGCAGAAGGCGCGCAACACGCACGTCTCCAAATGCGCGTCGGAAGCGGATTTCGTCGCCGTGCGCGAGGCGCGCGACAGCACCTTGCCGATGCCGAAGCTCATTCTCCACGCCCTGCAGATCAACATCAACGGCGGGCGTCTGCCCGAACCGGAAGCCAACGGCAGGCGCTACCTGAAATTCCCGCTCGATGCGCTCGAGGGTGCCAACTGGGGTTAGGACCATGCAACAGGAACCGAAAGTGCCGGTATCGGATCTGCTCGAGCGGGCAGGCGAGGCTTCGGAATTCCTGAAGAAGCTCGCCAACCCGAACCGGCTGATGATCGCCTGTGCTCTCGCCGACGGCGAGCGTTCGGTGCGCGAACTCGAAGACAGCCTCGGCATCAGGCAGCCCGGGCTCTCCCAGCAGATCGCCGAACTGCGCGATGCCGGGCTGATCATCGGCCGCAAGGAATCGAAGTCCGTCTTCTACCGGCTCGCCGACGAGCGGGTGAGGGCGGTCGTGACCTTGCTCTGCCGCCTGTTCTGCGATCCGGGCGCGGAAGTTGCCGCAATCGAAGGCCGATGACATGACCGAGTTTACTCCGATAGCCGCCACCGTGGGTGGCATCCTCATCGGTCTTTCCGCCGTTCTCCTGATGGCGTGGGAAGGGCGCATCGCCGGCATATCCGGCATCGCCGGCCGCCTGTTGCCGCCCTATGGCGACAAGGCCTTGCCTTCGCGTCTGGCCTTTGTGCTCGGCCTCGTGGGGGCGCCTCTGGTTTATGCGGCGGCGACCGGCAGCCAGGTGGTCCAGACGGTTTCGGCCAACCTGCCCCTGATGGCCTTGGCCGGGCTCCTCGTCGGCTTCGGTTCGGTCTACGGCAGCGGCTGCACCAGCGGCCACGGCGTCTGCGGCCTGTCGCGGCTTTCCGTCCGTTCGTTGGTGGCGACGCTGACCTTCATGGCGACGGCATTCGTCACCGTCTTCGTCGTCCGGCACGTGGTGGGGGCCTAGGCATGTCTTTTGTCGTCAATCTCGTTCTCGGCCTCCTGTTCGGCATCGGCCTTGTCGTGTCGGGCATGTCCGATCCGGCCAAGGTTCTGAACTTCCTCGATCTGTTCGGCACCTGGGATCCCTCGCTTGCCTTCGTGATGGGCGGGGCCGTGGTCACCACCTTCATCGGCTACCGCCTCGTCTTCAGACGGCCGAAGCCGGTGGCGGCTGATGCGTTCCATCTGCCCGCCAACAACGCCATCGACCGGAGGATATTGGTCGGGCCGGCCATCTTCGGCATCGGCTGGGGCCTTGGCGGGTTCTGCCCCGGGCCGGCGCTGACCGCGACCGCGCTCGGAGCAGCCGGCACCTATGCGTTCCTGCCGATGATGTTCCTCGGCATGTGGCTTGCCCGTTGGACGGTCGACCGACGCTTCTCGCCGGTCTTCACATCGCCACCAGCGCCTTGATCCCGTCGGCGACGAACTGGACGGCGAGCGCTGCCAGGATCACGCCGAGCAAGCGGGTCAGGATCGACCGGCCGGTCTGGCCGAGGAAGCGGTCGATGCGCTCGGCGAGCACGAAGACGATATAGGTCAGGGCCAGGCAGATGAAGATGATGCCTACCAGCGTCACCTGGCCCACCCAGCCGTCGAACGAGCCCGACAAAAGCACGGTGGCCGATATCGCGCCGGGGCCGGCGATCAGCGGGATGGCGAGCGGGAAGGCGGCGATGTTGTGGATGTGGTCCTTGGTGATCGCCACGTCCGAGATCTTCTCCTTGCGGTCCTGCCGGCGCTCGAACACCATCTCGAAGGCGATGAAGAACAGCAGGAATCCGCCGGCCACCCGGAAGGCGGGCAGGGTGATGCCGAACACGGTGAGGATGGCAGCACCCGCGACGGCGAACAGGGCGAGCACGGCGAAGCCCATGATGCTGGCACGCACCGATACCTGCTGCCGCTCGTCGCGGTTCATGCCGCGCGTCACCGCCAGGAAAAGCGGGGCGAGTCCCGGTGGGTCGATGGTCACGAGCAGGGTGACGAAAGCGTTGAAAATGCTGTCGAATTGCGGCATCGGCATCCCCCCGGGGCGAATGCAGGCTAACCTGCGGCATGCGCCGGCGCCAGAGCAATCGCGTCCTGCTTGGCGTTATGCCCCGCGCATCTGGCTTCCGGGTGCGGCCGACAGACTGCCGCGTATTTGGCTTGACGATCTATCCTATTGATATTGCGGACTAAATCAGTGTTGGAAAAGCGCGCCCAAAGTTGGTCAAGCACGCACCGTTCCTATATAAAGAGTAAATGATTCCCAACATGCGTGATCCGAGTTGACCGACCAGAAATCACCGCGCGGACCTGAAGGTCCCTCCGGCATCGAGCCGATTTCCATCATCGAGGAGATGCAGCGCTCCTACCTCGATTACGCCATGAGCGTGATCGTGAGCCGCGCGCTGCCCGACGTGCGCGACGGCATGAAGCCCGTGCACCGGCGCATCCTCTATGCCTCGCACGAGAGCGGCTATCACTGGAACCGCAAGTATGTGAAGTCGGCGCGTCCGGTCGCCGACGTGATGGGTAAGTATCACCCGCACGGCGACGCCTCGATCTACGACGCCTTGGTGCGCATGGCGCAGGACTGGTCGATGAGCGTGCCGCTGATCGACGGTCAGGGCAATTTCGGCTCGATCGACGGCGATCCGCCCGCGGCGATGCGCTACACCGAAGCGCGTTTGACCAAGGTGGCGCACGAGCTGCTCGAGGACATCGACAAGGACACGGTCGACTTCCAGGACACCTATGACGCGTCGGGCCAGGAGCCGCGCGTCCTGCCGGCGCGCTTCCCGGCGCTGCTGGTCAACGGTGCCGGCGGCATCGCCGTCGGCATGGCGACCAACATCCCGCCGCACAACCTGACCGAGGTCTGCAACGGCGCCATCGCCGTGATGGACAATCCAGGGATCGACCTGCCCGACCTGATGGAGATCATCCCGGGCCCCGATTTCCCCACAGGCGGCCTGATCCTCGGCCGCTCGGGCATCTACAACGCCTATTCGACCGGGCGCGGCTCGGTCGTCATGCGCGGCAAGGTCAATATCGAGCAGAGCCGCGGCGACCGCGAGGCGATCGTCATCACGGAAGTTCCCTATCAGGTGAACAAGGCCTCGATGATCGAGAAGATGGCCGAACTCGTGCGCGACAAGCGCATCGAGGGCATCTCCGACATCCGCGACGAGTCGGACCGCCAAGGTTATCGCGTTGTCATCGAGCTCAAGCGCGATGCCAATGCCGAGGTGATCCTCAACCAGCTCTATCGATTCACGCCGCTGCAGACGTCGTTCGGCGCCAACATGGTGGCGCTCAACGGCGGCAAGCCGGAAGTGCTGACGCTGATCGACATGCTGAAGGCGTTTGTCGCCTTCCGCGAAGAGGTGATCAGCCGGCGCACCAAGTTCCTGCTCAAGAAGGTGCGCGACCGCGCCCATGTCTTGGTCGGCCTGGCGATCGCGGTCGCCAACATCGACGAGGTCATCAAGCTCATCCGCACCGCGCCCGATCCGCAGACGGCGCGCGACCAGCTGATGACGCGGCGCTGGCCGGCATCCGACGTCGAGTCGCTGATCCGCCTGATCGACGATCCGCGCCACCGCATCAACGACGACGGCACCTACAACCTTTCGGAAGAGCAGGCCCGCGCCATTCTCGAGCTGCGCCTGCAGCGTTTGACGGCACTGGGCCGGGACGAAATCGCCGACGAACTCAACAAGATCGGCGCCGAGATCACCGACTACCTCGCCATCCTGTCGTCGCGGGCGCGCATCCAGCAGATCGTCAGGGAAGAGCTGACCGCCGTGCGCGACGAGTTCGGCGTTCCTCGTCGCACCGAGATCACCGACGCCGGCTCGGACATGGAAGACGAAGACTTGATCCCGCGCGAGGACATGGTCGTGACCGTCAGCCATTCCGGCTACATCAAGCGCGTGCCGCTGTCGCTCTACCGGGCGCAGCGCCGCGGCGGCAAGGGCCGCTCGGGCATGTCGACCAAGGACGAGGATTTCGTCACCCGCCTGTTCGTGGCCAACACGCACACGCCGGTGCTGTTCTTCTCGTCGCGCGGCATCGTCTACAAGGAAAAGGTCTGGCGGCTGCCGATCGGCAATCCGCAGTCGCGCGGCAAGGCGCTGATCAACATGCTGCCGCTCCAGCAGGGCGAGCGCATCACCACCATCATGCCGTTGCCCGAGGACGAGACGAGCTGGGGCGAACTCGACGTGATGTTCGCCACCACGCGCGGCACCGTGCGCCGCAACAAGCTCAGCGACTTCGTCCAGGTCAATCGCAACGGCAAGATCGCCATGAAGCTGGAGGAGGAAGGCGACGAGATCCTCGGCGTCGAGACCTGCACCGACAATGACGACGTGCTTCTGACCGCCGATTCCGGCCAGTGCATACGCTTCCGCGTCGACGACGTGCGCGTGTTCCAGAGCCGCAACTCGGTCGGCGTGCGCGGCATCAGCATGGCCGATGGCGACCGCGTCATCTCGATGGCGATCATCGAGCATGTCGAGGCGAGCCCGGCCGAGCGTGCGGCCTACCTCAAGCGCTCGGTTGCCGAGCGGCGGCTCGCCGCTGGTGCTGCCGCCGGCGAAGACGAGGACATCGCGCTGACCAACGAGGAGGTCGGCGAGGAAGCCGACATCTCCGAAGAGCGCTACCAGTTCCTGACCCAGCACGAACAGTTCGTGCTGACGGTCACCGACTATGGCTACGGCAAGCGCTCGTCGTCCTACGATTTCCGCCTGACCAATCGCGGCGGCAAGGGCATCCGCGCCACCGACGTGTCAAAGACGGCCGAGATCGGCAAGCTGGTGGCGACGTTCCCGGTCGGCAACGACGACCAGATCATGCTGGTTTCCGACGGCGGACAGGTCATCCGCGTGCCGGTCGACGGCATCCGTTTCGCCAGCCGCGCCACCAAGGGCGTGACCATCTTCAACACCGCCGAAGGCGAGAAGGTGGTTTCGGTCGAGCGCATTTCCGAGCCGCAGGGCGAGGATGATGCCGACGAGGCGCCGGGCGACGAAGCTCCGGTGAGCGAGGAAGGCTGAACCGCAAGGCCGCTGACGTATCAGCGGCTTACGCCGTCGGGTTAAAGAAAAAGCGGCGCGTGAGCGCCGCTTTTGCCTGGAGGGGCAGAGAAGCAGTGGTCTGGGCGGATCAGCGCGGTAGCCGCGGATCGCGCCACCCCGGAAGCCGGACACGAGCGGTCTGAACCTTGGTTCGCATCCGGTGCGCCTCCTGGTGGAGGGCGAAGGCGGTGGCGATGAGCATGGCCAGTGTCATGGCCGCGGCGAGCATGTAGATCATCATGGCGCTGTTCTCCTGCCTGAAATAACGGGCGACGCGCTGTTTGGTTTCATCGACTATAGAGATGGTTTATTCACATCCCCTTGAACGAAACCTGAGACTTCCATTCATCCTGCGTTCATCTTGTAAACCATGCGGGAAGCGCCGGATGGCCAAGTTCGGGCTGGTGCCCGCTTCCACCTTGACCGCCGATGTTCTAGAAGCAGGCGCATGACCGATCGCATCGCCATCTACGCCGGGTCCTTCGACCCCCTCACCAACGGCCATCTCGACGTGCTCAAGGCGTCGCTGGCGGTCGCCGACGTCGTCTACGCGGCCATCGGGATTCATCCCGGCAAGAAGCCGCTGTTCTCCTTCGAGGAGCGCGTGGCGCTGATCGAGGATGCGGCCAAGTCGGAGTTCGGCAAGGATGGCGGTCGCATCAAGGTCGTTGCCTTCGACGGGCTGGTCATCGACGCCGCCCGCCGAGAGGGCGCCTCGATCATGATCCGCGGCCTGCGCGACGGCACCGACCTCGACTACGAGATGCAGATGGCCGGCATGAACGAGACCATGGCGCCGGAACTGCAGACGGTTTTCCTGCCGGCGAGCCCATCCGTCCGCACGATTACCGCCACACTTGTCCGCCAGATTGCCTCGATGGGCGGCGACATCCGCCCGTTTGTGCCTGCGGCGGTTGCCAAGGCC
Organism: Aminobacter sp. Piv2-1; assembly: GCF_037625995.1. Taxonomy (NCBI): domain Bacteria; kingdom Pseudomonadati; phylum Pseudomonadota; class Alphaproteobacteria; order Hyphomicrobiales; family Phyllobacteriaceae; genus Aminobacter; species Aminobacter sp. Piv2-1. Next base: position 24,949 of record NZ_JARKMU010000011.1, read on the forward strand.
CTCAACGCCAAATTCGCGAAATAATCCTGGAGTACCGATCAATGCAGCTCAGGAAGCTTGCCTCGTCTTTCGTCGTCCTTGCCGGCCTCTTCGCCGGTTCGGCTTCGGCCTTTGCCGCCGATCCCGAGAACACCATGGTCATCACGCTCAAGGACGGCGATGTGACGGTAGAACTCCGTCCCGACCTCGCGCCCAAGCATGTCGAACAGATCAAGAAGCTGGTGCGCGACGGCGAATATGACAACGTCGCCTTCCATCGCGTCATCGAAGGCTTCATGGCCCAGACCGGCGACGTCGAATTCGGCGACATGAAGGACGGCTACAGCGCCGCGCGCGCCGGCACCGGCGGTTCGAAGCTGCCCGACCTGCCGGCCGAGTTCTCCAAGGAGAACTTCAAGCGCGGCGTCGTCGGCATGGCGCGTGCCCAGGATCCGAATTCGGCCAATTCGCAGTTCTTCATCATGTTCGACACCGCTTCCTCGCTCGACGGCCAGTACACCATCGTCGGTGACGTCGAGAGCGGCATGGAACTGGTCGACAAGATCAAGAAGGGCGATGCAGCCGAGAACGGCGTCGTCACCGACCCCGACCGCATGATCAAGGTCCGCATCGCTGCGGACGGCAAGTAAAGGTCCGCATCGCTGCGGACGGCAAGTAATCTGTAACAGAGAAGGAATTCAGTCATGGCCGAGATCAAGGATCGCGAGAACGCGCTGATCATGGAAACCACCAAGGGCAAGGTGGTCATCGAATTGCTCCCCGACCTGGCCCCCGGCCACGTCGCCCGCATCAAGGAACTGGCTCGCGAAGGCGCCTATGACGGCGTCGTCTTCCACCGCGTCATCGACGGCTTCATGGCCCAGACCGGCGACGTCAAGTTCGGCAAGTCGGGCGGCAAGGACTTCAACCCCAGCCGTGCCGGCATGGGCGGTTCGGACAAGCCGGACCTGAAGGCCGAGTTCTCCAACATGAACCACGCCCGCGGCACCTGCTCGATGGCCCGCGCCCAGAACCCGAACTCCGCCAACTCGCAGTTCTTCATCTGCTTCGAGGACGCGGGCTTCCTCAACCGCCAGTACACGGTGTGGGGCCAGGTCATCGAGGGCATGGACAACGTCGACAAGATCAAGCGCGGCGAGCCGGTGGTCGACCCCGACAAGATCGTGTCGATGAAGGTCGCCGCGGACGTCAAGGAGTAACAGGTGGCAGGCGCTCTCTGGTCGCTTCTCGGCGTTCTGGCGGGCGCCTTCGTCGCCATTCAGGCTCCCATAAATGCGCAGCTGGCGCGCGGGCTCGGTGTGCCTGTCGCGGCAGCTGCGATTTCCTTCCTCTCGGGTGCGATCGTACTCGGGCTGGTCACCTATTTCACCACGCGTTCGCAGGGTCTGGTCATCGACTGGAAGGCGCCCGCACCTTGGCTGTTCGTGGCCGGCGGCGCACTGGGCGCCGTCTATGTCACCTCGACCGTGCTTCTGACCCCTCGCATCGGCGCAGCCGCCCTGATGGCCTTCCTGGTCGCGGGCCAGCTTCTCGCCGGCATGCTGGTGGACAAGGCCGGAGTTTTCGGCGTCGCCGTGCGCGAGCTCTCCACGGGCCGCATCGTCGGCGCCATGCTGCTGCTCGCCGGCGCGCTGATGATCCGTATCTACTGATGCGTGTAGACCTTTTCGATTTCGAGCTGCCGGAAGAGCGGATCGCGCTCAGGCCCGCCGAACCGCGCGACACGGCGCGGCTTTTGTTCGTGCAGCCGGGCGAAGCTTTGGCCGACCTTTCGGTGCGCGACCTGCCGTCGCTGCTCGAACCGGGCGACGTCCTGGTGCTGAACGATACACGCGTCATTCCGGCGCAGCTGAAGGGGGTTCGCGTGCGCGGCGAGGCTGTCGCCCATGTCGAGGCGACCCTGCACATGCGCACCGCGCCCGATCGCTGGCTCGCCTTCATGCGGCCCGGCAAGCGTGTGGCCGTCGGCGACCGTATCCAGTTCGGCCACGACGCCGAGGCCTGCATGCTGGGCCAGCTCGACGCGACCGTGGTGGAGAAAGGCGAGGGTGGCGAGGCGTTGCTGGTCTTCGACCTGTCCGGTCCGGCGCTGGACGAGGCGCTGCACGCCGTTGGCCACATTCCGCTCCCGCCCTACATCGCCTCTAAACGCGGCGACGACGAGCGCGACCGCAAGGACTACCAGACCGTCTATGCGCGGGAGGAGGGCGCGGTCGCGGCCCCTACGGCAGGCCTGCATTTCACGCCGGAGCTGTTTGCAGCGCTCGAGGCGCGCGGGGTGGAAAGGCAGTTCGTGACGCTGCATGTCGGCGCCGGCACCTTCCTGCCGGTGAAGGCGGACGACACCGCCGACCACAAGATGCACGCCGAGATCGGCCACGTGTCGGCGGAGACCGCAGCCGCGCTGAATGCCGCGCGGGCGCGCGGCAACAAGGTGGTTGCCGTGGGCACGACCTCGCTGCGGCTGATGGAAAGTGCGGCGCGCGCCGATGGCACGCTGGCGGCGTGGTCCGGGCCTACTGACATCTTCATCACGCCCGGCTACCGCTTCAGGTTCGTCGACGCGTTGATGACCAATTTCCATCTGCCGCGCTCGACGCTGTTCATGCTGGTTTCGGCCTTCGCGGGGCTCGAGCGCATGCGCGAGGTCTATGCGCACGCCATTTCGAGCGGCTACCGCTTCTATTCCTACGGCGACGCCAGCCTGCTGTTCAGGGACGACCGATGAGTTCAGAGTTCACCTTCAAGCTGCTCGCGACCGACGGCAAGGCGCGGCGCGGCGAGATCACCATGCCGCGCGGCACGATCCGCACTCCGGCCTTCATGCCTGTCGGCACCGGCGGCACGGTGAAGGCGATGTACATGGACCAGGTGCGCGGCGTCGGCGCCGACATCATCCTGGGCAACACCTATCACCTGATGCTGCGCCCCGGCGCCGAGCGGGTGGCCAAGCTCGGCGGCCTGCATGAATTCGCCCGCTGGCCGCACCCGATCCTGACCGATTCCGGCGGCTTCCAGGTGATGTCGCTGTCGAAGCTGCGCAAGATCAGCGAGAAGGGCGTGACCTTCCGCTCCCATATCGACGGTGCGCCCTACGAGATGTCGCCGGAGCGTTCGATCGAGATCCAGGGCCTGCTCGATTCCGACATCCAGATGCAGCTCGACGAATGCACGGCGCTGCCGTCGACGCCCAAGGAGATCCAGCGCGCCATGGAGCTGTCGCTGCGCTGGGCCGAGCGTTGCAAGAAGGCCTTCGGCGACCAGCCGGGCAAGGCGATGTTCGGCATCGTGCAGGGCGGCGACATCCCCGACATGCGGGTGCGCTCGGCGCAGGCGCTGAAGGCGCTCGACCTCAAGGGCTATGCGGTCGGCGGCCTCGCCGTCGGCGAACCGCAGGAAGTGATGCTCGACATGCTCGACATCACCTGCCCGGAGCTGCCCCACGAAAAACCGCGCTACCTGATGGGCGTGGGCACGCCCGACGACATCATCAAGTCGGTGGCGCGCGGCATCGACATGTTCGACTGCGTGATGCCGACGCGCGCCGGCCGCCACGGTCTTGCCTATACGAGGCGCGGCAAGGTGAACCTGCGCAACGCCCGCCATGCCGACGACCCGCGGCCGCTGGACGAAGAGAGCGATTGCCCGGCGGCGCGCGACTACAGCCGCGCCTATCTGCACCATCTGGTGCGGTCGGGCGAGGCGCTGGGCGCGATGCTGCTGACCTGGAACAACCTGTCCTACTACCAGCACCTGATGAGCGAGATCCGCGCCGCGATCGAGGCGGGACGCTTCGCCGACCGGACGGCCGAGATCAGCGAAGGCTGGGCGCAGGGCGACATTCCGCTCCATCAGGGCTGAGGCTCACAGCTCCTTTTCGGCCAGTTCGCGGAAGGCATCGGGCACTGAGCCTGCGCGCCCGAGCGCGACGGAGGCATAGCCGACGGCCTCCCAGCCGAAACGTTCGCGGATGGCGTCCATTGCGCGGTCGGCGCCCCAGCGCGCCTGGCCTTTTTTCGTGCCCGGTCGGTGGCGCTCGTCGGCGAGGCCCAGCGGCAGTTCGAGCTGCAGGCCTGAATGTTCCTCGAGATGCGAGACCGAGATCGCCAGCAGCGAGATGGTGCGCTCGTTCGGGTATTGGGCAAGCACGCCGCGCACCAACTCCTCGGCGATCTCGGAGATCATCGCGGTGGCGGAAACCGGCGCGTCGAGCGTGATCGACCGCGTCACCGAACGCAGGTCGACGAAGCGCACCCGCGCGGTTACCGTGCGCCCCGGACGGGATTTCGCGCGGAGGCGCGAGGCGACGCGGTCGGCGAGATGGCGCAGCGCCGGGACGAAGACGTCAGGTTGGGCCGGTTTCATGCCCAGGGCCGACTGCGCGCCCGCGGAATGGGCGCGGCGATGCGGCCGGAGGCGGCGCGGATCGCGGTTCCAGGCGAGCGCCGACAGTTTTTCGCCGGCGGCCGGGCCGAGCAGACGTTCGAGCGCATGACGGTTGGCATTGGCCAACTGACCGATGGTGGTGATGCCGGCGTCGGCGAGCCGTGTTTCCGTGGCCGGGCCGACGCCCCACATCAGTCCGACGGGCAATTCGTGCAGGAAGGCGAGTTCGGTGCCGGGATCGACGACGACCAGCCCGTCGGGCTTGGCCACCTGCGAGGCGATCTTGGCGAGATGCTTGGTACGGGCGACGCCGACCGAGATCGGCAGGCCGAGTTCGCTGCGCACCCTGTGCCTGATCTGACGGGCGATCTCCTCCGGCTCACCGAAGAGATGGGTGCAGCCGGCGACATCGGCGAACGCCTCGTCGATGGAGATGCGTTCGACCAATGGGGTGAAGTCGCCGAGCACCGCGATCGCCGCGTCGCCGAGCCGCTGGTATTCCCTGAAATTGCCGCCGACGAAGATGAGCTGGGGGCAGAGCTCGCGGGCCTGCCGGCCCGGCATGCCGCCGCGGACGCCGAAGGCCTTGGCCTCGTAGGAGGCGGCGAGCACCACCCCGCCGCCGACGGCGATGGGCTTGCCCTTGAGGGTCGGGTCGAGCAGCTGCTCGACCGACGCGTAGAAGGCGTCGAGGTCGGCATGCAGGATGGTGGCTGCGCTTTCCATCGTGGTGTTCTGTCGAGAGTTGGATAAGAACATAAAGGGAACATACAAGCAAGAAGTCAAGCACTGGTGCAAGCGGTGGGCGGTCGTCAGGGCTTCTTGACGCGAGCAGCCTCGACTAGAGTGCGGCCGACCAAGGAGGGTTTCATGACCGTTTCGCCGCGCATTCCGACATTCGAAGACGTCAAGGTGGCGGCATCGCGCATATTTGGCGTCGCGCATCGCACACCGGTGCTGACCTCGCGCACCGCCGACGGGCTCTCTGGCGGCACGCTGTTCTTCAAGGCCGAGAACCTGCAGCGGGCCGGCGCCTTCAAGTTCCGGGGTGCCTACAATGCCGTCTCAGCGCTCGATGCCGAAGCGCGGCGCAAAGGGGTTGTGGCCTATTCCTCCGGCAACCATGCGCAGGCGCTCGCCTATGCCGCAACGCTGCTCGGCGCGCCGTCGGTCATCGTGATGCCAAAGGACGCGCCGGAGATAAAGGTTATGGCGACGCGGGGCTATGGCGCGGAAGTGGTGTTCTTCGATCGTTACAAGGACGACCGCGAGGCGATCGCGCGCGGCATTTCGGAAGAACGCGGCATGACGATGATACCGCCATTCGACCATGCCGACATCATCGCTGGGCAGGGCACGGCGGCGCTGGAGCTGATCGAGGAGGTTGGTCAGCTCGACGTGCTGATAACGCCGCTCGGGGGCGGCGGGTTGCTGGCCGGCTGTGCGCTCAGCGCCAAGGCGTTGGCGCCGGGCTGCCGCGTGATCGGCGTCGAGCCGGAGGCCGGAAACGATGGCCAGCAGTCGTTGCACAAGGGCGAGGTGGTGCGCATCGCGCCGCCCAAGTCGATCGCCGACGGCGCGTTGACCACCTTCGTCGGCGACCGCAATTTCCCGATCCTGCAGGCCAAGGTCGACGACATCGTCACCGTCAGCGATGCGCAGCTGGTGCAGACGATGCGTTTCTTTGCCGAGCGCATGAAGGTGATCGTCGAGCCGACGGGCTGCCTGGGCGCGGCTGCAGCACTCAGGGGTGTTATCGACTGCGCGGGAAAACGCGTTGGTATCGTGCTCAGCGGTGGGAATGTCGATCTCAAGGCGTTGAGTGCGTTCTTCGCGGAAGCCTGATGGCAGGGGCCGCTGGTCGGTGCGAGTTCGATGCTCGCCGGACACGTTGATCGCAGCGGCTTGAAATTCACCGGTAGTCCGACTATCTAGCCGCCATCAGCAATTTCAACAGGATGTGTGCATCAATGGATTTCTACCCGACAGCAACGCCGAACCGCTTTGCCATTGGGGAATTCCATGCCTGCATCAATCTCTCTGTCGAATATTGCCTGGTCCACGCCTGACGGCCGGACGCTTCTTTCCGATCTTTCGCTGAATTTCGAGACCGGCCGCACCGGGCTTGTCGGACGCAACGGCGTCGGTAAGTCGACGCTGCTGCATCTGATCGCCGGTCCCTTGCAGCCACAGGCGGGCAAGCTCTCCGTCAGCGGTACGATCGGCCTGTTGCGCCAGTCGGCGCAGGTGTCGCCCGGCGAGACCGTCGCCGACCTGTTCGGCGCGTCCGACGGGCTCGACCTGCTGCGCCGCGCCGAGGCCGGGCTGGCCGAGGTCGACGAATATGCCGACGCCGACTGGACACTGGAGACGCGGATCGAGGCAGCACTTGCCCGCGTCGGCTTGAGCGCTGGGCCCGGCACCGAGCTGTCGGCGCTTTCGGGCGGCCAGCGCACGCGCGCCGGGCTCGCGGCGCTGATCTTCGGCGAACCCGACTTCATCCTGCTCGACGAGCCGACCAACAACCTCGACCGCGAGGGACGCGACGCGGTGATCGATGTTCTCGCCAGTTGGCGGGCAGGGGCCATCGTCGTCAGCCACGACCGCGAACTGCTCGACACCATGGATGCCATCGTTGAACTGACCTCGCTGGGCGCTACGCGCTATGGCGGTAGCTGGAGCCACTATCGCGAGCGCAAGGCAATCGAGCTGGCATCTGCCCGGCACGACTTGCTCGATGCCGAACGGCGCGTTTCGGAAGTCGCCCGAGCCGCCCAGACGACGGCCGAACGCAAGGCGCGCAGGGACGGCGCGGGCAAGCGGAAGGCCGCCAAGGGCGATATGCCACGTATCTTGATGAACGGCCTTAAGAACCGCGCCGAGAACTCGTCGGGCGAGAATGTCAGGCTGGCCGAACGCCAGCGCGTGCAGGCCGAAGCCGACGCGGCCGCGGCGCGCGAAAGGATCGAGGTGCTGCAGCCGCTGTCAGTGGTGCTGCCGTCGACCGGATTGCCATCCACCAAGGCGGTGCTGCGGATCGACGGCCTGACTGCCGGCTACGAACCTGGAAGGCCGGTGATCTCGGATTTTTCGCTCGGTCTGACCGGCCCGGAGCGTGTCGCAGTAGGTGGCGGCAACGGAACCGGCAAGTCCACCTTGCTCAAGGCGATCGCGGGCGCTCTGGAACCGTGGACAGGCAGCGTCTCCATTCTGACCGGTTATGCCATGCTCGACCAGCACGTCGGCCTGCTTGATCCGTCAAGTTCCATCCGGGACAACTTCCGCCGCACCAACCCCGAGGCCGACGAGAATGCTTGCCGCGCGGCGCTGGCGCGGTTCATGTTCCGTGCCGATGCGGCGCTGCAGATCGTGGGCAGCCTCAGTGGCGGACAACTGCTGCGCGCCGGGCTCGCCTGCGTGCTCGGCGGCAAGTCGCCACCGCCACTGCTGATCCTCGACGAGCCGACCAACCATCTCGACATCGACGCCATCGAGGCCGTGGAAGCCGGGCTGCGTGCCTATGACGGGGCCTTGCTGGTGGTGAGCCACGACCAGGCGTTCCTTGAGGCGATCGGCATCACCAGGCGGATCGAACTGGGTACAGCCGCAGTGAACGGCGGTTAGGTGTTAGGTGCTGAGCGAGTTCGGGGCGCGCAAGCTGACGCCGGTGATGCGCCAGACGCCATCGGGCTGGAGTTCGAGGGTGTAGACGGCTTCATAGTCCTTGCCGTCGGGGCCGACGATCAGCACCTGCTGGATGATCGCGGTCGGGCTCATTTCCCGGAACTTGCCGAAGTCAAAGCTCTGCGCATGGTGCACCGGCTTGTAGCCACCCGAAACCATGCCCATGAAGGTTTCGAGCGTCGGAAAGATTCGCTTCACGTTGGGTGCGGCATAGCTGTAGGCGGCCGCATCCTCGCCCGCCCTGAAAGCTTCGAGCTGGGCCGAGATGCTGTCCTGCGCGGCCTTGACCTCGGCTTCGCCGGCCAGTGCCGGGAAGCCCAGGAGCGAAATGGCGAAGACCAATGCGATGCTGCGCATTCTTGCCTCCGTTTCCGGCGCTCGCGGTGGTCCGCGACGCCTTGGCATTGTAACATACGCGGGAGCCGTCGCCGTGGTTTCAGCATGGCGCGGCCGATGGCGTGGAGGCGCCGGCTTGAAAGCTCGGGCGCGTTCTGCGACAAGACCGCGAATGACGACAGGCCCGGAACGGACGGTGCGATGAAGACCTTTTTCGTGCAGATCAAATGCGAACTCGGCAAGGCCTATGAGGTGGCGAGCGCTCTTGCCGACGCCGAGATTGCTTCCGAGATCTATTCGACCGCCGGCAATTTCGACCTGCTTGCCAAATTCTATGTCGACGACGAGGTCGACATCGGCCATTTCGTCAACGAGCGAGTCCACCCGATCGGCAACATCAAGGACACCTTCACGACGGTGACCTTCCGCGCCTTCTGAGCGCAAAAGGGGCAGGGTTGCGCCCAAATCCCGTGCCGCATGCCGAAACCATGGGCATTTTCGCGATTGTTTCGCCAGCTGCGCCAGAAATGGGCGATTGCGCTTGATTTTCTCCGCCGAGGTCATTTGACTGACCTCAGAGGGGAGTTCATCTGTGGTCGCCTTCGACGAAATGCTCCCGGCGGAAGCCGGACTTAGAAGACCCTACGAAGCCTACGACAGCTGGCTGAAAAACCAGGACCCTGCTCGACTTACCGAAAAGATGCGCGATGCCGAGCGCGTGTTCCGCAAGACCGGCATCACGTTTGCCGTCTATGGCGAGCAGGAGGCGTCCGAGCGGCTGATCCCGTTTGACATCGTGCCGCGGATCATCGCCGGCAACGAATGGCGACGGTTGACCCAGGGCATCGAGCAGCGCGTGCAGGCGCTGAACGCCTTCCTCGACGACATCTACCACCGCCAGGAAATCCTGCGCGCCGGCAGGATCCCGCGGGAACTGGTCGCCACCAACGAGGCGTTCCTGCCCGAGATGATCGGGGTGAGGCCGCCGGCCGGCGTCTACACCCACATCATCGGCGTCGACATCGTGCGCATCTCCGAGAACGAGTTCTACGTGCTCGAGGACAATGCGCGCACGCCGTCCGGCGTGTCCTACATGCTCGAGAACCGCGAAACGATGCTGCAGCTCTTTCCCGAGCTGTTCCAGCGCATCAAGGTGCAGCCGGTGGAGAACTATCCGCAGCTGCTGCGCCAGTCGCTTGCGGCCGTTCGGCCGAGCGGCGTCAGCGGTGCGCCCACCATCGCGGTACTCACGCCGGGCAGCTACAACTCGGCCTATTTCGAACACGCCTTCCTGGCCGACCAGATGGGCGTCGAACTGGTCGAGGGGCAGGACCTGCGCGTGGTCGACGGGCATGTCGCAATGCGCACCACCGAGGGCTACAAGCAGATCGACGTGCTCTACCGCCGGGTCGACGACGCCTATCTCGATCCGCTGACCTTCAAGCCGGACTCGGCGCTGGGCGTGCCCGGCATCATGGACGTCTACCGCGCCGGCAATATCACCATCGCCAACGCACCCGGCACCGGCATCGCTGACGACAAGGCGATCTACTCCTACATGCCGGAGATCATCGAGTTCTACACCGGCCGCAAGCCGATCCTCGGCAACATCCCGACCTGGCGCTGCTCCGAGCCCGACAGCCTGAAGTATGTGCAGGAGCACCTCGCCGAGCTGGTGGTGAAGGAGGTGCATGGTTCGGGCGGCTACGGCATGCTGGTGGGGCCGGCAGCGAGCAAGAGGGAGCGCGAGGCTTTCGCCAGGAAACTCGCGTCGCGGCCCTCCAACTATATCGCCCAGCCGACGCTTTCGCTGTCGACCTGCCCGATCCTGACCCAGAAGGGGCTCGCGCCGCGCCATGTCGACCTGAGGCCGTTCGTCCTGGTTTCCGACCGCATACGGATCGTGCCAGGCGGGCTGACACGGGTCGCGCTGAAAGAGGGGTCGCTTGTCGTCAACTCGTCGCAAGGTGGCGGGACGAAGGACACGTGGGTACTGGATGACTAGGGGACGCTGACAGTTCATGCTTCTGGGACGCACCGCCAACGGCCTCTACTGGATGAACCGCTACATCGAGCGGACCGAAAACATGGCCAGGCTGATCGATGCCGGCCTGCGCATGGCGCTGACCCGCAGCCAGAACGCGTCGGACGAATGGAACTCGGTGCTGCTTTCGGCAGGGGCGGCAAATGCCTTTGCTGTGAAGCACAGCGACTATACGTCCGAAAACGTTGCTGATTTTCTGCTTCGGGACATGTCGAACCCGTCGAGCGCGGCGGCGGCAATGGAAACGGCGCGCAACAACGCCCGCATGGTGCGCACGGCGCTGACGCGCGAGACCTGGGAGAGCATCAACGAGGCCTGGATGTCGCTCAAGCGCATGCTGGCCACGCCCATCGACCAGCGCGAACTGCCGAGCGTGCTCGACGCCATCAAGCGCGAGACGGCGCTGATCCGCGGATCGTTCTACGGCACGATGCTGCGCAACGAGATCTTCGACTTCGCCCAGCTCGGCACCTATGTCGAGCGCGCTGACAACACCGCCCGCATCCTCGACGTCAAATATTACGTGCTCCTGCCTTCGGTCTCGTGGGTGGGTTCGTCGCTCGACAATTACCAGTGGGAGTCGATCCTGCGCTCGGTGGCGGCACACCGCTCCTATCGCTGGGTCTACGAGGCCGAATACAAGCCAACCAACATCGCCGAATATCTCATCCTCAACGTGCGCATGCCTCGTTCGCTGACCTTCAGCTACCGCTTCATCGCCGAGCACCTGAAGTTCCTGTCGGAAGACTACAGCGCCAGGCACGAGAGCAACGATCTGGCCGACCGTACCTACGCCCGGCTGCGCGGAACCCAGATCAAGGACATCTTCGAGGGCGGCCTGCACGAATTCCTGGCCGACTTCATCCGCGACAACAACAAGCTGGGCGACCGGGTGGCCCAGGACTTCGGCTTTTACTGATTAGGCAACGCCATGCGGCTCAAGGTTTCGCATCGCACCGAATACAACTACGACCAACCGATCCGCTACGGGCTGCAGCGCGTCCGTCTGTGGCCGGCGAGTGGCCCGGCGCAGACCATGCTGACCTGGACGCTGCAGATAGAGGGCGCACGCGAGGAGGTACGCTTCCTCGACCAGTTCGGCAACGACACGAGGCTGCTGTCGATCGACGGCGAGCCGCACACGATCAGCATCCTGGCCGAGGGCGAGGTCGAGACCAACGAGGTCGCCGGCATATCGGGCCCACATCGCGGCTTCGCGCCGCTATGGCTGTTCCAGCACGAGACGCCGCTGACCGCGCCGGGCGAAGCGATCCGGGATCTGGCGGCGGGTGTGGGCGACGGCGGCGAGGTCGAGCGGCTGCACCGCCTGATGGGATTGATCCGTGAGCGCGTCGCCTATGTGCCCGGCACCACGGATACAGGGACCACTGCCGAACAGGCGCTGACCAAGGGAACGGGCGTCTGCCAGGACCATGCCCATGTGTTTGCCGCCTGCGCCCGCCTGCTTGGCTTCCCGGCGCGCTATGTCAGCGGCTACCTGATGATGAACGATCGCGTCGAGCAGGTGGCGACCCATGCCTGGGCCGAAGCCAATGTCCCCGGGCTGGGGTGGGTGGGGTTCGACGCCGCCAACGGCGTTTCGCCCGACCAGCGCTACGTGCGCGTGGCGGTGGGCCGGGACTATCGCGAGGCGATGCCGATTTCGGGCATACTGATCGGGCAGGCGCAGGAACGGCTTGCAGTCCATATCACTGTGGAGCAGTAATCCGGCAGGAAAGCTCGCCCGGACTGGAATCGCATGACTTATTGCGTCGGCCTCAAGATTGATCGCGGACTGGTGTTCATGTCGGACACCCGCACCAATGCCGGCATCGACAGCATCTCGACGTTTCGGAAGATGAAGGTCTGGGAAAAGCCGGGCGAACGCGTCATCGTGCTGATGTCGGCCGGCAATCTTGCCACCACGCAATCTGTGGCGAGCCTGCTCGACGAGCGCACCAAGGCCGTCGCGGAGCGCGCCCCGACGATCTTTGACATGCCCTCGATGTACCGGACCGCCTGCCTGGTCGGGGAGGCGGTCAAGGAGGTGATCGCGCAGTCTGCACCCGTGGGGCAGAAGGCCGATTCGAGCTTCAACGCCTCCTTCATCCTCGGCGGCCAGATCAAGGGCAGCGAGCCCAGGCTGTTCATGATCTATCCCGAGGGCAACTTCATCGAATCGACCGACGACACGCCGTTCTTCCAGATCGGCGAGACCAAGTACGGCAAGCCGATCATCGTGCGCGCCTATGACCGCACGATGAGCTTTGCCGAAACGGTGAAGCTCCTGATGGTGTCGTTCGATTCGACGCTGAAGTCGAACCTGTCCGTCGGCCTGCCGCTCGATCTTTTGTTCTACGAGAAGGACGCGCTGAAGGTGGGGCTCAAAAAGCGCATCGGCGCCGACGATCCCTATTATCGGACGATCTCGGACGGCTGGTCCAACGCGCTCAAGGTGGCGTTCCAGAGCCTGCCGGACTTTCCGGAGTAGATGCAGCCGGTCCGACCTTCGCCCGGCGTCATCCAGGATTCGGCATCGCAGGCCACGCTTGCGCTTGAGGGCTCCGCGGAATGATCCGCTACCACATCGCCCGGAGCGAAAAGCTCGCGTATCTTAGCCAGACGCGCCTCAAGGCTTCGTTGCAGCTTCGAAGCGGCTTTTCACCGCTTTCGTTTTCACCTATCGTCCCAAAAAACGAAATTCGGGGAATGCAGCAATGTATCTGTCGCCACGCCAGTCCGAAATCGTCCAGATGGCCAAGGACAACGGGCGGGTGCTGGTCGACGATCTGGCCGCGCATTTCCAGGTCACGCCGCAGACGATCCGCAAGGACCTCAACGACCTCTGCGACCAGCGGCTGTTGAGCCGCGTCCACGGCGGGGCGCTGTTCCCATCCGGCATCGAGAACCTCGAATACGAGGCGCGGCGCAAGATCGCGGCCGACGAGAAGGACGCCATCGGCCAGGCCGCGGCGCGCATCATCCCCGACAACGCGTCCCTGTTCGTCAATATCGGCACCACCACCGAGGCGGTGAGCAAGGCACTCCTCGACCACAAGGGTCTGATGGTCATCACCAACAACATCAATGTCGCCAACAGGATGCGCGTCTATCCTTCGATGGAGGTGGTGATCGCCGGCGGCGTGGTGCGCGGCTCGGACGGCGGCATTGTCGGCGAGGCGGCTGTCGATTTCATCAAGCAGTTCAAGGTCGACTACGCCGTGATCGGCGCCTCGGCCATCGACCATGACGGGGCATTGCTCGACTTCGACTTCCGCGAGGTGAAGGTCGCCCAGGCGATCATCGCCAACGCCCGGCACGTCATCCTGGTTTCGGACAGCACCAAGTTCGAACGGACGGCGCCGGTGCGGATCGCGCATCTGTCGCAGATGGACAGCTTCATCACCGACCGCTGCGACCTGCCCAGTATTCGCAGGATCTGCGCCGAATCGGACGTCCAGCTGATCGAGACGAAAAGACCCGCCTAGGCACATCGCGCGAACGCGGGTCTTAGACGTACTCGGCTGGTTTCGCCTCAGCTATAGGGCGAATAGCACTGTCGACGCGGCCCGTCGTAGGGCTGGTAGGTGTTGTCCCAGGCGCGATACGAACGGTAGCGATCGTAGCACCACTGCACGTGGGCATCGCCGTAGGCGCGCACGCCATAACGCGGCGCGACGTAGCGGGGCTGGCTCAGCGCGCCGCCGATGATGGCCCCGGCGATGAAGGCGCCGGCGGGGAACCACCAGTCGTTGTAGCGGCGATATCCGGGCCTGTAGTCGCGGTAGCCGCGATGGCCGTTCATGTAATAGATATCGCCCCGGCGGATGATCCGGTAGCGCCTGTCGTCCCGATCCATGCGCGTGACCCGTCGCGGCCGCCAGTAGGGATCGTACTGCACCTGCTCGACCCCTGAATTTGCCTCCGGCGCCTTGGGATAGAAGGCTGGCGCGGCCGCGACTGGAACCGCGGACGCTGCCGCAAAGGATGTCGCAAGAACTGTCGCCAACAATCCAGACATGATCTTCTTCATGATCGTCTCCTCAAAAGGAACTGAACCCTTTGAGGCTAAACGGTCAGGACAGGCAGAATGTTCCTCGTGCGTGCGGGAGCGGTCGACGATGAAATGACATGGCAAAGATGCCGGAGTGGTGAGCGCGCAGGGATTCGAACCCTGGACCTACTGATTAAAAGTCAGTTGCTCTACCGGCTGAGCTACGCGCTCCCGAAGGCCGCGCGGCGACCCCGAAATTGCGGCGGAACATAGGGAGAGTGCCCCCGCCGGTCAACCGGAAAATCAGCACGATAGCCGTCCAATGGCCACCTTTCATGCAGCTTCCGCAGGGTTCGTCACATTGCTGGCGCGATGCCCTGCTGTAAGACCGCGCCGCGCCGCGGCCGTTTTGTCAAAGGGGATGTTGAAAGATGCTTGTTCGCCCGCAGTTCGTCCTGGCCTCACTGGCACTGCTTGTCTTGCCGGCCAATGCCCAGACCGAGGACCTCGTCTTCACCCTGACGAACGGCACCTCGTCGGTGCTCACCGAGTTCTACGTGTCGCCGGTTGGCGTCAGGGATTGGGAGGAGGACATTCTCGACGTCGACATGCTGGCGCCCGGCGAGAGCATCGAGATCACCATCGCCGATGGCCGCAGCGTCTGCGACTACGACATGCGCTTCGAGTTCGACGCGGAGTCGGACCTCGACACGACCGAGGACACCCAAAACCTCTGCGAACTCGGCGAATACACCGTCCGCGACTAGCTCGGCCGCCTGCCGGCGACGACATGCCACGGAATGGTGATTGGTGCTGTCAGGCCGACAACGCTATATCCGGCCCTGATTATCGGCGGAGCGGCATGGAATGTTACTGGACGTTGGCTATCTGACTGCACTGGGGGCGGGAGCGTTGTCGTTCCTTTCGCCATGCGTGCTTCCGCTGGTGCCGCCTTATCTCTGCTACATGGCCGGCGTTTCCGTCGACGATTTCAAGGCGGGGGGCGCTGCCGTTGCCGTCAACCGGGCGCGGGGCGCGCTGCTGACGGCCTCCACCTCCTTCGTGCTGGGCTTCACGACCGTCTTCGTGGCCCTCGGCGCCGGCGCTTCCACCATCGGGCAGGTGCTCCGGCTGTGGCAGCAACCGCTTGCCATGGCCGCCGGCGTGCTCATCATCCTGATGGGCCTCAATTTCCTCGGCCTCCTGCGCATCCCGATGCTGTCGCGCGAGGCGCGCTTCCACGCCGAGGGCAAGCCGGCGAGCAATCTCGGCGCCTACGCCATGGGCCTGGCCTTCGCCTTCGGCTGGACGCCCTGCATCGGTCCGGTCCTCGGGCCGATCCTGACGCTCGCAGGCGGACGCGGGACGGTGGGCGAGGGCGCGTTGCTGCTCGGCATCTATTCGCTCGGGCTCGGCATTCCATTCCTCGTCGCCGCGCTGTTTTCGGGCGCGTTCATGCGCTTCCTGTCGAAGTTCCGCGTGCATCTCGGCAAGGTCGAGAAGGTCATCGGCGCCCTTCTCGTCGTGGCCGGCATCCTGTTCCTTACGGGTGGCATTCAGACAGCGTCCTATTGGCTGCTCGAGCGCTTCCCCATCCTGGGCCAGCTAGGCTAGCGTCCGGCCGGAATTCCGCTGCATTGGACCGCAATGCTTGCGGTGATAGAAAGGTGGCCGATTCCAGCCGCCTTTCTCCAAACCGGACGAAGCCATGACCTCGAGAACCTGTCTGTCGATCATTCTTGCTGCCGGCGAAGGCACGCGCATGAAGAGCGCCATGCCCAAGGTGCTGCATCACATCGCCGGCCTGCCGATGGTCGCGCATGTGGCGAGGACGGCCCAAGCGGCGGGGGCGAGCGATGTCGCACTGGTCGTCGGGCATGGCGGCGACCAGGTGAGGAAAGCCGCGGAAGGTTTTGCGCCGAAAGCAGAAATCTTCATTCAGACCGAGCGGCTGGGCACGGCGCATGCCGTGCTGGCGGCGCGGCAGGCGATTGCGCGCGGCCATGACGATTTGCTCGTCATGTTCGGCGACACGCCGCTGGTCGAGGCAGAATCGCTCGCGACCGCGCGGGCTGGTCTGGCCGACGGTGCCGCCGTGGTGGTCATCGGTTTCAGGCCGCCGAGCCCGGCAGGCTATGGCCGCCTGATCGAGAAGGATGGCAGGCTGGTCGCCATCCGCGAGGACAAGGACTGCACCGACGAGGAGCGCAAGATCGGCTTCTGCAATGCCGGCCTGATGGCGATTGCCGGCAGGCACGCGCTCCAACTGCTCGACCAGGTCGGCAATGCCAACGCCAAGGGCGAGTTCTATCTCACCGACATCGTCGAGATCGCCGACCGCGCCGGGCTCAAGGTCGTGGCGACCGAGGCGAGCTTCGAAAGCGTGCTCGGCATCAACAACCGCGCGGAATTGGCCGAGGCCGAGGCCATCTGGCAAAAACGCCGCCGCCGCCAGGCGATGCTCGACGGCGCCACGCTGATCGCGCCGGAAACCGTCTACTTCTCGCACGACACCGAAATCGGCGCCGACGTGACCGTCGAGCCGAATGTCTGGTTCGGCGTGGACGTGAAGATCGCCGACGGGGCGGTCATCCATGCCTTCAGTCATCTCGAGGGCGCGCGCGTCGGCCCGCGTGCCGAGATCGGGCCTTTCGCGCGGCTCAGGCCGGGCGCCGACCTGCGCGAAAAATCCAAGGTCGGCAATTTCTGCGAGGTGAAGAAGGCGACGGTCGAGAAGGGCGCCAAGGTCAACCACCTCACCTACATCGGCGACGCACGCGTCGGCGCTGGCGCCAACATCGGCGCCGGTACCATCACCTGCAACTATGATGGTTATTCGAAATTCTTCACCGACATCGGCGAAGGTGCCTTCATTGGGTCGAATACCTCGCTGGTCGCCCCGATCGCGATCGGCGCGCGGTCCTACATCGCCTCTGGCAGCGTCATCACCGACGAGGTGCCCGAGGACGCGCTTGCCTTCGGCCGGGCGCGGCAGAAGACGATGCCGGGCAAGGGCAAGGAACTGCGCCAGCGTTTTGCCGACGCGGCCGCGGCGAAGAAGAAGTCCGCGGCGGAGTAACCCTGCTTCAATCCCGCCGTGCTAAATTGCCGCGAATTGGCGGCAGTGCGGCTGATACGTTGCGAAACGGAATGTGACTTCCGCTCGGGTGCGGCTCCGCATAAATGGCCGCCAGGGTTCGCGGGACATTTTTGGGGGGCGCCTATGTGCGGAATCGTCGGAATCGTCGGGCAGGTGCCGGTTGCGCCGCTGATCGTCGATGCGCTGAAGCGGCTGGAATATCGCGGCTACGATTCGGCCGGCGTCGCCACCATCGAACATGGCGAACTCGCGCGCCGGCGTGCCGAGGGCAAGCTCGTCAATCTCGAGCGCCGGCTGAAGGCCGAGCCGCTGGACGGCACAATCGGCATCGGCCACACGCGCTGGGCCACCCACGGCGTCCCCAACGAGACCAATGCGCACCCGCATTTCTCCAGCGGGGTGGCGATCGTCCACAACGGTATCATCGAGAATTTTGCTGAGCTGCGCCAGGAGCTTACGGCCGACGGCTACGAGTTCACCTCGCAGACCGACACCGAGGTCGTGGCTCACCTGATCGCCCGCGAACTGGCGGGCGGCGCTAAACCGGTTGACGCCGCCTATGCCGCACTCAAGCGGCTGCACGGTGCCTTCGCGCTGGCCATCATGTTCCAGGGCGACGAAGACCTTATCGTCGGCGCCCGCAACGGCCCGCCGCTGGCCGTCGGCCACGGCGAGGGCGAGATGTTCCTGGGCTCGGACGCGATTGCGCTGGCACCCTTCACCAACTCGATCACCTATCTCGAGGATGGTGACTGGGCCGTCGTGCGCCGCACCGAGTTCCAGATCTACGACATGGACGGCAACGCGGTAGAGCGACCGCGCCGCCAGTCGCTCGGCACCAGCTACCTGGTCGACAAGGGCAACCACCGGCACTTCATGGAAAAGGAGATCCATGAGCAGCCGGAAGTGATCTCGCACACGCTGGCGCATTATCTCGACTTCACCCAAGGCGTGTCCAAGCCGCTCGACCTGCCGTTCAGCTTTGCCGACATCGACCGCATCGCGGTTTCGGCCTGCGGCACGGCCTATCTTGCCGGCCTGGTCGGCAAATACTGGTTCGAGCGCCACGCAAGGCTGCCCGTCGATATCGACGTCGCCTCGGAGTTCCGCTACCGCGAGATGCCGATCTCGAAGAAGAGTGCTGCGTTGTTCGTTTCCCAGTCGGGCGAGACCGCCGATACGCTGGCTTCGCTGCGCTATTGCCGCAAGGAAGGCGTGCCGATCGGTGCCATCGTCAACGTGCGTGAATCGACGATTGCGCGCGAATCCGACGTGACGCTGCCGACGCTGGCCGGTCCCGAGATCGGCGTTGCCTCGACGAAGGCCTTCACCTGCCAGCTTTCGGTGCTGGCGGCTCTTGCCATCCGCGCCGCCTCCGAGCGCGGCACGATCTCGGCCGACGAGGAAAAGGCGCTGGTGCGCAGCCTGTCCGAGACGCCGCGCTACGCAGCTCAGGTGCTCAAGCTCGACAAGCAGATCGAGAAGGTGTCGCGCGAGCTCGCCTCCTACAAGCACGTGCTCTATCTCGGCCGCGACACCAACTTCCCCCTCGCCATGGAAGGCGCGCTCAAGCTCAAGGAAATCTCCTACATCCACGCCGAGGGTTACGCGGCCGGCGAGCTCAAGCACGGCCCGATCGCGCTGATCGACGAGAACATGCCCGTCATCGTGATCGCGCCGCACGACCGCATATTCGAGAAGACCGTGTCGAACATGCAGGAGGTGGCGGCGCGCGGCGGCAAGATCATCCTGATCACCGACCAGAAGGGTGCCGCGCAGGCGACGATCAAGACCATGGAAACGATCGTGCTGCCGGACGTGCCGGAATTCATCGCACCGATCATCTACGCCCTGCCGATCCAGATGCTGGCCTACTTCACCGCCGTCTTCATGGGAACGGACGTCGACCAGCCGCGCAATCTGGCGAAGTCGGTGACGGTGGAGTAGGTCGAACCAAGGCACTAAAATCTTTGGTTGCACAATGTTAAATCGTGCAACTAGTAGTGGATTTTGCTCTGGTGTTGCCGTATCCTGCCTCCGCAACCTGAGGAGGTGGAGATGGCCACTGGCTTTGCCAAGAAGCTGGCCTCGTTGGCGGAGGCGGAATTCGACCAGTACAACGGCTACCATGAGACCACGCCCAAGATGGCAGGGCGGATCAAATGGTACTGGAGCAGCCTGGGGCTCGGATTTCCGGGTGTGGGCACGGCTTGGTCGGCGGTGTTCGTGTCGTCGTTCGTGAAGAATGCCGGGGCAAGCGCCTCCCAGTTCAAGTTCTCTCCGAGGCATTCCGAGTTCGTCCACGTGGCGATCGACAATGCCGGGAAAGTAATCGGGGTGTTCCGCGCCTATCCGACGGTCGACTATGCGCCGAAGATCGGCGACATCATCCAGAACAACCGCAATGGCAACACCTTCGACTACAGCTTTGCCATGAGCAACAAGGCGTACGAATCCCACTCGGCCATCGTCGTCGAGGAAGGGGTCGACGGCGGCGGCCGCTACGTCAGGACGGTCGGGGGCAATGAGTCGGATACCGTAGGCGCTAGGGTCGTGCGGCTCAACGCCAAGGGCATCATCAAGCAGCCGACCACCGACCCCAGTCGCTACATCTGCGTCATACAGAACCTGTTGTAGAACCGGGCGGCTTGGCGAAGGAGCCTCCGCGGTGCGGCAGGTGAGCAATATTGGTTGTCGGGTGGCAGACTTGATGCTCTAAGGTGAGTGCAGCGCACAATCCGTCGAGCCGTCCATGTCCGACAGCCAGAAGTCCTCGTCAGTGACGCGGTTGAGGAACTACTTCCTCACCGGCTTCGTCGTCTGCGCGCCGCTGGCGCTCACCGTCTACATCGTCTGGTCGTTCATTGGCTGGGTCGATTCCTGGGTGAAGCCCTACATCCCCGCGCGCTACAATCCCGACACCTACCTGTCGATCCAGGTTCCCGGCTTCGGGCTGATCGTGGCGCTGGTGCTGATCACGCTGATCGGTTTCCTGACCGCCAATTTCATCGGCCGCGCCATCGTCGGCTTCGGCGAGCGGCTGCTCGACAGGACGCCGCTGGTGCGCGGTCTCTACAAGGCGCTGAAGCAGCTGTTCGAGACCGCCCTTTCGGACAAGAACGAGATGTTCCGGACGGTCGGCATGGTCGAATATCCGCGCAAGGGCGTGTGGTCGATCGTCTTCGTCGCCGGCGACAAGCGCTCAGAGATCAACGACAAGCTCGATGTCGAGGGCGATCCGTTGATGGCGGTCTTCATGCCATGTACGCCGAACCCGACGACGGGCTTCCTGATGTACGTGCCGAAATCTGAGGTCGTGCTGCTCGACATGAGCATCGAGGACGGCGCCAAGTTGATCGTTTCGGCAGGACTGGTGACGCCCGACACCAAGCGGAAGGCGGACGCCAAGGGCAAGGCGGTCGACGGGCCGTTGGGCAATCCGCCGGTGGGCACCCTGCCTCAGCCCGCTCTCAGCAACCTGACCGCCTCGTCGCGGCCGAACAAATAGAGCAGCAGCCGGAGCGCTTCGCCGCGTGGCGACACCAGTTCGGGATCGCGGGCGAGGATCAGCCGGGCGTCGTCGCGAGCGATTTCAAGCAGGTCGGCATGCGCCTCGATGCGCGCGACCTGGAAGCCGGGCGTGCCGGACTGTCGCGTGCCCAGCAGTTCGCCTTCGCCGCGCAGCTTGAGGTCTTCCTCGGCGATGAGGAAGCCGTCCTCGGTGTCGCGCATGACCGAAAGGCGGCGCTTGGCGGTTTCGCCGAGCGGATCCTTGTAGAGCAACACGCAGGATGAGGGCTTCGAACCGCGGCCGACGCGTCCGCGCAGCTGGTGCAGCTGGGCCAGGCCGAAGCGCTCGGCGTGCTCGATGACGATGATGGTGGCGTCGGGCACGTCGACGCCGACCTCGATGACGGTGGTGGCGATCAGTACGCGGGTTTCGCCTTCCTTGAAGGCGCGCATCGCCTCGTCCTTCTCCGCCCCCTTCATGCGGCCATGGACGAGGCCGATGCGGGAGCCGAAGACGGGCTGCAGCGAGGCGAAGCGGTCCTCGGCCGACATCAGCTTGATCTCTTCGGATTCCTCGACCAGCGGGCAGATCCAGTAGACTTTCTGGCCCTCGGCCACGGCATCGCGCATGCGGCCGACCAGTTCGTCGATGCGGTCGAGTGGCATGGTGACGGTGCGGATCGGCTGGCGGCCGGCCGGCTTTTCGGTCAGGCGCGACACGTCCATGTCGCCGAAGGCGGTGAGCACCAGCGTGCGCGGGATGGGGGTGGCGGTCATGACCAGCATGTCGGGCGCCTGGCCCTTGGCATTCATGGCGAGGCGCTGGTGGACGCCGAAGCGGTGCTGCTCGTCGATGACGGCAAGTGCGAGGTCATGGAAGACGACGGCTTCCTGGAACAGCGCGTGCGTGCCGATGACGATGTCGATCTCGCCGGATGCGAGGTCGGCGAGGGTCTGGGTCCGCTCGCGGCCCTTCTCGCGGCCGGTGAGCACGGCGACCTTCAGCCCAACACGCTCGGCCAGCTGCGAGATGCCGGCAAAATGCTGGCGGGCGAGGATTTCGGTCGGCGCCATCAATGCAGCCTGACCGCCGGCTTCCACGGCACGGGCCATGGCGAGCAGCGCCACCACCGTCTTGCCCGAGCCGACGTCGCCCTGGAGCAGGCGCAGCATGCGCTCGGGCTTGGCGAGGTCCTCGTTGATCTCGACAAGCGCCTGTTCTTGCGAGCCGGTCAGCGCATAGGGCAGGGCTTTGCGCAGGGCATCGACGAGCCGGCCGTCGCCGGTGAGCGGGCGGCCATGCAGCTTGCGCACGCGGGCGCGTACGAGCGCCAGCGACACCTGGCCGGCGAGGAATTCGTCATAGGCGAGGCGGCGCCAGGCGGCGGTATCAGGCGATGCATCCAGCGGATCGGCGGGGTTGTGGACGCGCTGCAGGGCGGCCGCGAAGGCCGGAAAACTCTGCCGGCGCATGACGTCGGCATCGAGCCACTCCGGCAGCGCCGGCACGCGCTCGATGGCCTGGCCGATGGCTCGGCGCAGGACCTTCGCCGACAGGCCGGAGGTCAGCGGGTAGACAGGCTCGACCAGCGGCAGCTTGTCGGCCTCGCTGGCGAGCGCGATGTGGTCGGGATGGACCATCGAGGGGCGGCCGTTGAACCATTCCATGCGGCCCGAGACGATGACAAGCTCGCCCTCGGGCATCGCCTTTTCGAGATAGGCAGCGTGGGCATGGAAGAAGGTCAGCGCGATCTCGCCGGTGTCGTCATGCGCATAGACGCGGTAGGGCACCGAGCGGTTGCCGCGCGGCGCCGGCTGGTGGCGGTCGATGCGGACCTCCAGCGTGACGATAGCGGCTTCGGCGGCATAGGCGATGCCGGGACGGTTGCGCCGGTCGATGACGCTGTTGGGCAGCACGAACAACAGGTCGCCTGTTCGCGCCGAGCGGTCGCCGAGATCGGCGGGCACGACCTTCTCGACCAATGTCGCCACTTTGGGACCGACACCGGCAAGCGTTGTGATGGGCGAGAACAGGGGATCGAGGAGGGAAGGCCGCATCATGTCAGCTTATGCGCTCGACTTGCCGGGGCAAAGGCTGACAGGGGCGGCTATCCACGCTATATGCGCCCCGTCACCAGAGGAATTGCCGAAATGACCGGAACGACACGCTCAAGCGAAGGCCTGGATGCGCGCAGGCGCAAGCTGCTGTTCCGGTCGTGGCATCGCGGCATGCGCGAGATGGACCTGATCCTCGGTCACTTCGCCGACACCAGCATCGACAAGCTGAGCGACGAGGAGTTGGACGTCTACGAGGCGCTGCTCGACATCACCGACAGGGAACTGCTGTCCTGGATCATCGGCGAGGCGCCGGTGCCGGCTGCGGTCAACACCGACGTCTACAGGCAGATCGTGGCGTCGCGCGACGCCTTCACCATCTGAGCGAAATCATGAGCTTGCTGAAATCGATCGGCCTGCCGAAAGGTCGCGCCGGACAGTTCATCGTCGATGGCGTCGCCGACGGCTACGAGGCGTTCGCGATTGCGACGGCGGCAGCGGAAATGGCGCCCGATGGTCCGCTGCTGTTCGTGGCGCGCGACGGCCAGCGCCTGCCGCAGATCGTCGAGGCGCTCAACTTCGTGGCGCCAGACGTGCCCGTGCTGGAACTGCCGGCATGGGACTGCCTGCCCTATGACCGCGTGTCGCCGGGGGCGGACGCCGCGGCGCGCAGGCTGGATGCGCTGGCGGCGATCATTGCGCTCAGGAAGTCGCCCCATCGCGCCATCGTGCTGACCACCGCCAATGCGCTCCTGCAACGGGTGCCGCCTACTGCCGCCATCGAGGCGCAGGAATTCCGCGCCAAGCCGGGCAACCAGGTGGAGATGAACGCGCTGGTGGCGCGGCTGGAGCGGGCGGGCTTCGAGCGCGTGCCGACGGTGCGCGGCGTCGGCGAGTTCGCCGTGCGCGGCGGCATCCTCGACCTCTATGCGCCGGGTGCGCCGGACGCGCTGAGGCTCGACTTCTTCGGCGACACGCTGGAGACGATCCGCGCCTTCGACGTGGCGACGCAGCGCACGACGGGAAGCCGCAATTCGGTCGTGCTCCAGGCGATGAGCGAGGTGGCGCTGACGCCCGAGACGATCAGCAAGTTCCGCCGCAGCTACATCGAGGCCTTCGGTGCGCCGTCGCGCGACGACGCGCTCTACGCCGCCGTCTCCGAGGGCCGGCGCTTTGCCGGCA
Source organism: Aminobacter sp. Piv2-1 (assembly GCF_037625995.1). Taxonomy (NCBI): domain Bacteria; kingdom Pseudomonadati; phylum Pseudomonadota; class Alphaproteobacteria; order Hyphomicrobiales; family Phyllobacteriaceae; genus Aminobacter; species Aminobacter sp. Piv2-1. Next base: position 49,240 of record NZ_JARKMU010000011.1, read on the forward strand.
TGGAGCACTGGCTGCCGTTCTACTATCCGCACATGGAGACGGTGTTCGAATACCTGCCCGACGCGCCCGTGGTGTTCGATCACCTGGCCCGCGAGGCGCTGAGCGAGCGCCATGCGCTGATCCTCGACCACTACGAGGCGCGCCGGAAGCAGGCCGAAGGCAGCGGCATCAAGGATGCGGTGCCGTACAAGCCGGTTGCGCCCGGGCAGATGTATCTCACGCCCGACGAGGTGACGACGGCGCTGGCCGACCAGGCCAATGTCGAGCTGACGCCCTTCGACACGCCCTTTACGAGCGGTCGCAAGGTTCTTCATGCCGGATCGCATGCCGGCCGCAGCTTTGCCGAAGAGCGCGCCGACCCCAACGCCAACGTCTTCGAGGTGGTGGCGCGCCACATCGCCGACCAGCGCGCGGCCAAGCGGCGCGTGGTCGTCGCCGGCTGGACCGAGGGCTCGCTCGACCGCCTGACGCAGATCCTCGAGGAGCACAATCTCGGCAATCTCAAGCGGGTCGAAAGCCTTGGCGACGTCGAGGCGCTGAAGCCGGGCGAGGCGGGGCTAGCCGTCCTGCCCATCGAAGCCGGCTTCGAGGCAGGGGATCTGATATTCGTCGCCGAGCAGGATATTCTCGGCGACCGCCTGATCCGCCGCACCAAGAAGCGCAAGCGCGCCGCTGACTTCATCGCCGAGGCGTCGTCGCTGTCGGCGGGCGACATCGTCGTCCACGCCGACCATGGCATTGGTCGTTTCGTCGGGCTGAAGACCATTGAGGCCGTGGGCGCGCCGCACGACTGCCTCGAAATCCACTATGCCAGCGACGGGCGGCTGTTCCTGCCTGTCGAAAACATCGAGCTGCTGTCGCGCTACGGTTCGGATTCGGCGGAAGCCACGCTCGACAAGCTCGGCGGCGGCGCCTGGCAGTCGCGCAAGGCCAAGCTCAAGCGGCGCCTGCTCGAAATGGCGGGCCAGCTGATCAAGCTCGCCGCCGAGCGCCAGATGCGCGAGGCGCCGGTGATGAACCCGCCAGACGGTATCTATGGCGAGTTCGCCGCACGCTTCCCCTATGAAGAGACCGACGACCAGCAGAGCGCCATCGATTCGGTCATGGAGGACCTGGCCGACGGCAAGCCGATGGACCGCCTGATCTGCGGTGACGTCGGCTTCGGAAAAACCGAGGTTGCCCTCCGCGCGGCCTTCATCGCCGCCATGGAAGGCTTCCAGGTGGCAGTGGTGGTGCCGACGACACTGCTGTCGCGCCAGCATTTCAAGACGTTCTCGCAGCGCTTCGCCGGCCTGCCGGTTCAGGTGCGCCAGGCCTCGCGCATGGTCGGCGCCAAGGAATTGGCCGAGACCAAGAAGGGCATCACCGAAGGAACGGTCGACATCGTGGTCGGCACGCACGCGCTGCTCGGCTCTTCCATCGAGTTCAAGAACCTCGGGCTGCTCATCATCGACGAGGAGCAGCATTTCGGCGTCAAGCACAAGGAACGGCTGAAGGAGCTGAAGAGCGACGTGCATGTGCTGACGCTGTCGGCGACGCCGATCCCGCGCACGCTGCAGCTGGCGCTGACGGGGGTGCGCGAGCTGTCGCTGATTGCCACGCCGCCGGTCGACCGCATGGCGGTGCGCAGCTTCATCTCGCCCTTCGATCCGCTGGTCATCCGCGAGACGCTGCTGCGCGAACGCTATCGCGGCGGCCACAGCTTCTATGTCGTGCCGCGCATTTCCGACCTCGCCGAGACCCAGCAGTTCCTGCAGGAATCGGTGCCGGAGCTGAAGGTCGCGGTGGCGCATGGCCAGATGCCGGCGGGCGAGCTCGACGACATCATGAATGCCTTCTACGACGGCCAGTATGACGTGCTTCTGTCGACCACCATCGTCGAATCCGGTCTCGACATCCCGACCGCCAACACGCTGGTCGTGCACCGCGCCGACATGTTCGGCCTTGCCCAGCTCTACCAGCTGCGCGGACGTGTCGGCCGCTCCAAGGTGCGCGCCTATGCGCTGTTCACGCTGCCCGCCAACCGCAAACTGACCGATACCGCCGACCGACGGCTCAAGGTGCTGCAGTCGCTCGACACGCTGGGCGCAGGCTTCCAGCTCGCCAGCCACGACCTCGACATCCGCGGTGCCGGCAACCTGCTCGGCGAGGAGCAGTCGGGACACATCAAGGAAGTCGGCTTCGAGCTCTACCAGCAGATGCTGGAGGAGGCGGTGGCCGAGCTGCGCGGCAGCGGCGAGGAGATCGACACGGGCTGGTCGCCGCTGATCGCCGTCGGCACCGCCGTCATGATCCCGGAAAGCTATGTGCCGGACCTGCAGCTCAGGCTCGCACTCTACCGCCGCCTCGGCGACCTCGAGAACACCGAGGAGATCGACGGCTTTGGCGCCGAGCTCATCGACCGCTTCGGGCCGCTGCCCGACGAGGTCAAGCACCTGCTCAAGATCGTCTTCATCAAGGCGCTGTGCCGCAAGGCCAATGTCGAGAAGCTGGACGCCGGGCCGAAGGGCGTGGTGGTGCAGTTCCGCAAGCGCGAGTTCGCCAATCCGGCCGGGCTGGTTCGTTACATCGCCGAGCAGGGTTCGCTCGCCAAGATCAGGCCGGACCAGAGCGTGGTCTTCCAGCGCGACTGGCCGAATGCCGAGAAGCGGCTGGCGGGTTCCGCAGTGATCATGACGCAGCTGGCGAAGCTGGCAGACGCCGCCTGAGGCAGGGCCGAGGGCGGTTGTTGGGGCGTGCGTCCTTCGACAAGCTCAGGATGAGGACCGTCGGCGCTGTCAGCAAACCTTCGTGGCAAGCATCAACGCGATGGCCCCGATGCCATGTGCGTTGCCGCAACGCGGCGTCCGCTGCGGTGACGACGCCGGAGCGACCTTGCCGTCAGCACCGCCAGCCCTGGGTCGGCCACAGGACTACAGCAACGGCCCTCATCCTGCGCTTGCACCACGGCCCTCATCCTGAGCTTGTCGAAGGACGCACGACCAACCAACCGCCAATCAGGCTCGGATCGCCCTTAGCTCGTCGCCAGCTCGCCGCCCGCCTTGGCGGCCGCCACTTGGCGGATCGCGTCGACGAGGGTGGCCGAATCCTGGGCGCCCATGACTGCGTATTTGCCTTCGAGCAGGAAGCACGGCACGCCGGAGATGCCCATGCGCGAAGCGGTGACGATCTCGTTGGTGACCTCGTTGCGGTCCGCGTCGGTCGGCAGCAGCGCTGCGGCGACGGCTGCATCCATGCCGGCCTCGCGCGCCGCCTCGGTGAGCACGCCATGGTCGCCGATGTTCTTGCCCTGCTCGAAATAGGAGCTGAACAGCAGGCTGACCAGCTTGCCCTGGACGCCTTCGCCCGACGATGACGCCCAGCGGATGAGCCTGTGGGCGTCGAGCGTGTTGGGGGCGACTGTGATCGCGTCGAAGTCGAAGGAAATGCCCTCGACCGCGCCGAGCGACACCAGATTGGCGTGGATCTGCTTCAGCCGCGCCTCGTCGCTGAACTTCGCCAGCATGTAGGCCTTGCGGTCCTTGCCTTCCGGCGGAATGGTCGGGTCGAGCTGGAACGGACGCCAACGCACGTCCGCCGAAACCTCGGGCACGCTGGCAAGCGCGCTTTCGAGCCGCTTCATGCCCACGAAGCACCATGGACAGACGACGTCCGACACCACGTCGATGGTAAGTTGCTGGGCCATGTCTGGGACGATCCTTGTTCCGCGGCGCGGTCCAATCGGGCGGCTGAATGCCCGATCCGCGTTCGCTCTGCTCGAGGCTAGCCGCCCTGGCTCCACCAGACCGGCAGTTGATAGCCAGATATGGGATTTTTTTCCGGATGTTTTAGTCGCTTCGCGTAGGCGATCCATTGATCGGCGTTGTGCTGCATCGGAACCATGTAGTTGCCGGAGATCAGCAGCCGGTCGAGCGCGCGCACCGCGGCGACGAAATCGTCCTTCTCGCGCGCCTTGAGCATGGCGTCGATCATGGCGTCGACCGCGGGATTGGCCACGCCCGCGAGGTTGAACGTACCCGGCTTGTTGGCCGAGGAAGAACCCCAGCGGCCGATCTGCTCGATGCCCGGCGACAGGGTGCCGGTGAAGCCCGTCGCGCCGATCAGCACGTCGAAGTCGAAGTTCTGCTTGCGCGACTGGATCTGGTCGGCCTCGAGCGCGCGGATGACGACGGCGACGCCGAGCTTCTCCAGCGTGCGCTGGTAGATCGCGGCCAGGCGCTGCTCCGCTTCGGAGGAGGTCAGGATCTCGAAGCCGAACGGCTTGCCGTCCTTGTCAATCATCTTGCCGCCCTGCAGCGTGTAGCCCGCACTCTTGAACAGGTCGAAGGCGGCCTTCAGCACCTTGCGGTCCTGGCCCGAGCCGTCGGTGACCGGCGGGCGCCAGCTGCCGTCCATGACGTCGGCGCGGATGGCGTCGGGGAAGGGCGCGAGCAGCGCCTTTTCCTTGTCGTTGGCGGGCACGCCGTAGGCCGAAAGCTCCGTGCCCTGCCAGAAGCTGACGGTGCGCTCGTACTTGCCGCCGAACAGGCTCCGGTTGGCCCATTCGAAATCGTAGAGCATGCCCAGCGCCTGGCGCACGACTGGGTCCGAGAATTTCGGCAGCCTGGTGTTGAACATGAAGCCGGTGACCACCGGCGGCAGGCCGCTCTTGAAGGTTTCGGCGACGATGTCGCCGTTCTTGTAGGCGGGAAAGTCGAAGCCGCGCTCGCGCTTGACCGGATCGGCCTCGGTGTAGGTGTCGCACAGCCCTTTCTTGAAGGCCTCGAACTGGGCGGCCGCGTTCAGGAAATATTCGATGGTAATCTGGTCGTAATTGTCGAAACCGCGCTTCGACGGGATGTCGCGGCCCCAATAGTCGGGGTTGCGCTTGAACACGATGCGCTCGCCCGGCTTGACCTCGGCGATCGTGTAGGGGCCGCTGCCCATCACCGGCTTCAGCGTCGTCTGGTCGAAGGTCGCCTTGTCGAAGAAGTGTTTCGGAACGATGGGCGTGAGCGCGATGATCAGCGGGAATTCGCGGTCGGCCTTGTCGTTGAAGGTGAAGCGGACCGACAGGTCCCCGGTCTTCTCGATCTTGTCGATGCGGGCCATGCGGTCGCTGTAGGGCGGACGGCCCTTCTCGGTGAACACCTCGTAGGTGAAGATGACGTCGTCGGGCGTGATCGGCTTGCCGTCCGACCATTTGGCGTTGGGGTCGATGTTGAACTCGATCCACTTGCGCTCCGGATCGATGTCGACGGACTTCGCGATCAGGCCATAGACGCTGAACGGCTCGTCGGCACTGCGTGCCATCAGCGATTCGAACACGAGGTTGCCGTAGATGACGTCGATCACGCCGCGCGCGGTGGTGCGCAGGCTCTTGATGATGAACGGATTCAGGTTGTCGAAGCTGCCGATGACGCAGTAGTTGATCTGGCCGCCCTTGGGCGCATCCGGATTGGCATAGGGAAAGTTCTTGAAATCCGCGGGCAGGGTAGGCTGGCCGTGCATCGACAGGCCGTTCACCGGCTCGGCGAATCCCGCCTGCGGAGCCAGCAGGAAGAAGGCAGCGGCGGCAGTCGACAGGGAAAAGCAGCGCCTCACGACGATTTCTCCATGAGAACGGGGAAGTTGGTGATTCGAAGCCTAACCCAGCCCTGTACGGGCCGTCCATGGCAGCTTGGAAATACAAGAAATGCCGCTTTGCGGGCTGGATTCAGGCCGCGCGGCGGTGTAACACCCGCGGCGAAGTCATGCTGTTGCCTCATTTGCCCAACAGGTAGCGTCGACACACCGACCCCGGCCGGTCCCGGGATTGTTTGAGAGGATTTCATGAAGATCACGAACCGGAAATTCGATGGGTTCCGTCTGTCCATCCTGGCGGCTGGCGTTGCCGGTGCGGTGGCGTCGAGCCTTTCGCCCGCGGCCGCACAGCAGCAGCAGGTGCCGCAGGGCTGGTTCAAGGCATGCTCCAAGCAGGCCGACGTCGACATCTGCAACGTGCAGAACATCCTGACCGCTTCGAACGGCCAGCTGGTCACCGGCATCTCGATGATCGAGCTCAAGGGCAAGGTCAACCGCAAGGTGTTCCAGGTGACCGTTCCCAGCGGCCGTCTGATTCCTCCGGGCGTCGGCCTGCAGGTCGACGCCAACAAGACCCAGAAGCTGGAATACGTGATCTGCTTCCCGGATCGTTGCGTGGCCGAGATCCCGTTGACCGACCAGCTCGTCGGTTCCTTCAAGAAGGGCACTGAACTGACGCTGACCTCGGTCAACTTCCAGAACCAGCCCAACCCGATCAAGGTGTCGCTGCAGGGCTTCTCCGGCGCCTTCGACGGCGAGCCGCTCAAGCAGTCGGATCTCGAGGATCGCCAGAAGAAGCTCCAGGAGTTCGTCTCCAAGAACAACCAGGACTTCGCCAAGAAGCTCAAGGAAGAGCAGGACAAGGCCAAGACGGCCAACTGATCCTCAATTGGCAGGAAAACGAAAAAGCGAGGCTTCGAGCCTCGCTTTTTTTGTGTCCGCTCGGCAGTTCGCGATCAATGGCTGATGCGCGGCTTGAGCACGTAGCCGCCGTCTGGCCCCTTGTCGAAATATTCTCCCACCTGCGGGTGGCGGACCGGTTCTCCGGAATGGTCCTCGAGCAGGTTCTGCTCCGATACGTAGGCGACGTATTCCGTCTCCGAATTCTCAGCGAGCAGGTGGTAGAAGGGCTGGTCGCGGCTCGGGCGCACGGCTGCCGGGATGGCCTCGTACCACTCTTCGGTGTTGGAGAATTCCGGGTCGACGTCGAAAATCACGCCGCGAAAGGGAAACACGCGGTGGCGAACCACCTGTCCGATCGAGAACTTCGCCGTCTTCATGTTCGCTACCATGCCCGCATATGATCTGCCTGATCATACGCCAAATCAACTATTTAGGTTGCTGGTTGAAGCCAGGACCGCAGCTTTTGGCCGTGCGCCGGGCTTTGTCCTATTTGGCCCGCCCGGGCGGCCATTTCAATGGCGTGCCGCTTGACTGGCGGCGGAGCCGCACGCTACCGGCTGCCCATGTCGGCAGGCATGCGGTCTGCCGCGGCACCGAGGACATTGCGGGGAGCCTTTGAATGTCGGACGTGATCGGGCTGGTACTCCCGTTCTTCGGGCTGATCTTCGTCGGCTATGCGGTCGCCCGTCTCACGCGCCAGCCGCTGGAGGCGCTGGGATGGATGACGACCTTCATCGTCTACGTGGCGCTGCCGGCGCTGTTCTTCCAGCTCCTGGCCAAGACACCCTTCGAGCGGCTGACCGAATGGAGCTACATCCTCGGCGCCGTGTTCTCGACCTTCATCATCTTCGCGACGATGTTTGCCGCCTCCTTCGTCAGGGGGCGCGGCGAGATCGCCGAATCGACGGTCAAGGGGCTGGCCGCGGCCTACGGCAACATCGGCTACATGGGACCGGGCCTGGCCCTGCTCGCCTTCGGCGAGGAGGCGGCGGTTCCGGTGGCGCTGATCTTCTGCTTCGAGAACATCATGCACTTCACCGTTGCGCCGATGATGATGGCGATGGCCGGTGACGAGCGACGCTCCCCCATGAGCGTGGCCGCCGATGTCTTCAAGAAGATCGCGTTCCACCCCTTCATCATCGCAACCGCCCTGGGCGTGCTCGCCGCCTATGCCGAGTTCCGCCCGCCGCTGCCGCTCGAGCGCTTCCTCGAATACCTGTCGCGCGCGGCTGCCCCTTGCGCTCTGTTCGCCATGGGCGTGACGCTGGCTTTGCGCCCGCTGAAGCGCGTTCCGCACGAAATCGCCCCGATCGCCATCCTCAAGCTGATCGTGCATCCGCTCTTGTGCTACGTGGTGCTAAGCTGGGTCGGCAATTTCTCGCCGGCATGGCTGTTCTCGGCGGTGCTGCTTGCGGCGCTGCCCACCGCCACGAACGTGTTCGTCATCGCTCAGCAATACGGCATATGGGTCGAACGCGCTTCGGCGAGCGTATTGATCACCACCTGTGCCTCGGTGCTGACCGTGACGGGCCTGCTCTACATGATCCAGAACGGTATCCTGCCGCCGGACCTGTTTCCGTAGACCTATTCTGCCGTGGTCGGGGAGCGCCGCCGCGGCGCCCCGAGGGAGGAGGCGAGCGCGGCAAAGCCGCTGCCAGGCCTGAGCCCCTCGCGCATGAAGAAGGCGCGCACGGGCGAGAGGCCGCCGAGCAGGTTGAGCCCGAGGCCCCGGGCGAGCTGGGCCGGAAGCATGTCCGACAGCAGCGACATGTTGAGCAGGTTGACCGCGCCGGTGCGGGCAAGGATGTCCGGGCGACGGCCGGAATCGTAGGCAGCCAGTGCCGCGGACGCCCCGGGATCATCCGCATGTTTCGATGCCATCGCAACGAGTTGCTCGACATCCCTGATGCCGAGGTTCAGGCCCTGGGCGCCGATGGGCGGGAAGACATGTGCTGCCTCGCCGACCAGCGCTACCCGTTTCCCGGCGAAGCGCAGCGGCAGCGACGTCGACAATGGATAGATCTGCCGTCCCCCATCGACCGTGACGCGGCCGAGCATCGATTGCATCTGCTGCTCGATGCGCAGCGACAGGGCAGCGTCGTCGAGTTCGGCCAACTGGCTTGCCGTCTCGGGCCTGACCACCCAAACGAGGCTCGAACGGCGCCCGGGCAGCGGCACCTGAGTGAACGGACCGGTCTCGGTGTGGAACTCGGTCGAAGTGAAGGCGTGGTCGCGGCTGTGGGCGAAGTTCAGCACCAGGGCCGCCTGGGGCAAGGTCTTCGAGGTGGCCGAGATGCCGGCTGCCTGGCGCGCGGGCGAGTTGCGGCCGTCGGCGGCGACGGCGAGCCGCGCTTCCACCGTTTCGCCGTCCGACAGCGTGGCCACGACTTGGCTTTCTTCGAGCGTCCAGTTTTCGACCAGCGTGCGCCGCCACGCGATCCCAGCATGTTCGGCGACGGCATTCTCCAGCACGGCGTTGAGCACGCGATTCTGGAAGTTGAAGCCGAAATGCTCCTCGCCGATCTCGCCGGCGCGGAACGTGACCATCGGGCTGCGGATCAGCCGCGCGGTGCCGTCGATGATGCGCATGACCTTGAGGGGCGCCGCGTCCTTCGACAGCTCTGCGAGCACGCCGAGGCGGTCGAGGAACTTGAGCGCCGGCACCATCAGCGCCGTGGTGCGGCCGTCGTCGGCGCGAGCCGGCGGTCCGGCGAGAACCACGTCGAAACCGGCGCCGGCAAAGGCGAGCGCCGAGATCATTCCGACCGGTCCCGTGCCGGCGACGAGGATGCGGGTGCGATTGTCGACGCTCATATGCCGCCGTCCATGCTGCGAGGTCCCGAACGGACCCGGATATCTGCATATATTGCAGGCCTAAGCCATTGATCAACGCGGCGATTCAGCCCATTCGATTGCGATGGGCGATCAGCTGGACGATTTCCGCAATCTCGACGCTGCCGGCCGGGCTGCCGCTGTCGCCGCGCAACGTCCGCGCGCGGCCGTCTATGCGGTGCTGGGGACAGCCGTCGCCCTGTCCTGGGCCGCACTGCTCGCCATGGCCGTCCGCGTCGCCGACGCCCGGGCGCCCGGTCTGTCGGCGCCGGGTGACGCGGTGCTGCGCGCCTTGCCCGACCTGCCGTGGCCCGGCTGGTTCGATACTCTGATCGCGCTCTGCCTGTCCCCGCAACCACTCGGCGGTGGCATCTGGGCACGGCTGGCCGTGCTTTCTGTCATGTGGCTGTTGATGTCGGTAGCCATGATGCTGCCTTCGGCCGCCCCGATGATCCGAACCTATTGCGAGATTGCCGACACGGCGCGCGCCAAGCATGAGGCCGTCGTCCATCCCCTTGTCCTCGTCGGCGGCTATCTCGCGGTATGGCTCGCGGTGTCTGCCGGTTTTGCCACCCTGACGCTCGCGATCCAGGCGGTCGCGTCCGCCGCCGATCCGCTCGCGCCCGTGCGGGGCATCGTGGCGGCGGCCGTGCTCGCGATTGCCGGGCTCTACCAGTTCAGCGGGCTGAAGGCGGCCTGCCTGCGCAAATGCCGGAATCCGTTCTCGATCCTGTTCGGCCGCTGGAGCACGCGGCCGTCGCGCATTTTCCGCCTCGGCATGCAGCAGGGGGCCTGGTGCGTCGGCTGCTGCTGGGCCCTGATGCTGGTGATGTTCGCGGTCGGCCTCATGAACATCCTTTGGATGGCCGTGATCGGCATTTTTACGTTGTTCGAGAAACAGATGGCGGGTTCCCTTCCGTCGCGTGTCGCAGGCGCGATACTGCTTGTCTGGGCGGGAGCCCTGCTATTAAGTGCGGTCTGAGAAGGGGAGGCAACGATGGCTGACCAGAGCTGGGCAATGAAGGGAGAGCTCGTGCTGTCCTGCAATTGCACCGTGTTCTGCCCCTGCGTGCTGTCGCTCGGCAACCATCCGCCGACGGAAGGCTACTGCCAGACCTGGGCCGGCTTCCGCGTCGACAGCGGCCATTTCGGCGACGTGGACCTTTCCGGTCTCAATCTCGGTTTGATCATGGAGATTCCTGGCTATATGAGCCGCGGTAACTGGACCGCTGGGCTGTTCATAGACAAGCGCGCCTCGATCTACGCGACCAAGGCATTCACCAAGATCTTCACAGGCAAGGCCGGGGGTACCACGTCGCTGCTCTCGATTCTCGTTGGCAAGTTCCTCGGCGTCGAGCAGGTGCCGATCAGCTACGAGACCAAGGACCGCACCCGCCTCTTCCAGATTCCCAAGATCATCGACGGGGCGGTTACGCCGATCCCCGGCAAGAGTAGCGAAAGCGACACGGTGATCACCAACTCGGAGTACTGGATCGCGCCCGAGATCATCGTGGCGAAGTCGGACAAGAGCCGGATGCGCGCCTTCGGCCGCAACTGGAACTTTGCCGGCCGCTCGGCTGAAATCTGCAAACTGGATTGGCGGGGACCGTGAAGCCAAAAAAAGTCACCTGGCCGCAGGCCCGCGCATTTTCGGTTCATCTGCTCACGGCGTCGGGGTCGTTCCTGGCCTTCGTGTCGCTCGTGGCCGCCAGCGAGGAGCGCTGGACCGCCATGTTCTGGTGGCTCGGCCTGGCGCTGTTCGTCGACGGCATCGACGGGCCGATCGCGCGCAAGCTCGAGGTGAAGGAAATCCTGCCGACATGGTCGGGCGAACTCCTCGACAACATCATCGACTACGTCACCTATGTGCTCATCCCGGCCTTTGCGCTCTACCAGGGCGGGTTCATGGGTGAGGGCCTGTCCTTCCTGTCGGGCGCGATCATCGTCGTGTCGAGCGCCATCTATTATGCCGACACGGGCATGAAGACGAAGGAGAACTTCTTCAAGGGGTTCCCTGTAGTCTGGAACATGGTGGTGTTCACCCTGTTCGTCATCCAGCCCGGACAGTGGGTGTCGTTTGCCGTCGTTCTTGTCGCCGGCATCCTGACCTTCGTGCCGATGAACTTCCTGCATCCGGTGCGCGTCATCAGGCTCAGGAACATCAACTTGCCGATGACGCTGATCTGGTGCGCCTTCAGCGCGGTCGCGCTTTTGCAGCAGATGCAGGCCAACGACTGGGTCAAGCTCGGCATCGCCATCAGCGGCGTCTATCTCTTCTTCATCGGCGGCGTGATGCAGCTGTTTCCGAAACTCGGTGCACGGAAGGACTGATCCGATGTCCAAGGCGATCAGAGTTCATGTCCACGGTGGACCCGACGCCCTTGTCTACGAAGACGTCGACCCCGGCCGTCCCGGCCGTGGCGAGGTGCTCGTCCGCCACACGGCGATCGGCCTCAACTTCATCGACGTCTATTTCCGCTCGGGTCTCTATCCTGCTCCCGCCGGCATGCCCGTCACGCCCGGCGGCGAGGCGGCCGGAGTGGTGCTCGAAGTGGGCGAGGGGGTCGACTGGCTCAGGGCGGGCGACCGCGTCGCCTACGCCGTTCCGACCGGCGCCTATTGCGAACGGCGCGTGATCGCCGCCGACAAGCTGGTCGAGGTGCCGGATGGCATCGGCGACGAACAGGCGGCCGCCATGATGCTCAAGGGCATGACGGCCGAGTACCTCTTGCTCAGGACCTTCAAGGTCAAGCCTGGCGACACGATCCTCTATCACGCCGCCGCCGGGGGCGTGGGCCTGATCCTCGGCCAGTGGGCGAAGCATCTCGGCGCGACGGTGATCGGAACGGTCGGATCGGCAGAGAAGGCCGAAATCGCCAGGGCACACGGGTTCGACCACGTCGTCAACTACCGCGACCAGGACTTCGTCGCCGAGGTGGCGGCCATCACCGGGGGCAGGAAATGCGACGTGGTCTACGATTCGGTCGGCAACGACACCTTCCCGGCCTCGCTTGATTGTCTGAAGCCCATGGGCACGTTCGTGAGCTTTGGCCAGTCTTCCGGCCCCATCCCGCCGTTCAGCATTTCGCTGCTAGCGCAGAAGGGTTCGCTCTATGCAACGCGCCCGACGATTTTCGCGTATAATGCGCGTCGCGAGGATCTTGTCCGTTCTGCCGAAGCGCTCTTCGACGTGGTCTTGAAGGGCGCCGTCGAGATCAGGATCAACCAGCGTTATGCTTTACGCGATGCAGCCCAAGCTCACGCCGACCTCGAGGGGCGAAAGACCACCGGGGCGACGGTGCTCATCCCATGAATTCTCGCATGATTTCTTGAAAAAGTTTCTCATTACTGGACGCTTTGCGGTGGGAGCAGGGCACGCCTACCATGCTCCCGGGAACATAAAAAAGAACTGACCAATGGGAGGCGTTGTGGACACAACCCCTGCTGCTAACGGTCCGAACCTGCTCGAGGTTCGCGGCCTGACGAAGATATTCGGCACGCTCAAGGCGTGCGATCAGATAGACCTGACTGTCGCCAAGGGCGAAATCCATGCCCTTCTCGGCGAGAACGGCGCCGGCAAGTCGACGCTGGTGAAGATGCTCTTCGGCTCGCTGGAGCCGAATGCCGGCGAAATCCGCTGGAACGGCCAGCCGGTCAGGATCACCAGCCCCGGCGTCGCCAAGAAACTCGGCATCGGCATGGTGTTTCAGCATTTCTCGCTGTTCGAGGCGCTGACCGCGGCCGAGAACATCGCGCTGTCGCTGGCCGACGACACGCCGATCGGCACGATCGCCGCCAAGTCGCGGGCGCTGTCCTACAGCTACGGCCTGCCGCTCGACCCGGAATCGCTGGTCGGCGACCTGTCCGTCGGCGAACGCCAGCGCATCGAGATCATCCGCTGCCTGCTGCAGACGCCGGACCTGATCATCCTCGACGAGCCCACCTCGGTGTTGACCCCGCAGGAGGCCGACAAGCTGTTCGAGACGCTCGAACGGCTCCGCTCGGAAGGCAAGTCGATCCTCTACATCTCGCACCGCCTCGAAGAGGTGAAGCGCATGTGCGACCGGGCCACCGTGCTCCGGCACGGCAAGGTCGTCGGTCATTGCGACCCGCGCCAGGAAACGCCGGCGTCGCTGGCCCGGATGATGGTCGGCAGCGACGTGAAGATGGCCGAGCGCACCAGCGCTGCGGTCATGGGCGAGGAACTGCTCAGCATCCGCGGACTCAGCCGCAAGCCGGCAAGCCCGTTCGCCATGCCGCTCAAGGACATCTGGCTCAACGTGCACGGCGGCGAAGTGATCGGCATCGCCGGTGTCGCCGGCAACGGCCAGGGCGAACTGTTCGAGGCGGTCTCGGGCGAGGCGCTGCAGGAGAGCGCCGACGCCGTCCGCATCCGCGGCAAGTCGGCCGGGCGCATGGGTATTTCAGCGCGTCGCATGCTTGGAGCTGCCTTCGTGCCCGAGGAGCGCCTCGGCCATGGTGCTGCGCCGCGCATGAGGCTGTCCGACAACCTGCTGCTGTCGCGCCACGCGACCGACGCCAGGGCCTTCGTCGGCGGAGTTGGCGTGGTGAAATCCGGCGCCATCCAGCAGGCGGCCCAGCGCATCATCCAGGTGATGGATGTGCGCAAGAGCGCGCCTGACCCGGAAGCCGCAGCACTTTCGGGCGGCAACCTGCAGAAATTCATCATCGGCCGCGAACTCGACCGCAATCCGGCAGTGATGGTGGTCAACCAGCCGACCTGGGGCGTCGATGCGGGTGCCGCCGCCCGCATTCGCCAGGCGCTCATCGAGCTGGCGCGCAGCGGCTCGGCGGTGCTGGTCATCAGCCAGGACCTCGACGAACTGTTCGAGATCTCGGATTCGATATCCGTCATGCACAATGGCGAGTTGTCCAAGCCCATCCCGATCGCCGAGGCCACGCTCGAGCGCATCGGCCTGCTCATGGGCGGCGCCGAGCCGGGCCATGTCGACCATGCCAAGGAGGTCGCGTGATGCGGATCGAACTCGTCAAGCGGCCCGAGCGCTCTGCTCTGTTTGCCGCGCTCTCGCCTTTCATTGCGCTTGCGCTCACGCTCGTTGCCGGCGCCATCATGTTCTCGTTCTTGGGCAAGAGCCCGGTCGAGGCGCTCTATTACTACTTCATCGATCCGTTGCGCGAGGTCTGGTCGCTGCATGAGCTCGCGGTCAAGGCCGCTCCGCTGATCCTGATCGCGGTGGGCCTGTCCATCTGCTACCTCTCCAACAACTGGAACATCGGTGCGGAAGGCCAGTTCATCATCGGCGCGCTCACGGGTTCGATCCTGCCGGTCATGTTCCCGACCTTCCAGTCTTGGATCGTGCTACCGCTGATGCTGCTGATGGGCATTGCCGGCGGTGCGGCTTATGCCGCGATCCCCGCCTTCCTCAAGGTGCGCTTCAACACCAACGAGATCCTGACCAGCCTGATGCTGGTCTACGTCGCGCAGCTTTTCCTCGACTGGATGGTGCGCGGGCCATGGCGCAATCCGGAGGGGCTGAACTTCCCGGAAACGCGCAACTTCAACCCGAGCGCGGTGCTGCCCGAGATCTGGTCGGCTTCGGGCAGGGCGAACTGGGGCTTCGTCTTTGCCATCGTCGCGGCGCTGGCGCTTTGGTTCGTGCTGTCCCGTACGCTGAGGGGCTTCGAGATAATGGTCCTGGGGCAGAGCCCCCGGGCGGGCCGGTTCGCGGGCTTCTCGTCGTCGCGGATGGTGTTCTTCGCCTTCCTGCTTTCGGGCGGTCTCGCAGGGCTGGCCGGCATATCGGAGGTCGCCGGCGCCATCGGCCAGTTGCGCCCGACGATCTCGCCCGGCTACGGCTTCGCCGCGATCATCGTGGCCTTCCTCGGACGTCTGAACCCGCTCGGCATCATCGCGGCCGGGCTGGTGCTGGCGCTGTCCTACCTCGGCGGCGAGGCCGCGCAGATCTCCATCGGCGTGTCCGACAAGGTGGTGCGTGCCTTCCAGGGCATGCTGCTGTTCTTCGTCCTCGCCTGCGACACCCTGATCCTCTACCGCGTGCGCTTCGTTCGCACTTCCGCCACCAAGGCTGGGGAGGCCGCGCAAAATGCTTGAAGGCATTCTGATTACGATCGCCACGGCCGCCACGCCGCTGCTGATCGCGGCCGTCGGTGAATTGGTGGTGGAGCGCTCCGGCGTCCTCAATCTCGGCGTCGAAGGCATGATGGTCATGGGAGCCGTGACCGGCTTCGGCGTGGCGCTCACCACCGGCTCGCCATGGCTCGGCGTGCTCGCCGCGATTATCGTCGGGGCGCTGTTCTCGCTGCTGTTCGGCTTCCTGACCCTGACGCTGGTGACCAACCAGGTCGCCACCGGCCTTGCGCTGACCCTGCTCGGGCTCGGCCTGTCGGGCATGCTCGGCGAAGCATTCGTCGGCCTGCCCGGCGTGAAGATGGGCTATGTCTACATCCCGGTGCTGACCGACCTGCCGCTGGTCGGCAAGCTCTTCTTCGGCCAGGACCCACTGTTCTACGTCTCGCTGCTGCTGGCCGGCGGGGTCGCCTACTTCCTGTTCCGCACGCGCGCCGGCCTGACCCTGCGCTCGATCGGCGACAACCACACCTCGGCGCACGCGCTCGGCATCAACGTCATCGGCATCCGCTATCTGGCGGTGATGTTCGGCGGCGCCTGCGCGGGCCTCGCCGGTGCCTACCTGTCGCTGGTCTACACCCCGCAGTGGATCGAGAACATGACGGCAGGCCGCGGCTGGATTGCGCTGGCGCTCGTCGTCTTCGCCTCCTGGCGGCCCTGGCGCGTGCTTGCCGGCGCCTATCTGTTCGGTGCGGTGTCGATCGGCCAGCTCCACGCGCAGGCGTTGGGGATAGGCGTTCCTTCACAGCTACTTTCTTCTCTCCCCTATCTGGCGACCGTCGTGGTCCTTGTTCTAATCTCGCGTAACAGGCGACTGACGATGATCAACACACCGGCTTCACTGGGGCGGCCGTTTGTGCCAGATCGCTAACGACAAAAGATGGGATCTGCCCCCGGGCAACACTGAAAGAGGAAGAACCAAATGAAACGAACCTTACTGTCCTTTGCTGCTATTGCCGGCGCGCTGGCCTTCGGCACGATGACTGCGCAAGCCGCAACCAAGGCCTGCTTCATCTATGTCGGCCCGATCGGCGACTTCGGCTGGTCTTACCAGCATCACCAGGGCCTGGAGCAAATGAAGGCGGCCCTGGGCGACCAGGTCGAGACCGCCTATCTCGAAAGCGTGCCGGAAGGCGCCGACGCCGAACGCGCCATCGAGCGCTTCGCGCGTTCGGGCTGCAACATCATCTTCACCACGTCCTTCGGCTACATGGACCCCACCAACAAGGTGGCGGCAAAGTTCCCGGACGTGAAGTTCGAGCACGCCACCGGCTACAAGCGCGAGTATCCGAACGTCTCGACCTACAACTCGCGCTTCTATGAAGGCCGTTATGTGCAGGGCGTGATCGCCGCCAAGATGTCGAAGGCGGGCGTTGCCGGCTACATCGCGTCCTTCCCGATTCCGGAAGTCGTGATGGGCATCAACGCCTTCGTGCTCGGCGCGCAGTCGGTCAATCCCGACTTCAAGCTCAAGGTCGTGTGGGCCAACACCTGGTTCGATCCGGGCAAGGAAGCCGACGCTGCCAAGGCGCTGATCGACCAGGGCGTCGACATCATCACCCAGCACACCGACTCGACCGCGCCCATGCAGGTTGCCACCGAGCGCGGCATCAAGGCGTTCGGCCAGGCTTCCGACATGATCAAGTTCGGCCCGACCACGCAGCTGACCTCGATCGTCGACGACTGGGGTCCGTACTACATCGAGCGCGTCAAGGCGGTGATCGACGGCACCTGGAAGCAGCAGGACGTCTGGGGCGGCATGAAGGCAGGCCACGTCGTGATGGCGCCCTTCACCAACATGCCCGACGACGTGAAGAAGCTGGCCGAGGAAACCACCGCCAAGATCAAGTCCGGCGAGTTCAACCCCTTCACCGGCCCGATCACCAAGCAGGACGGCAGCGAATGGCTCAAGGCCGGCGAGGTCGCCCAGGATGGGGTGCTGCTCGGCATGAACTTCTACGTCAAGGGCGTGGACGACAAGCTGCCGCAGTAAGCGGACAAGACATCGGTCGCGGCAACAGCCTTGACCAGCAGAACCCCCGGCAATGCCCGGGGGTTTTCGTTTGGGCCGGTATCTGGCGTGTACCTAGTCCGAACGGACCTGTAAGCCGGTGGCGGCCACGACATCTTGGATGGATCGGCCGCCAGTCGCAGGATGCATCATGAAGTCGCGCGAGTTTGTCTGCAGCTCCCACACCATAAGCGGGGCCGTGCCCGGAGGTCCTGTCGCGTCGCGTCACGGCTTTGCCGCTCGGGTCGAGGCGTGCGCCGACGCCGGCTACGCTGGCATGTGCCTGCACTTTCGCGACTATGCCGAACAGCAAGCCAGGGGCCTCGGGGATGAAGAGATGCGCGCGGTGCTCGACCGCCACGGCATGAGGCATGTCTCGATAGAATTCCTGACGGACTGGTTCATGGACGGCGAAGCAGGCGAAACGTCCCGGCGCAACGAGGAGATCACCTTGCAGGCGGCGCACGCCGTCGGCGCCGGAGTGCTGAATGTTGGTCCCGACCTCATTGGGCGAGGCATTCCGCCGGAGACGATGCGGCGGAAGTTCACCGAACTCTGTCGGCGTATGGAGCAGCACGGCATTGCGGTCGCGCTCGAGCTCGTGGCCTGGGGCAATGTCCCCGACGTCGATACGGCGCTGGACCTGATCGACGGCATCGGAAATGCAGGGCTGGTGATCGACTGCTGGCATATCTTCCGCGCTGGCGTACCGCTTGGCGATCTGAAGCGCATCCCCGCGGACAAGGTCCTCTGCGTCCAGGTCAACGATGCGGACCGGGAGCCGCTCGAAAACATTGCAGCCGACACGATGGACCGCAGGCTGTGCGGGCAAGGCGCCTTCGACCTCGAAGGCTTTGCGTCGACGCTCGACACCATGGGTGTCAACGTGCCGTTCAGTGTCGAGGTGATTTCGCCCGCATTGGCCGCCCTCGGCCTTAAGGAGGCAGCGAAAGTGTCGTTCGATACGGCCCAGGGCTGCTTATCCTAGCCAAGCCAGCACCAGCATCGAGGACGGCGAATGGCTACTGATCGGCCCGGATCAACGGTCTCTGTCCGTGCCCGCGCTCGACGACCAAGCGCCGTGTTTGTGGGCATTTTGCCGTTAGTCCGTTCGAACGATGTTGCGACATCGGCTGCCACGCATAAGCTGACCTCAAAATACCCCTTCCTCGTCAGCGTTCCGGGCTTGCCCGCGGTGCAGGCCAGGCGGGTTCATAAATAAGGTCAGGGAGGCGAGCTTATGCTCAGCGAAATACTGATCATCGTGATACGCGGGATCGCCATCGGGTCGATCTTCGCCACCATCGCGATGAGCTTCAACATCGTCCATGGCGCTACGAACATCTTCAACTTCGCCCAGGGCAACATGTTCATCCTGGGTGGCTTTGCCGCCTACTTCCTGGCCAATCAGGTCGGGCTCGGCCAGTGGAGCCTGATGCTGTTGCTGACGGGGCTCGGCATTGCCGCCGTCGTCGCCCTCCAAGGCTACATCACGCTGCTGCCTTTGCGCTCGTCCGTGGAGCAGGACAGCTGGCTCATCTCTACCGTTTCGGTCTCGGTGATCGTCGCAGCCCTGCTGATGATAACCCAGGGGCCGTTCGCCTACTCGGTTCAGAGCGTGGTGCCCAGCTTCCGCATCCTCGGAACGCGCACGCCCGGCGCCTATGCGCTGGCGATCGTCGCCATGGTCTTCTGGTTCTTCGCGCTGCGCTTCTTCCTGCGCCGCACCTTCGTCGGCCTCGCCATCAGCGCATTGTCGCAGGATTTCGACGCCGCCCGGGCCGCCGGCCTGCCGGTGCGCCGCCTGCAGCTCATCGCCTTCGCGATCAGCGGCCTGATGGTCGGCACGGTCGGCTTCCTCGTCGCGCCCGTCATTTCGGTCAGCCCTGACGCCGGCCTGAAATACGTGCTCAACGGCTTCGTCGCGGCCGTCGTCGGCGGCATCGGCTCGAACGCCGGCACGCTGATCGGCGGTCCGCTGGTGGGCGTGGTGGCGATGCTGACGGCCTACAAGGTCGGCGGCGCCTACCAGGACCTCGCCTCGCTTCTGGTGCTGGTGCTGATCCTCATGTTCCGGCCGCAGGGCCTCTTCGGGCGCGTCGGCGCAAGACGGGTGTGACCATGCAGGCCGCTACCAACGTACAAACCGGATCCATGTCCATGGCGGAAACCAAGCCGAAAGGCCGCTTCAACTCCGACCTGACGCAGGTCTGGATCGGCGTGGCGCTGATCGCCATCACCGGCTTCGGGCCCGTGATCGCCGGCAACTCCTACTGGATCCACACGTTCCAGCTGGTGAACATCTACATCGCCGCCGCGATCTTCCAGAACATGCTGTTCGTCGATGCCGGGCAGAAGTCGTTCGGCCAGGGCGCGATCCTCGGCCTTGCGGCTTACGTCGCGGCGATCCTCTACGGCCTGCATGGCTGGTCGTTCGGGGCAGCGTCCCTGGGAGGTCTCGGCGCTGCCATGCTGGGCGGCCTGTTGTTCGCCCTGCCGGCGCTGCGCGTGCAGGGCTTCCACCTCGGCTTCGTCACCATGAGTGCCGCGATCGTCTTCCCGCAGCTTCTGGTGACGCTCGACAAGTGGACCAACGGCATCAACGGCATCAGCGTCACCGTGCCGGCGCTGACCAATCCGGTCGTGGGCAGCATGTCGCCGCTGGCGATCGCGGTAGCCGTGTTCCCGATGATCGCGCTGTTCGTGCACTACGGCATCCGCCGCTCCAGGCTCGGCCGCAGCATGTTCGTGGCCGCGCTCAGCCCCGAGGCGGCGCGCTCCCTCGGCATCAAGCCGGGCGTCATGCGCTTCATCGCCTTCGTCATCGCGGCCATCGGTACCGGCATCTGCGGCATCCTGTATCTGCCGACGGTCGCCTTCGTCAGCCCGCAGGGCTTCAACATCGAGCTGTCCTTCGTCTTCTTCTTCGCCGTCGTCGTCGGCGGGCGCGGCCAGATGCTCGGCCCGATCATCGGCATCTGGATCGTCTACATCCTGCCGAACATCCTCCTGGCCGGCTTCGTCGAGTACCGTCTGCTGATGTACGGCTGCCTGACGCTGCTTGCCGTCATGGCGTTCCCCGATGGCATCGTCGGCTCGGTCGAGCGTCTGCGCGCCAAGCGCAAGCAGACCGGCGGTGGCGAGCAGGCCTTCCGCATCGACGGCTTCCTGGCTGAACTCCAGGCCGGCAAGACGTCGCGGGAGCCGAACGAGGAGATCGTCGTCGAGGTGTGCAACGGCACCAAGAAGTTCGGCGAGGTGGTCGCCGTCAGCGCCGTCGACCTCAAGGTCCGCAAGGGCGAGGTGCATGGCCTGATCGGCGCCAACGGCTCGGGCAAGACCAGCCTGCTCAACGTCCTGAGTGGCCTCAGCCGCCTGAACTCGGGCTCGTTCATGATCAATGGCGTCGACGCCACCAACATGGCCGCGGACCGCATCGCCAACATGAGCCTCGGCCGCACCTTCCAGGCGCCGCGCATCTTCAGCCAGATGTCTCTGTGGGACAATCTGAAGATCGGCATGGACGCCCGCGTCGGCCCGGCCAGCGCCGACATCACCTCGCTCGCCAAGGCGATGGAGGAGAGCTTCGGCCAGGACAGCGCCACGCTGCTGTCGCACGGCCAGCGCCGCCTGGTGGAAGTGATGCGCACGGTGCTCAAGGAAGCGACCATCGTGCTGTTCGACGAGCCGGCCGCCGGCCTGTCGCAGGGCGAGCGCACCAACTTCGCCAACCTCGTCAAGTTCCTGAGCCGCCAGATGGGCAAGACCGTCATCCTCGTTGAGCACGATCTCGACCTGGTGTGGGGCATTGCCGACACCATCACGGTGCTGGAGCAGGGCCGGGTGGTTTCCTCGGGTAAGCCGGACGTGGTCGCCAAGGACCCGGCGGTGCAGCATATGTTCGTGGGGTCGCGCCATGCTTGAGGTCAAGAATCTGGTTGCCGGCTACGGCACCATTCCGGTGCTGCGCGATGTGTCGCTGACAGCCAAGGCGGGCGAGATCCTGCTCATCGGCGGCGAGAACGGCGCCGGCAAGTCGACGCTGATGCGGGCGATCGCCGGCTTCAACAAGCCCGACAGCGGCGAGATCCTGCTCGACGGCAAGCCGATCGGCGGCAATGCGCCGGAGAAGGTGGCGCAGTCGGGCCTGCGGCTGGTGCTCGACGGGCACCGGGTGTTTCCCGAGCTCAGCGTCTTCGACAACCTGCGCATGGGTGCCGCCGCCCGACGCGGCGATCGCGCCGGCTTCAACAATGCGGTCGAGGAGATCTATTCGGTCTTCCCGATCCTGAAGGAAAAGCAGAAGCTCTACGCTCGCGACCTCTCGGGCGGCCAGCAGCAGATGCTGGCGCTCGGCCAGGCCTTCATCGCCCAGCCCAAGGTGCTGTTGTGCGACGAGCCGTCGATGGGCCTCGCTCAGGCGCTCTTGCCGCCGATCCTGGCCTTCCTGCGCCGCTGGGCGCAGACGGGCACGGCCGTGGTCATCGTCGAGCAGCATCTGGCGGTGACGGCACCCTATGCCGACCGCGCCATGATCATCGAGCGCGGCCAGGTGAAATTCTCGTGCCTGGCCTCCGAGCTCGACGGGAAGCTCAACGCCCCGGCCGCGGCGGCGGAGTAGGGGCTGATGAAAGACGAGGGCGCGGTCTGGGACGAAGCGTCGGGCGCGAATGCCGCAGATACCGAGAACGCACCGCGCCCCTACATCAGCTTCCGGGGCAAGGTCGAGCCGCACTGGCTCGACGTCAACCGGCACATGAACGTGTCGTGGTATGACCGCGTCTTCGACATCGCCGAAAGCGACCTGTTCGAGGTCTTCGGCATCCACGACGACTACATCAGGCGCACCAGCTACAGCTTCTTCCGGCTGGAAAAGAGCGTTCGCTACGAGCGCGAGCTGATGCCCGACGCGCAGCTTGAGGCCCGCAGCGTGGTGCTGTGGACCGACCTCAAGCGTGTGCACCATTTCCACGAATTGTGGAATGTCGACCAGAATTACCGCGCGGCGACCGTCGAGGGCCTGTCGATCCATGTCGACCTGCGCCTGCGCAAGGCGGCCAGGATCGTCGAACGCGACGTCGCCGATCCGCTGAGCGCGCTCGCGACCGCGCATGCGCTGTTGCCATGGCCGAAGGGCGTGACGCGCCGAGACTTCAGGACAAGGACGTGACGTTCAGCGACTTCGAATTCGACTACGTCGTCGTTGGCGCGGGCGCTGCCGGCTGCGTGCTTGCCGCCCGCCTGTCCGAGAACCCGAACGTGCGGGTCGCCGTCATCGAGGCCGGCGGGCTGGACAAGGGCATGCTGATCCGCATTCCCGGCGCCAATGTCGTGACGGGAACGCACCCGGCCTACAACTGGAGCTACGAAAGCGAGCCGGTGGAGGCGCTGGGCGGGCGCAAGCTCTACTGGGCGCAAGGCAGGATCGTCGGTGGTTCCAGCTCGATCAACGGCATGATGTACATGCGTGGCCACCGCCGCGACTACGACAACTGGAAGGCGCTAGGCAATTACGGCTGGGGCTATGACGACGTCCTGCCGTATTTCAGGAAATCCGAGACCAACGAGCGCGGCGCCAGCGACATCCACGGCGACAGCGGACCTTTGCAGGTATCCAAGGGGCAGGGCACGGCTCCCGTCTGCGACATGTTCCTCGATGCGGCGGCCCAGGAAGGCCTGCCGCTGACCGACGACCTCAACAAGGACGCGCTGGAGGCCTTCGGCCATGTCGACCTGACCATTGGGCGCGGCAGGCGTTCGAGCACGGCTGCGGCCTTCCTGCATCCGGCGCTGAAGCGGCCGAACCTCAAGCTGATCGTCAACGCGCCGGTGCTGCGCGTGGTGATCGAGGCCGGAATGGCGACAGGCGTCGTGTTCGCGCACGAGGGGCGGACACGCGTGGCGCGGGCCGTGAAGGAAGTGGTCCTGAGCGGCGGTGCCGTGAACTCGCCGCAACTGCTGATGCTGTCGGGCGTCGGCGAGGCTGCCAGCCTGCAGCGGCTGGGCATCAAGGTCGCCGCCGACCGGCCCGAGGTTGGGCGGAACCTGCAGAACCATCCGATGTACCGGCTGATGTACACCACGACCAAGCCGGTCAGCGCCTACAGCCATGTCAGGCCGTGGGGCGCGTTGAAGGCCGGCGCGCATTATGCGTTGCGTCGCCGGGGCGTGCTGAGCCGCGGGCTGTTTCCGACGTCCGGCTACTTCCATGCCATCGAAGGCGATCCAGGCAGCGAGATCCAGGTCTGCATGGCGCCGGCGACGGTGATCCGGCGCGGGCCGGGCGTGCTCGGCATCCTGCCGCGCGAACACGGCTTCACGCTGCTGCTCAACCACGGTTCGCCCTACAGCCGCGGGCAGGTGACGCTGAAGTCGGCCGAGCCCCTGGCGCATGCGGCGATCTCGCCCAACTATTTCTCCGACCCGCGCGACATCAGGATTCTGGCCGAAGGCGCCGACAGGACACGCGCCATCGTCAATCAGCCGGCGTTGCGCGGCGTTCTCGACAGGGAACTGCTGCCGGCGCGCCCGATCCGCTCGCTCGACGATATCGCCGAGGACATCCTGGCGACGGCGGTCACGCATTACCACGCCGCCGGCACCTGCCGGATGGGCGCGGATGCGGATTCCGTGGTCGACCCACAGTTGCGGGTGCGCGGTGTCGAGAGGCTACGCGTCGCCGACGCGTCGGTCATGCCGGTGCTGGTCAACGGCAACACCTATGCCGCGACCGTCATGATCGCCGAGAAGGCGGCCGACATGATCAAGGCGGCGGCCTAGGCAGTTTGCCAACGAATTACGATAGTTAGCGAATGAAAATGATGGAGTGGACGAGATGGAAAAGCGCGTTCTCGGGCGCACGGGCCTGGAGGTTTCGGTCGTCGGCCTCGGCTGCAACAACTTCGGCGGCATGATCAGGTCGCTCGACACCGATGCCGCCCGCAGGGTGGTGCACGCGGCGCTCGACGCCGGCATCACGCTGTTCGACACCTCCGATTCCTATGGCCTCAACGGCGGTTCGGAGATCACGCTGGGCGAAATCCTTGGCGACCGGCGCAAGGAGGTGGTGCTGGCGACGAAGTTCGCCTCGCCGCTGAACCGCGAGAAGAGCAACCGCTATAACGGCTCGCGCGGCTACGTCATGGGCGCCGTCGAGGCCAGCCTGCGCCGGCTCAGGACCGATTACATCGACCTCTACCAGTATCACTTCCCTGATCCGCAGACGCCGATCGAGGAGACGCTCAGGGCACTGGACGATCTCGTGAAGCAGGGGAAGGTGCGCTACCTCGGCTGCTCTAACCTGCCGGCCTGGATGCTGGTCGATGCCAGCTGGACCTCGCGCCACCACAATCTGCACGGCCTGCAGTCCACCCAGGCCGAGTACAACCTCATCTCGCGCTCCGCCGAGACCGAGCTGTTCCCGGCGATGCGCCGCACCGGCATGACGCTGCTGCCCTATTTCCCGCTGGCGAGCGGCCTTTTGACCGGCAAGTACCGCAAGGGCCAGGCGATGCCCGAGGACACGCGCATGAGCATGGCCTATTTCAAATCGGGCCTGACCGACGCCAATCTCGACAGGGTCGAGAAGCTGATCGCCTTCAGCGAGGCGCGCGGCCGCACTATCCTCGAGCTGGCATTCTCGTGGCTTGCCTGCCAGCCGATCGTTTCCAGCGTGATCGCGGGCGCAACCCGTCCCGAGCAGGTGGTGGCCAACGCGGCGGCGGCTTCGTGGAAGCCTTCGGCTGAAGAACTCGCCGAGATCGACACCATCTGCAAGTGATTGTGCGACGCACAAAGTTGCCCGTGCGTTAGTCCCTTTGGACGATTGCACCCCTTGGCGGGGAACGTAGTTTTCCCGTCAGCTACCAAGTTGAATTGTCAGCGGAAACCCTTGAAATGAGCGATCTGGTTGAGCCGCGCACGGCAGACATCACCTATGAGACGGCTGAGCCGGTTCTCTACGAGACCGAGGGTCCGATCGCCTGGGTGACGATGAACCGCCCGACATTCAACAACGCCCAGAACTCGCAGATGACCTATGCGCTCGACGACGCCTTCAAGCGCGCCGTCGACGACGACGCCGTGAAGGTCATCATCCTGCGCGGCGCGGGCAAGCATTTTTCGGCCGGCCACGACATCGGCACGCCGGGTCGCGACGTCAACAAGACCTTCGACCGTCGCCTGATGTGGTCCGACCACACCAACAAGCCGGCAGCCGAGATGCTCTATACCAGGGAGCACGAGGTTTATCTCGGCATGTGCCGCCGCTGGCGCGACCTGCCCAAGCCGACGATCGCGCTGGTGCAGGGTGCCTGCGTCGCCGGCGGGCTAATGCTGGCCTGGGTCTGCGACTTCATCGTTGCCACCGACGATGCTTTCTTCCAGGACCCGGTGGTGCGTATGGGCATCCCGGGCGTGGAATATTTCGCGCACGCCTTCGAACTGCCGCCGCGCGTCGCCAAGGAATTCCTGATGATGGGCGAGCGCATGCCGGCAGCACGCGCCGAGCAGTTCGGCATGGTCAACAAGGTGGTGACCCGCGATGAGCTCGAGGGCGCCGGCCGGGCCATGGCCGAGAAGCTGGCGCAATATCCGCGCCTTGGCCTGTGGCTGTCCAAGCAGGCGATCAACCATGTCGAGGACCTGCGCGGCAAGCGCACCGCCATGGATGCGCACTACCACATGCACCATTTTGCCCATGCCCAGAACGACCTGACCACCGGCAACACGCTGGGCGGGCAGGACGCCAAGAGCATGGCCGCCGCCAACAAGAAGCAGGCCGGCGAGGCCTGAGCCCGCCGCTGCAGACCAACGGGAACTTCCAAGCGTGGATCTGAACTACACCGACGAGCAGAAGGCCTTCCGCCAGGAAGTGCGCTCCTGGCTCGAAAAGCATGTGCCCGAGACGCCGCTGCCGTCCTTCGATGCCAGCCGCGAGGGTTTTGAAGCGCATCGCGCCTGGGAGCGGGTGCTGGCCGACGGTCGCTGGGGCATGGTGACCTGGCCCGAGAGCTACGGCGGACGCGGGCTCGACCTGATCCAGTGGCTGATCTTCGAGGAAGAGTATTACCGTGCCGGCGCGCCGCTGCGTGTCAACCAGAATGGCATCTTCCTGCTCGGCCCGACGCTGATGGAATATGGCACCGACGAGCAGAAGTCGCGCTTCCTGAGCTCCATGGCCTCCGGCGATGAGATCTGGGCGCAGGCCTGGTCCGAGCCGCAGGCCGGTTCCGACCTGGCCTCGGTGCGCGCGACAGCCGTGCTCGAAGGCGGCGAATATGTGCTCAAGGGCCACAAGATCTGGTCGTCGCGCGCCGTCTTTGCCGACTGGGCATTCGGCCTGTTCCGCACCGATCCGGCCTCGCAGCGCCACAAGGGCCTGTCGCTGATCTTCTTCCCGCTCAACGCTCCGGGCGTGCGCGTTCAGGCGATCCCGCAGATCGACGGTGAGACCGGCTTTGCCGAAATCTTCCTCGACGACGTGCGCGTGCCCGCCTTCAACCGCCTCGGCGGCGAGGGTGAGGGCTGGAACATCTGCATGGCCACCGCCGGTTTCGAGCGCGGCCTGATGCTGCGCAGCCCGGCGCGCTTCCAGGTGGCGGCGCGCAAGCTGGTCGAGCTCTATAAAGCGCATGAGGCCGAGGTCGAGCCGACGGTGCGGGCGGCTGTGCTGCAGTCGTGGATGGACGCCGAGGCCTATGCGCTGTCGATCTATGCGACGGCATCGCGCCTTGCCGCGGGCGGCCACATCGGCCCCGAGGCCAGCACCAACAAGATCTTCTGGTCGGAAATGGACATCGCCATACACAAGGCGGCATTGTCGATCCTGGGTGCGCGCGCGGAACTTTTGCGCTCCGCACCCGAGGCCGGCGACATCGGCCGCTGGCTGGACGGCTATTTCTTCTCGCTGGCCGGGCCGATCTATGCCGGCTCGAACGAGATCCAGCGCAACATCATCGCCGAGCGCATGCTCGGGCTGCCGCGCGCATAAGGAGGGACACAGATGGATTTCCGTTTCTCCGAAGAACAGACGATGACGGCTGATGTCGTCCGCGAACTGCTAACCGACGTCTGCCAACCGGCCGACCTGCGCCGCCTGATGGGCGAGGGGGCTGCCCGTGACGAGGCCCGCTGGGCCAAGATTCTGGAGATGGGCCTCGCCGGGGCACTTGTGAGCGAAGACCAGGGCGGGCTTGGCCTCAAGGCAATCGACTTCGTCCAGATCGCCGAAGCTTGCGGCTATGCCGGCCTGCCGGAGCCGCTGGTCGAGAATGCCGGCGTGGCGCTGCCGTTGCTGGCGGCATTTTCCGGCAACGTCCGCGCGGCTGCCCTGCTGGAGCGGGCGCTAGCCGGCGAGGTGACCGTCACCGTCGCGCATCCGGCCAATCCGTTCGTCGCCGACGCCGACACGGCCGAAGCGGTGCTCGTCGTTCGCGACGGTGCGGTGCATCTGGTCGAAACCGGCAGGGCAAAAATCGTGGCGCAGCCGAGCGTCGATCCGTTCCGCCGTCTGTTCACGGTCGAGTTTGAGCCAAGTGCCGAAACGCTGATCGCAGACACCGAGGAGGCAGCGGCTCCGCTGGCTGCCGCGCTCGACCGCGGCGCGCTGTTTGCCGCCGCGCAGATGCTGGGCATCGCCCAGCGTTGCGTCGGCCTCGGCGTCGCCTATGCCAAGGAGCGCCAGCAGTTCGGCAAGCCGATCGGCTCCTACCAGGCTGTGAAGCATCATCTGGCGACCGCTCAGGTGAAGATCGAGTTCGCCCGGCCGGTGCTGCATGCGGCCGCCGCTCAGCTGGAACAGGGCGATCTCTACAGCCGCGCCCGCATCTCGCAGGCCAAGCTCGCCTGCGCCGACGCTGCCGACGTCGCCGCCCGCACCTCGATCCAGGTGCATGGCGCCATGGGCTATTCCTGGGAAGTCGACGTCCACTTCTTCCTCAAGCGCGGCATCGCGCTGACCAACTGGTGGGGCGGCCCCGCCTTCCATCGCGAGCGCGTCGCCGCCCGAGTCTTCGCGCGTCCGCTCGGACCTGAACACACCTTTGCCAGAGAGGCCGAAAATGCCTGAAGCCTATATCGTCGACGCCATCCGCACGCCGGTCGGGCGCAAGAAGGGCGCGTTCGCGCAGATGCATTCGGCCGATCTCGGGGCTCAGCCGATCAAGGCGCTGATGGCGCGCACCGGTATCGATCCGAATGCGGTCGACGATGTCATCTATGGCTGCACCGACACGATCGGCTCGCAGGCCGGCGACATCGCCCGCACCTGCTGGCTGGTGGCGGGCCTGCCCGACCATGTGCCCGGCGTGACCGTCGACCGTCAGTGCGGTTCGGCCCAGCAGGCGGTGCATTTCGCGGCACAAGCGGTGATGAGCGGCACGCAGGACCTGGTGATCGCCGGCGGCGTGCAGAACATGAACATGATCCCCATGGCCTCGGCCATGCTGGTCGGGCCGCAGTTCGGTTTCCCCGATCCGTTCAGTACCTCGCCGGGCTGGATCGCGCGTTATGGCGACCAGGAGGTCAGCCAGTTCCGCTCGGCCGAGATGATCGCCGAGAAGTGGCAGTGCAGCCGCGACGAGATGGAGCAGTTCGCGCTCGAAAGCCACCAGCGCGCCATTGCCGCCATCGACGCGGGTCGTTTCGTGGGCGAGATCGTGCCGGTCGGTGACTTCGCCGTCGACGAGACGCCGCGCCGCGACACCTCTATCGAGAAGATGGCGACGCTGAAGACGCTGATCGAGGGCGGCCGCGTGCATGCCGGCGTCGCCAGCCAGAACTCCGACGCCTCGGCGGCGCTGCTGATCGCCTCGGAGCAGGCGGTGAAGGACCACAACCTCAAGCCGCGCGCCCGCATCCACCATATCAGCGTGCGTGGCGACGACCCGGTGTGGATGCTGACGGCGCCCATCCCGGCGACGCGCCACGCACTGGCCAAGACCGGGCTCAAGGTCGAGGACATCGACCTGTTCGAATGCAACGAGGCTTTTGCCTCGATCCCGCTCGCCTGGATCAAGGACCTCGGCATTCCGCGCGACAGGGTCAACGTCAATGGCGGGGCCATCGCGCTCGGCCATCCGCTGGGCGCCACGGGTGCGCGCATCATGACGACGATGCTGAACGAACTCGAGCGCCGCAACGGCCGCTATGCGCTGCAGACCATGTGCGAAGGCGGCGGCCAGGCCAACGTGACCATCATCGAAAGGCTCTGAGCATGCCGTGCTATGCCTTCGAGGGCATCGTGCCGGTGGTCGATCCGACCACCTACCTGCATCCGACGGCGGTGCTGATCGGCGACGTGACCATCGGGCCGCGCTGCTACATCGGCCCCGGCGCCTCGCTGCGCGGCGACTTCGGCCGCATCACCGTTGTCGGCGACGCCAGCGTCCAGGATAATTGCACGCTGCATACCGGCTCGGGCTCCGACTGCATCGTCGGTCGGGGTGCAACCGTGGGGCATGGTGCGATCCTGCATGGCTGCACGGTGGGCGAAAATGCGCTGATCGGCATGAACGCGGTTGTGCTGGATGGAGCCGTGATCGGCGACGACAGCCTGGTGGCGGCACTCAGCCTGGTCAAGAACGAGGTGGTGACGCCTCAGCGCAGCCTGATCGCCGGCAATCCGGCCACGGTGATCAAGGAGATGCCAGAACAGGCGATCATCTGGCGCAACGATGGCGACGGCGAATACCAGCGGCTGGCCGACCGGTCGCTTGCCGACCTCGTGGAATGCGAACCGCTCCGCACGCCGGAGCCCGACCGCAAGCGCAATGCCGGCCAGGCGCGCGCCGTGCGGCTGTCGACCAAGACAACGTGAGAAGGACTGACATGGCAGGGATCTGCGAAAACAGGGTTGTGATCGTCACCGGTGCCGGCCGTGGCCTCGGCCGCGCCTATGCGCTGGGACTGGCGGCCGAGGGCGCGAAGGTCGTGGTCAACGATCTCGGCGTCGGCACTCATGGCGATGCCACGACCGAGACGCCGGCGCAGCAGGTGGTCGACGAGATCAAGGCCATGGGCGGCGAGGCCGTCGCCAACTATGACGACGTCACCGATTTCGAGGCCGGTGGCCGCATCGTCAAGGCCGCGCTCGACGCCTTCGGCGACCTGCATGCCGTGGTCAACAATGCCGGCTTCGTGCGCGACCGCATGTTCGTGTCGTGCACGCCCGACGAGTGGGACGCGGTGCTGCGCGTGCACCTGCGCGGCCATTTCTGCGTCAGCCGCCATGCCGTCGACTACTGGCGCGCCCAGCAGAAGGCCGGCAAGCCGGTCGATGCGCGCATCATCAACACGTCGTCGGGCGCGGGCCTGCAGGGCAGCATCGGCCAGAGCGCCTATTCGGCGGCCAAGGGCGGTATCGCCTCGCTGACGCTGGTGCAGGCGGCCGAACTGCGCCGCTACGGCATCACCGCCAACGGCCTGGCGCCCAATGCGCGCACGCGCATGACCGAAACCGCGTTCGCCGAGGCGATGCAGGCCAAGGAAGGCGAGTTCGACATTTTTGCCCCCGAGAACACGGCACCGCTGGTCGCCTGGCTGTGCAGCCCGGCCTCCGCCGATGTCACCGGCCAGGTCTTCGAGCTGATCGGCGGCAAGATCCGCGTCTGCCTCGGCTGGAACGACGGCCCCGAATTCGACAAGGGCAGCCGCTGGGATGCCGTTTCGCTCGGCGAAAAGATCAAGGACCTGGTAGCAGCGCGCCCGGACGCGAAGCCGGTCTACAGCTCGTAAACGGGCCGCATCGCTAAAATGCGTCGAGGGCGTCGGGCAACCGGCGCCCTTTTGCTTTGCGCGGTTGTATTGTTTGGCAGATCCGTGGGGCGCGGTTACGCGGACAGCAAAAACGGGACGGCGCTTTCGCACCGTCCCGTCTGATGTCGTCCGAAAACTCTACTGGCCGCGTGGAATCCCTGTTCGGCGCAGACCGTCAGGCGGCGTTGCCGGTGGGTACCTCGTCGCGCAGGACGTTCTTGAGCACCTTGCCCTGCGGGCTGGTGGGCAGCGAGGCCCGGATCTCGACGCTGCGCGGGCACTTGTAGTTGGCCATGTTGGCGCGCGACCAGTCGACGATGTCCTTTTCGGTGGCGCTGGTGCCGGGGCGCAGCACCACATAGGCCTTGCCGACCTCGCCGAGGCGCTCGTCGGGCACGCCGATGACCGCAGCGATGCCGATCGCCGGGTGTTGGCTCAGGATGCGCTCGATCTCGGCCGGATAGCAGTTGAAGCCGCCGGTGATGTACATGTCCTTGAGGCGGTCCTCGATGCGCAGGTTGCCGTCGGCGTCGAAGTAGCCGACGTCGCCGGTGTGCAGCCAGCCCTCGGGGTCGATGGTCTTGGCGGTTGCCTTGGGATCGTTGAAGTAGCCCTTCATGACGATGTAGCCGCGGATCACGACTTCACCCGGCTTGCCGTCGGGCAGGAAGTGGCCGTCGTCGCCCATGATGCGGACCTCGACGCCGGGGGCCGCCTTGCCGGCGGTGTTGGCGATGACGTCGTCCGGGTCGGTGGCCAGGCACATGGTGCCGTAACCGCCGCATTCGGTCAGGCCGTAGCCGTTGACCACGCCGGCGAAGCCGAGCTCCTCGCGCATGCGGCGGATGAGGATGGACGGCACCACCGCGCCGCCGGTGACGCCGAGGCGCAGGCTGGAGGTGTCGAACTTCGCCAGATCGGGATGCTGGAGCATGCCCTGGAAGATGGCCGGCGGGCCAGGGATGACGCTGATCTTTTCCTCGGCGACGCGCTTGAGAATCTCGCCGGCGTCGTAGGTGAGGTGCGGCATCAGCACCGCGCCGCGCATCAGCGAGACGATGGCGCCGGAGCGGTAGCCGAAGGCGTGGAAGAAGGGCGGGATGACCAGGATGCGGTCGTGCTCGCGGATGCCAACGCGCGTCGCCCAGGCGTCGATCGCCTGAAGGCACTGCCGGTGGCCGTACATGACGCCCTTGGGGTAGCCCGTGGTGCCCGAGGTGAACAGCATGTCGCAGAGATCGTCGGGGCCGACGGACGCCTCGCGCTCGGCAAGCTCGGCATCGCTGACCGCCTCGCCGGCCGCGACGAAGCTGTCCCAGTCGCGGTCGCCGTTACGCGGGTCGCCGATGATCACCACCTCGCGCAGCAGCTCGCGCGTTTCTGCCCTGAGCTGGTCGGGATAGTAGGTGTTGAGGAAGTCGCCGACAGAGAACAGCACCGAGGTGCCGCTGCGCTTGACCAGCTCGGCGATTTCCGCGCCCTTGAAGCGGGTGCTGGCCGGGATGAGGACAGCGCCTGCGGTGACGAGGCCGAGTGCGGTGGCGAACCATTTCCAGGTGTTGGGCGCCCAGATCATGATGCGGTCCCCCTTCTGGACGCCTGCCGCGATCATCGCCTTGGCGACGCGCTTGCGCATCGCATCGAGCTCGACGAAGTTCAGGGTGGCGCCGGCGTCTTCGACCGCCGTGCGCGTGCCGTAGACCTCGGCCGCCCGCCTGCAGAGGGCGGGAATGGTGGTGAACTTCCAGTCGGCGTCTTCTGCAATCATCTGTCTACCTGGAGGCGCTGGGCCTGTTCGGGCGCGCCGCGGAGACGGCAGCCGGGCTGGTTTGGCGGGAACATAGGCGTCGGATGGCCGGCAGCATCGTCCGAAGGGACGAATAAACCTTACGGCGACCGACATAAAGGCTGTAGGACTGCGTGCAGACGCTCGCGCGCGCCAATGCTGCCTGGAGTTACGACATGAGCAATGCCCCGCAACCTGTTGCCGCGACCTTCGAGGGCAAGGTCGTCATCGTGACCGGCGGTACCAAGGGCATCGGCCGGGCCATCGCCGAAGGCTTCCTCGGCGCCGGCGCAACCGTGGTGGTCTGCGCGCGCACGGAGCCCGACAGCCTGCCGTACGCGAATGGGCGCCGGGCGATCTTCATGCAGTGCGACGTGCGCACGGCCCAGGCCTGCAAGGAGCTGGTCGACCGCGTCGGCGACGAGCACGGCCGTGTCGACGTTCTGGTCAACAATGCCGGCGGCTCGCCGCATGTCGACGCATCGACCGTGTCGCCGCGCTTCTCCGACGCGATCGTCAACCTCAACCTCATGGCGCCGATCTACCTGTCCCAGGCGGCCTACCAGTGGATGGCGAAATTACCGGAGCGCGGCAGCATCATCAATATCGCCAGCCTGTCCGGACGCCGCCCGTCGCCTGGCACGGCCGCCTATGGTGCGGCCAAGGCAGGCCTCCTCAGCCTGACGACCAGCCTGGCCCAGGAATGGGCGCCAAAGGTGCGCGTCAACGCCATCGTCGTCGGCCTGACCGAGACCGAGAAGGCCGACGAGACCTATGGTTCGCGCGAGGCGCAGCAGGCGATCGCAGCCTCTGTGCCGATGAAGCGTATGGGCCGCGGCGACGACATCGCCCGGGCTGCCCTTTACCTCGCCAGTCCGGACGCCACCTTCGTGACGGGTGCCACGCTCGAGGTCCATGGTGGCGGCGAGACGCCGCTGTTCCTCGACCTCATCAGGCGCCACGCGCCTCCGGCGGTGGAGTAACCGCTGGTCCAGGCCCGCACGACCGATGGGGCAGACGCTTCCGGCGCGCATTAAGTGGTCCTAATGGACGATGCGCGGTGCAGTCGCTCGGAGGAGAGGGCACGCCGCAACCTTCAGGAGTGAGACAAAAGATGACTTCCAGCATTCGCAGCCGACGCGCGCTGTTCGCGGCCCTGATGTCGTTCACCGCGCTCGGCATGGGCGCGGCCCGCGCCGAGGAGACGATCAAGATCGGTGGCATCATGTCGCTCACCGGCTCCGGCGCCTCGATCGGCAAGAACGCCGAGGTCGCCTGGAAGCGGGCGATCGACGACATCAACGCCGCCGGCGGCATTCTCGGCAAGAAGGTCGAGCTGGTTCTGGCCGACACCATGACCGACCCGACCCATGGCGTGAGCGAGATGCGCCGCCTGATCGAGAGCGAGAAGGTGCAGGCCGTAGTCGGCCCGGCGACCAGCCAGGAAACCACGCCGCTGATGTCGATCGGCACCGAGGCCAACATCGCCCAGATCTCCAGCGCCGCCTCGACCCAGCTGACGCCGCAGGTCGGTCCGTACCATTTCTCGACCTCGCCGATCGGCGCGAACCAGATGATCCCCAACATCGCCTACGCGCTCGACGTGCTGAAGCTCAGGAAGCTGGCGCTGATGTCCGACAATGGCGGCATGTCGAAGGCGGCCGTCTCCGACATCGTCGCGTACATGAAGGGCAAGGGCGTCGAGCCGGTCGCCGTGCAGGAATTCGCCTTCCGCACCGAGGACATGACCCCGCAGCTGTTCTCGCTGCGCAATTCCGAGGCCGAGGCGGTGCTCCTGATCAACTCGATCGGCGACGATTCGCGCAAGATGCTGGAAAACCGCTACGACATCGGCTGGGACGTGCCGGTGCTGGCCAGCCTGACCATGACCAACTATGCCGTCGGCAATGCCGCCACCATCGGCAACGAGCCGTTCGAAGGCGTCTATTCGGTCCAGTTCGAGGGCATGACCTATTGCCCCGGCGACGCGCTCGGCGAGAAGGAGTTCGCCAAGTTCGCCGAGAAGGCCAAGGCCGACATCGCCGATCTCGACCGCATGGGCGGACCGTCGGCGCTGGTGCCCTACTACATCCAGCCCTTCATCCTGGCCGCGGCCATGAACGGTTCAGGCAAGACCGACGGCAAGTCGATTGCCGCCTGGATCGAAGCCAATGCCGGCGAGATCAAGACACTGACCGGCAAGTTGGCGGCGAGCGCGGAAAACCACTTCCTGCCTGCGGTGGAGAGCCTCAAGGTCGTCAAGAACCCCCATCAGCTGCGCGAGGACGGCCTGGTCGAACGCGCCTACTGCGCGCAGTAGGCGCGCCGGCGCTTCAATTGACCAAGGGCGTCGCCGGCATCCGGCGGCGCCCTTTTTTCGCTGGCTCACCCGATCGAACGATGCGTGGTGCCCCGCGCCAAGCCATTCGCTTGATCGGGCTGTCGATAGGCACAGGTGAGAGCACCCCATCGCATTTGCAGTGAGGAGCTGACATGCTGGAAGAACGGCTGGTGCGCGCCGAAGCAATGCTCGACATCATAGCGCTCGAGGCGCGTCATGCCCGCGCCTGGGGCAGCGGCGACGGCAATGCCTGGGCCGGCGTGTTCACCAAAGATGGCATCTTCGAGATCGCCGCCGTCGGCGACCGTCCGGCGCTCAGGGTGGAGAGCAGGGACCAGCTGTCGGCCTTCTGCTTGGAAGCAGCACGCGCACCGAATCCTTCGATTTCTGATGGTTCAGTGTCTTTCTTCAAGTATCAGGTCAGCTGCACGCCAGGCTAGCGCCATGACCGGGCCGTTGGTGTTGCCCGAGATCGGCGCGGGAATCACCGAGGCGTCGACGACACGCAGTCCTTGGACGTCATGGACCCGCAGCCGCTCGTCGACGACGGCATTTGCGTCATTGCCCATTCTGCAGGTGCCGACGGCATGCAGCCCCGACACGAAGGTCGAGCGGAAGGCTGCCAGCATCTCGTCGTCCGATTGCACGGCGCGGCCGGGCCATAGCTCCTCCTTGACGTAGGGCTGGAGCGCCGGCTGCACGACGAAGTTGCGCATGATACGCATCATCGAGATCGCGGTGCGCCGGTCGTGCTCGGTCGCCAGCCAGTTCGGCTGGATCGGGGGCATGTCGCGTATGTCGGCGGTACGGATCGTGATCTCGCCGCGGCTCTCCGGCCGCAAGGCATAGCCGATGATGGTCAGCCCCGGCTTGTCCTCGAGCTTCAGCCGGCCTTGCAGCAGGCCGCGGGCAAATGTGTAGGGTGACAGCGACAGCTGCAGGTCGGCATAGGCGATATCGGGCGACGAACGGACGAAGCCGCCCATTTCGGAGGCGCCGAAGCTCATCAGCCCGGTGCCGGCGAGATAATAGCGCAGCACCTCGCCGACGAGGCGGAGGCCGCTGAGCCGCCGGTTGTGGCCATGGAGGCGGGCGAGGCGATAGGGCAAGGCGACAACGAGATGCTCGGCGAAATTGCGGCCGACGCCGGGCAGTTCGGCCACGACATTGACGCCGGCAGCCGACAGCACGTCCGCGCGGCCGATGCCGGATACCTGCAGGAGTTGCGGCGACTGTATGGCGCCGCAGGCAACGATGACCTCTCGGGTCGCCCGAATGGTACGCTTCCGGCCCCCGGCAAGATATTCGACGCCGATCGCCTTGCGTCCCTCGAACAGGATCCGCAGCACCTGTGCGCCGGTCCGGACGGTGAGGTTCTTGCGCCGCATCGCAGGCCGCAGGAATGCGCGCGCAGCGCTCATGCGCCGGCCCCGGTGGTCGACAGTATGAGTGTAAGTGCTGATGCCCTCGCGCCTCGCGCCATTGAGATCATCGAGATGGTCGAGGCCGAGCGAGGCGCCGGCGTCGAGGATAGCCTTGCCCAGTGGGTCCGGGATGGGGCGGACGCTGAGCTGAAGCGGGCCATTGCCGCCACGGATGGCGTTGCCGCCAAGCTGGTGGTTCTCGATCTTGCGGAAGACGGGAGCCATGTCGGACCAGCCCCAGCCCCTCACGCCGAAATCGGCCCAGCCGTCATAATCCTGAGGTGCGCCACGGCAGTAGAGCATGCCGTTGATGGAGCTCGATCCGCCAAGTCCGCGCCCTCGCGCCCAGGTCTCGCCCTGCGGGCGGCCGTCCTCGTGCTCGACGGGGAAATTCCAGGAGCGCTGAGGATGTTTCGTCAGCTTGACCCAGCCGCGGGGCATGCGCACGAACGGGTGCAGGTCGGACGGGCCGGCCTCGAGGACAAGCACGCGATTATCAGTGTCCTCGCTCAATCTGGCGGCCAACACACAGCCGGCCGAACCGGCGCCGACGATGATGGTGTCGAATTCGCTCATGCCGCGATGTCTGGGCCTCGGGCGGCGGCTCGCATCCTGCAAACGAACTAGCCCAGGCGAGGGTGGCATGGGTCCAGCCCGGCATATGCGCTAGTCCGCATGGACGATGTTCGGGCCTGCCGCATCCTGTGATTTCTCCTTGAGGAGTCTCCACGCCAGCAGCGTGGCAGCCTTGCGCGCATATCGATGCCGGCGCGCATCCAGACCGGCAGCAAAGCCCACGTTCCTGGGGAGGAATGACATGAAGAAATCCATTCTCGCGGCAGCCTTGCTGCTGTCGACCGCGCTGACTGCCGCAGCACAGGATGCCAGCGTCAAGCTCGGCGTGCTCAACGATCAGAGCTCGTCCTTCTCCGCCCTCGGCGGCACCGAAGTGACCGAAGCGGTCAAGCTCGCCATTTCCGATTTTGGCGGCCAGGTGCTGGGCAAGCCGATCGAGCTGGTGTCGGCCGACCACCAGAACAAGCCGGAGATCGCGCTGTCCATCGCCCGCGAGTGGCTGGAGCGCGACAATGTCGACGCGCTGTTCGACGTCGCCAACTCGGCGATCGCGCTGTCGGTCAACAACCTGCTCGGCGAGCAGAAGAAGCTCGGCTTCTTCGTGTCGCCGATGACCGACAAGATGACCGAGGCCGACTGCAACGGCTACGGCCTCGCCTGGGCCTATGACGCCTATTCGCAGGTTCGTTCGTCGGTCAGCGCCCAGCTCAAGGCCGGCGGCGAGACCTGGTTCATCCTGTCGCCCGACTACGAGGCCGGCAAGGTCATGGAAGCCGGCGTGAAGACGGCCGTCGAAGACGAAGGCGGCAAGATCCTCGGTCAGGTGCGCGCGCCGCTCGGCACCACCGACTTCTCGTCCTACATCCTCCAGGCCCAGGCTTCGGGCGCCAAGGTGCTGGCGCTCACCGTCAACGGACCCGAGCTGGTCAACGCGCTGAAGCAGGTGCAGGAGTTCGGCCTGATCGACCAGGGCATGCGCGTGGCGGTGACGGTGCTGCACCAGTCCGACGCGCGCGCCATCGGCCTCGAGGCACTGAAGGGCATCCAGTTCGCGGCCGCCTGGTACTGGAACACCGACGACGCCTCCAAGCACTTCAAGGAAGAGATGCAGAAGAAGACCGGCAATGCGCCGGGCTGGGTCGCTGCCGGCGCCTATTCGGCTGCCACCAACTACCTGAACGCGGTCAAGGCCGCCGGTACCGACGAGCCGACCGCCGTGCTCGCCAAGCTGCGCGAAGGCAAGATCGACGACCTGTTCGCCAAGAACGCCACGCTGCTGCCCAACGGTCGCCTCGTGCACGACATGCAACTGCTCGAAGTGCGCGCGCCTGGCGAGGCATCCGATGCTCAGGACGTGTTCAAGGTGGTGACGACGGTTCCGGCCGACGTCGCCTTCCGCCCCATAGACAAGAGCGCCTGCAAGCTGGCGAAGCAGTAAGGGACCGGATGCCGGGTTGCAGCCTTGCTGCCCGGCATCGCCTTCTTTTGGGAGCGACGACGTGCCCGGCTATCTGATCTTCGAGATCGAGGTCACCGACGAGGCGGCCTGGAAGCACTACCGGGAGGTTGCCGGACCGATCATGGCTGCCGGCGGCGGCCGTTTCGTGCTGTCGAGCGAACGCATCGAAAGCCTCGAAGGAGGCTGGCGACCGGCATCCATCTCGGTGGTCGAGTTTCCGAGCGCGGATACAGCCCGGCGTTTCTACCAGTCGGAGGACTACCAGAAGGTAGTGGCGCTGCGGCAGCTCGCCTCGCGCGGCAAGGGCATTCTCGTCGACGCCTGAGGCGGCGAGGGCGGCTGATGCCGCACACATCTGAAAGCACTCTGGAGGACAAGGTGCGACAAGGCACTGCGGACGACTACATCATCGAGGCGTCTGGTCTCAGTCGGTATTTCTACGGCTTCGCAGCCGTGAAGGACGT
This sequence comes from Aminobacter sp. Piv2-1, assembly GCF_037625995.1. Lineage (NCBI taxonomy): Bacteria > Pseudomonadati > Pseudomonadota > Alphaproteobacteria > Hyphomicrobiales > Phyllobacteriaceae > Aminobacter > Aminobacter sp. Piv2-1. The sequence continues at coordinate 88,483 of NZ_JARKMU010000011.1, forward strand.
CGATCTCAAGGTCCGTCGGAATACCATCCACGCCCTGATCGGCCCCAACGGCGCCGGCAAGACGACGACCTTCAACCTGATCACCAAGTTCCTGCAGCCGAGCGAAGGCACGATCCGCTACAATGGCGAGGACATCACCGCGCTGAAGCCGGAAGAGGTGGCGCGCAAGGGCATCGTCCGCTCGTTCCAGATCTCGGCGGTGTTTCCGCGCATGAGCGTGCGCGAGAACGTGCGCATGGCGCTGCAGCGGCCCACGGGCACCTCCTACCGCTTCTGGCAGAGCGAACGCACGCTCGGCGTGCTCAACGACCGCATCGACGAGCTGCTCGACGCCGTCGGCATGCTGAACTGGCGCGACCACGTCGCCGTGAACCTGCCCTACGGGCGCAAGCGCGCGCTGGAGATCGCCACAACGCTGGCGCTCGATCCCGAGATGCTGCTGCTCGACGAGCCGACCTCGGGCATGGGCCATGAGGACGTCGACCGCATCGCCGAGCTGATCCGCAAGGTTTCCGCCGAGCGCACCATCCTGATGGTCGAACACAACCTGTCTGTTGTCGCCGCCCTTTCCGACACCATCACGGTGCTGGCGCAGGGCCGGGTGCTGGCCGAGGGCAATTACGAGACCGTGTCGCGCGATCCGCGCGTGATCGAAGCCTATATCGGTGGCGCAGATGACTGAGACTTCCAAGACGGTACTCGACATCGCCGACCTGCATGCCTGGTACGGTGAGAGCAAGGCGCTGCACGGCATGAACTTCGACATCCGCGAGGGCGAGCTCGTGACCCTGCTGGGCCGCAACGGCGCCGGCAAGACGACGGCGCTGCGCTGCATCATGGGACTGGTGCGCAAGAAGACGGGTGCCATCACCTATCGCGGCGAGAACGTCGCGGCACGGACACCCGAGATCATCGCTAGGCGCGGCATAGCCTATTGCCCGGAAGAGCGCGGCATCTTCTCGAGCTTGTCCGTGGCCGAAAACCTGGAGCTGCCACCGGTCATCGCCAAGGGCGGCATGACGGTGGACGAGATTCTGGAGCTGTTCCCGAACCTCAAGGCGCGCTGGCAGAGCCCGGGCACGAAGCTTTCGGGCGGCGAGCAGCAGATGCTGGCCATCGGCCGTATCCTGCGCACCGGCGCGAAACTGCTGATCTTCGACGAGCCGACCGAGGGCCTGGCGCCCGTCATCGTCAAGCAGATCGCCGTCGTGCTCGAAAAACTCAAGGCGCGGGGCTTCACCATCCTTCTGGTCGAGCAGAATTTCCGCTTCGCCTCCAAGCTCGCTGACCGGCATTTCGTCGTCGACCACGGCAAGGTGGTCGAGCGCTTCAGCCGCGACGAACTCGCCGGCAACGAAGCCAAAATCCAAGCTTATCTCGGGGTGTGACGGCCATGCTGGACCTGATTGGCGTTCCGCCAACCCTTCTTTTCGGACAACTGCTCGTCGGCCTTATCAACGGCTCGTTCTACGCCATGATGAGCCTGGGCGTGGCGATCATCTTCGGCATGCTGCGCATCGGCAACTTCGTCCACGGAGCGCAATACATGCTCGGCGCATTCGGCGCCTGGTACCTGCTGCGCCTGCCCGAACTGTTTCCCGGCCTCGGCCTGCCGTCCATCGGCTACTGGTGGGCGCTGGTCATCGTGCCGCTGGTGGTTGCCGTCATCGGCGCGCTGATGGAGCGCATCTTTATCCGCCGTGTCTACGACCTCGACCATGCCTATGGTCTCTTGTTGACCGTCGGTCTCGCCATGGCGATCGAAGGCGCGTTCAACGTCTATTACGGCGCTGCCGGCCAGATGTATTCCGTGCCCGACACGCTCAAGGGCGGCTTCAACCTCGGCTTCATGTTCCTGCCGACCTATCGCGCCTGGGTCATCGTCGCGGCCATCGTCGTCTGCTTCGGCACCTGGTACATGGTCGAGCGCACCAAGCTCGGCTCCTACCTGCGCGCTGCCACCGAAAACCCCGACCTCGTCCGCGCCTTCGGCATCAACGTGCCGCGCCTGCTGATGCTGACCTATGCCTTCGGCGTCGGCCTCGCCGGTTTTGCTGGCGTGATGGCAGCACCCATCTACCAGGTCAGCCCGCAGATGGGTCAGGGCATCATCATCACCATCTTCGCGGTGGTGGTGATCGGCGGCATGGGCTCGATCTTCGGCGCCATCGTCTCCGGCCTGATGCTCGGCGTGATCGAGGGCCTGACCAAGGTGTTCTACCCACAGGCCTCGTCGACGGTGATCTTCGTCATCATGGCGCTGGTGCTGATCTTCCGCCCGGCCGGCCTGTTCGGCAAGGAAACGACGAGCCATTCGGTCGCCGACGTCTCGTCGGGCCGTTCCGGCAGCTTCTTGGAGAACGGCCGCCTGTGGCTGGCGATCTTCGCCGTCGGCGGCGGCGCGCTGCCCTTCGTGATCTACCCGGTCATGGGCATGAAGATACTGGTGCTGGCGCTGTTCGCGCTCGCCTACAATTTGATCTTTGGTTATGTCGGCCTGCTCGCGTTCGGCCATGCCGCCTTCTATGGCGCGTCGGCCTATGTCACGGCCCATGCGGCTGCGGCCTGGGGCCTGCCGACCGAGCTTTGCATCCTCATGGGCGTCGCGGTCGCCACTGCCATCGGCGCGCTGTTCGGCTGGCTGGCGATCCGCCGGCAGGGGCTGTACTTCGCCATGATCACGCTGGCGCTGGCGCAGATCATCTACTTCTACGCGGTGCAGGCACCGTGGACTCACGGCGAAGACGGCATCCAGTCGGTGCCGCGCGGCACGCTGTTCGGTGTCATCGACCTCTCGAACACGCTGAACATGTACTATGTGACGCTCGCCGTGTTCCTGATCGGCTTCGCCTTCGTCTACCGCATCGTGCACTCGCCCTTCGGCCAGACGCTGAAATCGATCCGCGAGAACGAGCCGCGCGCCATTTCGCTCGGCTATTCGACCGACCGCTTCAAGCTGATCGCGTTCACGCTGTCGGCGATGCTGTCGGGCGTTGCCGGTGGCCTCAAGGCGATCATCTTCCAGCTGGCGTCGCTGGCCGACGTGTTCTTCATGACTTCGGCCGACGTGCTGCTGATGACGCTGATTGGAGGCGTCGGCACGCTGCTCGGACCGGTTGTCGGTGCCGCCGTGCTGGTGACGCTGCAGCGCGAGTTGGCGACGCTGGGTGCCTGGGTCGTTGTCGTCCAGGGCGTGATCTTCGTGCTGTGCGTGCTGTTCCTGCGCAAGGGCGTCGTCGGTACGCTCGAGGAGTTCATGGCGAACCGCGCCGAGCGCAAGGCGCAGGGGAATACCGAGCGAGCCGAGACCGTCGCCAAGGTCGAGGTGGCGCAATGAACGCGCCTTCGACCGTCGTCATCGGCATGGGACCGGGCCTTGGCCAGGCGCTGGTGAAGAAGTTCGCGCGCGAGGGCCATCGTGTCGCCTTCGTCGGCCGTCGCGCCGAGGCGATCGCGCGTTACGAGCAGGAACTGCGGGCCGACGGGCTCGACATCGCAGGTTTTGCCGGCGACGCCGGCAGGCCCGAGGATATGGACCGGGTCCATGCCGCGATCCGCGAACGGCACGGCTACGCTGAGGCACTGATCTACAACGCGGCGATCATCGAGCCGGCGCGCTTCGCCACGCCGTCGCGGCTGGGCGAGGTCAAGTACGGCACCGCCGACGGCTGGCGCTCGCATGGCGAGCCGGCGAGCGTCGACTATGTCGTCGCTGCCTTCCGGACCAATGTCGCGGGTGCGTTGCATGCGGCGCAGGCGGTGGCGCCCGGCATGATCGGGCGCGGGCGCGGCACGATCCTTTTCACCGGCGGCGTGCTGGCCTTCGGTCCGTGGATCGAATGGGGCGTGACGTCGCTCGGCAAGGCGGCCCTGCGCAGTCTCGGGCATTCGCTGGAGAAGGAGCTGTCGCCGTCGGGCATCCATGTCTCGACCGTCGCCATCCATGGCACGATGCAGGCGGGTACGCCCTACGACCACGACCTGGTCGCCGAAGCCTACTGGAAGCTTCACGTCCAGCCGCGCGAGCAATGGCAGCCGGACTTCCATTTCAAACAGGACGCCGGGGACGGCGGGGACCCCGACGCATGAGCGCGCCAGCGATCAGGTTCGACGGCAAGCTCGCGTTAGTGACCGGCGGCGCCAGCGGCATCGGCGAAACCGCGGCGAAACTGCTGGCAGATTTAGGCGCAAGGGTCGTCATCGCCGATCTCAATCGCGAGCGCCTGGACGAGGCGGCGGCGCACACCGGTTCCGTCGGCGTCACCCAGGGCGATGTCGCCAGCGAAGCGGACGCCGAGCGTATGGTCGGGGAGGCGATCTCAACGCTCGGCGGGCTCGACCTCGTCTTCAACTCGGCCGGCATCGGCGATGACCTGGTGCCGGTGCACGAGCAGTCGGTGGAGAGCTGGCAGCGTGTGGTCGATGTCAACCTGAAGGGCACCTACCTGATGTGCCGCGCGGCATCCCGGCCGATGCTGGCCCAGAAGAGCGGTGCGATCGTCAACGTGTCGTCCATCGTCGGGCTCGGGGGCTTTCCACGCCGCTCGGCCTATGCCGCGGCCAAGGCCGGCATCAACCACCTGACGCATACGCTGGCCTGCGAATGGGGACCTTCGGGCATCCGCGTCAACGCCATCGCGCCGGCCTATACGCGTACACCGATGGTCGAGGCGCTGCTCGAGCGCAAGGCTTTCGATCCGACGATTCTCGAACGGCGGACGCCGCTGGGCCGTTTGGCGTTGCCGGCCGAGATGGCGCAGGCGGCGGTGTTCCTGCTGTCGGACTGGGCGTCGTACATCACCGGGACGGTGCTGCCCGTCGACGGTGGCTGGAGCGCCTTCGGTGGCGCGGGCGACGTAGCGACTGCCTGAGGCAGTTTCATTCGACGTTGAGCTGACAATCACAAGCTACTGACATGAAAAGAAAAAGGCCGCGCAGGGCGCGGCCTTTGCTATTGAGTACCGGGAGTTCACTTGCTCCTGAAATCATCCAGCCGGTTTTCGCGCAGCGCCAGCACCAGCTCGCGCTTGCGGATCTTGGCCGCCTCGACCGGCATCGTATCGATGAAGTGCACGGCGCGTGGCGCCTTGTAGGCGGCGAGGCTTTCGCGGCAATAGCGGATCAGCTCCTCCGCCGTAGCGTTCTGACCCTCGGCCTTGACGATGACGGCTACAGGGATTTCGCCCTTGCTCTCGTCGGGCGCGCCGACGACCGCGCACATGGCGACCGCGGGGTGCTTGTAGAGCAGCGCCTCGATCTCCAGCGGATAGACATTGTGGCCGCCGGCGATGATGACGTCCTTCTTGCGGTCGACGATGAACAGATAGCCGTCCTCGTCGACGTAACCGAGATCGCCCGACTTCCAGCCGCCGTTGCCGAAGGCTTCCGCAGTCGCCTTCTCGTCCATCCAGTACCCTTGCGAGACGCAATCACCCGAGATGATGACCTCGCCGATCTCGCCTTGCGGCACGGCGTTGCCCTCGTCGTCGACGATCGCGATGCGCGAGCTGCCGACCGGCAGGCCGGCCGAACCCGGCTTGCAGATGCCGGCAGTGGGCTCCATGACGTTCTGGCCGCTGGTTTCGGTCGAGCCGTAGACCTGGGTGACGCGGGCGCCCGACAGCTCCTCGAAGCGGCGTATGACCGGCTGCGGCACGGGCGAGCCGCCGGTCGTGCAGATGCGCAGCGACGACAGGTCGTGCCTGGCCGGATCGACTTCGTTGACCATGTAGACATACATCGTCGGCGTGCCGCCGAAATAGGTGGCCTTGTAGCGGCCGATGTCGGCGAGCACGCGGCTCGTGTCCCAGCGCTCGTGCAGCACGATGGTGCCCCCGGTGTAGAGGCAGAGGTTGAGCGTCACCGTCAGGCCGAAATTGGTGAACAGCGGCACGGCGCAGAGATAGGTTTCCTCGGCGAAGCGCGTGCGGTGCGAAACCATCATGTCGCGCAGCGTCGAGCACTGGTTGAACTGCGACTGTGCCGCGCCCTTGGGCGCCCCCGTCGTGCCCGAGGTGAAGAACAGGGCGCAGATGTCGTCGATGTGGCAGGGCGCATCGTCGAAGGTCGAGGGTGCCGCTGCCATCAGCGCGGCTAGATCGTCGGCGCTGCCGTCATCGGACGCGACCAGGCAGTGGGCTAGGTCAGGGAACTCGGCACGGATTTCGGAGAAGTAGGGCCAGGTCGAGCCGTTCGCGATCAGCGCCTTCATGCCGGTCTGGGTCACGATCTTGCGCAGCTCCGCATGGCGGAACATGGCGCTGAGCGGCGCAGGGATCGCGCCGAGGCGCTGGCAGGCCCAGAAGCCGATGGCCATCATCGGCGTGCTCGGCAGATAGAGGCCGACGCGGTCGCCCCTGGAGACGCCACGTGCCTTGAGAACGTTAGCCAATTGCGCCGTCAGTTCGGAAAAGCGCGCATAGGTGATCGTTTCCTTGTCGGTGACGATGAAGTTGCGCTCGCCGATCAGCCGCGCGTTCCGCGCCAGCACCTGGCTCAGGATTTCCATGCTCGTATTCCTGCAGTCGAAATTGGGACTTTTGGGGCGACTTCAAGACCCGGCGGTCGGCACCGACATCGTCTGCACAGACTAAGCCAGGTCAGGTGCTGTGGTCACGAAATCAGGATGCCGCCGTCGATGGGCAACTGATGCCCGGTCATCTTCCGCGATTCGTCGGAGGCGAGGTAAAGCGCCGCATTGGCGACATCGATGGGTTCGGCGATGCCGAGCAGATAGGCGTCGAACTGAGCCTTGAGATGCGGCTCGCGCTCGAAGAAGCCGAGCACGCGGTCGGTGGCGACGGCGCCCGGAACCAGCACGTTGACGCGGATGTTGTCCTTGGCGAACTCGACCGCCATCGAGCGGGTCAGCGAGATGATGCCGCCCTTGGCCGCCGAATAGGCGTCTCGGTTGGGGACGCCCATGGCGCCGACGATCGACGAACAATTGATGACCGAGCCGCCGCCGGACTTCTGCATCAGCGGGATGGCGTTGCGGCAGCAGACCCAGGTGCCGAACAGGTCGAGCTTGATGCAGCGCCAGAATTCTTCGAAGGGTGCCACAGTCACCGGGCCATCGGCCGAGCTCGAGCCGCCGGCGTTGTTGTAGAGCACGTCCAGCCGGCCCCAGGCGTCCATGACCGTCTTGAACGACGCCTCGACACTGTCGGGTTCGGTGACGTCGGTCTCGACATAAAGAGCCGTGCCACCCGATGCGTTGATCGAGGAGGCGATGGCCTCGCCCTTGTCGCGGCTGCGGCCGGCGACGGCGACCTTGGCGCCTTCCTGGGCGAAGAGCCTCGCGGCTGCCTCGCCGATGCCGCCGGTTGCCCCGGTGATGAATGCGACCTTGCCTGCCAGACGGGCCATGCTTGTTCTCCTCGAAACCGTACCCGCGAACCTGCGCGCGCGGGCGCCGGCAACATCGTCCGAAGGGACTAAGATTGCCGGGCATTTCAGCGACTTGGCGTCCGAAATGCCCGGTTTCCCGCGACTAGTCCCATCAGACGATGTTAGCGGTCTGCCCCTGTCCCATTCCTTGCCTCGATTGAAGAATTTGGCAGTGCCGAAATGGCAGCAGGAAGCGGCGCAAGGAAATGAAGGCAGTGATCTGCAAGGAGTTCGCCCCACGGGCGGAACTCAGGATCGAGGAGATCGCCGAACCGGTGGTCAAGCCGGGGCAGGTGGTGATCCGCATCGAGGCATGCGGCATCAATTTCTTCGACGGGCTGATGGTCGAAGGCAAGTACCAGACCAAGCCCGAACTGCCGTTCACGCCAGGCAGCGAAGCCGCCGGCACGATCATCTCGGTCGGCGAAGGCGTCGAGCGCCTCAAGGTCGGCATGCGCGTCCTGGCCTTCGCCGGCATCGGCGGCTATGGCGAACAGGTCGCGGTCGACGCCTGGAAGGTCTTCCCGATCCCGGCCGAGATGAGCTTCGTCGAGGCGGCCGGCTTCCTCATCACCTATGCAACCTCGCACCATGCGCTCAAGGACCGGGCGCAGATCAAGCCGGGCGAAACGCTGCTCGTACTGGGTGCGGCCGGTGGCGTCGGGCTGACGGCGGTCGAACTCGGCAAGCAGATGGGGGCACGCGTCATCGCCGCTGCCTCCAGCGACGAGAAGCTTGAGCTGTGCCGTCAGTACGGTGCCGACGAGACCATCAACTACTCGACCGAGGACCTGCGCCAGCGGCTCAAGGAGCTGACCAATGGGCAGGGCGTCGACGTGGTCTATGACCCGGTTGGCGGTGCCATGACGGAGACGGCCGTGCGCGGACTCGCGCTGTTCGGCCGCCTGCTGGTCATCGGCTTTGCCGCAGGCGACATCCCGAAGATCGCGCTGAACCTTCTGTTGCTCAAGCAGTCGGCGCTGATAGGCGTGTTCTGGGGCGCCTTCGCTCGCTCGGCGCCGGAGAAGAACGCCGAAAACATTGCCGAGCTGATGGACTGGTTCGCCAAGGGCAAGCTCAGGCCGCACATTTCGGCCGAATATCCTCTCGACCGCTTCGCCGAGGCGCTCGACGTCGTCATGGAACGCGCCGTCAAGGGCAAGGTCGTTCTGGTGACCGGCAAATCAGGAAATAGCAGGGAAGGGGTGCCGGCATGACCGAGCTGCTCGCAAGGACCGTTTCGGTCGCCAAGCAAGGCAACATTCTGGTCGCGACCGTCGACAATCCGCCCGTCAACGCGCTGTCGCATTCGGTGCGCTCGGGGCTGATCGAGGCCGTCAAGGCGCTCGAGGGTGATGCAGAGGCGCGTGCCATGGTCATCCTGTGCGAAGGCCGTACCTTCATCGCCGGCGCCGACATCCACGAATTCAAGAAGCCGATGGTGGCGCCGCTGCTCGGCGAAGTGATCGACACGCTCGACGCCGCGACCAAGCCGATCGTCGCTGCGATCCATGGCACCGCACTTGGCGGCGGCCTCGAAGTGGCGCTGGCCTGCAGCTATCGCATCGCGCTGGAAGGCTCGAAGGTCGGCCTGCCGGAAGTCAAGCTCGGCATCCTGCCCGGTTCGGGCGGCACGGTTCGCCTGCCGCGTCTCGCCGGCGTCGAAGAGGCGCTGAAGATGATCAGCGAAGGCGGCCAGATCTCGGCGCGCGACGCCCGTGAGAAGGGCATCGTCGACGAGGTTGTCTCGGGCGACCTCAAGGCTGCGGCCATCGCTTTCGCCGAGAAGGTCGTTGCCGACGGCGCCAAGCTGCGCCGGACCAGCGACCTGCCGGTGCCGGCGTTCGATGCCGCCGTGCTCGACGCGAGCCGCGCGGCATTGGCGAAGAAATACAAGGGCTTCAAGGCGCCGCTTGTCGCGGTGGATCTGATCAAGATGGTGACCGAGACGCCGGTCGCCGAGGCCATCGCGCTTGAGTACCAGACCTGCAAGGAGTTGCTCGTTTCGCCGCAATCGAAGGCGTTGCGCCACATCTTTGCCGCCGAGCGCGAAGCATTGAAGATCGAGGGCGTCGATGCCGACGTGAAACCGCGCGACGTGAGCAAGGTTGCCATCGTCGGCCCCGGCACCATGGGCCGCGGCATTGCCGCCTGCTTCCTCAACATCGGCATGCCGGTGGCGCTGATCGGCCTCTCGGACGAAGGCCTGGCGTCTGCGGTCAAGGCAATCGGCAAGATCTACGAGGGCAGCGTCAAGCGCGGGTCGATGACGGCCGACGAGATGCAGCGCCGCATGGCGCTGCTGACGCCGACGACGTCCTATGAGACGCTCGGCGATGTCGACCTGGTGATCGAGGCCGTGACCGAGGACATGGCGGTCAAGAAGGACGTGTTCGCCAGGCTCGACGCGGTGCTGCGCGACGACGCGATCATCGCCACCAACACCTCGTTCCTCGACATCGAGGAACTGGCGGGTTCGTTGAAGAGCCCGGCGCGCGTCGCCGGCATGCATTTCTTCAACCCGGCCAACGTCATGAAGCTGCTCGAGAACGTGCGGGCCGCGAAGACCGCGCCCGACGTGCTCGCCACGACGACGGCGCTGGGCAAGCGCCTCGGCAAGGTGCCCGTGATGGTCGGGCGCTCCGAAGGTTTCGTTGCCAACCGCATGCTCTCCAAGCGCACGCGCGAAGCGCAGTTCCTGCTCGAGGACGGTGCGACGCCGCAACAGGTCGACCGCGTGCTAACCGCCTTCGGCTTCCCCATCGGCCCGTTCGCGCTGGCGGATCTCGCCGGCATGGACATCATGGCCGCAGCGCGGGCGGCCCGCGTCGCCCGCATGTCGCCGCGCGAGCAGCAATGCAACATCGTCGACAGGCTGGTGGCCGCCGGCCGGCTCGGCCAGAAGTCGGGCGCGGGTTATTACGTCTATGACGAGAACCGCAAGGCTTCGCACGATCCTGCTGTCGACGAGCTGCTGGAGGCTCACCGCAAGGAGCGCGGCTTCACCGCGCGCACCATCACCGACGAGGAAATCCTCGAACGCTGCCTGTTCGCCATGGTGAACGAGGCGGCCAATATCCTCGACGAGGGTGCGGCGGCACGGCCTGGAGACATCGACGTCATCTGGACCAACGGCTTCGGGTTCCCGACCTATCTGGGCGGACCGATGTTCTATGCCGACCAGGTCGGCCTGCCGAAGGTCAAGGCGGCGCTCGACAAATATGCCGGGCTCGTGGGCGACCAGTATTTCAAGCCGGCCGCGCTGATCGAGCGGCTGGTTGCCGAGGGCAGGGGTTTCCACGGCTGAGCCGTATCCCCGCCGAACCAAGAATGAAGAACAGACGGACTAGGATGCTATGAACAAGGAAATGGACCTGAAAGCGGTCGTCGCGCAGCTTCGCGACGGCATGACGATCGGCTTCGGCGGCTGGGGTCCCCGGCGCAAGCCGATGGCGCTGGTGCGCGAAATCCTGCGCTCGGACCTCAAGGACCTGACGCTGGTCGCCTATGGCGGGCCTGAGATCGGCATGCTGTGCGCCTCGGGCAAGGTCAAGAAGCTGATCTACGGCTTCGTTTCGCTCGACGCGATGCCGATCGAGCCCTACTTCCGCAAGGCGCGTGAAGCCGGTGCGGTCGAAGTGTCTGAGCTCGACGAAGGCCTGCTGCTGCTCGGCCTCCAGGCTGCCGGCCACAATTTGCCGTTCGCCGCGACCCGCGTCGGCCTCGGCTCCGACGTCATGAAATACAACCCTGATTTCAAGACGGTGAAGTCGCCCTATGCCGACGGCGAAGTGCTGCTGGCCATGCCGGCGATCAAGCTCGACGTGGCGCTGATCCACGTCAGCCGCGCCGACCGTCTGGGCAACACCCAGACCGACGGTCCGGACCCGTTCTTCGACGGCCTGTTTGCCCGTGCGGCCGACAAGGTGTTCGTGACCACCGAAGTGCTGGTCGACCGCATCGACGCCGAATACTCCGACAAGGCCAAGAGCCAGCTGTTCGAGCGTTGCTTCGTCACCGGCGTAGTCAAGGCACCGCTGGGCGCACACCCGACCGCTTCCCATGACGCCTATGGCTGGGACATGGGCCACCTCAAGGATTACGCCGCATCGGCGACCGAAGAGGGCGGCTGGCAGCGCTATTTCGACCAATATGTGAAGGGCGACGAGGCCAGCTACGCCGCGAGCGTTGGCGGCGAAGCCAAGATCCGCGCCCTGCCGCTCCCCATTTTCTGATCGGACACGACATGACGACTGCAAAAGAATTCACTCTTGCCGAACTGATCGTCGCTGTTGGCGCTCAGGCATGGGCCAATGACGGCGAGGTTCTCGCAACCGGCATCGGCCCGCTGCCGCGCCTGGCGGCTGGCCTCGCAAAGCTCACCTGCGCCCCCGGTATCATGATGACCGATGGCGAAGCCTATCTGGTCGAAGACCCGATCCCGCTCGGACCGCGCGGCGACTACAAGCCGAAGCTTTCTGGCTGGATGCCCTACAGCCGCGTGTTCGACAGCGTCTGGAGTGGCCGTCGCCACGCCATGGTGACGCCGGTTCAGGTCGACCGCTACGGCCAGGGCAACATTTCGGCGCTCGGCGGCGAGTTCCAAAAGCCCAAGGTCGCCATGCTCGGCGTGCGCGGCTTCCCCGGCAACTCGATCTGTCACAAGAACTCGATGTTCCTGCCCAACCACTCCAAGCGCACCTTCGTCGAGGGCGAGGTCGATGTGGTGGCCAGCGTCGGCTACAACGCCAGGAACTGGCCGGAGGGCGCCAAGCCCGCCGACGTCAAGCTGGGCGTGGTCATCACCGACCTCTGCGTGTTCGATTTCAATGGTCCTGACCATGCGGCACAGGTCCTGTCGCTGCACCCCGGCGTCACCTTCGAACAGGTGCAGGACGCCACCGGCTTCCCGCTGCTGCGCGCCGAGGGCATGACCACCACGGCGGCTCCGACCGAAGAGCAGCTGGCGATTATCGCCAAGCTCGACCCGCACAATGTCCGCGCCACGGTGCTGAAGGGCAATCCCTCAGGCGTCCGCGCCGCATGACGACATCGGCCGCCGGCATCGTTTCCGCCGGCGGCTTCTTCCCGGAATAGCAGTGGCGGACATGAGATGGACTTCGAATACAGCGCAAGGACAAAGGACCTGCTCGAAAGGCTGAACGCCTTCATGGATGAGCATGTCTATCCCAACGAACGCCGCTATCACGAAGAGGTCGAGGCCGACCGCTGGGGACATCCGCCTGTACTCGAAGAGCTCAAGGCCAAGGCCAAGAAGGCAGGCCTGTGGAACCTGTTCCTCCCCGATTCCGAACATGGTGCAGGCCTGACCAACACCGAATACGCGCCGCTGTGCGAAGTCATGGGCCGGGTGCACTTCTCGTCGCAGATCTTCAACTGCTCGGCGCCCGACACCGGCAACATCGAGACCATCGAGCGCTATGGCACCGAGGCGCAGAAGGCGCGGTGGCTGCCCGGCATGCTGGACGGCACCGTGCGCTCGGCCTTTGCGATGACAGAGCCGGACGTGGCATCCAGCGACGCCACCAACATCCAGAGCTCCATCGTCCGCGACGGCGACGACTACGTCATCAACGGCCGCAAGTGGTGGATCTCAGGCGTCGGCGATCTGCACTGCGAACTGCTGATCTTCATGGGCAAGACCGATCCGAGCGCCCACAAGCACCAACAGCAGTCGATGATCCTCGTGCCAATGGACACGCCCGGCATCAAGGTGCTGCGCCCCATGTCGGTGTTCGGTTATGACGACGCTCCGCACGGCCACATGGACATGCTGTTCGAGAACGTGCGCGTTCCGGCATCCAACATGCTGCTCGGCGAGGGCCGCGGCTTCGAAATCGCACAGGGACGCCTCGGACCCGGCCGCATCCATCACTGCATGCGCCTGATCGGCCTTGCCGAACGCTGCCTGGAACTGATGTGCCGCCGCGTGAAGAGCCGCGTCGCCTTCGGCCGGCCGATCGGCGAGCAGTCGGTGACGCTGGAGCGCATCGCCGAATCCCGCATCCTGATCGACCAGGCGCGCCTTTTGACGCTGAAGGCCGCCTACATGATGGACTCCGTTGGCAACAAGGCGGCGCGCGCCGAGATTGGCATGATCAAGGTCGCAGCACCCAACATGGCCTGCAAGGTCATCGACTGGGCGATCCAGGCGCATGGCGCGGCCGGCGTGTCGCAGGATTTCGTGCTCGCCAACTACTATGCGCACGCCCGCAAGCTGCGCTTCGCCGACGGGCCGGACGAGGTGCACCGCAACCAGATCGGGCGCCTCGAACTCGCCAAATACGCCGACGTCGGCTGAACGGAGAGGGCGCGCCATGGATGCCAGCCGTTTCGTCGGCACCGAGCCGCTCGCCGCCGACAGCAAGATCGACGTCGCGCGCCTGCACGCCTACCTCAAGGCCAACATCGATGGCTGCGAGGGTGAGCTGACGGTCGAGCGCTTCCGCGGCGGCCAGTCCAACCCGACGATGCTGCTCAGCTTCGACGGCAAGCGCAAGCTGGTGCTGCGCAAGAAGCCCGACGGCAAGCTGCTGCCGTCGGCCCACGCCGTCGACCGCGAGTTTCGCGTCATCAGTGCGTTACGCAACAGCGATGTGCCTGTGGCAGGAGCGCGGCTGCTCTGCGACGACGAAACCATCGTAGGCGCGATGTTCTACGTCATGGATTTCGTCGAGGGCCGCTCGTTCTGGGCGCCGGCCTTGCCCGAGCAGTCGCCGGCCGAGCGCAAGGCGATCTACATGGAGATGAACCGCGTCGCGGCTGCCCTCCACAAGACAGACTGCAGGGCAATCGGCCTCGAGGATTTCGGCAAGCCCGGCGACTACGTCGCCCGGCAGGTGGCGCGCTGGACCAAGCAGTACCGCGCTTCGGAGACCGAGACCATCGAGGCGATAGACCGGCTGATCGAATGGCTGCCCGACAACATTCCGCCGGAGACCCGCACCTCGCTGATCCACGGCGATTTCCGCATCGACAACATGCTGTTCCATCCGACCGAAGCGCGTGTGCTGGCTGTCGTCGACTGGGAGCTGTCCACGCTGGGCGAGCCCATGGCCGATTTCGCCTATCACATGCTCACCTGGCGACTGCCAAATACGCCCTATCGCGGCCTGGGCGACCTCGACATCGGCGCGCTTGGCATTCCCGACGAACGCAGCTACCGGGACGCCTATCTCAAAGCGACGGGGCAGGAGGGCGTGTCGGATCGCCACTGGTATGCCTATCTCGCCTACAGCTTGTTCCGCGTCGCCGGCATCCGCCAGGGCATCATGAAGCGCGTGGTCGACGGCAATGCGGCGAGCGCGCATGCCCGCGAGGCCGGTGCCTTGGCGCGGCCGGTGGCCGAGTTCGGCTGGCAATACGCGGAACTCGCGATGAAATCGTAAGGGAGGATGAAATGAGCGGACTGTATCCGGCCGAGGGAGCGGCCATCGTCATCGGCGGCAGCGGCGGTGTCGGCGCCGAAATCTGTCGCGTGCTGGCGCGTGACGGCTGCGACGTGGCGCTGACCTATCACAGCAACCAGGCCAAGGCCGAAGCCGCGGCGGAAGCCGTGCGCGGCGAGGGACGCAAGGCGTCCACCCACAAGCTCAACATCGAGGACGTCGAGGCGACGCGGGCCTTCATCAACGGCGTGGCCGAGGCTAATGGCGGCGTCCACACGGTGATCTATGCCGCCGGTCCGCTGGTGCCGCTGATCCATCTCAGCAAGATCGAGCCCGAGCAGATGCGCAAGCATTTGATGCAGGACGCCTTCGGCTTCTTCAACGTAGTCCACTTTGCCATCCCGCATCTGCGCAAGACGCGCGGCTCGATCGTCGCCTGCCAAAGCTCGGCGCAGTATCGTTTCGCCGCAGCCGACGGCCTGTCGGTGGTGCCGAAGTCGGCCGTGCATGCGCTGATGAAGGGCGTCGCCAAGGAAGAGGGCCGCTACGGCATCCGCGCCAATGGCGTGGCGCTCGGCATCATCGAGACCGGCCAGCACACCGAGCTCAGCAAGCTCGGCTACATCGACGACAAGTACATGCAGGCCGCCGCCATGGCCACGCCGCTGCGCCGCAACGGCAAGGCCATCGACATCGCCGAGGCCGTTTCCTTCCTCGCCTCCAGCCGAGCCGGCTTCATCTCCGGCGAAGTGATCAACGTCGACGGCGGTTATCACGTCTGATCGTTTCCTCGGCGCGGGCTCCAGTGTCCGCGCCGCCGCCTCCGCAGCGGGCTTTCGCAATCGATGCGTTTCGCGGATCCGCCGTTAGTCTTTTCAGACGATGTTCAGTGGCCCCGTCGCTCCTAGCAAGTAGTTGGAAAACTTCGGTTCCGGGCGCTTCGCAGCAGAAATGGCCTGCGCATTTGCTGTCCGGTTCCCCGCCGACAACAACTGTTCTGGAGCAATCCTTTGCGCGAAGCCGTCATCGTTTCCGTCGCCCGCACCCCCATCGGCAAGGCCTTCCGTGGTGCCTTCAACGACACCGAGGCCCCGGCGCTGTCGGGCCACGTCGTGCGCGAGGCGGTCAAGCGCGCCGGCATCGCTCTCGACGCCGTCGAGGACGTCGTCATGGGCTGCTCGGCCCAGCAGGGCACGCAGGGCTACAACATCGGCCGCTTGACTGCTGCCGCCGCCGGCCTACCCGACAGCGTGCCCGGCATGTCCATCGACCGCATGTGCTCGTCGGGCCTGATGGCGGTGTCGATCGCAGCTAAGCAGATCATCGTCGACGGCATGGAAACCGTCGTCGCCGGCGGCGTGGAATCGATCAGCCTGACCCAGAACAAGCACAAGAACAGCTACCGCGCCCGTTCGCAGGCGGTGACCTCGCAGTGGCCGCACATGTACATGACGATGATCGAGACCGCAGAGATCGTCGCCAGGAAGTACGGCATCAGCCGCGAGGCGCAGGACGAGTTCTCGCTCGCCAGCCAGCTGCGCACCGCCGCCGCCCACCAGGCCGGCCGTTTCGACGACGAGATCGTGCCGATGGCGTCGCGCAAGATGGTGGTCAACAAGGAGACCAACGAGACCAGCTTCCAGGACGTCACCCTGACGCAGGACGAAGGTTTTCGCGCCGACACAAATCTCGACGGCCTGGCCAAGCTGAAGCCGGTCTTCGCCGATGGCGAGGTGATCAAGCTCGGCGAATACGTCACCGCCGGCAACTCGTCGCAGCTGTCCGACGGTGCCGCCGCACTCGTGGTCATGGAAGCCAGGCGCGCCGAACAGCTCGGCCTCAAGCCGCTGGGCGCCTATCGCGGCATGGCCGTCGCCGGCTGCGCGCCGGAGGAAATGGGCATCGGCCCGATCTTCGCCGTGCCGAAGCTGTTGCAGAAGCACGGCCTCAAGGTCGATGACATCGGCCTCTGGGAGCTCAACGAAGCCTTCGCCAGCCAGGCCGTCTACTGCCGCGACACGCTGGGCATCGACCCCGACAAGGTAAACGTGAATGGCGGCGCCATCGCCGTCGGCCACCCGTTCGGCATGACAGGTGCCCGCACCACCGGCCATGTGCTGATCGAGGGCCGTCGCCGCGGCGTGAAATACGGCGTCGTCACCATGTGCGTCGGTGGCGGAATGGGCGCTGCCGGCCTGTTCGAAATCTTCAACTGACGCGTCGGGGTCGGATCATGACCGTAGCCGAACTGGGACAGGCGCAAGGGCTGAAGCCCATCCTGGGGCCCGCGACCCAGCTCGGCTTCGTCGTCCGTGACATCGAAACGGCGATGCGCCACTGGATCGACGTGTTCGGCGTCGGTCCCTTCATCTTCATGGAGCGCGGCGTCAGCCAGCCGGTCAGCACCACCTGGCATCGCGGCCAGCCGGTCCAGGTCGAGCTGCGGCTTGCCTTCGGCTACATGGGCGATGTGCAGATCGAGCTGATCGAGCAGACCAACGACGCCTCGTCGCCCTACACGGACTTCCTGGCGTCCGGCCGCGAGGGCCTGCAGCACCTGGGCTTCTGGGTACATGACCATGCCGAGGCGACCGCCAGGGTGGAGGCCGCCGGCTACGAGCGCGACTACGAGATCCGCGTCGCCGGCCAGGACCAGTCGATCCTCTACTACCGCTCGCCGAACCTCTACGGGCCGATGCTGGAGATCGTCCCGCCGATGTGGCGCCGCTCGCGCCAGGCGGTGCTGGACCATATCCGTGCCTACAAGGGCACGGATCCCATCATCCGCTTCGACACCTACAGCGCCTTCATCCAGCATGCCGGCGTGAAATTCGATTGAACTGATCGCGTCAAGTCATTGACCTGAAATAAGAATTCGCTGTCTTGCCTTTACTTGACCAGCTTTTCCAGATCGTCGATCTGCTGGCGCAGGCCGGCAATCGTCTGCCGCACCGCCTCGGCGTCGCGCGGCTGGTCGTGGTGGGCACGCAGGCCGGCCAGCGCCATGTCGGCGATGATCTCGCCGATCTCCATCGGTGTCTTTGCGCCTGACGGCGAGTACCAGCGCGATGTCCAGTTGGCCATGCCGATCACGGCAAAGGCCGTGACCTTGGGGTCGACGGTCCGAAACTCGCCGCTGGCGATGCCATCGGAAATGCAGCGCACGTAGAAGTCGTAGATGTGGCGCCGGCCCTGGTTGTATATGGGGCCAAGCGCCTCGGGGATCTGTGTTTCGAGCCGCGACAAGAGGATGAAACGCGAGCCCGAGGACAGGCGACGAACGATGCCGTCGACAATGGCGCGGCGCAACCGCTCCGAAGCCGACAGGCCGGGCTCGGCCATCAGTTCCTGCAGCCGGTGCGAAGGGGTAAGCGCCTCGGATTCCACCAGGGCAGCCAGCATCTCTTCCTTGTTGCGGAAGTAGTGGTAGACCGCCGAGCGGCCCAGGCCGAGCGCCTGGGCGATGTCGTTGATGCTGGTCTGGGCATAGCCCTTGCTGTCGAACAGCTCGGCGGCGATGTCGATGAGCTGTTCGCGCACCAGTTCCTTGCGCGGGTTCGTGGCGGCGCGCGCCAGGCCGTCGCGATCGAGGGTGTCCGTGCCGTTCCCGCCTGCGTCCATCTGCGCCATACGCACCATCCTGCTCACCGCCAGGCCTCCCGTCCCGTGGGGAGTGCAGCCCGCGATCCCGAAGCGATCAACCGTGGGTCGAATCGTCCGCCGCCGGGGCTTCTGACGCTACGGAGTATAATACGGTTCGCCGCCGTGTAAGCCTGCGGCGAGGCAGGATTTGTCGCGCGCTCGACAGGCATCGTCATTGATCCGCGTTCTCGATGTTTGAAATGGGCTGGTAGAGCGGCGCGCCGAACAGAGGGCGGCGTGAAACGGGGCGACCGCCGTCGGCATCCACGACGCCGTAGCGGCTAGCGAGTTCGGTCGAATAGAAGGTGCCGCCGCTCAGCGCCATGGCGTCACCCGCGCTGTGGATCGCCGCCAGGATGCGCCCGATGAAGAAGGGCGTCTCGACATGCGGCAGGTTGCCGGCGTTGTTGCCGACCACGCCGCCCGCCGCGATGCCCGCAAGCGTGCGCTCTGTGCCGATCAGGCCCGGCCACAGCGAGATCGCGGCGACGTCGTAGGGACGCAGCTCGTGGGCCATGTCATGGGCCAGCTTGTCCTGCCCGGCCTTGCCGACACCGTAGGGCAGGCTGTGGCGATAGACCTTGCCGCCCGGGCCGGAGGTGTTGGCGATCAGGCCGGACCGCTGGCGGACCATGATGGGCGCGGCGAAGTGACTTGCCGCATAGCTCGAGCGCAGCCCGACATCGATCATGTCGCGCCACAGCGACAGCGGACGCTCCCAGAAATTGCCGTCGGGCACGGCCCAGTCCGGCATGGCGAAGGCGTTGTTGACGAGCAGGTCAAGCCGGCCCTGTTCGGCGTCGACGCGCTTGAACAGGGCTTCGGTCTGGCTGTCATCCAGATGATCGCACAGGGCTACGATGCCCTTGCCGCCGGCCTGGTCGACCGCTTCGGCGGTGTCGCGGACCGTGCCGCCCCACGGGCCGATGGCCTTGCGGTCGCTGCGGCCGGTGCAATAGACGGTGAAGCCTGCCTCGCCGAGGGCAACGGCAATGCCGCGGCCGAGACCACGGCTGGCACCGGTAACGACGGCGACGGGCCTGTTTTCCGCTGAACTCAATTGGGTTTCCTCTGGTAGCCGAGGCCGAGCGGCTGCTGGCGGTCGCCGAGCGTTTCGGCGAAGGCCGCGCCTACCGCTTCATAGTTCCAGTCGCCCTCGAGCACCGGGGCGGCGATCAGCGGATGGGTGACGAAGGACAGCTGCTTGCCGGCGATGCGGACGACCTGGCCGTTGATCTTCTCGGCGGCGTCGGAAAGCAGGTAGCTGACGACGGGCGCGTTGACGTCGGCGTCGGGCAGGGCGGAATAGTGCACCTCGCGGCTCGCAGCCTGCTCGGCCATCAGCGCCTTGTTCTGCGCAGCCATGGCGGTCTCCGCCAGCGGTGACAGCGCATTGACGCGTACGCCCGTGCCGCGCAGCTCCATGCCCCAGCTGTAGGTGAGCGAGGCCACCCCGCCCTTGGTGGCACCGTAGCCGCCAAGCGCCACGTCCCCGGCCTGGGAGCCTGACGCAACGTTGATGATCGAGCCGCCCTTGCCGGCAGCGAGCATGCGCCGTGCCGCATGGCTGGCACAGGCTGCAGTGCCGATCAGGTTGATCTCGACCATGCGTCGCATGTCGGCCTCAGTGAGGTCGAGGATCTTGCCGATGCGGAGGATGCCGGCATTGTTGACGATGCCCGTGATGGCGCCGAAGGCGTCGATGCAGGAGTCGACGAGCGACTGCGCATAGCTCCAGGACGAGATGTCGCCGGCGTGCACGACGGCCTTGCCGCCTGCGGTCGTTATCGAATCGACCGTCGATTGTGCCGCTTCGGCGCTGATGTCGTTGACGACTACCGCAGCGCCGAGGCGCGCGGCATGGCGCGCATAGGCCGCGCCCAGACCGGTTCCGGCGCCGGTGATGACCACCGACTTGCCCTGAAGTGAATTCATTTCGTGTCCTCCCGGCCGGTCACATTGAAGGAGCCGGCCCGCCGGGGCATCCCACGTTCGGACGATGCCAGCGGCGGGCGGCTGTTTGGGCCTGGAGAGGGCAAAGCACAGATCAGGCGTTGTTGCTCACGCCGCTCGACAGTAGGTCTCGCGCCTCCGCTTGGCCGTTCAGCAGTCGATTGACACGGTTCTGCACCCGCCATCCCCTTGATGTGCGGACGAGTTCCCAGCGGTTGGCGCTGGCACGCTCGACGCGCCAGTGGTCGCCCTGGTGGAGGTAGACGCGCGAATAGCCAGTGGCCACTGCCTTGTCGCCGTCGACGGTGACATGCGGCATGCTCAGCACATGGGCGCAGCCGTCGGCGACGTAGTGGACATGCGGCTCGATGTTGACCAGCGAGCCGACCTTCTCGGCGCCGACGAGCGGATCGCCGCCAAAGTCATAGGCGCCGTCCTCGGCCCAGAGCGACGCCGTGACGCTGCCGGTGCGGCTGTCGACCGAGGGGCCGTAGGTCGCAAACAGCTGGTAGATGGCAAGCTGGTCCTCCAGCTCCTTGATGCGCGCTTCCAGCGCCGCAAAGCGTGCCTCGATGTCCGACATGCCCTCCCTCCCTTGGGTCGTCGGCCCCATAGCTGCCGCAGGCGATGCGTCCGCCATCGTTCGTTTGGAGGATGAGCCTGTTTTCAACAGACGCGACGCTGGCCCCGATTTCAGGGGAGCACGAAAATGGACCTGGCAGATCGGATCGCCGCCGAGCACGAATGCGCCAAGCTGGTGCAACGCTACTGCATCCTCGTCGACGACTACAGGCACGAGGAACTGGTCGCGCTGTGGGCGCCCGACGGGTTGTGGGAAACCTGGAAGGGTCCGCTCAAGGGCCACGCCGAAATGCGCGCCTATCTCGACGCCAAGGCCCAGACCGACACGACGATCCACATGGCGCACAACATCGTCGTCGACCTGATCGATGCGGACCATGCGACCAGTGTCGCATGCTTCACCTATCACGGCACCAGCCGCGACGACCCCAAAGCGACGGTGGCGCGGGTCGTCGGGCGCTATTTCGACCGCTTCGTTCGCACCGCCGACGGCTGGCGCTTCGCCCACAGGCGCACCGACATGACCTTTCGCGCCGCCTGACCTTGCTCAGCCCACCGTCTGGGCGCCGTCGACCACGAGCACTGCGCCGGTGACGAAGCAGGCCTCGTCGGACGCCAGATAGGCGAAGGCGCTGGCGATGTCCTCGGGCTCGCCGCTGTCCTTTCCGGCGAGCTTGGGCGGCTTGACCATGATATCGGGATCCTGATCCGCGATGGGCGCAAGTCCGGTGCCGATCTCGGTGCGGACGCGGCCGGGGCAGATGGCGTTGAAGCGCACGCCCTTGGGTGCATATTCCGTCGCCAGCGACTTGGTCATGGCGATGATGCCCGCCTTGGAGGCGGCATAAGCGGCGGCATAGGCGATGCCCTGCAGGCCTGCCGTCGAAGCCGTCGACACGACGTTGCCACGCGATGCGACAAGCGCCGGCAGAGCCTGATGCACGATGTGGAAGACACTTTCGAGGTTGATGCCGAAGACCAGCGACCAGTCGTCGCCGGTCTGGTTGGCGAAATGGTCGCGACGATAGATGCCGGCATTGTTGATGAGGCTGTCGAGGCGGCCGTGGAGTGCAAGTGCTGCGTCGACCATCCGGCGCGCCGAGGCCTTGTCGGCAGCGTCGTAGGCAAGCGCATCCGCGCGTGTGCCAAACTGTTCCGTGGCCATGGCGCAAACCTGCTTCGCGCCTTCGATATTGCGGTCGGCGAGGATCAGTGTCGCACCCTCGGAGGCCAGGCGCAGGGCGGTCGCGCGGCCTATGCCCGATGCTGCGCCGGTAACTAGCACCACCTTGTTGTCGAAACGCTTGAGCCCCATAGTCTCCTCCAGTGCGATACGCGACCGCTTCGCGCCGGCCGTCGGCAGCGAGTAGACTAGTCGAGGCCAAGCGCCAGCATCCCACATTTGGACGATGTTGCTGGCGCCGGCCGGTGGCATCCGGCATGAAGCGCTTCATTGCCGCATCAGGCGCAACGGCGCCGCTCCAATCCGTGCCCGACAGGACCGCATGCTCGAATTCACACCAGACCAGCAGATGATCCGCAAGGAAGCCCAGCGTTTCCTGCGCGAACAGTCGTCCTCCGAAGCGACCCGGCGCGTCGTCGACGCGGCCGCCAGCCACGACGCTGCGCTGTGGGCCAGCATTTCGCGCGAGCTCGGCTGGTGCGCCATGGCGATCCCCGAGGAATATGGCGGGTTGGGTCTCGGTGCCACCGAAGTGGCGATCCTGATGGAACTCACCGGTGCGCGTCTTGCCTGCGTGCCATTCTGGTCGACGGTGTGCCTGGCGGCACCGCTGTTGCAGTCGGCCGGAAACGAGGCTGCCAGGGCCAAGTATCTTGCAGCCATTGCCGCGGGCGAAATGGCCGTGACCGTCGCCTATGCCGATCCTTCCGTGGTCGATCCGGCGGCGACGGTTGCGGTCAAGGCGTCGCGCACCGCGGCCGGCTATCGGCTGGACGGCAGGGTCGCCCAGGTCGTCGATCTCGAAGTGGCCGATGTCGTACTGGTGCCGGCCGAGCTCGAGGGCGGAGCGACCGCACTGTTTGCGCTGTCGCGGGACGCCGGCCAGACCGTCACGCCGCTCAAGGTTCTGGACGGCACCCGGCCGATCGCTTCGCTTGATCTCGCCGTGGAAGTCCCGGCGGACAGCCGCATCGACGACGGTGGCGTGAGCGCCGACCAACTGGGGCAGGCGCTGGCATCTGCCAATCTTGGCCTCGCGGCAGAGCAGCTTGGTACCGCGCAAGGCGCGCTCGACGTCACGCTCGCCTACATCGCCGAGCGCGTCCAGTTCGGCCGCACCATCGCTTCCTTCCAGGCGATCAAGCATCGCTGCGCCAGGCTGGTGGTCGACATCGCCGAGGCGCGCTCGCTGGTTTTCGGCGCGGCGGCAAGCCTGGGCGAGGGGGGCGACAACGCCCTGGAGATTTCTGGCGCTCGCGTGCTCGCCTCCGACCTGCAGTTCCGCGCTGCAGAGGAGGCGATCCAGCTGCATGGCGGCATCGGCTTCACCTGGGAATACGACCCGCACCTCTATTTCAAGCGGGCGCAGGCGAGTGCCGCGTTGCTCGGCCCGCGCGACGCTCATCTCGACGGCATTGCCGCATCCGTCTTCGGCGACGGAGGCCTGAAGTGAGCGACCTGACCGCATTCCGCGCCGAGGTGCGCGACTGGATGGCGCGCCATCTCACCGGCAAGTTCGCAGAGCTGAAATATCGCGGCGGTTCGGGCGAGGGCGATGTCCTGCCGGAACTGCGCAAGGAATGGGAACGCGAGCTGGCCGCCGGCCGCTGGACCTGCCCGGGCTGGTCGCAGGAACATGGCGGGCGCGGACTGTCAGTCGCCGAGCAGGTCGCCTTCCAGGAAGAGTACAGCCGGGCCGGCGGGCCGGGCCGCATGGGCCACATCGGCGAAGGCCTGATGGGGCCGACGCTCATCGCCTTCGGCACCGAGGACCAGAAGAAGCGCTTCCTGCCGGGCATCCTCAGCGGCACCGAGGTTTGGTGCCAGGGCTATTCCGAGCCGAGCGCCGGCTCCGACTTCGGCAACATCAAGACCCGCGCCAGGCTCGACCCCGAGACCGGGGACTGGATCGTGTCGGGCCAGAAGGTCTGGACGTCGCTCGCGCATCTCTCCGACTGGATCTTCGTCGTGGCGCGCTGCGAGGAAGGCTCGGTCGGCCGCAACGGTCTGATCTTCCTTCTGATGCCGCTTGCCCAGCCCGGTGTCGAAATCCATCCGATCAAGCAGATTGGTGGCGGCGCCGAGTTCAATTCGGTGTTCTTCGACGGCGCACGCGCCAAGGCCGAAGATGTCGTGGGACAGCTCGGCGACGGCTGGAAGATCGCCATGGCGCTTCTCGGCTTCGAGCGCGGCATCTCCACCCTCGGCCAGCAGATGAGCTTCCAGCAGGAGCTCGACCTGATCGTCGATATCGCCAAGGGGAACGGCTCCGACCGGTCGCCGGCGATCCGCCAGCGCGTCGCCTATGCCTGGACCGGACTGCGCGCCATGCGCTACCTCGCCATGCGCGTCCTCAGCGACGACCAGTCTGCCGAAACGCGCCGCGAGGCGCTGACCTACAAGTACCAGTGGTCGAACTGGCACCGCGACCTCGGCCGCCTCGCCATGGACGTGCTGAAGATGGACGCCAACGTCGTCTCGGACGATCCGCGCCGCGAGCGGCTGCAGCAGATGTTCCTGTTTGCCCGCGCCGACACGATCTACGGCGGCACCAACGAAATCCAGCTCAACATCATCGCCGAGCAGGGCCTCGGCATGCCCAGGGAGCCGCGCGGCAAGCTGTAAGAGGCAAGGACGCGCCTGGGCCAGGGAGGAAATTGGCATGGGCATTCGGGAGGCAGACTTGGGCGAGCTTGCGGCGTGCGACGCGCTGCGGCGTCTGGTGACGGCCTATTCGCGGGCGGTCGACCGGCGCGACTTCAAGCTGTTGCGCAGCCTCTATCACGACGAGGCTTTTGAAGAGCATGGCGACATGTTCACCGGCGGGCCGGACGAATACATGGCCTTCGTCGAGAAGGCGCTGTCGAACTATGCCGCAACCGCACACTACGTCGTCAACACCAGCTTCGAGATCGATGGCGACCGCGCCGAGGGCGAGGTCTACAAGATCAACTACCACCGCGCGCATGGCCCCGACGCCCACGAGGTGATCACCGGCAGCCGCAGCCTCGACCGCTACCGGCGCGACGATGGCGAATGGCGCTTCCTCGGCCGCTCGATCACGCTCGACTGGTCGACCAGGCGCGCTGTCGACCCAGACGCCTACAGAAATTTCGCCGCCGGCAGCCCGCTCGGGCGGCCCGGGCCCGACGACCTGTCCTACCGGGTCCTCGCGCTTTTCGGCCGCCACGGCTGACGACTTCACCCATTCGCAGACAAGATTTCCTGAGGGAGGGAAAGCATGACTGACCAGAGACAATTTGCCGGCAAGATCGCCGTGGTGACCGGCGCCGGCAACGGCATCGGCCGAGCCGCCGCGATCGCCTACGCGCAGGAAGGTGCCGATGTCGCAATCCTCGACCGTGAGGCCGAGGCGCTGGCCGAAACCGCTGAGCTGGTGCGCGCTCATAACGTCAAGGCGCTGCCGCTCGTGGGCGACATGACGAGCCAGGAGGTGGTGACCGACAGCTTCGCCCGCATCAAGCGCGAACTTGGCCCGGTCGACATGCTGCTCAACAACATCGGCCAGACCGCGCGCGAGAACTACTCCGAGTTCTGGCAGGCAAAGCCGGAGACGCTGCAGTTCGTAATCGGTGTGTCGCTGATGACCACGCTCATGTGCACGCGCCAGGTGGTCGAGGACATGCGCGAGCGCCGCTCGGGCAAGATCGTGTCGATCTCGTCGGACTCGGCCATGAACGGCGACATCGGCACCGTCGACTACGCCTCGGCCAAGGCGGGCGTGCTCGGCTTCACCCGTGCGCTCGCCCGCGAACTCGGGCCGTTCAAGGTCAACGTCAACGCCGTCTGCCCCGGCCCGACCAACACGCGCGCCATGCAGCGCATCCCCAAGGACGCCTATGAGCGCGCCAAGAACATGATCCCGCTCGGCGAACTGAGCGAGCCGGAAGACATTGCAAACGCTGTGATTTTCCTGTCGAGCGAGAAGTCGCGCTTCATCACCGGCCAGACGCTGATGGTCAACGGCGGACGTGTCTTCTACTGATCGTTTTCGTTAGTTCATTCAGACGATGTTCCGCTTTGTGCGGCGCATCATTTGAAACAAGACAGAGCGATCGCCCACCTGCAATCTGGCAACGGGCGGTCGCCGGAACTTCCAGCGGGAGAGAATGCCCATGAGCCTGCATACCGTCTTGTGCGAACGCCTCGGCAGCCGCTACCCGGTGGTGCAGACGGCCATGGGCTGGGTCGCCGACGCCAACCTCACGGCCGCGACCTGCAACGCCGGCGGCTTCGGCTTCTTCGCCGGTGCGACCACCGAGCCGGGCGACGTGGAGAACCAGATCCTCGCCATCAAGTCGAAGACCGACCGTCCCTTCGGCGTCAATTTCCACATGTTCCAGCCCAACGCCGAGGAAGTGATCTCGGTCGTCATCAAGCACAAGGTGCGCGCCGTGAGCTACGGCCGCGGCCCCGACGCCAAGACCATCAAGCGGCTGAAGGATGCCGGTGTCGTCTGCATGCCGACGGTCGGTGCGGTCAAGCATGCGGTCAAGGCGGTGGAGCTCGGCGCCGACATCATCACCGTCCAGGGCGGCGAGGGCGGCGGCCACACCGGCGCCGTGCCCACGACCATCCTGTTGCCGCAGGTGCTGGATGCGGTGAAGGTGCCGGTGGTTGCCGCTGGCGGCTTCTTCGACGGGCGCGGCCTTGCCGCGGCCCTCGGCTATGGCGCGGCAGGCATTGCCATGGGCACGCGCTTCCTGATGACCAAGGAGTCGCCGGTGCCGCGTTCGGCGCTCGACCGCTACCTCGCCACCAAGGATCCGACGCTGATCCGCACCACCACCGCCGTCGACGGCCTGCCGCAGCGCTTCATCGAGAACGCCGAGATCAAGCGCCTCGAGAACATGAGCCTGCCGGCGCGCCTCGCCATGAGCATGAAATACGCCCGCCAGTGGGGCAGGGAGAGCGGGCTGGGGCCCATCGCCATGGCCAAGCTCGGCCTCAAGGTGCTGTCGAGCGGCGAGAACAGCTTTGCCCAGACCGTGATGGCGCCGAACCTGCCGACGCTGGTGCAGCGCGGCGTGGTCGACGGCAACACCGAAACCGGCCTGCTGCCATCCGGCCAGGCCGCCGCCATGATCGACAGGCTCGAGAGCTGCGAAGAGCTGATCGCCCGCATCGTCAGCGAGGCGGAAGCGCGGATCAAGGCCGTCTCGGCGCTCGTCGCTACCAACTGATTGGAGAGAATTCGATGAGCGACCAATTCTGGACCAGGATCGAAGACGGCATCGCCGAGCTGGTGATCGAGAGCGCCCCGGTCAACGCGCTCGACAGCATCGGCTGGCGCAGGCTTTCGCAGGAGATCGACGCGCTGAACGCCAATGCCGAGGTGCGCGTGATCGTCATCCGCGCCGAGGGCAGGGGCTTCTGCGCCGGCGTCGACATCAAGGAACTGCAGAAGCACCCCGAGCGCATTCCCGAAGTGAATGCCGGCAACTGGGAGACCTTCCGCGCCATCCATCGCGGCCTGAAGCCGGTGATCGTCGCCGCCCACGGCTACATCCTCGGCGGCGGCATCGGCATCTGCGGCTCGGCCGACATCATCCTGTGCTCGCCTGACGCGACCTTCGGCGTGCCCGAGGTCGACCGCGGTGCGCTCGGTGCCGGCGCGCACTTGCAGCGCCTGTTCCCGGTGCAGAAGGTGCGCCAGATGTACTTCACCGGCGAGCCGATCGATGCGGCCGAAGCCTATCGCCTCGGCGCCGTCGAGAAGGTGGTGCCGCGCGAGGAACTGCGCGATGCCGCCATCACGCTAGCCAGGACCATCGCCGCCAAGAGCGCGATCATGATCCGCTTGGCCAAGGAAGCGCTGAACGGCATCGAGGACGGCGATCTCGAGAAGAAATACCGCTGGGAGCAGGGTTTTACTGCCCAGGCCTACCTCACCCAGGAATCGCAGGAGGCGCGCGACGCCTTCGTCGGCAAGCGCGACGCCGACTTCAAGAAGTAATCTGACCAGGACGCCCCGACCATGACCGCCACCAAGATTCTTCCCGCCCCGCCCTATGTCGAAGGCCATGGCCTGCTCAAGGGCCGCTCGGTGCTTATCACTGCGGCCGCCGGCGTCGGCATCGGCTTTGCCGCCGCCCGCAAGGCGATCGAGGAGGGCTGCCGCGCCATCATGATCTCCGACGTGCATGAGCGTCGCCTGGCGGAAGCGGCCGAGAAGCTGCGCGAGCTCTCGCCGACGGTCGAGATCTACAGCCAGCTCTGCAACGTCACCGACGAGGAACAGGTGCAGGCGCTGGTCGACGCGGCCGAGGAAAAGCTCGGCGGCATCGACGTTCTGATCAACAATGCCGGTCTCGGCGGCCTCAAGCCCGTCGTCGAGATGACCGACGCCGAATGGAACCTGGTGCTCGACGTGACCCTGACGGGCACGATGCGCATGACGCGCGCAGCCCTCAAGAAGATGCAGCCGCGCGGCAAGGGCGCCATCGTCAACAACGCCTCCGTGCTCGGCTGGCGCGCCCAGAAGGGCCAGTCGCATTATGCCGCCGCCAAGGCCGGCGTGATGGCCTTCACCCGCTGCTCGGCCGTCGAAGCCGCCGAATACGGCATCCGCATCAATGCCGTGTCGCCGTCGATCGCCATGCACGATTTCCTCAAGAAGTCGGCGCCGCAGGAACAGCTCGACGCGCTGACCAGCCTCGAAGCCTTCGGCCGCGCGGCGGAAGTGTGGGAAATCGCCAACGTCATGATGTTCCTCGCCAGCGACTATGCCGGCTACATGGTCGGCGAGATCGTCTCCGTCTCCAGCCAGAGGGCCTGACGATGGGCCTCGTCTTCTCCTCGCCCGACGAGGCGGTGGCGGCGATCGGCCAGAACCTCGGCTCGACCGACTGGCTCCTCATCGACCAGGCGCGCATCGACATGTTCGCCGAAGCGACCGGCGACCATCAGTGGATCCATGTCGATCCGGTTCGCGCCAAGGACGGCCCGTTCGGCGAAACGGTGGCGCATGGCTGCCTGACGTTTTCGCTGATCAACGGCTTCCTGCCCGACCTGTTCAAGGCGGAGGGCATGAAGATGGGCATCAACTACGGCTGCGACCGGCTGCGCTTCCCAGCACCCGTGCCGGTGAACTCCAGGGTTCGCGCCACGGGTGAGCTGGTCAACGCCGAGTTCCTGCCCGGCAACGCCGTGCAGACGACGGTGCGGGTGACCATCGAGATCGAGGGCTCGGTCAAGCCCGGCTGCGTCGCCGACATGGTCGGCCGCTACTACTTCTGAAGCGCGCGGCGCTTCAGCCACCGGAGGTGACGATGGACAAGACGAGCGACGCGCAGGCCGAGATCCTGGCGCGGCTGGACAGGCTCGAGTCGCGCGACGAGATCCGCCAGCTGATTTCGAAATATTCGCTGGCGCTCGACATGCGCGACATGAACGCGATGGCCTCGCTGTTTGCGCCCGACGTCAAGGTCGGCGGCGGCAAGTCGGGCAGGGCGGCGCTGCGCGATTGGCTCGACGAGACGATGCGCAAGCAGTTCGACGGCACCTCGCACCATGTCGGCTCGACCATCATCGAGTTCATCGACGCCGACAATGCGGTGGGCGTCGTCTACTCCAAGAACGAGCACGAATGCGGCGCCGAGTGGGTCATCATGCAGATGATGTATTACGACCGCTACGAGCGCATCGACGGGCGCTGGTTCTTCCGCCGCCGCCAGCCGCTCTACTGGTATGCCACCGATCTCAACAAGCCGCCCGTCGGTTCGCGCAAGATGCGCTGGCCGGGCCGCGAGCCCTATGAGGGCTCGTTCCACGAGCTGTTCCCGTCCTGGAAGGAGTTCTGGGCCCGTTCCGGCCCCGACGAGGCGCTACCGGAACCGGCGCCGCTCGAAGCCTTCATCGAAACCATGCGCAGAGGCAATGATATCCGTGGCAACCGTGTGCGCTGACAATTTGATCGCCGACAAGCTGTTCCGGCCGATCAAGATCGGCGGCCTGGAGCTGTCCAATCGCATCGCAATGGCGCCTATGTCGCGCTACCTCTGCCCCGAGGGCATCCCGCACGAGAAGGTGTCGTCCTATTACGCGCGCCGCGCGCTGAACCAGGTCGGGCTGATCATCACCGAGGCGACCTATATCGGCCATCCGACCGCGCCGAGCTATGAAGGCGTGCCCTATTTCGCCGGCGAGGCAGCCTTTGCCGGCTGGGCCAAGGTTCTCACGGCGGTGCATGCCGCCGGCGGCAGGATCTTCCCGCAGCTCTGGCACACCGGCAGCTTCCGCAACTCGTCGATGGCGCCCCAACCGGGAGTTCCCGGCATCGGCCCGTCCGAAAACCTCAATGCCTTCACCGGCCATGCCGAACCGACCAAGGCGATGACCGAGAAGGAGATCTTCGAGGTGATCGAATCCTACGCCGAGGCTGCGGAAGCGGCGCAGAGGCTGGGCTTCGACGGCGTCGAGATCCACGGCGCGCATGGCTACCTGATCGACGAGTTCTTCTGGGCGACGTCGAACCGCCGCACCGACCGCTATGGCGGCAACCGGCGCGAGCGCACGCGCTTTGCCGTCGAAGTCATCGAGGCGATGCGCAGCCGTGTCGGTCCCGATTTTCCGATCTCGTTCCGCTATTCGCAGTGGAAGCAGCAGGACTACAAGGCCGTGCTGGGCGAAACGCCCGCTGAACTGGCCGAGGTGCTGGAGCCGCTGGTCGATGCGGGCGTCAGCATCATGCACTGCTCGACGCGGCGCGTCTGGGAGCCGGGTTTCGCCGCCGAAAACGACATGACGCTCGCCGGCTGGACGAAGAAGCTCACCGGATTGTCCGTCATCGCCGTCGGCGGCGTCGGACTGGACCGCCCGGGGCTCAATGCCGCCGAGGCCACCTCGCTCGAGGTGATCGAAAAGCCGCTGGCGCGCGACGAGTTCGACATCCTGGCCGTCGGCCGCGCATTGTTGGCCGACCCGGCATGGGCGCTGAAGGTCCGGCAGGGCCGGGCCCACGAAGGGGTGGGCTACTCCAAGGAACAGCTGAAATCGCTGTTCTGACCGCAAAAGGCGCCGTTCGCGGCGCCTTTCCTGTTTGTGGCGACGCCAGCCATTCCCTGCCGATCATCGTAGCCAGCAAAAAAAGAAGCGCCGGGGACTTTGTCCGCCGGCGCTTGTGAGCTTGGGTCGACTGGGAGGATTGCCGGTCAGGCCGCCTGGCGCGGACCATGGCCGAGGATGACGGCACTGTTGAGCACGAGCCGCACCAGCTCGGTCTGCCGCGTGATGCCGCTCTTGGAAAAGATCGAGCGCAGGTGCGCACGCGCTGTGTTGCGGCTGATGTCGAGCGAGCTCGCCGCATCTTCGAGCGACAGGCCGGCGGTCAGGCGGCGGGCAACGGCAGCCTCTGCCGGCGTCAGGTCGAAGAGCTGGCGCACGAGATCGCCCTCGACCTCGGAATTGGCCTCCGGGTCGCGGATGTAGACCGCAACCGCCGAATTGGCCGCCGCCGCGTTGTCCTTGCTGCCGCGGATCGGCCGGACGATGACGCCGAGGTTGCGCGAGCCTGACTGCTTGGTCAGCGACAGCCCGCGCGAGACGGTACCCTCGTCGTCGGCCGCGCTCTGCATGGCGATCTTCACCAGGTTCTGGAAATCGCGGTCTTCCTTGGCCGAGGTGGCGCGCAGGCGATTGCTCTGCACCTGGAGCCCGTCGCGGG
This sequence comes from Aminobacter sp. Piv2-1, assembly GCF_037625995.1. Classification (NCBI taxonomy): domain Bacteria; kingdom Pseudomonadati; phylum Pseudomonadota; class Alphaproteobacteria; order Hyphomicrobiales; family Phyllobacteriaceae; genus Aminobacter; species Aminobacter sp. Piv2-1. Next base: position 120,326 of record NZ_JARKMU010000011.1, read on the forward strand.
CCTGAAGCAGCTTGAGCGCCGCATCCGAGGCGCGGACGATCTTGCCCGAATGGTCGAGGATGACGACGCCGACGTAGAGTTTGTCCATGACGTCGGAATAGAGCCTGCGCTCGACCTCCGTGGCGCCCATCCGCCACGACGTTTCGACCCCCCGGACGAGCTGCGAGACGAGGATCTCGCAAACCGATGCGGCATCGTCGTCGAACTTGGCGCCGGCACGATCGCGGAACACCCAGAGCGTATAGCGCGCGGCGTCGTCGGCGGTCACGTGCGTCGCTGTCATGGGCTGGCAGCGTTCCGCCAGATAGGCGAGCTGCGCCGGGCGGGCGAGGGGAGCGCCGGCGGCGTCCAGCATCGGCTCGTTGATTTCGGTAAACGCGTAGTAGGTCTCGCCGGTGCGCGCCCGGTCTTCGATCACCAGCACTGCGGCATAGGCATCGAACTGCTCGCGGATGAGTTCGAGCGAGCTGCGCAGCGGCTTGCCGTTGAGCAGGCTGTCCGAAACCCTGTTCAGGAAATGGCCGAATTCGACGATGGAGCGGGCGTGAAAGGTCATCTTAGGCTCTCCCAAATATCCGTCGCACGAGCGTGCGGTGTCCTTGCCCGGCAGCCGTCGCGCCGGGAGGTCAAACGAGAATGAGTTCGTGGTTCAGGCGGGCGTAGGGCCTGCCCGGACTTCGGCTTTCAGGATGGTGGGAGGAAACCGGGTCGTGCCTGCGACCGGACAATCGCTGACCCAACTGCCATGCGCATGCTGCTCGGTCCGGTCATCGCGCTTCCTCCCGAATGCGAAATGATTAACATCGACACAATGTCATTAAATTGACGCTGTGTCAAATGATGAGTAGGCGGCGTGGAATTTTTGACAGAATGTCAGCGGCGGATAACGCCCTCGCTGCAAAATCAAACGGGCCGGGTCTCGCGACCCGGCCCGTGATGCATCTGTCCTGCGTTGGCGGTTCAGTCGCCGCAGTTGGCTCGTTCGACCAGCCCGTCCTCGCGCGGCTTGTAGGGGTTCTTGACGACCTTGATCGATTCCGGCGCCGGCAGGAAGTGGCTCTTGGCGCTCGCCTGGATCGGGCCGGTGAGCATTTCCACCTTGGAGGCGTTCTCCTGCAGCCATGCGGCGATCGACGGACCGTCGGTCTTGCCCGAGCCGTTGATGGCCGCCGCCAGCACGATCGGCTGGATGTAGTAGGGGATCAGAGCCGAGGCGCCACCCATGCGGTCGACGTCGGCTACCTGCTCCCTGGCGCGCTTGACGAACTTGGCGAAGGGCGACGCGCCGACCGGATCGTTGGCGCAGTAGGTCATGCCGACGAACTGCACGCTGTATACGTCCTTGAAGGCTTCCTCGCCGACGACCGCGGCATTGCCGACCGCGTAGTTGGTCATGGTCTGGTTGGCCAGCACCGGCACGTCCCAGCCGATGTCGGCCCGGTTCTCGAGCAGCTTGCGCGAGTCGTCGCCGATCGAGTTGATGAGCAGGATCGCCTCGGCGCCCGAACTGCGCATCTGGAACAACTGCGGGGTCATGTCCTCGGTGCGGAAGGCGAATTCCTGCACGGCGGTCGGCTCGACGCCCTTCGACTTCAGGTAGTCGACGATCTCGACCACGGCGGCCTTGGACATGCCGCCATTGTCGGAGATGAGCGCCAGCTTCTTGAGCTTGAGCACGTCGATGGCGAAGTCGATGTTCGGCTTCATCTGGTTCAGCCCGGTGACCGAGCCCGAGAAATGAAACGGACCGGCTTCGGGGGTCAGCTGGGTGGAGGCGGCCGACGAGACCTGCGCGATCTTCTTTTCCGTCGCCACCGGCACGACCGGGATCGTCTCCTGGCTGGTCGCCGGGCCGACGAGGACCTGAACCTTCTCATTCTCGATCAGGCGACGGACCTCGCTGACGGCATGCGTCGGGTCGGTCATGGTATCGCCGAGCACCAGCTCGGCTTTTTTGCCGAGGATGCCGCCCGCGGCGTTGATGTCCTCGATCGCCAGCTTCCAGCCGACTTCGGCGGTCTTGCCGATCGATGCGCCGCCGCCGGTGAGCGACATGATGCCGCCGATCTTCATCGTTTCCTGCGCCGGGGCATTTCCGACCGAAAGGGCCAGCGCTGCCGCCGAGGCCATGCCGATGGTCAGACGTCTCGTAATGGAACCATTCCACTGGAAGTGCATGCGTTTCTCCTCCGCTTACTTCGACCGACAGCAGTCACGACCCTAGGTCATGAGGCATCGTCCGCTTGGACGATGGAGCGCGGGGACAGGCGGAAATCGTTCAGGGCGCGCTAAAATAAAACGTCGCTAATGTGCCAAATGGGCCACGCTCAGCGCGGTGGCAGCTTCCTGGCGACGACCGCTCGCGCCAGAGCGGGCTCCGGCAGCTTTCGCCATGCCAGCCAGGCAAGGATCGCTCCGAGGCCCATCAGCGGTACCACGACCGACATGCCTTTCACGGCGTCGCCGAGGAGGCCCGCGAGCACCGTCCCGGCAAGTCCGCTGCCCATCTGCATGAAGCCGCTCAGCGACGCGGCTGCGCCGGCATTGTCCGGAAAGGCGGCGACGGTCGCCGCCGACATCGCCGGCATGACGAAGGAGTTGCCGAAGACGAACATCGCCATCGGAACCATGACCGAGGCGAAGGTCGGCTCGTACAGGCCCAGGAAGAGCGCCATGGCCGCAGCACCGAGGCCGCTGGTCGCCAGACCGACGGGGACCATGCGATAGGCGCCATAGCGCGGAATAAGGCTGCGCATCACCAGCGAACCGGCGATGAAGCTGGCCGACTGGAACAGCATCGCCAGGCCGAATTGCGCCGGCGTCAGGCCGAGCCGATCCATCAGGATGAAGGGCAGCACGGTCGCCTGCGTGTAGTAGGCGCCCAGCGTGCCGGCGATGACGAGGCTGGAGAACAGGAAATAGCCGCTGCCGAGCAGCTTCCCGTAGGTTTTGATGACCGCCCCCGGTCGTGCCCGGCTCGGGTCGCGTTCGACGGTTTCGACCAGGGCGAACCTGACAGTCAGCAGGGCGGCGATGCCCATCAGGAACATGATCGAGAAGATCGTGTGCCAGCCGGCGATCTGCATGACCAGCCCGCCGATGGTCGGCGCCAGCGCCGGGGCCAGCGCAAGGATGAGGGTGATGAGGTTCAGGATGCGCGCCGACTGCTCGTGGGCGAACAGGTCGCGTACGATGGCGCGCGACAGCGAAAGCCCGACCGCGGCTCCCGCCCCCTGCAGCAGGCGCGACAGGATCAGCACCTCGATGGAGGGCGCCAGCAGCGCGCCGAGGCTGCCGAGGAGGTAGATGCCGAGGAACGCCAGCGTCACCGGCTTGCGGCCGTAGCCGTCGGCCAACGGGCCGCAGACGAGCTGGGTGAGGGCGAAGCCGGCGAAATAGAGCCCGAGCGTCATCTTCACCGCGTCCTCGGTCGTGCCGAAGGCGTGCACGATCTCCGGCATCGCAGGCGTGAAGAGCGACAGCGAGGCCGGACCGAGCCCGGCCAGAACCGCACCGACGACAGTCACGCGCCGCTCGCTCATCACGCCGGCCGGACGCTCGCTGGGATGGTCGTATTTCATGGCGCGGGCCTCCGGCTGGAATGGACGGCAGGCGCCTGTGCGGCAGAGTGCCTATGTCCAATTCCAACCGCGGCCGCGAAAGATCATCTGCCGTTCGGACTATTCCGGTGCCGGGTTGCCAGCGGACAGCCGAAAAGAAAAGGGCCGCTGCCGCGGCCCTGTCTTGGGGATCAGACGGCCTGGCCGTGCAGGTCGTAGGCGTCGGCGCGGTCGATCTTGACGGTGACGATGTCGCCGACGCGCAGCGGGCGGCGCGACTGGATGTGCACCGAACCGTCGATCTCGGGTGCGTCGTATTTGGTGCGGCCCTTAGCGGTCGTGCCGTTCGCCTCGTCGATGATGACCGGCAGGCGCTTGCCGACCTTCTTCTGCTGCTGGGCGGCGGATATCTTCTGCTGGCGCTGCATGAAGCGGTGCCAGCGGGCTTCCTTGACCTCTTCAGGCACCTGATCGAGGCCGAGCTCGTTGGAGCGGGCGCCCTGGACCGGCTCGTACTTGAAGCAGCCGGCGCGGTCGATCTTGGCTTCATCGAGCCAGTCGAGCAGCATCTCGAAGTCTTCTTCCGTCTCGCCCGGGAAGCCGACGATGAAGGTCGAGCGGATGGCGAGGTCCGGGCAGACGTCGCGCCAGCCGCGGATGCGCTCGAGCGCCTTTTCGCCGTGGGCCGGGCGACGCATGTTCTTCAGCACCTGCGGCGAGGCGTGCTGGAAGGGAATGTCGAGATAGGGAAGGATCTTGCCGTCGGCCATCAGCGGGATGACATCGGCGACATGCGGGTAGGGGTAGACATAGTGCATGCGCACCCAGATGCCGAGTTCGCCGAGCTCCTGCGACAGGTCGAGGAATTTTGCGCGGACCTCGCGGTCCTTCCAGGGCGAGGTCGCATATTTGATGTCGATGCCGTAGGCGCTGGTGTCCTGCGAGATGACGAGCAGTTCCTTGACGCCGGCATTGGCGAGCTTCTCCGCCTCGCGCAGCACGTCGGCTGCGGGCCGCGAGACGAGGTCGCCGCGCAAGGCCGGGATGATGCAGAAGGTGCAGCGGTTGTTGCAACCCTCTGAAATCTTCAGATAGGCGTAGTGACGCGGCGTGAGCTTGACGCCTTGCGGCGGCACCAGGTCGGTGAACGGATCGTGCGCCGGGGGCGCGGCCTCGTGGACCGCGGCCATGACGCTCTCATAGGCCTGCGGGCCGGTGATGGCGAAGACATTCGGGTGCTTCTCGCGGATCAGTTCGGGCGTGGCGCCCATGCAGCCGGTGACGATGACCTTGCCGTTCTCCTTCATCGCAGTCCCGATCGCGTTGAGCGATTCATCGCGCGCCGAATCCAGGAAACCACAAGTGTTTACGACCACGAGGTCGGCGCCGTCGTGCTTGCGGGCGATCTCGTAGCCCTCGGCGCGGAGCTGGGTGAGGATGCGTTCGGAATCGACGAGCGCCTTCGGGCATCCGAGGCTGACAAAACTCACGCGGGGTGCTGCGGTCATAAGCGGCTTCCAATGGACGCGGGCCGGCTACCCTGGGGTCCGGCCCGGAAATCTTGCGATGTGTCGATCTGTTCGCTCTGGCACGAGCTCAATTCGGGCGGCGCAATAGCACAGTTCTGGCTTCAAGCAAACCGGCGGATGCGGCATGCGAAACGGGCCGGGTTGACCCGGCCCGCTAATTCCGTCGCCTCAGAGGCCGCCGGCGCTCGGCCCGAACCAGGGGGGTGCCAGGAAGGCGAACTGCTCGGGGAACTGCTGCACGGCGCCGTCGAGCAGCATCTTGACCGCGACATAGAGGATGATCAGCAGGCCGATATAGGCGATCCAGCGGAACCTGTGCAGCAGGCGGGCCACGAAGGAGGCAGCGAAACCCATCAGCGCGATGGACAGCGCAAGACCGATGATGAGGACCGTCGGGTGCTCCATGGCCGCGCCGGCGACGGCCAGCACGTTGTCGAGCGACATCGAGACGTCGGCGATGACGATCTGCCAGGCGGCTTGTGCGAAAGTCTTGCGCGGCCCCTTGCTGGCGACGGTTCCGTCCTTGTCGTAGTCAACGTCGGAGAGGGCTTCGGTCGCGGCTTCTTCCTCTTCGTGGCTGACGCGCAGCTCGCGCCACATCTTCCAGCAGACCCACAAGAGCAGCAGGCCGCCTGCGATCAGCAGCATCGGCCCGATGGCCAGCAGCGTTTGCGTGATCAGTGCGAAGATGATGCGCAGCACGGTGGCGGCGCCGATGCCGACCAGGATGGCCTTCTTGCGCTGGTCGGAGGGTAGGCCGGCTGCGGCGAGACCGATGACGATGGCGTTGTCACCTGCCAGAACCAGGTCGATGGCAATGACCTGCAGAAGGGCCGAAAAGCCCGCAGCCGTGAATATTTCCATGAGACGAGACCTCTCCGTAGCGCGTCAGGAATGGGGCTATAACGCGCAAGGCTTCGCCGTCAACCGACAAGCCGGACGTTTTGGCGAATTCGCGCAAAACTGCGGGAATGCTGACGCCAGGCTGACGAAAATTGGTGAAAAACGGCCGTTTTCGGCTGCGATCCGCTGCCGGCCAGACGCTCAGTCGCAGACGTATCTGACCCGGCCGCCGGCGCCGGCGACGTTGCGGCAGGACAGCGGCTTGCCTGCCTGGGCGGATGCCGGAGCCGCGGTACGGCGGGACGGAACAGCGTGCGGACCGGGTTCCTGCTCGACGAAACGGATGTCCTGCCCGGTCGGGAAGGCCGACGCCTGCGCACGCTCGGCGGCGGCACGCCTGGCTTCGTCGTCCTGCCAGAAGCGCCGCGAGTCCAAGGGTCTCGGGATCACCACCGTGCCGTCGGACGAACGGGCGCAGCCGCTGAGTGAAACGGCAAACAGCAGGGTCGACAGCGCAAGGACAAGTCGCGAGAGCATCATGATGGATCTTCTATAGCCTGCCGCATATCCTTGGAAAAGACCAACATTACAGTAAGTTGCGCAAAGATCTGCATGCCGTCGCCGTGCCAGGGCGGCTGAGCCTTGCCAACGAGATCGCACCGCAGGCTCAAAGCGCGTTCTCGGCAAGCGTGAGGGTTGCCGTGATGACCTCCTTGTATTTCTCGAACTCCGGCGAGGTCTGGCGGATTTCCTGCACCGGGGGACTGGTCGCAGTGGGCTGTGTCGGCGGTGCCCTGCCGCGCATCTTCTTTTCTGCCCATGCCACGACGTAGCTGGCGTTCTTGCCGGTCAGGAACGGATTCGCCTTGATGACGCTCGCTCCCAGCAGGTCTACCAGCATGGCCTCCTGCGGCGCGGACAGTACCTGGTTCGCGCCCTCCATGCCGAGGAAATGCGCCAGATAGAGCCGCCCGGCCGTGATCTGGTGGCCGCGCGCCTTGAGGTAGGCCTCGCCCTCCCGCGCCAGGTTGCGCACCATTTCACGTGAGATCGTCGGATCGTACCGCAGCGCCAGCAACTCCTCGGTCGAAAGCGATTTGGCGAGGTCGGGCCGATAGGTATTGATCATCCGCAGCCAGGTCTTGCTGATGAACTGGCCTAGGCCGGTCGCCGAGGAGAGGGGGTTCTTGGCGGTGGCGCTGCCTCCGCTCTCGACGCGGACGATGCGGTCGGTGAGCAGTTCGATGGCCGAGTCGTCCGTGGCCACGACCGTGACGTTGCCGAGCGGGTCAACGGCCTGTGCGTCCTGGTAGAGCTCGAAATGCAGGTGCGGCCCGGTCGACAGGCCCGTGGTACCCACATAGCCGATGACGTCGCCGGCCTTCACCGATGAACCGACGCCAACTCCGGCCGCGAAGCGCTGCATGTGGGCATAGCGGGTCTCGCGGTTGCCGGCATGGGCAATACGGACAAGGTTGCCGTAGCCCTTTCCGTCGCCCTCGAAGACGACCTGGCCATCAAAGGCGGCGGCGACCGGGGTGCCGACGGGCGCTGCCCAGTCCACGCCCTTGTGGATGCGGACGGTCTTGAGGATGGGGTGCATGCGTGGGCCGAAGGTCGAGGTCATCACGCCCTTCACCGGGGTGAACAGGCCGCTCGTGGCCGCCAGCGAGCGAACCTGGTCGTTCTGGCTCACGCAGGCGAACTGCCCGTCGGACTGCTGGAAGACAAAGCATTCCAGGCTCTTGCCCGCGCCGCGCACGCCGACATAGAGCACCCTGCCGCTCAGCCCGTCCTTGCCGCGGGCGGTGTCCGAATACATCAGCACGAGGCGCTGGTCCTCGCTCGCGAAGGCGTTCAGGTCTTCGCCGCGCGAGAGATACATGATGGCCTCGCCAAGCACGCCCGTCGGCACCTGATTGCGGGCGGCTGTCGAATAGATGGCATCGAGCAGCCGATACTGGCGCTTGCGCCCACTTGTGTCCGGGGCGCCCGAGTAGTTGAAAAGGTCGTCGCGCACCCACGGATCGACACCGGAGGCGAATTGTCCGGTCGAGGCGCGCGCCAGCGTACCGACGAACCTGTTCCTGGCGTATATGGAGACCTGCATGAGGGCCAGAGCGGCATTGCGCCGGGGCCTGAAACCGCGCATGGCCACGACATAGCCCGGCTCGAGCTTCTCCATACCGAACAGCGATTTCAGCGAGGCGCCTGCCAGCGTCGCCTCGTCGGCGGCAAATTTCGCCTCCGCGATCACGCTGTCGAGGCTCCGCTCGGACAGAACCTTGACGAAGATGTCCTCTGTCGCCTCGAAGCGGTCTTGTTCCGATGCGACCGCCGCCACGCTCGTGTTGTTTTCGACCGCCGTCTTCTGGAAGGCGGGCAGGGCGGCTTCGCCCTCGTCGATCGTCTCGCCCCAGCCGGCGCCCAGGTCCGAGTCCGGGCCGGCATCCGCCTCGGCATCGCCCGGCTGCGAGGCCTCGTCTTCAGGCATGCCCGCGTCGGGAGGCGCAGGTTGGGCGGGAGAACCTCTTTGCGCCTGGAAAAACGCGAAATCCTCCTGCGACGACGGAATCGCCGTCATGAAGCGCTCGCTCGAACTCAGCATCGCGTCGGAGAGAAACTCGATCCGGGGCGATATCCCGTCCTCCCGCAGGTCGGCCGGCCTCGCGATGCTGCGCCGCTTCGTGTCGGTGCCCGCCTCGCGTGCGAGGTTGATCCACATTGGATCACCGGCCAGGTCGACGATGGCAGGCACATAGACGGGGGCATCGGCGGGAACGATGTCCGCATCCTCGGAAACCTGCAGGTCGCCTTCATATTCCTCGACCGGCTGCAGATAGCCGGAAAACAGATAGATCGCGGCGACGACAGCGACCAGCGCCAAGGCTGCGACCGCCGCCAGCGCCCGCCGCCAGCGCGCCCGCCGCTTCCTGGCGGCACGGTCCTGCTTGCGCGTCCGAAAGCTGGAGTCGATGCCATGCGTCATGGCGAGGCACCGGTGAGGAAGTAGGTCCACCGGACCTGGGCCTGCGTGTCGACCTCCTGGAACCGCGCCGCGATGTGCCCGCGCAGCCAGCACTCCTCGATGCCGCGAATGGTGAAACGCCGGCGCTCGACGCACATGTCGGTCGTGCCGGCAACGATGGCATTGCCGAAGACGTCGGTCGCGTAGACGTAGATGTAGCGGTTGGTCAGTTCCTCGCGGATGACGTTGACGCACTGGTTGGCGCCGATGGTCCACCACCCGTCGGTCTGGAATGCGCCCTCGACCTCCTGGCCGACGGCCAGGTTGACCACGTCGAGCGTCTGGTTGCAGACCGTGAACTCGGCTTCGGCCCTGGTTGGAAACCACAACAACATCAAGGCGATGGCGGCACGTGCTAATCCGAATCGGAGCAGCCGGCCTTCAGCTGCCGGCCTGGACGTTTCGGTCTGCCGCCGCCAGCCCCTAGCGGCCTCCCTCCGAAGGCTTGGTCTCAGCACTGTCCCTTGCGCCCCGCATCCGCACCAGCACGATGGTCACATTGTCGGTTCCGCCGCGCTCCAGAACCTTTGCCAGCAGCTCTTCGCAGGCAGCCTGCGGCCCGGCGGAGTTCGCCGCCGATGCGATCTCGGCGTCCGACACATGCGCGGTGAGCCCGTCGGTCCCAAGCACGAACACGTCGCCGGGGTGGATGTCGCCCTGGCGGAAATCCACCCTGATGTCGTCGCTGACGCCGATCGCCCGGGTGATCACGTTGCGACGCGGCCAGCTTCGCGCCTCTTCGGGCGTGATCGCGCCGCGGTCCACCAGTTCCTGTACTTCGGTGTGGTCGTGCGAGACCTGCACGATCGACCCGTCGCGCACCAGGTAAAGCCGGCTGTCGCCGAGCCACAGTCCGGCGAACTTGCCGTCCATGGCCAGCAGGGCGGCGACCGTGGAGCCGATGGTGACGCCGCGCTTGGCGGAAATCTGGCGGATTTCGGCATGCGCCTGCCGCAGCCGGTCCTCGAAACGGGCGCGCAGGTCGGGTGCAGAGGAGGCGATGCCGATGGTCGCGAGGTGGTCGACGATGCAGGCCGAGGCGATCTCGCCCGCGTCGTGGCCGCCCATTCCGTCGGCGACCACCCACAGGCCGCTGCGCGGCTCGATCAGATAGCTGTCTTCATTGGTCTGGCGGACGCAGCCCTGGTGGCTTACGCCGAAGCTCTCGAAGAGGAGGGCGACATCGGTCAATTGCGTCGGCGCTTTTCGGGCGCCCCTCTACGGTACGATCTCCCACGCGCGTAACCACTCTGCCACAGAGGCGGGGAATGGAATATCGAAATCAGCAGTCCGGCCGGTACCCCCATTGGCGGGTTCACAGGCCGTCCGGACAGCTGAACTCGGAAAAGGCCGGCAGCGCGAACGGATTGCCTGGCGGGTTCGTCTGCAGCCGATAGGCGACGTCGCGCCCCCCGATCACGAAGCGCAACTCGACGTCATCTCCGGTCGGCGTCGCGGTCGCTGTGTCGAGCAGGCGCTTCAGGGCCCAGGGGCCCTCGAACTTGAGGGCGGACTCGCGCCCCGGCAGCTCCGGCGTCAGGCTGAGATGGGCCGTTCCGGCCTGCATGCTGCCCGGCCATGTCACCACGCCCGCTGTGCTGCCGCTCTGGTAGCTCTGCACGACCTGGCCGTTCACGTCGAGCAGGGCCATGTCGGCATCGGTGTGCAGCGAAAACGGCGTGAAGGTGAGGTTGACCGACGGCATCGATCCGCCGAGTGGAAAGAACGCATCCCTGATCGCGGCAGCCCTCTGGAACTGCTTCAGGCTCGCTGCCGATAGCCCACGACTAGTGGGGGTATCCTGCCTCCACGACCATTCGGTCCCAGAGGTGTCGGCGAGCGGCGCGAGATTCTGGGCAAAAAAACGGTCCATGATGCCGCCGGGGGCGAAAAGCCTGGTGAAGTCCGCGATCGGCACCTCGTCCGCGGCGCCGGCAGCGAAGGGAAAGCGGTTGGCGATGGCCTGGTCGCAGGCGGCGCTGACCGTTTCCTTGAGCGTGCTGTCCAGCTGGGCGACCGAGGCCGAGGCCACGTCGACCTCGAACTCGTCGGCGGCAGCGCGGACCATCCGCGCCAGCGCCTTCGGCAGGCGGGATGCGTTGATGCCGAGGTTGGAGATCTGCATGCGCAGGTTGGCGTTCGCCTGGCCGGCCTGGGCAGGTGCTGCGGCCGATATCGCAAGGCTCTGCTGGATGGCGCGGAAGTTCTGGATCAGGGTGTCGATGGGCCGCTGCCCCGGGCGGCCATCGACCAGGAGCTGGAACGGCCGGAACTGCGCTTCGATGTTGGCGCCCAGCACCTGTCCCGGTTGCGCAGCAGTGCCGGCACGGTTCGCCGACTTCTGACCGGCGACCTCGATGCCGATGCGGGCCAGACCCTCGACGCGCGCCGCGTCCATGGCTGGCGCGTTGCGGGTCAGGGCGGTTTCCCGGGCGATCGCCTCGAACAGCTGTGCGAGCGGCGAGTTGGGCGCGCCCGCCGCCGACAGCGCCAGGTAGTCAGGCTTGTCTGCGGCCAGTGGCTTGAATTTCAGCCGGTCGAGGACGTCGTTCCAGGCCTTGGCGAAGTCGGCGCTGTAGCGATCGAGAAGCTCCGGGCCGAGCCGCAAGAGGTCCCGTTCGATGTCGCCCTGCTCGCCGCCCGCACCAATCACCCAGCCGTCGTCCTGAAGCTGCCCGGCGATGCCGGAGAGTTGCTCGAGGTAGACGTCGTGGAAGCCGGCATAGGTGTAGATGCCCGGGACGCGCAGGCCGGCGAAATTGCTGCCGTCGACGGTCTCGAACACCAGCGAGGCCTCCGGGCCGCTGCGGCTCGAAACGGAAAAATCCTCCGGCACCTTCGCCGACGTCGAAGCCTGGAGCAGCGCCGCGGCCCGGTCGGCCACCGTCATCCGACCGAGCGAACGCTGCGCCGCCTCCACCAGCTGCCGGTCGAGCGCGACCGACGGGCCATAGGCATCGTCGAGCGCCAGCATGGCGCGAAGGTGCCGTTCGAGCGCCATCCGGCCGTCGCGGTTCTGCGGGCCGGGATAGAGGTTCCGTTCCCAGTCGCTGGTCAGCCACGCGACCACCGCCTCGTCGTCGTTGCGGGGCGCGCTGCCGCCCAGCATCAGGTAGGTCTTCAGCGGCTCGTAGAGCGCGGCGGGATCGTTCATCCGCTCGGCGATGATTTGCTCCAGATGGACGAGCAGCCTGGGCCGGAACAAGCGCTCCAGCGCCTGCCTGTAGGCGCTCACCGAGGCGGACTGCAGCCGCTCGCGCTGGCTGAGGCCGAGCGTTTCCCGCGCCGGTACGGCCTGCTCGCGGGTCTCGTAGCCGACGGGAAGATTGCGGACGGCCTCCAGCGCGTCGATCACCGTGCCCATGTCCGCATCCGCCACGGTTGCAGCCGCAAGCTGGGCCTCGGCGGTAGCCTTGAACTGCTCCGTCGCCTGCTCGGTGCGTTGGATCAGGTCGCGATTGGCCTTGAAGCTTGCCCCCAGAACCCCGAGCGCTGCCAATGCCGCAATCGCGATCCCGCCGATGGCAAACGAGCGCCCGAGTCGCGCGCGCCTGTCGGCCGAACCATCGAACGACACCCAGCCGGACTCGCCGAAGACCACCTTGGCGAGCAGGTCGTGCAGGAAAAAACTCTTGCCCGTCCCGGAGAGCTGCGGCCGCGGCGCGTCGGCGAAGCCTCTTTCCATCGCCCCCAGCACGCGGTCGATCGGCGTGCCCTCCTGGGTGCCCGAGGAGAAATAGAAGCCGCGCAGGATGGCGCCGGCCTGCTGCCCGTTCGCAAAGACAGTCGCGAGGAAGTCACTGCAGTTCGGTTCGAGCGAGGCGAACTGCGCCGGAAAGCCGAAGATCGCGATCCGCGACACCGGATCGGCCTCGTCCTGCAGCCGGTCCGGCAGCTCTTCCCCGAGGCGCTGGACGAGCGCACGGAACTCGCCCGGCACGTCGCCGGGCAGGCTTCTCGATCGCTCGGCGCCCTGGAAGGTCGCCCCCCACACCGCTTGCCTGCGTCGCTCGTCAAAATCGCCGAAATAGTCCATGAACCCGGCGATCAGGTCGGCCTTGGTGAAGAGCACATAGACCGGGAAGCTGATCTTCAGCGTGTCGCCCATTTCCTGCAGGCGGTTTCTGATCTCGATCGCGCGAGCCTCCGCTTCCTGGCCGCCGGCGAGCATCAGGTCGGAGAGGCTGATGGCGACGATGACGCCGTTGATCGGCTGCACGGCGCGGTGCTGCTTGAGCAGCGACAGGAAGGCCAGCCAGTCGCCGCGATCGCGCTCCGGATCGGAATCCTGCGTTGCGTAGCGCCCGGCGGTGTCGATCAGCACGGCGCTGTCGGTGAACCACCAGTCGCAGTTGCGCGTGCCGCCGACGCCGGGCACCGGCTGGGCCGTGCCGGACACCGCCAGGGGAAAATTCAGTCCGGAATTGACCAGCGCGGTCGTCTTGCCCACCGCCGGGGGACCGATGACGAGATACCATGGGACCTCGTAGAGGAAGTTGCTCCTGCCGCTGGCCCGCTTCAGCTTCGCGATGGCATCCTGCATGCCCCTTTCCAGCGCTCGCGCATCGCCTTCGACATCGGAAGTGCGCGAAGCCGCCGCTTCCAGCGCACGCTGCGCCTCGCGAGCCCTGAACAGGCGAAACAGCCGGTAGGCGCCCAGCAAGGCGATCGCCGCGCCGATGAGCAAAAGGCGCACCCACGCCGAGCCGAGCGGTCGCGCTTCGCCGAAACCGATCAGCGGCCCCGCATACCAGACGGCTGCGGCGAGGGCAGCGAGAGCAAGCATGCTGATCGCCGGCATCAGCCAGTTCGCGGGCGCCTGTGCCTTCGGGCTGCGGCGCGCGCTCACTGGCTGGTCTCCCTGCGGATCATGACGTCGACGCGCCGATTCTTGGCCCGGCCCTCCGACAAGGCGTTGTCCGCGATCGGCTCGTCTTCGCCCTTGCCCTCGACCGCAATGCGCGACGGGTCGCCGACGAGCGGCGCGAGCAATGCCGCCACCGCCTGCGCGCGGGCGACCGAGAGGTCGTAGTTGGATTTGAACGGGCTCGTCCGCCCCGGCCGCAGATTGTCGGTGTGCCCGACGATGCGGATCGGTCCCTGTTCGGACTGCAGCGCAGCACCGATCCGCCCCGCCACCGGCCCGAATTCCGGCTTCGTGTCGGCGCCGCCGGGCTCGAACAGCAGCCGGTTGTCGATGGCCACTATGATGAAGTCCCCCCTGGGATCGACCTTCAGCGCGCCGCTTTCGATGTCGGGGGCGAGCGTGCCGCGGATGCGCTCGATCTGCGAGGTGACGGGTGGCGCGGGCTCTTCCTCCGCCGGCGGCGCCGGCGTCGCCCGCTCGATGGTCACCGGAACGGAGGGCGTGAGCGCAAGCAGCCGGCCGGCGAGGGCCTCGCCTTCGTCGGTGACTTCCGCCCGCATCCAGAAGAATGCGCCGGCGACGGCAGCGATGGTAGCCGCGGCGATCGCCCACAAGGGCAGCCGCCGGGAACGCCTCGCCGCAGCCGTCGACAGGCCCTGCCAGCGAGGCGACAATTCGATTCCGTCGCGCGGCTTGAAGTAGCGGAGCGCGTTGAACACGTCCTGCCGAACCGGCTCGAGGCTCTGTCCGCCCCGCGCCGTGCCGCGATAGGGCCCCTCGAAGCCCAGCGACAGGCAGGCATGCATCAGTTCGAGCAGGTCGCACCGCTCGTCCGGAGCGCCGAGCACGGTGTTGAGGGCGTCCAGGAAGCCGTTGCCGGGCGCTTCGAGCTGGTAGAAGCGCCACAGCAGGCTGTGCGGCTGCCAGGCGTCCTTTCCGATGCCGGGCAGGTTGCTCGCGATGTCGTCGGCGGTTTCGCAGAGCGCATACCTGGCGATGCGGGCGTCTTCGTCGGTGACATCGGCTTCCGCCGCCCTGTGGTCGAAGGTGTCGACGAGTTCGCCCAGCTGTCGGCCCAGTTCCTCGGCGCCCGCCTCGGGACCGGCAATGCGCAAGCGGCCGAGCATCATCAGCAGCGGTGCCGCTGCTGCGATGAGCGGGTTCGAAGCCGGAAAATCGATGCTCTGGTATACGTCGTAGGACGAATGCCGCGATCGCTCCGCCTCGGGACGCTCACCCCGCCGCCGGTTGCCATCATGAAATGCGGGCCCGTGAAACACCGTGCCCGAACCCTCCGCCGCCGGGCCGGCTGCATAGAAGATGGTCGGATCGGAAGGAGCGGCCGGCGGGCGATCGTCGCCTGGGCTCCGCGCTGCACGATGCGGCGCGGAGCGAACGATGGTCCTGCCGCCGGAGCCGGAAGGATCGTCCTTCGAACTCATCGCCGATCACCCCGTTCTCGCGCGGCGGCGACGCGTTGCAGCCGGCGTTGTCCCGCAGGCCGCACGCGCCGGAGGTGAGCCATCCTCGCTCCTTCGGCCCGCCGCTCGGAACCATGGTAGTGCAAGCATTTGGCGATGCAACGGGCATGCACGCCGGCGGCCGGCAACGCTGGAAGGTGTCGGGGCGCTACTTGTGGCCGGCAGACTTGGCGTAGGCCTCGGCGAAGTAGGCAAGGAAGACGTCGAGCATGCCGTTTTCGTGAGCGTCCTCCTTTGCTTCCCACGTCGCCACATAGGCATCCCAGGCGCGCCCCTTCTTTGAAACGAAGGACGGAGGCGCCTTGCGCTCCATCGCCTCCGGCGAAAGCTCTGCGAGCAACCGCGACAGCGCGGCCTGCATGGCGGCGTAGGTGGCGATTTCGTGCGACTTGAGATCGCGGAAGGCATCTTCGATGCTGCGCCGCGCGTCGAGATAGCCGGCATGCCGCCGCGCGAACATGATCTCGAGGATTTCGTCCGCACGCGGAATGAATTTGAGCGGATTGTTGTCCACCCCGCCGATCATGGTCCGGTGGCTGCTCTTGGCCAAGGCCTTCGCCGCCGCGCGCGCCTTGAGCAGCTGGGCAAGCTCGTCGACGACCGCGCGCAGCACCGATCCGATTTCGGCCGCCACGTCCTTCGGGTCGCGCTGGGTGAACACCTCCGGCGCCACGCCGGCGCCCGCCGCGATCAACCTGAGCAGCTCCGTGGCGTCGACTTGTGGCCGGGCAGGGGTGCTTTGTGGCGCCGGCTGCACCTGTCTTGCCGGCGCGGCGGGCATTGCCCTGGCCGGGGGCGCAGGCCGGGCGGCCGGCGGGGCAAAGAACGGGTCGACGGATTGCGGCGCCGGCGAGGGGCCGAAATCGCCGCCGCCGTGGTACGGCGCACCAGCCCATTCGCCCGCTGCCACCGCATCTGCCCGCCGGTCGTCCTCGATCGACACGGCGACGATGTAGCGGCCGATCCAGATGCGGTCGCCATCGCACAGGCGGTAGGGCGAGACCAGGCGCTCGCTCGTTCCGTTGACGAAGGTGCCGTTGCGCGAAACGTCGTGCAGCCAGAAGCTGCCGCCGTCAAATTGCACCTGGCAATGCAGGCCCGAGATGAAGAGATTTGGATCGGGCAGGTTCCAGTCGCGCCGCTCGCGGCCGATTTCGAAACTTCGGCCGTTCGAACTGAAGCTGATCGGCCCGCCGTTCGGCAGCCTGTCGACATTCTCGATAGTCAGACTGATGAACATCCGAATTTGCCCGCCAGATCTCCGGTAGCCAGCAGCCTCGTTGTAAATCTCCTTTTCATTCTAGCAGTTTGCGGCCGGTCGAGCACAGCGGCATTTCAGGTGGCCGCATCGGGTGCCATGCGAGCGGCATTTTGGCCGCCCGATAAACTTATGCTAAGCTTCCAGGGAAGGTCCGGCCGTCCCTGGAGAGGCGCGACGCCATGGCTAACGATCGTGCGACAGTGGTCCGGACACCCCTTGGCGCCGATACGTTGACTTTCACCCATCTCACCGGCAGGGACGAGGTGAGTCGCTGTTTCGGCTATATCGTCGGCTTCGTCAGCCCCGACCCTGACATCGATCCTTTGAAGATGCTTGGCGGCGCCGTTTCGGTCGAAGGCGAGTCCGACCCAAAGCGCTGGTTCAGCGGCCTGATCTCGGAATTTCGCCTTACCCGCATCGAGGATAGGCTGGCCTATTACGAGGCCATGGTCAGGCCGTGGCTCTGGTTCCTCGGCAACACCACCGACTGCCGCATCTTCCAGAACATGACGGCCATCGAGATCGTCGAGAAGATCTTCTCGAAATACGGTGCGGCGAAGTTCGAGAAGCGGCTGCAGGGCTCCTACCCCTCGCGCGAATATTGCGTCCAGTACGACGAGAGCGACCTCGATTTCGTGCAACGTCTGCTCGAACACGAGGGCGTCATGTATTTCTTCGAGCACGGCGACGGCGAGCACAAGCTGATCCTCGCCGACGCCATGAGCAAGCTAAAGCCGTCGCCCGGCTACGAAAAGGTTCCCTACCACTTCGAGGGTCAGGCGTCGCGTCGCGACGTCGAATACATCACCGAATGGGTGCCCGGCAGCTCCGTCCGGCCCGGCGCCTACGCCCATACCGACTATGACTTCCAGAAGCCCGGCGCCGACCTGATGGCCAAGTCCGAGCAGGCTTTCGGCCACAAGCTTGCCTCGGGCGAGCATTACCGGCAGCCCGGCGCCCATCTCGACGTCGGCCGCGGCGACGCCATCGCCTTGCTCCGCCGCGAGGAATTGCAGGCGGTCCACCAGCGCATTGCCGCCGCCGGCACTGTGCGCGGACTCTTGTCCGGCTGCACCTTCAAGCTGGAAAACTTCCCGCGCGACGACCAAAACCAGGAATATCTGGTGCTGAGCGCGGAGTACCGGCTGTTCGATCCGAACTACCGGGCAGGCATCGATACCGAGGGAGAGAATTTCACGGTGGTTCTGGGCGTGGCGCCGACGAGCCTGCCTTACCGGCCGCCGCGGATCACGCCGCGCCCGATCATGCGCGGGCCGCAGACGGCGACCGTGGTCGGTCCGTCGGGCGAGGAGATATTCACCGACAAATATGCCCGCGTGAAGGTGCAGTTCCACTGGGACCGCGAGGGCAAGAAGGACCAGAACAGCTCCTGCTTCGTGCGCGTGTCGCAGACCTGGGCCGGCAGCAGTTGGGGGTTCATCCAGATCCCGCGCATCGGCCAGGAGGTGATCGTCGACTTCATCGAGGGCGATCCGGATTGGCCCATCATCACCGGCCGCGTTTACAACGCCGCCCAGATGCCGCCCTATGGCCTGCCCGGCAACGCCACGCAGTCGGGCTGGAAGTCCGACTCATCGAAGGGCGGAGGCGGCTACAACGAGCTGATGTTCGAGGACAAGGCAGGCTCCGAACTGGTCAATTTCCAGGCGCAGAAGGACCACAAGCTGCTGATCAAGCATGATCGCACCAAGCTCGTGCAGCACGACCAGTCCGACCGCATCGATCACGACGCCAAGCATTCCGTCGGCCATAATCTCGATGAGGACGTCGGCAACAACAAGACCGTCAAGGTCGGCGTCGACCAGAAGACCGACATCGGCTCGAACGATACCGAGACCGTTGGCAAGAACCGATCGCTGACCGTCGGCTCCAACGAGACCATCAGCATCGGCTCCAATTCGACCGAGACCATCGGTGCCAATCATGCGCAGACGGTGGCAATCGCCCAGGCGATCACCGTGGGCGCCGCCCGCGTCGACACCGTGGGCGCGACCGAGACGCGCAGCGTCGGTGCTGCGCAGACCAACACCATCGGCGCGACCCGCTCGGTAAGCGTCGGCTCGGGCCAGAGCCACCAGATCGGCGCTTCCGACAAATGGACCGTCGCCGCCAGCCAGGAGGTGACGATCGGCGCCGACCAGAGCTTCACCGTGGGCGGCGGCCACTCCTCGCAGGTCGGCAAGGCACGCCTGGCCAGGATCGCGGCGGACGAGGGCATCGAGGTCGGCGGCGGCTATTCGCTGAAAGTCGCCAAGGCGAGCACCGTCAATGTCGGCGAAGACGGCGTCATGAAGTTCGGCAAGAAGCTCTACATCGAGGCGGCAGACGAGATCACGCTGAAATGCGGCGACGCCAGCATCGTGCTCAAGAAGGACGGCACGATCAGCGCCAAGGGCAAGGACATCAGGCTCGACGGCAGCGGCGACATCGACGTCAAGGCCGACGGCAAGACCAAGATCAAGGGCAGCAGTGTTCACAACAATTGAGGGCCGGACGATGGACGTTGTGGAGCGAATTGACGGCGTGGTCATCGGGCTTTTGATCGGCTTCGACGGCGACCAGCCGCTCGTGGTCTTTGTGGGCAACCCCAGCGACAAGGCGCTCAAGGCGCGCAGTCTCGCCGCCCTCGACGGCTCCGCCGTCGGCTCGGAAGTGGCGCTGCTGTTCGAGGCGGGCGACCCCTCCCGGCCGCTCGTGGTCGGACGGATCGTCGATCCGCGCCGCGATCCGCAAACGGTCGAGGCGCTGCGCGACGGCGACACGGTGATCCTGAACGCGCGAGACCGCATCGAACTCAGATGCGGCCTGGCATCCATCATCCTCGAGAAGAACGGGCGTATCTCCATCCGCGGCACCCAGCTCAACAGCCATGCGACGGGCACGAACCGCATCCGTGGGGCGGCCGTCCACCTGAATTAGCCGAGCCGATGCAGCGCCTCGCCACGATCCCGGCAATCGTCGAGCAGCACGCCGAGGATGCGGCCTTCCTCTGGTCGCGGCGGCGGCGGGAGATCGACGGGCCGCTTCTGGGCGAAGCCGACATCGGCCGCATCGACCAGCGGCTGGATGCCAATCTCGAGGGCCTGTTCGCCTCGGGCGAGGCCGCATGGGACATGGCGAAGGCGCGTTTCTCCGACTATCCGGAAGCCCCGGAACTTTTCGTCATGGCCTGCCTGGCGCTCCATTGGGGCTCGGAAAAGCCGCTTGCCGAGGTGATCGAGGCGGCAGCGTCGCTGGGCGAGGCCGGCACCACGGGCATGTCCGGCGCCATAGCGCGAACGCCGCGCGAACAACTCCGGCCCTTCGTCGCCAAATGGGTCGATAGCCGCGAAACGATGCTCAAATGCATCGGCCTCGCGGCACTCTGGCATTACCGTGCCGATCCCGGGCCAAGGCTCGGCGACCTCATCGCGAACGGCCAGACCGAGGTCCGGATCCGGGCGCTGCGCCTGGCCGGCGCGATGCGCCGCCGCGATCTGGTCGCTGCAGTCTGCGAGCGCCTGGCCGCCGACCAGCCACGGGAGCGGCAGGCGGCCTCGGTTGCAGCATGCCTTCTCGGCGCCGGCCACATGGCGCTGCCGGTTCTGGACGAACTGCTCGCTACGACAGGCGTTGCCTCGGCCGAGGTGCTCGACATGCGCCTGCTCGCCTCGTCGCGTACGGCCGCCAGATCCTGGCTCCAGAACTGCCTGACCGCGCCGACCTCGCGCCAGCCGGCCATAGCAGCCATCGGCGTGTTAGGCGACAGGTCGGTGGTGCCATGGCTGATCGAACGCATGCGCGAGCCTCAGTCCGCCTGGGCCGCGGGCCTCGCCTGGCGCGACCTGTTCGAGGTCGATTTCAACGACACCGACGTCTTCACCGTCGATCCCGCGCCGCTTGGCGACGGTTTCGCCGAGATCGAGGAGACGCCGCTTGCCGTGGCCGACCGTGCGGACAGGTGGTGGGACGAGGGGCGGGGACCGGCCAGGCATGCCCCGTTCCGCTCGATGCGCAGACAGCGGCTCGACGCTCTCCGCGCCGCTCTCGAGAACCCCGGCCTTGCCCTGGCCGACTGGCGGCGCACGCGGCGCTTCCCCGCCTGGATGTAGGTCAGCCGGACCTGACCTGGCTGACCAATGCCGCGGCGCGGAATCCGGCTTCGGACGCGACCTCGCACATGGCGACCGGACCGGGCGCATAGCCTGCGGTGAAGCTGTCGGCCGCGACCAGCAGGGCGAGTGCTCCACCGGCGGCACCCGTCTCGCCGACGGTCATGGCGGGGTAGGCGATGGGCAGGATCTCGCGCCGCGTCCGGTAGAAACGCGACCGCGCGATGTTTGCTTCCCAGCCGCTGTAGCGCTCGCCATTTCCGTTGCTGACCACAAAGACGATATCGGGTTCGCGCGGCCCGTTCCCGGTCCCGTTCAGCGCGGCCCGAAGCGAGCCGAGCAGCGCCTTGCCCTGGCTGAAGCGTTCCGTCAGGACGGAATCGGCCTCCGGGATGAATCCGGCACCGTGAATGGCGGCGAGGCCCGGCGACTTCGGCTCAGGCCGCGATTGCAGGCAGACGAAGGCTGCGGCCTCTCCCGGAACCAGCCCCTGGGCATTGTCGGAGCCTTTGAGGCGTCCCGCCTGGGCAAGCCGGTCGATGTCCCTGTCGTTGACCAGGCTGTCGACGCCGCCGAGCAGGACGCGCTCGACGCCGGGCTGGGCGAGGATCTCGGCCATCTGGCCAATCACGCCGATGCTCGCTGCGGCACCGCCGTCGATGGCGCGCGACGCTGGGTGGAACGGGCCGCCGCACGCGCGCGCGACCGCATCCAGGAAGCCCGAGGGATCGCGTTCCTCGAACGCCGCATGGTTCCTGAACTGCTCCGGCAAGGCCAGCATCAGCACGCTGGAGCGCGGGTCCGCCTCCGACGCAAGCGCATCCGTGATGGCGCGCGCCGCCATGTTCACCAGCCAGTCCCAGTCCGTGCTCCTCAGCGACCAGTGGGTGGGAATGCGCGAGACGATCTGCGTCTCCCCCATCGGCTCTTCCAGCAGGTATTCTTCGAAGGCGGAAATCCCGGCGCGGATCGCGGCCAGCGTTTGCCTCCGGTTCAGGCCGGCGGGCGTCACGGCACCGCCGCCGCAGACATAAGTCGGCCGCTTCATGGCAGCCAGGCCGGACGGTCGGTGATGGTGCCGTCTGTCCCGCGCAGCGCGATATAGTCCTTGCCCTTGAGCTTGGCCGCGATCAGCGCCGGCGTGACATGGCCGAAGACGATTTCGCGCAGCGCCGGCCGGTTGCGCCGCGTCGTCACGGCCACCCGCGCCTTCAGCGTCACCCGCAACATGTCCGGCTCGATGATGATCGTGTCCGGCCTGAAGACCTGGTCCTCGACGCGGTCCTCGAAGATCAGGCGGATGGGCGCCACCACGCGCGGCAGCCTGAAGCTCCAGCGGCCGCCGGGGGTGAGCCCGATCAGGGTGGCCTGCTCGCCGCCGTTCAGATGCGGAAGCTGCTGGTCGGCCGGCGCCGCGAGATTGTAGCGCGGGTCGAAGTCCTTCGGCGGCAGTGGCCACTGCGCGTCCATCCAGGCCTGGTCGTAGGTCCCCGCCAGCGGCAGGCGCGGCTGCCACCCGCGCCCCAGCGCCCCGAAACCCGCCGGCCGCGGCTTGTCCGAGGGGCTCGTGAACGGCTCGGCCGGGTAGGTTATGTTCGGCGCCTGCGTCCTGACCGCCGGATCGGCCGAGCGGGCATGGGCGAAACCCACGCCCAGCGGATTGCGCGGATCGGTCTTCTGGTCGGCGGTGGTTCCGCCATAGGCGCGCTCGTAGACGATGGGCATCCGTGCGAACGGATGCGGGGCGCTGTAGCTGCCGGCGTCGTAGATGCGGTCGCCGACGACGTTGAGCACCTTCTGCAGCGGTCCGAATTTCACACCCGCCTGCATTTCGCGAACCGGCTTGCCGTTCGGCGCATATGCCGTGCCGTTGACGATGACGTCGATGCCGGGCTTCACCACCGCGATGTCGGCCTCATAGCGCGTCGATGAACAGGCGGGATCGCCGAAGAACACGTCGCTGAGCGTCACCGGCACCTGGTCCTCGGCCGGTTCCAGGGGGCTCGTTTCGTCCGCCCCCCTGAAGCTCGCCGAGAAAAGCCCCAGGAAGACCTCCTGGCCGTCCGCGTCCGGCAGCGCATAGGAGTCGACTGAAAAGGGGGTGCGATTCTCCAGCCAGACAGCGAAGCTCATGGCTCAGCACCACGCGCCGTTCGCGTCCATGCCGATCGGCCAATAGGGCATGCAGGCGATCAGGCGTACCAATTCATCTTCCTCGGCGTCGACCAGCCATTGCAGCAGCAGGGTTTCGGGATAGACGACGCTGCCGGTCTCCTTGTTGACCTCGCAGCAATCGAGCCAGTAGTTGCGCACGATCCAGATCACGTTGCCGTGCGCGGCAGCGCCCGCGGCTCGCTTCATGAAGGCTTCGCGGATCGCTGCGTCGCGGCTGAGGCCCAGTTGCAGCTGCGCGGCGACCGTGTTGGCCCACCAGCGCGCCGCGATCTCGTAGGCGGTCCGGATATCGTCCCGGTACCCGTCGAAAAGCGCCTGGTGACGCTCGGAACTCTCGCCGAGCTTGCGGGCCGCGACCTTCGCGTCCCTGGGCTCGACATGGCCCGGCTGGCGCAAAAGGCGGTGGATGCCGCGTTCCGTTTCGAAGAAGGTGATCAGCGACATCAGGTGATCTCGTCGTCCTGGTCTAGCCCGACGGGCACGAACACGAAACCGTTGACGACCTCGACCAGGTCGGGCGCCTTGCTGGGAATGTCGTCGATGAGCAGATCTATGTGGCCGGCATAGCGGGGGCTGTCGCCGATGTCGTCAACGCCCCATTTCTCCTCCGGCGCCTTCTCCGCTGCTTCGACGAATTCGTGCTCGTTCTTCCGGTTCAGGTTCTCGATCTCGAAATAGAACTTTCGGAAGACGTGCAGGAAGCGCGGATGTCCGGAAATTCCGGTCGGCCAGGTCAGCGAGGCCGCATCATAGCCCTCCGCCGCGACGACGCCGCTCCACCAGGCCCTGATCTCGGGCAGGGCCGCGCGCAGTTCGGCGATATAGCGTTGCTGGATGTCGTTGTAGCTCTTGGCAATCGCAATCATGGCCAGCCCCCTCAAAGCGTCGCCGCATAGGCGTCCGCCTGGCTTCCCTGGCTGCGGTAATGCGCTTCGCAGTGAGGTTTGACCCTGCTTGCCCGTTCGAAATACTTCTTGAAATCCGCAAGCTTCATGTTGCACCCGCCAAGCGCCCAGGCCACGCACAGCGGCGGTTGGTGGTCGTGGGTCATATGGCCCTTGCCGCGCGCCATGTCCTTTCCGTGGACCGGGTCCTCGTAGCGCACGATCGCTCCGGTGCTCGACCGCTCGGTGCGCCAGTGGGCGCGCGAGACACGTTTGTCGTCTCGCTTGCATTCCCAGCATGGCTTGTTGCGCACCGCCTTCTTCTGGGCCGGGGAGGGGTCCTTGTCCGGCCGGTGGACGTCTGCGTCATAGGGCTTGCTCGGGCACGGGCCGGGCGCGATGCCCTTGCGCCTCAGCAGCGCCTTGAAGGTGTTGATCGCCGTCTGGTCGATGCAGTTGGGTATGTCGCTGGCCGTGTTCTGGGCCATCATGTCGCCGTGGCGGTCGACACCCTTGCCCTCCGCCTTGACCGTGAACGACCACAGCTTGAAGACGCCCTTGCCCTTGATCTTGTGGGTGATGACGCCGGCGCCGAGGCCCTGCGTCGCCGGCTCGTTGCCGGTGCTCGTCGAAATCTCCGAGGAATTCTCGATCGCCGTCGGCTCGCCGTCGATCTTGACGCTCTTGGTGCCATTGGACAGGTCGGAAGAGGACAGCATGTTGACATAGGGCACCGGCACCGGGCCCGCAGGCGGCGACGGCGGCGACAGGCAGACATCGCCGGGTGCAATGCCCTTGCCGTTGCTGCCCTTGTGGAAGAAGCCCATGTTCTCGGCAAAGACGGTGATCGCCATGATCAGCCTTCCTCCGCCGGCAGGGGCACCGTGCGCATGGCCGGCAGGCCGTTGTCGGCAAGGTCATGGATATCCCGGAAATGGCATTCGTGGACGTGCCAGCCCTCGCACCAGAAGACGATGCCCGGTTCCGCGTCGCCGGCGGCCGGCAGCGGAACGGCGCCGAGCCGTTCTGCGATCATGGCGCTCGTCCAGTAGCGCGATACTGCATCACCCGCGATTGCGGCGACCTTGTCGAACCATGCCTCGTCCTTGCGTGGCGCGTGCCCGACGGCGGCGATCGCGAACGGATATCTGCGCCCTGCGCGATCCTCGCTCATCCGCCACGCGCCGGCGCCAGGCTGGTCGCAGAAGATGCCGGCCGGCACCGTGAAGCGCCACACGCGCGGGTCGAGTTCGCCCTCGTCGGGACGGGCCCGGAGTTCCATCGACATCCAGCGGTCCCAGCGGTCGACGAAGCTGCGCGGCAGGTTCCAGGAAACGAAGTCCCCCGTCGCCGGAATCTTGCCGAAGAAGCCCGTGGTCACAGCTGCGGCGGGCATGTGAACCTCTTGAACATCTGCAGATTGTAGGGGTTCTCGACGCTTGCCGCCTTGAGCTCGAAATCTGCGTAGAAGTTCTTCGCCCCGAGGCGAAGGTTGTAGACGTCGGGCAGGGCCGTGCCGGAGAAGCGGCCGTTGCTCAGCATCCTGAGCCACGCCCAGCTGCCGGTCTCGTTGACGATCACCTCCGGCGAACCGTCGATCGGCTGGAAAGCCAGCGAGATCGTGCCCGTGCCGTCCTTGCCCGGCCAGGTCATCGGCTGCGGCCGCGTGGCGTTGTTCGAATAGACGAGGTTCTGGCCATCGAGATTGAGCGTGACGCGCACCACGCTCGGCGACAGATCCTTGGGCTCAAGCGTAAAGCTCATCACCGGCCCGGTGCCGCCGGGAAAGAGGTCGTCGCGGATCCGCCGCGCCTGCTCGAAGGCGGCGAGTGCCGCGGAATCGAGGCCGAAGTCGGCACGCCATGTCCACGGCTGCCTGGCCGTGTCGACGTAGCTGATCAGATGGTCGTTGGTGAAGCTGTCGATCAGCCCGCCGGGCCCGAACAGGCGGGCGAAGTCGCGCACATTGACGTCGACGGCGCTGTTGGGGCTGAACGGGTAGCGGTCGGTCAGCGCCGCCTGGCAGAAGGGCAGGATGTCGGCGCGCCAGATGGCGTTGAGCTCGGAGGTCACGGCCCTTTCGGTGAGGCCGCTGGTGTCGCCGGCGATGCCGCCGAGCCAGTCGTCGATCGGGTCCGGCAATATCTGCGCCTGCCTTGCCACCGCGCCGGTGAGTTCGGCCAGGCCGCCCTGCTTCTTGATCGCGTCCTGCGGGTCGGGGCTGGCGGTCACCGTCTGCAGCACGTTGGAAAGCGCGGTCAGCGCCACGACGGCCGAGTCCAGCGCCGGTGGCTGCCCGTCGACCTCGGCGACTGCGCCCTTGAGCGGCTTGAAGTGCTCGGCGACCAGCGTGCCGGTCATGTCCACCTCGTCCGCCGAGCCGGCGCGCGGCAGGAGCTTTGCGCCTGCCTTGGCGAGCTTGCCGACCTTGCCGAGCTTGCCCAGGAGCTTGGACGCGCCTTTCGAGCCCGCCTTGTTGTCGGCCGGCTCCTCCTCGTCCGTGCGGGTCAGGTCGGTCTCGCGCACGACGGCGGTGACCAGCCGCTTGAGCGCCGAATCCGCGCTCGACAGGTCCTTCAGGTTCTCGCTGGCGACGTTGAGGTCGGTCAGCGGCGCGAGCCGGATGTCGCGCAGCATGCTGTCCCACTGGGCGATGAAGTCCTCGTAGTAGAGTTTGAGGATGTCCTGCGAGAGCGCCGACACCGACGTCTCGGCATTCTCCTCGCAGCCGCCGGCGAACACCGCACGGTCGAGCGCGGCCTGGGCCGCGACGTCCTCCAGCCTGTCGAGGATGACGTCGTGGAAGCCGGCATAGGTGAAGGCCCCTGACACTCCCATGCGCAGGGTCTTGTCCGAGCGGCGGGCGAACACCTTGGAGCCGTTCGGGCCGGCGAAATTGGCCGGTATCCACTCCTTCAGCTCGGCCACCGCCGGGTCGCCCAGCAGCTGCTTGTAGGCGCGGGCGGGCAGCGAAATGGTGCACACGCTCTTCAGCGCCTCGCCGACGAGCGCCTGGTCGGGGGCGACGTAGCTCACGTCGACGGCCATGCGGCGGATCGCGGCGAGCTGGTGCTCCTCCGCGTCCGGGGTCGGGAAGGGGGCGACCGGCGCATAGTCCGGCAATTGGTTGACCCACCAGTCCTGCGCGAAGTCCGTGTCCATCTGCGACAGGCCCGTCATCATCCGGTAGGTCTTGAGCGCACCCAGCATGAATTCGGGGTCGCGAACCTGCCGCCACATCGTGGTTTCGAGCAGCGCCACCATGCGCGGCTCCAGTATGTTGCGCAGGGCGTGGTCGTAGGCGTCCGTCTGTGCCCGCAGCAACTCGGGGGAGGCGCTCGGTCCGATGAAGTCGCGGGCGCCGCCGGGCGGCGCGGTCCGGGCATTGGCCACCTCCGTCATCGCCGCAAGCGCCACGTCGATGTCGGGCGTGTCGACGGGGGCAGGGCTCGCCGCCATCGGCGCCAGCGGCCCCTGCAGCGCCTCGAACTGGCCCGCCTGCGCCGAAATCGCGTTGCGGCTGTCGTAGTAGGACAGCCCGAACACCAGCGCCGCGATCAGGGCGGCGGCGACCGAGGCAGCCGCGGCCCCGCGCCAGATCCATGTCCGGCGGCGCTGCGCCAGCGGATCGAAGGTGCCCAGCCCGGCTTCCTTGAAGATCACCTCGGTGAGCAGGTTCTTCAGGAAGAAGCTGCGCTTCTCGACCCGGGGCGAGGACATCATGCGCCGCTGCGGCAGGCCGAACGAGGCTGAAAGTGCTGCCGTGAGCCGGTCGATCGGGGCGCCTTCCTGGGTTGCCGAGGTCAGGTAGACGCCGCGCAGCCAGGCGCTGTCCTCATAGCGGCTTTCGCCGAAGATCGTCTCGACCAGCAGCCTGACCGGATCGGACAGGCTTTGCAGTTGCGCGGGAAACCTGAACATCTCCGCCCGCGCGGCGAGGTTGTCCTCTTCTTCCAGGCGCGGCACGAGCCGGCGTTCGAGCTCGCCGCCAAGGGCGGATATGCCCTGCGCGACCATGTTGCCGTCGACGCGGGCGTCGGGCGCGTAGGTCGTGCCCCAGACCTGCTCGCGGGCTGCGGTCGAAAGCCCGTCGAAGAAGGGCTCGAACCCCTTGATGAGGTCCGCCTTGGTCAGCATCAGATAGACCGGCAGGCGAATTTCGAGCCGCTCGTTGAGTTCGGCCAGCCGCCGGCGGATCTTGCGGCCATGCGCCTTGACCGCCTCGTCGCCCTCCGAGAAGGCATCGACCGACAGCGCCACGATCACGCCGTTGAGCGCGCGGCGGCCGCGATGCTTCTTCAGCAGGTCGAGGAAGCCGAGCCATTCGGCGGCGTCGACGTCCGGCTGGCTCTCCTGCTGCACGTAGCGGCCGGCGGTGTCGATCAGCACCGCGTTCTCGGCGAAGAACCAGTCGCAGTTGCGCGTGCCGCCCACCCCGTGCAGGTCGTCGCCGAGGTCTATGGGGAAGCTCAGGCCAGATTGCCGCAGCGCCGTGGTCTTGCCGGTGGCAGGGGGGCCGACGATCACGTACCACGGCATGTCGCGCAGCAGCTTGCGGCCGCCCAGCTTGCGGCGCTTGAGCTCGTCCATCAGCCCCTGGAACCTGGCGCCGACGGCGGCGACGCTTTCCTCCTGGGGCGTCAGCGGCTTTTCGGCGGGTGCTGCGGCGATTTCGGCCACGAACACCCGGTTGGCCAGGATGGCGCGCCGCTGCGCCACGATCAGCCAGATCAGCCACAGGATGACCAGCCCCGCAATCATGCCGATGCGCACGGTCTCCGAGGCGAAGGGCGCGCTCCGGCCGATCTGGACGATGGGGCCGAACACCCAGATGATGGCGGAAAGCAGCGCCAGGCCGATGAACGTCCAGAGCCACCGCGACGTCAGGACCGACCAGAGGAAGCGCAGGATGAACATCTGTCACAGCCTCTTTTCGACCAGCACTTCGACGCGGCGGTTGAGCGCGCGGCCTTCGCGCGTGGCGTCGTCGGCGACCGGATCGGTGGCGGCGCGTCCCTCCGATTTGACGCGCTCGGCGGGCACGCCGTTGTGGACGAGGAGATCGGCGATGGTCTCGGCGCGCGCCTCCGACAGGCGCTGATTGGTCGACAGCGGATTGCTGCGCTGGAGCGGGATGCCGTCGGTATGGCCGACGACCGTGACGTTGCCGATCAGTTCCTGGTTGTCGAGGATCACCTTGGCGACCGAGGCGATGAGCGGCTGGAAGCCGTCGGTCAGTTCGGCGCGCGACGACTGGAACAGCTCGGGATTGGTGGCCTGGATGACCAGCTTGGCGAGCGAGACGCTTTCGGTTCCGCTCAGCGCAGGGCGCAGCCCTTCCGGAGCCGCCGCCTGGAATTCGGGCAAGAGCGCGAAGTCGACCTTTTCCACCGGCGGCGCCTCGGCCTGCGGCGTCGACCGCAGCAGCTCGGCGCGCTCGGCCGGCGGTAGCGCCCGCACCAGCGCCGACAGCTGCAGCGCCTGGTTGCTCAGCGACATCTGCAGCGCGACGTAGATCCCGGTCGCCACGACCGCCGCCAAGGCGGCCATCACCCAGATCGGCACGGTGAAGCGCTGCGGCTCGTCGGCGGCGACCACGCCCCGCCAGTTCGGCGAGAGCGGCGCATCGGCGGCGTCCGCGTCGCGCAGGAAGCGCGCGGCGGCGACGCGCACGGCATTCAGCGAGCGGTCGCCGGCCCTCCCGGGTACGCGGTACTTGCCGCGGAAGCCGAGCGCCATGCAGAGATACTGCAGTTCCAGCATCTCCCTGTCGCGGTTCGGATGGCGCTCGAGCTCCTCCAGCCGCGAGAAGAACTGCGCCCCGGCATCGACGTCGCCGCGCAGCATCACCACCAGCGGCTGGCGCGGCCAGGCGCTTGTCCCGCCCCAGGGCGTATTGAGTGCGAGGTCGTCGAGCAGGGCCGCGACCGACCAGGCCGCCTGGTCGGCCCGGTCCAGCGAAGATCCGCCGGCCACTGCCGTGTCGCGCGCCCGCACCAGTTCCTCTTGCAGGCGCGTCCTCAGCGCCTCGGGATTGTCGGGCGGCAGCGCGCTCTCCAGCTCCGGTGCGAATTCGAGCAGCGCGGAGAATGCATTGACCAGCTTGTTGGGGTGGTTCCGCAGCCGCCTGGCAGGCGCGGATGCAGCAGGCACGGCGGCGGCACGCGGCATCGGCGTGGCGACCATGCGTATCCTGGTTCGCTCGCGATCCTCCGACAGGCCGAAAGGATCGTCCTGGCTCATCGCGTCACCTGTTCACCGAATAGCAGTCGACCTCGGGTTCGCTGGGCAGCACGCCGGAAACCCCAATGACGAAGCCCGGCGCGTTGAGCAGCGAGGCCCAGTGCTCGCTGCGCTGGTCCAGTTCGAGGCACAGCCGGTCGCCGTCATAGGGGATCTCGCGCGGCTGCGAATGCAGGGGCTTGAGCGGAATGCCGGGCAGGCGCGACTTCCACAGCCCCTCGAAATCCCCGGCCGCGCCCACCGTCGCCTGGTTGACGAAGATCTTGCGCAGCGCGTCTTCGGAAAGCTCCGACCCGACCCGGATGACGATGCGGCTGGACACCAGGAGCTTCGGATTGTCGATGCGCACTTTCCACACGTTGGTGGAGTGCCGCATCACGGGCAGGGCGCGCGACTTGGGCTCGACATAGCGCAGGCTGAGGATCAGCGAGCGCAGGGTCTCGGCCAGCGCCAGGTAGGCCGGTCCGGGCGCCATGTGGTCGTAGGCGGGCAGTTCCGCCAGGCGTCGCGAACTCGACCCGAAGGTGGCCATCGAGCCCGCCAGGCCCGCCAGCTCCATGAAGAGGTCGGCCGGGTGGAAGATGTCCTGCGCCAGCATGTGCGCCAGCCGCGGTCGGGCGGCGTTGGCGAGATGCAGCATCATCAGGTCTTCGACGCTGCGGCCAGGCCCGCCGAGCACCATCTTGGCATGCGCCTCGGCGATCTGGTCGAGCCCGGTGATGACCTCCAGCAGCAGTTGCGCATACCAGGCGACCGCCCCCGTCGCGAGAGTCGGCGGCAGGAACGTTTCGTCTATGGCAACGCCGCCGTCGGCCCTCAGTCCCCGGACCTCGGTCACCGGCAGCGCCGTGTAGCCGCCGACCGACTTGCCGGGCGGCAAAAGCAGCGCCTCCGGCCTGGCGATCTCGATCTCCTCGGGATCGGCCCCTCCCTGCACCGCATCGCGGACGGTGACGATCCGCCCGCGATAGCGCGCGCCGGACGTCTCCGTATGCGCCGGGTCGAAGCCGACCCCGCCCGGCGGCTCCAGCGGCAGCGCGACGAGCACAGGGCCGACGCCCATCTCGGCGGTGATGGCGAGCGGCCGCGGCGGATCCATCGTCTCGGGTATGGCGAAGGGCGTGCCGTCCGGGAAGATGCCGCGCGCGGTCAGCACCGCGACCTGCCCGGCTTCCAGCAGGGCAGGGTCGAGCGTCAGCGAACGGAAGCCGAAGGTGTGGAGCTGCCCGGCCTGGAGGGCGCCGCGCACCGTCGTTTCGAAGAAACGGTCCTGCTGCTGGAAATGCTGCGTCCTGAGGAACAGCCCTTCGGACCACAGAACCCTGTTTGCGTCGGTCATGCGGCAACTCTCTGCATCGACAATCCCACGTCTCCGGCTAGGCCGAAATGCCTCCCTTGCCGAGCGTCACGGGTATCGTGAGCGTCGACCCGGGCGACACCGACTTCGTCGTCCGCCATGTCCGGCCGGTGGGCTCGCGGACGAGCGCGACGAAGCCCAGCGCCGTCGCCTCCGGCTCGACCGTGATCGTCTTCGAGGCCGGCTTGCCGGGCCCCACCGCGATCTGGTCGGAGCCGAGCAGGTCGCCGGCAAGCGCCGCGGCGGCGTCGCCCTGGAGGGCGAAATAGTCGGCCGAATTGAATTTTCCGGTGCTCTTCAGGCGCAGGACGAGAACCGTCACGGGCCGGTCGCTGCCGTCGGGCCCGGGGTTCATGCCGGCTTGGCCGCTCATGTTGATGGTGACCGTGGAAGGCTTGGGCGGCCCGCTTTGGCAGGCGGCCACCAGTCCGGTGGCACCGAGGGCAAGAATGAAGTCGCGCCGGTCGATCATGCGTCACTCCTCTTCATAGGCGTTGCGGAAATCGGCGCCGATTTCGCCCATGAAGCGGGTTTCCGCGCTCACGGCGATCTCGCGATGGCGTTTCTTGTAGAGCTCCCAGAGCTTGGCGCCGCGCCCGCCGGCAAGCAGCGTCTCCAGCGACGAACTCGACTTCAGCTCCTCCTCGAGCGCGGCCGGGTCGAAGCGGTCGATCATCCGCCGCAGCGCGCCCTGCAGGCCGCGCCAGGCCCGCACATGGTGGTGGGCGAGGTCGCGGACGGCGTCCTGGATCGCCGCATCGCCGTTGAGGAAGCCGGCGCTGCGCTCGGCCAGGATGGTGGCAAGCGCGTCGTCGACGGTGGGCAGGAATTTCAGCGGATTGACCTCGGAGGCACCCACGACCGTCTGCTCGAGGCGGGCATTGCCCTTCTCCTCGGCCCGCTTGCGCAGGAGCTGCATCAGCCCTTCCATCATCATGCGGTACTGCCGGCCGAGCCTCTCCATCTCGGCGACCGGATCGCGGTCGGAGGCTTCCGCGTCGTCCAGGCCCATGCCGCGCATGAAGGCGGCCCGCAGCTCCAAATCGGACGGGGCGGCGTGTGCCTGCGGCCGGCCCGGTTTTGGCTGCGGCGCACGAGCCGGCGGACTTGGCGCGGCCGGTTGCACCGGCAAGTCCCATGGCGCCGGTGAGGGCGACCTTGCCGCGGGTGCGCGTCGCTCTTCCGGGCGAGCGGCGGGCGTTGCCGGCTCCATGGCGAACCCGTCGTCGAACTCTGCCGGAGAAGGCGCCGGACGGGACGGCGCCGCCGCCATGCCAGTGTCCGGCGCGAAGGGATCGGAGAATGTCGACGTGGCGCTCCGCTCGTCGACGCCCTTTGTCGAAGCGGGCGTCGGCACGGGATCGAGGCTGAACGGATCGTCGAAGGCGGGCGGAGTTCTTTCCGCTGCGTCGCTTCGCTCATAGGCCCGGAAGGCGCCGGCCTCGGGCTGCTCGAACGGGTTGGGCAGGTCTGCAGGGCGCGGCGTCGGAGGCGCTTCCTCGGTCGTTGCCGCGAAGAAGTCGTCGCTGCCGATGCCGACAGGCGCGCGCGACGGCGTGGGCGCGGGCGGCGCGGCGCGAGCGGGGGCGGGTTGGCCTGCCGCTTCGCCCACCTGCATCTCGACCCACAGCACATAGTCGCCGAGCCTCAGCCGCATGCCGTTCTTCAGCCGCATGCTGTTGCCCGCGCCCAGCGGGCTGCCCGCATTGTCGACGAACAAGCCGCTGCTCGACGTGTCGGTGACGAGATAGCCGTCCCTGTCCGCCGTGATCTTGCAGTGGGCGCGCGAGACGAACATGTCGGGATCTTCGATCTGCCAGTCCGCATCGGGACTGCGACCTATCACCAGTTCCCCCTTGTCCAGCCGGGTCTGGCGCACAGCCTGTGCGCGCGGTCCCTGCTCAAGCGTGAGGAGCAAGCTCATGCCCCGACTCCCGCCACTTCGGGACGCCAGCCGACGATCGTCCGCAGGCGCATGTCGTCAGCATCTTCCCTTTCCTGCCCAGGCGCAAGCCACGCCGTTCGGCCGAGCCGCGCCGCCCCGATCCGCGCCGCCGGCACCTCGTCGCGCGCCAGCACGATCCTCAGGTCGACGTCGAGCGTCTCGCCGATCAGGTCGCGTATCGCCCGTTTCAGCAGCCCGAGCCGTGCGCCGCCCGGCAGGAACTCCAGATAGGTAGCGAGCCCGAGCGGGCCGATGCGCAATTCGACCCTGCTTTGCCGGCTGAAGCTGCGCGGTCCGATGGTGGCGCCTCGTCCGAGCGCGGCATGCTGGCCGCCGAGCCGCGTCTGCAGCGCGCGCGGCACCGGCAGCCAGGCCGCGACGAACTCCTTGAGCCGGACCGGCACGTTGAAGGCCTCGGCGATGAACAGGGTGAGGCGCTCGGGCCCGTCCACCTGGCAGGCCAGCGATGCGGCCTGGCGCAGCTTCACCGCATCCAGTTCCGGCGCTTCCGCATTGCCGGTGCCGGGCAGGCCGATTCCGGCCATGGCTTCGAGCATCGCGCGCACCCGCCCGGCCACCGGGCGCTCGACCTGCACGCCCGGATGGGCGTCCGCCCAGGCCCGGTAGTAGAGCGCGATCATGCGGTGCTGCAGCAGGTTGACGAAATCGACGAAGGTCGTGTCGCTGGTCTGGTGCGCATCCTGCCCCGCGAACCAGCGCTGCGACAGCCGGTCGAGGACCCAGCGCGTGATGTGCAGCGGCAGCGGCCCCTCCGGGCCGAGCAGCCCGAGATTGGCGACGGTGACGCGGGCGGGGGCGTCCTCGCTTTCCGCGCGGAACGCCACCACGTCCTGGGTGGCAAATCCGAGCCGGATGTGCTGGCCCAGGCGCGCCGGCTCGCGCTCCGGCCGCCCGGAATGGCCGAACAGCCGGCCGCTCTGCGCCTCGAGACGCCGCAGCAGCTCGAAGAAGTCGTAGCGTTCCGAAAGCGGCAGGCCCGCGCCTAGATCAGGAAGCGGTTGCCGGGCGTCATCGGCCATGGCACGTCCTCCTGCTTCTGAAGCAACCGCGTGCGGGTCCGCACGAACCCGTTGATGCCCGAGTGCCGGGCAAACAGCCGCGCCAGCAGCGCCGAGAGCAAAAGGCTGCTTTGGCCGCTCTGCGCCTCGAGACGCCGCAGCAGCTCGAAGAAGTCGTAGCGTTCCGAAAGCGGCAGGCCCGCGCCTAGATCAGGAAGCGGTTGCCGGGCGTCATCGGCCATGGCACGTCCTCCTGCTTCTGAAGCAACCGCGTGCGGGTCCGCACGAACCCGTTGATGCCCGAGTGCCGGGCAAACAGCCGCGCCAGCAGCGCCGAGAGCAAAAGGCTGCTTTGGCCGGAAAGCACCGACTGGTCGACCTGCAGCGTCACCTCGGTGCCGCGGCCGAAGCACATCGGGCCTTCGATCGGCAGCCGCTCGATCACCGGGCGCGACTCGATGCGGACGATCGAGCGCACGTGCCGCGCCATCCCGGGATCGCCGCGGTCGGCATAGAGGTCGAGCAGAGCGTGCAGCGGGTCGACCCCGCGGCCCTCCTTGGCGAGGCTGAGGAAATTCAGCGACAGTTGCGCCACCAGCCGCCAGGCAAGCTCGTCGGCTCGCGATTCCCCGTCCGCCCCGGCCGGTAGCGCTGCCGGTATCGACGGCTGCGGCGCGCGCAGGGCGCCAAGCAGCCTGACCGCCTCGACGGGGTCGCCGCTTTCCAGCGTCAGCGACGGCGTGTCGTCGAGGATCGGCAGGTCGCGGTTGGTGCACAGCGCATTGACCTCGATGCGCCTGAGCGGACGGTTGGCGGTGCTTGCTGCCGGGCGCGAGATCGACAAAAAGACGTCGTCCCCGAGATAGGAGGTGCGGGTCACGCCTTCGCGCCGCTCGTCCTCGGTGGGGCGGCGCGGCCGCCGCTCGGTGGCATAGACCCAGCCGCTGCCGCGGTTCTGCCCGAGGCTGAACAGGGCAGGGATCTCCGCATCGGGACCCTCGCTCTCCGCATCCGCGACCCGGGTGACGCGATAGATCTCGAAATCCCGCGGACGCGTCCGGTCGGCGTAGAGCACCTGCCGCGTCCTGCGGGCGTCGAGCTCGATGACGTTGCACTCGCGCTCGAACAGGTTGATCAGCGGCGTCGCGAACAGCTCGAAGTCGGTCGGCGCCAGATCGGCGAGTTCCGGCACCGGGCGGCGCAGGAACAGCACGATCTCCAGGCCGGCGTCG
This sequence comes from Aminobacter sp. Piv2-1, assembly GCF_037625995.1. Taxonomy (NCBI): domain Bacteria; kingdom Pseudomonadati; phylum Pseudomonadota; class Alphaproteobacteria; order Hyphomicrobiales; family Phyllobacteriaceae; genus Aminobacter; species Aminobacter sp. Piv2-1. The sequence continues at coordinate 155,862 of NZ_JARKMU010000011.1, forward strand.
CAGTTGCGGACCACTGGCTGCAGCCCCTGCACGCGCAGATAGTGGAAGCGCTCGGGCATCATGAAATATTCGCGCAGCAGCCGGTAGCCCTCGAAGGTCGGGCGCGTGCGCGGCATCAGCGCTTCCCCGTCGCCGATGCCTGCCATCTCCGGCGCCGGCAGCGGCGTAAGCTTGCTGGTCTTGCCCGCGGGGCGGGCGGCCATGCCGGCTGAAGCGCCGAAGATCGTGTCGAACAGCAGCGGCGCCTTGGTGCGCCCGGCGAGGTGCAGATCGAGCCGGTCGAGCGCCAGTTCGCCGAGCTTGCCCTTGCCCGCCCGTCCGATGGCGATGCGGATCGCCGCTTCGCCACCCATGCCTGCAACAGGAGCCAGCCCGGCCGTCGCCAGCGCGCTGCGGTCCTGGAAATAGCCGACCGACGCAATCTCGATCGGCCACAGCGTCACGTCCTGCACCGTCGTGAACGTACAGCGCGTCGAAAGCCCCGGCTGCAGGCTCGACACCAGCCGCGTCCCGCGGCTGACGAGGTGGCCGGCATTCATCGTCTGGATCTGCTGTCCGGGCTTGAGCACCGCCATCGCCGTCGCCGGCGCCGGCGCGACCAGGTCCGGATAGAGCACTTCGATGATGCTGCGGGCGAAGCGCGAGCGTTCGGCGTCGACCTTCAGCCGGGTGCGGGCGGCCAGGAAGGCGACGCCGTCGAGCAGCCGTTCGACATAGGGGTCGGGGCAGGGCACGGTGTCGAGCGAGAGGTTGCGCGCCACCGTCGGATGCATGTCGGCGAATTCTGCGGCCAATGCGCGGATGTGGGTCAGTTCCTCCTCGTAATATTCCAGGAAGATCCGATCCATGGTCAGGCTTCCTTGAAGTCCGTGCGCGCCACGCCGTTGTCGAGGTTGATCGTGGTCCGCAGCCTGAGGCGCTCGGGCGTCGGCGTCATGATGAGCACGGCGTCGATCTCGATCTTGAGACCCGTCCTGTCGCCGAGATTGACCGTCACCTTGGTAGCGCTCTCCTTGAGGCGCGGCTCGAATGTGGCGAGCACAGCGCGGATCTCGCGCGCCAGCGACTCGCGGTCGAAATCGCGCGACGAGCGACCGGAGAAGGAGGGCACGCCGTAGTTGACCACGCTTCGGCGCACTTCCGGGAAGTCCTCGAGCGTCGGCGGCAGGCCGGCCGACTGCTCCAGCTCATAGTCGGTGAGCAGCGGGTGGGCCTCGAAGCGCTCGGTATTGAAGAGCGCTTCGATGTCGCGCCGCACAGCCTCGCGCAGCACGCGCGCCGACACCACCACGCCGCGGCTTTCGAGCTCGGCGCGATGCCGGTTCTGGACGATCAGGCGGTGCAGGCGGCGCTTCTGCTCGGCTGTCAGCTCCGCATCGGCGTCTATCGCCCGTGCCCCGGCGGTCATCAGCCCGTCGAGGCGCTCGGCGCCCAGTTCGTCCTGCAATGCCCGCTGCAGAGCGTCGATCTCCGAGGCGAGCCCCGGGATGTCGTTCAGCAGGCGATCCCACAGAGACGGCTGGACCGCCTCCCGTTTGGCCCGCGGGCTTGCTGTGGTCTGCGCTGTATCGGTACCGTGACGGCGGGCATGCTCACTTGCCGACATGGACATCCATTTCGACCTCATGCTTGTCGTCATAGTTGAACTTGATGGACTTGTAGGCGAACGCCACCTTGTCCTCGATCACGTCCGGCTCGTCTACGCTCGGACGCATGTAGTAGGTCACCACGGAGGCATCGGTCAGGGTGACCACCAGGTAGTCGCTCGTTTCGCCCTCGATGGTGCGCCGGCAGGAGAACACCACCTCGTCCATCAGCGTGTTGTCGAACAGCGCCTTCTGCAGGTAGGGCGACGCCATGTCGTAGTGCTTGGTGAACTCGATCATGCCGAGCGCCACGCGGCCGCGCCGCGACAGCGAGTTCGGATCGTGCGGCGCGACCATGCTGTAGTCGACGCCGTAGATTTCGATCTCCTCCTCATGTCCGTCGCGCACGCTCGGGCCGGGGATGTCCGGGACTTTCAGGAAACCGTCTATTCTGGTTCTGATCTCAGGCATTTCGCTCTCCGTGGCTCAAGGACAAAATCAGGACTTGACCGAAGGCAGCTCCGAAACGAGGCGGAGCGAAGCGTTGATCCCTTCCAGTTGGTAATGCGGGCGCAGGTAGAAGCGGGCGTTGTAGTAGCCGGGCCGCCCCTCGACGCTGTCGACCTGGACTTCCGCCGCGGCCAGCGGCCGCTTGGCGCGGGCCTTGTCGTCGGCGAAGGCGGGGTTGGCCAGCACGTAGCGGTTGATCCACTCCGTCAGCCAGATCTGCATGTCGGAGCGTTCCTTGAACGAGCCGATCTTGTCGCGCGCGATCGCCTTCAGATAGTGGGCGAAGCGCGAGACCGGGAACAGATAGGGCAGGTTGGCGCTCAGCCGCTCGTTCGACTGGGCGTCCGGATCGACCAGCCGGCCTGCCCTGGTCTCATCGTCCTGCAGCGAATGGGCGCCGATGAAGGCCGCGATGTCGGTGTTCTTGCGGTGCAGGATCGGCATCAGCCCGAGCTTGGCGAGCTCCGCCTCGCGCCGGTCGTCGATCGCCACTTCGGTCGGGCATTTCATCGCCACCGTGCCGTCGTCGGTCGGGAAGCTGTGCACCGGCAGGTTGATCACCGCGCCGCCGTTCTCGACGCCGCGGATCTGGGTGCCCCAGCCGAACAGCTTGTGGCTGCGGTTGATGTTGACGCCCATCGGGAAGGCGGCGTTCATCCAGACATATCTGTGGTGGTCGCCCTGCACCTCCTCCTCGAAGGCGAAGCCCTTCACCGGCACCGTCTCCGAGCCATAGGGCAGGCGGGCCAGCACGCGCGGCATGGCCAGCCCGATGTAGCGCGCGTCCTCGCTTTCGCGCAGCGACTGCCACGACGCATAGGCCGGGTTGGAGACGATCTGCTGCAGGTCCTGCGGGTTCGGCAGCTCCTGCCAGCTGTCCATGCGGAACAGGCGCGGCGAGGCGGCCGCGATCAACGGCGTGTGCGCCGAGGCGCAGATGCCCGAGATGTTGCGCAACAGGCTGACGTCGCGGGGGTGGTTGGAGAACTCGTAGGCGCCGATCAGGCAGCCGAACGGCTCGCCGCCGAACATCGAGTATTCGTCCGTATAGACCTTCTTGAAGATCGGGCTCTGGTCCCACATCTGGCCTTCGTAGTCCTCGAGCGTGTCGGCCAGTTGCTCCTTGGAGATGTTCATCACCCGGATCTTCAGCTTCTGGTCGGTCTCGGTGTTGTTGACCAGGTACCAGAGGCCGCGCCAGGTGCCCTCCATCTCGCGCACTTCCGGCGCATGCAGGATCTCGTTCACCTGCTCCGACAGCATCTTGTCGATGCCGGCGATCAGCGACTTGATCGACTTGATCGCGTTCGACGAGATCGTCGTCGTCTCGGAGCGCGACTTGGCGGCGAGCGCCAGGTTGCGCACCAGCTGCTGCAGCTTCTCGCTGTCGTCCTTCTTGACCTTGAAGTCCTTTTCGAGGAGTTCGCCGAATTCGCCCAGGTCGACGGCCTCGGCCTCGGCGACGGTTGCGACTTTCTGCTGCTCGGCCATGGTTCAGCCCTCGACCTTGTCTTCGCCGGCCACGGCCTGGCTGGCGATCTGTCCCAGAAGCGGTTCGTTGTTCAGGAGCTGGGCGATGCGCTTTTCGGCATCCACGCGGCCGTCCATGAAGCCCAGCAATTCAACGAGTTGGCGGCGCATCTTGAGAATTTCCGCCAGTTGCGGCACCTGCTCGGCGACCTTGTCGGGAGCGAAGTCGCCCATGCTGGCGAAGCTCAGGTCGACCGCCAGCTCCTCGTCCGTCGCCTGGCCCTCGGCGACTGGCAGGGTGTTCTTCACCCGCGCCTTCACCCGTGGCCCCAGCGCTTCCATGAATTTCGGGAACCGGTTGGCGTCGGTCTCGACGAAGCTCCGATCCTGGATCGACTTCATCGCTTCCCTGGTCTGCGACGCTCCGGAGAGATCGGCCATCACGCCCATGACGAACGGCAGTTCGATCGTGGTCGGGCTGCCGTAGGTCTCCACGTCGTAGGCAATCTGCACGCGCGGTGCACGATTGCGCTCGATGACCTTTGCTTTGCTTTCGGCTGGCATGCTTGGCTACCTTTCATCCTTCTGGGGCGTCTTCTTCGTGTCCGGAACCCCGGCCAGCAGCCGGAACTCCTTCAGCCCGGAGGGGGCCAGATCTTCCATCAGCTCGACGAAATCCATCGGCACCATCCTGCGCACGCGCCGCGCCAGATGCGGGATCGGGCTCGACGGTTCGGTTCGGTCGTAGAACGAGATGACGAGGTCGAGGCACTTGACCACGTCGTCGCGGGAATTGATCCGCTCCGGCAGCACCGCCGCTCCCGCCTGGACGGCTGCCGGCGCATGGTCGCGGCCGTTGCCGACCGGGGGCGGGGTCGCCTCGGCGCCGGCGGGGGCTGTCTGCGCCGCCGACACGCGTTCGAGCGTGGCCAGTGCACGTTCCAGGAAGCGCGACAGCGACGGCACGGCGGGCCCCGTCGCCTCGACGCGGGCGTTGAAAGCCTTGTCGAGTTCCTCCAGCGCCGCTCGCGCGGCCCGCAGCTCCGCCACCACCCGGTCCAGTTCCGCCGGACCCTGGTCCCTTTGTGCCGCGCAGGCGCTGCGCACCCGTGCCAGAAGCTGCTCATGGGCGGTCGCAAGTGCTGCCCTTTCGCCGCCGCTCAGACCTTGTGCCGCCTCCTGCAGCATCACCCGCTCGTCGATTGCTGCCTGCTCGAGGTCGCGGCCGCTCACCGGGCCGACGCCGCGCGGGGCGAACAGCTTCATGCGGCGCAGGTTTCCCAACAGCCCGTCCTGGGCATTCTGCAGGTCGAGCAGCACGTTGACGCGTCTCAGCGCCGCGTCGCGCGGCGTACCCGCCGGCCGCAGGGCAGGGTGCATGGTCTCCCAGTGCTGTTCGAAGCTCCGCGCGATCAGCGTCAGGCCTTCGGCGAGACCGGGAAAACCCTCTTCGTTGGCGAGCGCGCGGGTGACGATGATGAGCAGCCGCAGGTCGCGGCCATGCGGACGGAGTTCGTCGGCCTTGCGCAGGACGGCCGGCCAGTCGACCGGCACGGCGACTTCCGCCGAGGGCTTGTTGTTGGCGTCGTGAACGACTTCGGCGGCGGGCTCGGTCAGCCGCTCCAGCTCATGGAAGCGGGGATCGTTGCGCAAATCTTCTCCCGACGGATTCGCACCGTCCAGCGGGCTAAGCCAGAGAGCAAGATCAACCACGCATCCCCCCACGCCAGTACTCGAAGGTCGGAAGTCGCCGGTATTGTCACTCGGTCTTGGTTTATCACAATTCAGTGCGTGCTCAAAGCTGGGCGAGACCATGGCTTAAGCGATGGTGACCGGCAAGGCGCGAATTGTTCCGGTTCCGCCCGAAGCAGCTAAGCCCCGGCACCGCTTTGTAAACTTCCGTTTTGTGTGGCAAGCTGTCGGCAACGCAGTCCGGCCATCGGAGCAGTCCCATGGAACAAAGGGGCATGCAGCAGCGCAGGGCATCGCAGGGCGTCAAGCGCAAGGAACTCGTCGGCAAGCTGAACCCCACATGCGTGCGCGCCTTCAAGGCCGCCGCCGACACCGCGAAGCTCCGCGGCAACCCCTATGTCGAGCTCGTCCACTTCATCGAGCAGCTGGTCCTGTCGGACCGCTCCGACATGCAGATGATCCTGCGCGACGCGGGCGTCGACGCCGCACGACTGGCCGCCGACATGACGCGCGCCGTCGACAAGCTGCCTTATGGCGCGACCTCGATCGAGGAGTTCTCCGACCACATCTTCCATGCCATCCAGGAGGCGTGGAGCCTCGCCACGCTCGAATTCGGCACCGAGGAGGTGCGCAGCGCCCACATCCTGCTCGCCTGCCTCAGGACACCGGTGCTGGAAGGGCTGGTGTCGAAGATCAGCGCCGAGTTCGACAAGGTCGATGCCGACGCCGTCATCGGCCGCTTCGGCGAGGTTATGGAGGGTTCGATCGAGGCCGGCGCGCCGGTCGCTGCGCCTGCCTCCGAGACGCCGCGGCGTGGCGTGCCGGGCGGCGATTCCGCACTTGCCAAATACGCCACGGACCTCACCCAGCGCGCCAGGGACGGCAAGATCGATCCCGTGGTCGGCCGCGATCCCGAAATCCGCCAGATCGTCGACATCCTGATGCGGCGGCGCCAGAACAACCCGATCCTCACCGGCGAGGCGGGCGTCGGCAAGACCGCCGTGGTCGAGGGCTTCGCCTTGCGCATCGCCGAGGGCGACGTGCCGCCGATGCTCAAGGACGTCAGCGTGCGCATGCTCGACGTCGGGCTGATGCAGGCGGGCGCCAGCGTCAAGGGCGAGTTCGAGAAGCGGCTGAAGGCGGTCATCGACGAGGTGCAGTCGTCCGAGGTGCCGATCATCCTGTTCATCGACGAGGCGCATACGCTGATCGGCGCCGGGGGCGCTGCCGGCACGGGCGATGCCGCCAACCTGCTCAAGCCGGCGCTGGCGCGCGGCGAGCTGCGCACCATCGCCGCCACCACCTGGGCCGAATACAAGCAGCACATCGAAAAGGACCCCGCGCTCACCCGCCGCTTCCAGGTGGTCAAGATCGAGGAGCCCGAGGAGGCCGCCGCCATCCTGATGCTGCGCGGCGTCGCCGGCATGCTGGAGAAGCACCACCAGGTGCAGATCCTCGACGAGGCGATCGAAACCGCCGTCAGGCTGTCGCACCGCTACATTCCCGCCCGCCAACTGCCCGACAAGGCGGTCAGCCTACTGGATACGGCCTGCGCCCGCGTCGCCGTCTCGCAGCACGCCCGGCCGGGCGAGGTCGAGGACCTGATGCGCCGCAAGCAGGCGCTCGAGGTCGAGCAGGGCATCATCGGCCGCGAGGCTGCGATCGGCATAGAGGTCGACGACAGGCGCGCGCGCGTCGAAGCAGGCCTGACCGAGACCGAAACGGCGCTGGCGGCCGCGCAGGTGCGCTGGGACGCCGAGAAGGCGCTCGCCGCCGAAATCCTGGAGCTGCGCGCCCGGCTGCGCGGGCAGGGGGTGGCCTTGGACGCGGCCACAGCCGGGGCATCGGGCGGGATCACGCGGGATACCCCCACCCCTAGCCCCTCCCCACAAGGGGGAGGGGAAGCGGAACCGATTGCGCCCGTTGGAGACGCCACTGGCCAAGCGCTCACTGATCCGCAGACTGTTCTCGAAACCGGTGCTCCGGCCACTACGGCCGCTGGCGACAGTGCCGGGCAGGCGCAAGAGTCCCCCGCCCCCTTGTGGGGAGGGGTTAGGGGTGGGGGTAGCGCCGCTGAAGACGCGCCACCGCCCTCCGACCCCGCAGCCGATCTCGCCCGGCTCAAGCAACTGATGGCGACGCTCGCCGAAGCCCAGGGCGAGGCGCCGCTCATCCTCTTGTCGGTCGACCGCAACGCGGTCGCAGCCGTGGTGCAGGACTGGACCGGCATCCCCACCGGCCGCATGCTGTCGAGCCAGACCGAGAAGGCGCTGCGCCTGGCGCAGACGCTGGCCGAGCGCGTCGTCGGCCAGGACCACGCCATGGAGATGATCGCAAAGCGCGTGCAGACCAGCCGCGCCGGCCTCGGCGCGCCGGAAAAGCCGGTCGGCGTGTTCCTGCTCTGCGGTCCCTCCGGCGTCGGCAAGACCGAGACGGCGCTGGCGCTGGCCGAAACGCTCTATGGCGGCGAGCAGAACCTCATCTCCATCAACATGTCAGAGTTCCAGGAGGCGCACACCGTCTCCACCCTCAAGGGCGCGCCGCCCGGCTATGTCGGCTACGGCAAGGGCGGCATCCTGACCGAGGCGGTCAGGCGACGGCCCTATTCGGTGATCCTGCTCGACGAGGTCGAGAAGGCGCATCCCGACGTGCACGAGATCTTCTTCCAGGTCTTCGACAAGGGCATGATGGACGACAGCGAGGGCCGGCGCATCGACTTCAAGAACGCGCTGATCCTGCTCACCTCCAATGTCGGCTCGGAGGTGATCATGCAGAAGACCAGGAACGGTCAGCTGCGCGAGAAGATCGAGGACCTCGACGCGGCGCTGCGGGCGCCGCTGCTCAAGGTCTTTCCCGCCGCCTTCCTCGGCCGCGTCGTGACAATTCCCTACTACCCGCTGTCGGGCGACATGATCGAAGCGATCACCCGCCACCACTTCGCCAAGATCGCGCGGCGGCTCGCCGCCAGCCACGGCGCCGAGCTGGTCATCGGCGAGGGCGTGATGGAGCTGATCAAGGCACGCTGCACCGAGATCGAATCCGGCGGCCGCATGATCGACGCCCTCCTGACCAACACGCTCTTGCCGGAGTTGAGCCGCGGCGTGCTCAACCGTTCGCTCGACGGCGAAAAGCTCACGCGCGTCACCGTCGGCGCGTCAGATGAGGGGTTCACCTATGAGTTTGGGTAGCGACAGCCAGCGACTCATCCACCCCAACCACCGCCGCTGTCGCCGCGATCGCTGGAGGCTGGAGCCGTTGGAACGATGGGCTTCTTGACCACCTTCTTCTGCACCGGCTGCTGAACGGGCGCCGCCACTTTCTTCACCGGCGCCTTCTTGACCTGGACCGGAGCCGGCTGGACCACGACGGGCTCCTCCGCCTTCATCATCGGGAGACACCCCGCCACCGATACGGCCGCGGTCGCCATGAGCAGCCTGAGGACGAGCGATCGCATTTCGTGTCTCCCTGTCGGTTTCAAGATTTCAGAGCATGTCGAGCCGGGGCCTTGAGGCCAGCCACTCCTTCCGAAGCAGATCGATCAACAATTGCCGCGGCTCGCGCGGTGCTGCCCCCCCAAGAACCGCATTCGCGGCTTCGCGGCTGCGCGCGCCCAAAACGCCGTCCATGTCGCCGACGTCCTGTCCCATGCGTGCAAGCGCCGCCTGGACCTGCATGCCGATGTCGCGGCTGCCCATCTTGCCCAGCGCCGCCTTCGCTTCGTCTGAAGCGTCGGGCACGTTCTGAGACGCGCCCAGAGCAAGCAGGCGGATGACTTCGCCGTCGTCCGCCTTGAGCGCCGGATTGTCCTGGAGAAGCTCCGCCGCGAACAGCGCGCCCCAGGCGTCGCCGCGCTCTGCGCTTTCGCGATACCAGCGGGCGAGGGTGGCGGGATCAGCCGCGTTGTTCTTCACCGCCATGCGGCCCAGCAGGCGGCCGGCATAGGGATGGCCGTTCGCACGGGCCTTCTCGAACAGTTCGGCGGCCTTGGCGGTATCCTGCTGCACGCCGGCGCCGTCGCGGTAGAGGATGCCGAGATTGACCATGCCGTAGATGTCCTGCCGCCCGGCGGATTCGGTGAAGAAGCGCAGCGCCCTTGCGTCGTCCTTCTGCACGCGCTCGCCGATGTGGTACTCCCAGCCCAACTGGTTCATGGCATAGGTGTGGCCGGACTCGGCGGCGCCGGCCAGCAGCGCCAAGCCGCGGTCGATGTCGGCGCCAACGCCGCGTCCGTCGATCAGCGCTCGGCCCAACGCATATTGCGAATACGGATCGCCGCGCTTGGCGGCAGCCTCATAAAGCGAAACCGCCTTGGCGAGGTCGCGTTTCACGCCTGAGCCAAGTTGATACAACCGCCCGAGCAGATAGCTCGCCCGCACGTGCCCGGCATCGCTGGCCGCATTGAGCTCACCCAATGCTGCGTCGAACTGGCCGTTCGCATAGAGCGCGCGCGCATACTGGTACTTGAAGCGCGCGACGTCCGGATACTGCCCGACCGCCGCCTTGCAGGCCGCGAGCGCCTTGGGCACGTCGATGTCGTTGGGCAGCTTGCCGTCCGACACGGCCTGGACGTCGAGCGGCTCGGCCGCAAGCGTGTCGCATTCGTTGACCGACACCGCGACCTTGATGGTGATCGGCGCTGGCGCCTGCGTCTTGACGGCCGGCGTCAGCACCACGGTCCGCACCGGCGCCGGCATAGCCTTCGGCGCGGGCGGGGGAGCCGCCGCGGGCTTGGTCTCGGTGCCCGGCTGCGCGCCGGTCGCCACCCTGGGCTCGGCAGCCTCGGCGTCGCTGACCACGCGCAGCGACGGACGGATGCGCAGCTTGGCAATGTCCTCGACCTTGATCAGATCGCCCTCGGACACGACGTCCTCGCCCACCGCCACCTGGGTCTCGGGATCGCGGCTTTCGAGCCGCAGCCAGCCGCTGGGCACGCTCACCGAGCGCACCACCTCTTCCGGCATCGGCACGAAGCCGGTGCCGATGTCCGAGGCCATGGCCACCTGGATCGGCTTCGGCGCGGGCTTGGGCTTTTCCTCCTCGCCGCGCTGGATGGCGAGCGTCGGCTTGACCGGCTTCTCCGCCGTCGCCTTGGGGTCGACCACCACCTTGACGATGCCGCTGGCGCTGCGCCCGCCTTCGGTCGTGACGGTGTAGCGCACCTCGTCTGCGGTCATGTCGGCGGCGGACGGCTTGAACATGACCCGTTCGACGTCGTCGGCCGCGATCTTGCTGTCGAGATCTAGCTTCTTGTCGTCGAGCCACAGCGACCCCTTGTCGGGCAGCTTGGTGAAGCTCAGCCCCAGCGGCGTGTCGCCGCTGGTGATCGGCGGCGAGATGCGCAGCGCCACCTGTTCGATGCCGGGCGGCACGCGTACTTCGCGCAGGTCCTCGATGATGAGCAGGTTCTGCCGGGTCACGAAGAAGAAGGACGACGTCAGGCTCGACGCATCCCACGGCGTCTGCTTGCCGTCCGTCCGCCGGATCACCTCGGAGCGGATGTCGCTCAGCAGCTTGCGCACCTCCACGTTCGGCTTCAGCGCAAATTCGGCGAAGGTGCCGGTGAAGGGGCTGAGGTCGCCGCTGCCGTCCAGCGCCACCTGGTCTGGGGCGGTCGAATAGACGATCAGCGTGCCGGTCTCGGGCGCCACGGTGGCGAGGCCCTTCTTGCCTTCCACCGCCACCTTCTTCTGCCCGACATAGTAGGAATTGTTGGCGAAGGGGTTGGCGCGGCAGGCGTCGAGTATGGCGATCTGCAGCGACGAGGTCTCGCGCATGTATTCGAGCAGGTTCGACATGTTGTAGGCCTCGACCTCGAGGTCGTAGGAGGTCGCGAGGCTGGCGTCGACCGGGATCATGTAGTTGTTGCCGGCCACCTGCACGGCGTGCCCGCTGTAGTAGAACAGGGCCACATCGCCGTCGTTCAGCGTGCGCAGGAAGCCGAGGATCGATTCCTCCAGGCCCTTCTTGTCGAGATCCTTGCCCAGCGTGACCTCGAAATTCGCCCGTTCCAGCACCTCGCGGATGCGGTCGGCGTCGTTCACCGCGTTGGGCAGTTGCACGAGGTTCTGGTAGGTCGAATTGCCGATGACGAGTGCTGCCCGGCGGCCGTTCACCCCGGCGGCCGAGGCAGTGCCGATGGCAAGCACGAGAATTGCGGCGCACGCCAGAATGGCGCCGAAAAGGCGCGCAGGGAAACCAGCACTGCGCCTGGGCGACAAGCCCCCGCACACCAATTGACTGCCTCCTCCATTGGGATCGCAGCGTTCACTCGGCTAGGCACGGCTTGCAGTCTCGGCTGCGAGCATCCTCCTTGCCGGATGACGTGTCAACGGCGATCGCCGGAGGCGGTAAACGTCGCCCTGGGCGGCTCCGGCAGAAGGCAAGCCGGGCGCAAAATTCCGTGTTATTGTCGCGCCGTGATCCAGCACCCGCAGGTGTGAAGCAATGGCCGACCGGCGCTCGCGCATCGATGGAACAAGGTCATGACGTCGGACGACAAGACCCGCATCGCGCCTGATGCCGGCGTGCGCCCGGGCGTCCAGCTCAACGGCATCTACGAGATCGACGAGCACATCGCCACCGGCGGCATGGGCGAGGTCTACCGCGGCCACAACATCCAGACCGGCGACCCCGTCGCCATCAAGGTGGTGCTGCGCGAGTTGGCCCGCGACCAGGCCATCCTGGCGCTGTTCCGCAAGGAAGCCTCGATCCTCAACCACCTCTCGCACGATGCCATCGTGCGCTACCACGTCTTCACCATCGACCCGACGATCGGCCGGCCCTATCTCGCCATGGAGTTCGTCGACGGCCAGTCGCTGGGCGAGCGCATCCGCAAGGGGCCGCTCGACCCGCGCGAGGCGCGCAAGATGCTGGCGCGCGTCGCGTCCGGCCTGTCGGTCGCGCATGAGGCCGGGGTCATCCACCGCGACCTGTCGCCCGACAACATCGTCCTGCCCGGCGGCAATGTCGAAAAGACCAAGATCATCGACTTCGGCATCGCCCGCTCGACCAATGTCGGCGGCGGCACGCTGCTCGGCGGCAGCTTTGCCGGCAAATACAGCTTCGTCTCGCCGGAGCAGGTCGGGCTGTTCGGCGGCGAGGTCACCGAGCGCTCCGACATCTACAGCCTCGGCCTGGTGCTTGCGGCCGCTTTGCGCGGCAGGCAGTTCGACATGGGCAGCTCGCCCGTCGAGGTGATCGAGAAGCGGCGCTCCCTGCCGGACCTGAGCGGTATCGACGGCGAGATCAGGCCGTTGCTCGAATCCATGCTGCAGCCCGACCCGGCCGACCGGCCGCAAAGTGCCGCCGAGATCGTGGAGTGGCTGCGCGAGACGAGCGGAGCGACCGCGCCGCCTGCGGCGAGGTCCGCGGCATCGGAGCTTTCCTGGCGGCCTCCCGGCTCGGCCACGGCGCCGGGAACGCCAAAACCTCCGCCGCCGCCGGAATCGCTCCTGCCGCGCGACGCTCCCTGGCGCAACGCCCAGCGGCCGGCCAAACCCGCTCCAGCGCCGGCGCCGCCGAGCCCGGCCGCGCCTCGCCGGGAGCCCACGGGGCGAGGTGGCCTCGTCGCGGCCCTGGCGCTGGCAGCGCTCGTCATTGCCGGCGGCGGCGCCTATTTTTCCGGTGCGCTCGAGGGGCTTTTGGCCGGTGGCGGCCAGGGCCAGCCGGGCGAGGGAGGCAAGCCGGCGCTCGAACCCTCGATCCAGCCGCCTGCCGATGGCTCCACCAAGAATGTGGCTCCGGCACCTTCCGGCCAGGCCGAAACGAAACCGCCCGCCAAGCCCGCCGGACCGCCCAAGGAGGCCGTCGCCAAGCCGGCGCCGGTGCCGGCGAGCGCCGCCGACTGGCTGAAAGCCTTCGACGGCGGCCCGTGCTTCTATGCCGCCAGCGCCGACATCGGCGCCCAAAACCCTCGGATCGAGGGCTTCGCCACCTTCAAGGCGCCGTTCGACAAGCTCGGGCGCGATTTTTCCAGCGCCTTCGGCAGGACGGCTACCCTGGATCCCCGCATCATCGAACGCGACCAGTGCCCCGTCGCCGATTTCCTCGAGGCGCTGCGCCCCGATGCGGCCACGAGCCCTGGGCTGGAACTCAGCAAGGACCGGCTCAAGGTCGGAGATTCGCTGCAGGGCAAGCTGACCGGGGCCGGCAAGCGCGACGTCAACCTGCTCCTCATCGGCAAGGACGGCGTGGTCTACAATTTCGCCAGCCTGCTCAAGCGCACCGACACCGGCGAAGCCACCTTCAGCATGAAGCTGTTTCCGCTCAACGACCAGGAGGCGGGCGAGCCCGAGCCCCATCTGATCATGGCGCTTGCCAGCGACGGCGGCATCCGGGCCGCCGACATCCGCGATCCCGAACTCGCCTCCGACCTGTTCCCCAAGATCCGCCGCGAGATCGAGGCGCGGCCCGGCATGCCGGGAATCGCGGTCGGCTATTTCCTCTTCGATCGCTGAAGGCTCTCACGCCTGCTGCAGCGCTTCCGCTTCGGCGATGGCGATGCCCATCTCGACGAAGTCGGCAAGCACCGAGCGCCTTTCGTCGAGCGTCACCCGCGCCAGCCCCATCAGGATGCCGGTGGCGACGGCCCGGGCAGGCTGTTCCTGCAGTCCGCTGCACGCGGCGAGTGCGATCCACCCGGCCGGCGTCCGACGGTCGATCGCCTCGTCCTCGCCGAACGAACCGTCGGCCCCGCCCACCCATACCTGCACCAGCGCGAGCAGCCCGTGGTCCTGCTCGTCCAGGAGATCGCCGAGGTTGCCCAGGCATTCATGCCCCCACCAGACGGCGGCGCGGGTCGGCAGCATGTATGCGCAGAAGCTGATCGCTTCCTCCGGCGTCCTGCCTGCGAGCAGCGCGCGGCAGAACTCCACCGACGGCCTGTCGTCGGGAACGGCCAGTATGTCCCTGGCCGCCGTCGGGCGCGCCGCGAAAAGCTGCCGCGCCGTCTTGAACCTCAGTCCGTCGACCATGCCGTGCCCCGTTCGCCTGCCGAGGGAACCTGTCCGGGCGAAGTCTAGCAGGGTTTGCTTCCCCGCTCGACCCATGCGTGCGATCGCCGCAAGAAGCGGCATCTACGCCCTGGCGTTGGACGGCGGCGCAGCGCTGCACGCCGTCGACCCTCCTGGTCCCGCCAGCACCGGCCAGCTTGAACCGGCGGTCCGGCCGCCCGCGGCGGGCTGCGCGAGGGCGACTACATCCTCGCCATCGGCGGCACTCCGGTCGGCGGGGTCGACGATCTCGTCAGGCTGATGGGCGGCGAAAGGATCGGCCAGGAGACCGAATTCCTGATCTTCTCGGTGGACGGGAAGATCGAAACCAGGACGTTGCTGCCGGTCGCGCGGCCTTGAATGGTGGCAACATGGTCGCGCCGGCCGGAAAAAAGCCCGCGCCGAATGGGGATACGGCGCGGGCGAGCAAGGCTGGACCGGGGCAACACAGAGGGTGGTTGCCCCCGACGAGGCCAATCTTAGCCAGGCCCGGCGGCGGGCTCTTTGCGCTAGATCAAATGGCGGGCCATCTCGGCGGAAACGATCCAGCCAGCCATGGGTGTTCCGGTACCGCCTGCGCCCCATCCATCTATTGAAGCAATTGATAATATGAATCAGGCGTGCCAGCGTCAGGCTCCGCATCGCATATGGAGGTTGCCATGGCCGATGGTGGAGTGAACGTCACGAAATTCGAATCCAAGTCCCACAACGACCCGGATGAAGTCCGGGCGCCCGACAAGACGCGCGTCGAAGTCGTGCGGCTCCCCGGTTTCACGCTCGGCCGGCTCAATTTCGAGCCGGGCTGGCGATGGTCCGAGTGCATCAAGCCGGTCGCCAAGACCGACAGCTGCCAGTTGTCGCATGTCGGCTACGTCGTGTCCGGAAGCCTGACCGTCAGATTGAACGACGGAACCCAGAAGACCTTCGAGCCGGGCACGTCCTATACGATCCCGCCCGGCCACGACGCCTGGGTGGAGGGCAACGAGCGCTTCGTCTGCATCGAGGTCATGAGCGCCGAGCAATATGCCAAGCCGGCATAGGACAGGGCGCATTCACCCCGTCAACGGGCGCATTTTTCCATGACCGGGTTTGCCCGCGCTGTCCATTTTCAGCGCGGGTCTTTTTTCGTGGCTGGCGCGACGGCGGCAGGCAAACCGTTGCCGGCCGCCTCGCGCACATGGGGCGGAGGCCGCCCCGGCAAACCCGATGCTGGTCGTGGCGGCGTCCCGCGGTTCAATGGTCGCAGTGCCGTCAGGGAGCGGCCCGAACCGCCGGACCCTATGCGGCACTACCACCACACCCAATACCAGACCCACACCTGCCGCCGGTAGCAGCGCCTGACCCGCCTGCCGTAGTGCCAATAGCGCCGGCAGAGCCGCCGCCAGGCCCGGCGTCGACGACGTCGCCGCCGTCCACGGTGGCGGACAGGATCGATGTCGGCTCCTTCTTCGTCGTCGATGAAATCGGCGTCAGAGTTGTCGAGCTCGTCCAGAATGCCGCGACGGGCTCCCGGGAGGCCCGGCATCGCATAAGCCGGCTGCACCATGCTAGCGGTGACGGCGGCTCCGGCCAGACCGAGCACTCCCATCAGGAATAGTCGTCGATTCACTTGAACCTCCCAATCCTGTTGATGGGTCCATCAGCTCAACATGGTTTTGGCTGGTTCCGAACCGGCGGCGGGCGGTGGTCACCGCGAGAGTGGCTGGTTTACTGGCTGGCAACGCCGCGGCACGACTGGCGGAAGAGGTGGGATTCGAACCCACGGTGAACTCGCGCCCACGCCGGTTTTCAAGACCGGTGCCTTAAACCGCTCGGCCACTCTTCCGAGGCCTTGACCGCCACCTTCGCAAAACGACGAATGCTGCGGCCGTTCGGGCCTTCGTGGCGCGCTTGTAGCGCCCGCGGGTTCGCCGCGTCAACTTGTTCGGCGCCGTTTTGCTTCTACCGGCCGGGCGACGGGCTCGCCGCTGCCGCCTGCGCTGCAACACGCCGCCCGGCTCGTGTCATTCCAGGTCCATGGCCCAACCATGCCCACCGCGAGGCGGGGCAGGGAGCGCCACATTCGCGCCATAATTGCGCCCGGATCGAACCACAGTCGATTAATACGCTGGCAAGCATTTCCTGCGCACAAGGTTCAGGGGTCGTGCGCGGCAACTGTTTTTAAATGTGTAGGCCGCCTTGACGGTCCGATTCGACCGTCGGCGTGCAAGTAGGACTGGCAGGGGACATCTGGGGCGATGCAGCATACCGCGCGCAAGAGGCTCGGCCGCACGGCCAGGTTCGTCGCACTCGCCGCCACTGCGGCCTTCGTCGCCGGCTGCGCCGCCCCGAACGTCGCCTCCAAGAAGCGCTCGAAGGAATATTTTGCCGAGTCCGAATATGGCGTGAAGGCGAGCCCCCGCGTCACCACCAAGCTCTCCGGCCTGCCGCGCGGCGGCGGCCGCGACCAGCTCGGCAGCCCCTACAAGGTGCGGGGCAAGTGGTATTATCCCAAGGAAGACCCCGCCTATGTCGCGGTCGGCCCCGCCTCCTGGTACGGCGACGCCTTCCACGGCCGTCTGACCGCCAATGGCGAAGTCTACGACATGACCAACCTCACGGCGGCCCATCCGACCATGCCGCTGCCGAGCTACGCCCGGGTCACCAACACGGCCAACGGCAATTCGGTGATCGTGCGCGTCAACGACCGCGGTCCCTATTCCGACGGGCGCGTCATCGACCTGTCCAAGCGCGCGGCCGAAATGCTCGGCTATGCCCGCAGCGGCACCGCCAACGTGCAGGTCGAATATGTCGGCAGGGCGCCGCTCGAGGGGCAGGACGACCAGTACCTGCTCGCTTCCTATAGGCCGGGCCCCGGCATGGGCGATCCGACCAACGACGGTCTGCCCACCGGCGTCATGGTGGCTATGAACGGCCCGACCCCGAGCATCGGCGTCGGCGCCGCGTTCCCGGCCGCGATGGCCGCAAGCGCGCCGGTCCCGGTGATCCAGGCAAACGTGCCGGTCAACACGCTCGCAGCCCAGGCGGCCCGGTTCGAGCAGCAGCCTGCGATGGCGGCCCAGGATGGCTATGTCGACGTCGTGCTGCCGGACTTCGGCCCGATCGCGCCGGAGCGGCCCGACGGCATGACCCGCATGGCGATCAACACGCTGTCCTATGCCAGCGAGCGCGTCGCCGGCGCTTCCCGCGCCTTCGATGCGCTGGAAGGGCAGGCGATGTCCTCGGACGACATCGTCAATTCGTGGAAGCGGCTCAACCCGGGTCCGCGCGCCGCCGAGCCGAATTTCGAGGCCTACGTCTCGGCCGGCACCTTCGACAGCGACAAGGTGGCGCGTCGCGTCGCCAGCGAGCTTGCCGCATTCGGCCGCATCGCAATCGAACAGACCGAGATGGACGGCAAGACCTGGTATTCGGTCGAACTCTATTCCGACGGCCGCAACTCCCTCGACGCGATGCTGAAGGCCGCATGGTCGCATGGTGCGCCCGACGCATTCGCGGTCCACGACTGACCGGCCTTTTCCGGACATGCAGCCTGTGGCTATCTGCCCGGCCACGGTTGCGGGGCGCGGTCGAAGCCTGTTAATCTCATTGCGCTCGACCGGAATACGAGGCCGAACGGGGCAGAATCTCCAATGACTTCCAGAAAATCCGCGACCGGTGCCCTGTTGGCCGGCTTGCTCGCAATGCTCGTCCTGGTCGGCCAGGCGCATGCGCAAATGTTCGAGACCAAGGCCACGCAGGCCTACATGATCGATGCCGAGACCGGCACGGTGCTGTTTTCCAAGGAACCCGACAAGCTGTTCACGCCGGCCTCGCTCGCCAAGATCATGACGATGGAGGTGGTGTTCGACGCGCTGAAGAACGGCCGCTACAAGCTCGACGACACCTTTGCCGTCAGCGAGAACGCCTGGCGCACCGGCGGAGCGGCTTCGCGGGCGACGACCATGTTCGCCGCCGTGCGCTCGCAGATCCGCATCGAGGACCTCATCAAGGGCGTGACCGTGCAGGTGGCCAACGACGGCTGCATCGTGCTGGCCGAAGGCATGGCCGGCTCCGAGGCAAACTTCGCCCTGCAGATGACGGAGCGCGCGCGCGCGATCGGCCTGGAGAAGTCGGCCTTCGCCAATTCCACCGGCCTGCCGGCGCCCGGCCAGCAGACCACGGTGCGCGAGCTTGCCCAGCTGGCGCTGCACCTGTGGCGCACCTATCCCGAATATTACCGCTACTACAGCCTGCCCGATTTCACCTGGAACAAGATCCTGCAGCGCAACCGCAATCCGCTGATCGCCATGGATTTCGGCGCCGACGGACTGGCGACCGGCTTCACCGAGGGCGAGGGCTTCTCCATCGTGGCGTCCGTCAACCGCGACGGCCGGCGCCTGTTCCTGGCGATGGCCGGCATGGCCAGCGACCGAGAGCGCTCCGAAGAGACGCGCAAGCTGCTCGACTGGGGCCTGCGCGCCTTCGAGAAGACCGAGATCTTCGCCGCCGACGAGACGGTGGGCGACGCGCAGGTGTTCGGCGGCACCAAGTCGCACGTGCGGCTGGTCGCGCAGAAGCCCATCTCGATCTTCCTGCCGACCGCCAGCCGCGAGCGCCTAGTCGCGCGCGTCGTCTACAACGGGCCGGTGTCGGCGCCGGTCGAGAAGGGCACCCCGATCGGTTCGCTCAAGGTGTGGATCGGCGACACGCTGAGCCAGGAAACGCCGCTCTTCGCCGCCGAAACGGTCGGCGTCGGCTCGCTGCAGAGCCGCGCGCTCGATGCCGTCAAGGAACTCGCCATCGGCTGGATGCGATAGGCCGATGGACCTTTGCCGGTCTCGACTGTAGAGCAACGGCACCTACATGTTTCCTACGGCGCTCGCGCATGCGTGCGGGGCGCGGCGGGCATGCGACAGACAAGAAGGGCATCGAAGTGGCGCGCGGCTTCTTCATCACATTCGAAGGCGGGGAAGGGGCGGGCAAGTCGACCCAGATCGAACGCCTCGCCGCCAGGCTGCGCGACAAGCGCTACGACATCGTCGTCACGCGCGAGCCGGGCGGTTCACCCGGCGCCGAGGCGGTCCGCCACGTGCTCCTTTCGGGCGCTGCCGAGCCGTTCGGCCCGAAGATGGAGGCGCTGCTCTTCGCCGCGGCCCGCTCCGACCATGTCGAGCAGGTCATCCGCCCGGCGGTGGAGCGCGGCGCCATCGTGCTCTGCGACCGCTTCATCGATTCCTCGCGCGTCTACCAGGGCGTCACGGGCAATCTCGACCCCGACTTCATGGCAACCGTCGAGCGCGTCGCCATCAACGGCATGATGCCCGACATGACGCTGATCCTCGACCTCGACCCGGAGGAGGGGCTCAGGCGTGCCACTGCCCGGCGTGGCCAGGACGTGGCCGACCGCTTCGAGAAGGAGACGGTCGACGTCCACCGCCGCCGTCGCGACGCCTATCTCGCCATCGCTGCGAGCGAGCCCGAGCGCTGCCGGGTGATCGACGCGGCGCAGCCGCCGGAGACGGTGGAGCATGCGGTCACGGAAGCGGTCTTTGCCGCCCTCGAGGCGCACGCCGCGAGCGGCAGCCGGGCGAGGGCGGACGCCTGATGCTCGAACGCCTTGCCCCCGAACAGCACGACACGCTCGACGAAGTGCCGGAGCCGTCCGAGAACCCGCATCTGTTCGGCCACGAACAGGCGGCTTCCATGCTGGCCGCGGCCTATCGCGCCGGCAAGCTGCCGCATGCGCTGATCCTTGCCGGTCCCGTCGGCATCGGCAAGGCGACGCTCGCCTTCCATCTGGCGCACTATCTGCTGACCAATCCGGACCACAGGACCGCCCCGGAGGCGTTCGCAGCCCCCAATCCGCAGTCGGCCCTGTTCCGCCAGGTCGCCTCCGGCGCGCATCCCGGCGTCCTGCATCTCACGCGCCCGCAGAACGACAAGACCAAGGGCTTCAAGTCCGTGGTCACCGTCGACGAGATCCGCAAGGTCTCGCGCTTCCTGTCGATGACCTCGCACGACGGCAGCTACCGGGTCGTCATCGTCGACCCGGCCGACGACATGAACACCAATGCCGCCAATGCCTTGCTCAAGAACCTTGAGGAGCCGCCGGCGCGCACCCTGTTCATCCTCATCGTGCATGCACCCGGCAGCCTGCTGCCCACCATCCGCTCGCGGTGCCAGACGGTCCGGCTGACGCCGCTCGATGACAAAAGCCTGCTTGCGGCGCTCGACGCGGCGGGACAATCGGCGCCGGAAGAGCCGGAGGCGCGGGCCGCACTCGTGGCACGGGCCGCGGGCAGCGTCAGGGCCGCCATCCTGCTCACCCAGTATGGCGGGCTGGAGATCGCCGAGGCGCTCGACCGCGTCGTCGGCAACGGCCGCGCCGGCATCGCCGCCGCGCACAAGCTCGCCGACGCCGTGGCGGGCCGGGACAGTTCGATCCAGTTCGACATCTTCAACCGTAGGGCCCTCGACCTGCTGGCCGACACGGCTTCGGAAGCCGCGCGCAACTCCGATCTGTCGCGCGCCAAGGCACTGTCCGACGCTTGGCACGAGGCGCAGAACGCGATATCCGAGACCGAGACCTACAACCTCGACAAGAAGCAGCACGTCCTGGCCATGATCGACCGCCTGAATGCCGCGATGCGAATGTGACGCCCGGCCGAGCCGGGTGGCAATCGGCCGCCCGATGCGTTATCTGACCCGCGACACGTTTCATTCAGACATTGACGACGGCCTCCCATGTCCCGCGAAAAATTCTACATCACCACCGCGATCTCCTATCCCAACGGCAAGCCGCACATCGGCCACGCCTACGAGCTGATCGCCACCGACGCGCTGGCACGCTTCCAGCGCCATGACGGCAAGGACGTTTTCTTCCTCACCGGCACCGACGAGCACGGCATCAAGATGCTGCAGACGGCCAATCGGGAAGGTATCTCCGCGCGCGAGCTTGCGGATAGAAATTCCCGCGAATTCAAGAAGATGGCGACGCTTCTGAATGCGTCTAACGATGACTTCATCCGCACCACCGAAGAGCGCCACTACGCTGCCTCGCAGGCCATCTGGAAGGCGATGGCCGACAGGGGCGACATCTACAAGAGCAGCTATGCCGGCTGGTATTCGGTGCGCGACGAGGCCTATTACGGCGAGGAGGAGACCGAACTCCGCCCCGACAACATCCGCTACGGCCCGCAGGGCACGCCGGTGGAGTGGGTCGAGGAGGAGAGCTACTTCTTCCGCCTGTCGGCCTACCAGGACAAGCTGCTTCAGCTCTACGAGAGCCAGCCCGACTTCATCGGCCCCAACGAGCGCCGCAACGAGGTGATGAGTTTCGTCCGCTCCGGACTCAAGGACCTGTCGATCTCGCGCACCACCTTCGACTGGGGCGTGCCGGTGCCGGGCGACGAGAAGCACGTCATGTATGTCTGGGTCGACGCGCTGACCAACTACATCACCGCCGCCGGCTATCCCGACGCGGGGGCCGACAAGTGGGGCTTCTGGCCGGCCAACGTGCACATCATCGGCAAGGACATCGTGCGCTTCCACGCCGTCTACTGGCCTGCTTTCCTTATGTCGGCCGGCATCGAGCTGCCGAAGCGCGTCTTCGGCCACGGCTTCCTGTTCAACCGCGGCGAGAAGATGTCGAAGTCGCTCGGCAACGTCATCGACCCGTTCACCATGGTCGAGCACTACGGCCTCGACCAGGTGCGCTATTTCTTCCTGCGCGAGGTGCCGTTCGGCCAGGACGGCAGCTACAGCCACGAGGCGATCGTCAACCGCACCAACGCCGACCTCGCCAACGACCTCGGCAATCTGGCGCAGCGTTCGCTGTCGATGATCGCCAAGAACTGCGGCGGCGTGGTGCCTGAGCGCGGCACGCTCGCCGAAGCCGACAAGGCGATCCTCGACCAGGCGGCGGCGGCACTGGCGACGGCACGCAAGGCGATGACAGAGCAGGGAATCCACCACGCGCTCGCCGCGATCTTCGCGGTGGTGGCCGAGGCCAACCGCTACTTCGCCGGCCAGGAGCCCTGGGCCCTGAAGAAGACCGATCCGGCACGCATGGAAACGGTGCTGTGGACCACCGCCGAGGTGATCCGCCGCGTCGGCATCATGTGCCAGCCCTTCATCCCAGGTTCGGCGGCCAAGCTGCTCGACCTGCTTGACGTCAGCGAGCGCGACTTCGTCCACGTCGACGAAAAGCATGCGCTGGTTCCGGGTGCCGCGCTGCCTGCGCCGCAGCCGGTGTTCCCGCGCTATGTCGAGCCGGCGGCTGAAGGCTGAGGCTGCCGGAACATGCTCGTCGACAGTCACTGCCATCTCGACTTTCCCGACTTCTCCGAGGAGCGCGCGGCCGTCGTCGCGCGCGCCAGGGCGGCTGGCGTCGAGCGTATGGTCACTATCTCGACGCGGGTGAAACGGTTCCCGCAAGTCCTTGCGATCGCTGAGGAATTCGACGAGGTCTATTGCTCGGTCGGAACCCATCCGCACAATGCCAGCGAAGAACTCGACGTGACTGCTGCCGAGCTTGTCCGCCTGGCGCAGCACCCGAAGGTCGTGGCGATCGGCGAGGCGGGCCTCGACTATTTCTATGACAAGGCGCCGCGCGATGCCCAGGCGAAGGGGCTGCGCACGCACATCGCCGCAGCCCGCGAAACCGGGCTGCCGCTCGTCATCCATGCGCGCCAGGCCGACGAGGACATGGCGTCGATCCTGACGGAAGAGACGGGGAAGGGCGCCTTCCCCTTCATCCTGCACTGCTTCTCCTCGGGCGCCGAACTGGCCCGCGCCGGCGTCGAGCTCGGCGGCTACGTGTCGTTTTCCGGCATCCTGACCTTCAAGAACTCGGCCGACCTGCGCGACATCGCCAGGGATGTGCCGCGCGACCGGCTGCTGGTCGAGACCGATGCGCCGTATCTCGCGCCGATCCCGCACCGCGGCAAGCGCAACGAGCCGGCCTATGTCACAAACACTGCCGCCGTGCTCGCCGAAACCATCGGCGTGAGCGCCGAAGAGGTCGCCGCGATCACCACCGACAACTTCTTCCGCCTGTTCACTAAAATGCCGAGACCGGCCTGACGCCATGGCTGACGTGCTGCGCCTCACCATCCTGGGCTGCGGCTCTTCGCCGGGCACGCCGCGCATCACCGGCGACTGGGGCGCCTGCGACCCGGCCAATCCGCGGAACCGGCGCACCCGCGCGGCCGCCATGGTCGAGCGCATCTCGGACGCCGGCACCACGCGCGTCATCATCGATACCGGGCCCGATTTCCGCGGCCAGATGCTGGCAGCCGGCGTCAGGCACATCGACGGCGTCGTCTATACCCATCCGCATGCCGACCACATCCATGGCATCGACGATTTGCGCGGCTACGTGCTCGAGCGGGGCAGCCTGATCGATATCTGGGCCGACGATTTCACCCTCGAACGCCTGACACAGGCCTTCGGCTATTGCATCGAGACGCCGCTCGGAAGCTCTTATCCGCCGATCGTACGCCCGAACCAGATCCGCCACGACAGGCCGTTCGTCGTGGAAGGAGAGGGGGGTCCCCTCACCTTTTTGCCGCTGCCGCAGATCCATGGCGACATCGTCTCGCTCGGCTTCCGCATCGGGCCGATCGCCTATTGCTCGGATGTCAGCGATTTTCCGGAAACGACGGCAGCTCTGATGGCCGAGCTCGAGCTGCTGGTCGTCGACGCGCTGCAGCACAAGCCGCATGTCAGCCATCTGTCGCTGTCCGAGGCGCTGCAATGGATCGACCGGCTGAAGCCCGCGCATGCGGTGCTGACCCACATGCACGTGCCGCTCGACTACGCCGCGGTGATGGCCGAGACGCCGCCACACGTGGAACCGGCCTATGACGGCATGGCGATCGAAATCGCTTTTGGCGCAGGCGCATAGCTGAACGTCTTCAGGCTCGACATCGACGCACATGCACGTCGCCAGCGACGCCAGGAAGGCCGTGACTTCGCAGCTACGAAGGCAGCGCAGCGATCTCCGAGATGGCAGTCAGCATGACTTGCCGGCGATATCTTTGGCGGCAGTCGATCTCCCGTAGCGTACCCACCTCGAGGCGGTCCACGGGAACGCGATTGTTCCATAATCTATCTTATGCGACCTAAGCCTAGATGCAGGTGCATTCCCCCTACGCGCCATTTGCGGCTGTTTCGTCGGAATGAAAAAAAGCCGCGCCCAAAGCGCGGCTGAACATGCGCCCAGTCGTGGCAATCAGAGAAGACAAGGGAAGCGCGACCGCTTCCCTGAAGCTGCGGCCGGCCGGCTCAGGCGAAGAGCGCCTTGATGCGCGGCCACAGGCCGATGGCTGCGCGAACGCGCCGTGCGGCATTTCCGGACCGGACGGCGCTGCCGAAGTGGCAGTTGCAGACGATGTCGTGCAGTTGCCTGTCGGAGAGTTCGAAGAACCGCTTGGCTTCGCCGTAGCTGTCATCGGCGAGACCGGCGGCGCGCATGGTCATGTCGTCGAAAGCGACCGTCATCGGCGAGCCGCCGACGCGCATGGTCTGGCGCGCGCCGCTGGGCGCATACTCGGTGCCCGACAGCGTTCCCAGCCTGCGCTCGGGATCGCGTTCGAGCAGCTCGGCCCAACGTTCCAGCCGCTCCGTTCTGGTCATTGTCGGCGCGGCTTGGATGTCGGCGAGCGCTTGCAATTGTTCGATCGTTTGATGCTTCATTTTCGCCTCCTGATCGACCAAGGAAATGAAGCGCCTCCGGGCGCATCCTGCGGGACGGAGAACGCTTCCCCTTCAACTCTCCACCGGGATGCGCAGTTCCGTCGGGCAAGCAAAAAACCGCAGGTCGCGGAGCCGGCACCCCGGCCGACCGCGGGAGCCGCAACTTGTGGTCGCGGCAGTGCGGGAACTCGGGCCAGTTCGCGCCTGGTCTGGTCCGATCTCGGCGGGGACACAGCGCTTCCCCCTACCCGGCGGGTTCGCCATACGAACGAGGCACGCCAGGTCTTGGCGGGCCTCTGTGTCTCCTTGTTGGCTCGTTTCATCCCTTCCGGGTCGTCAACGGCCAACAAGGCCAGGGGTTGCCGGTGTCCGCGCGCGGCCGCCCTCACTCAAGGCGCACCCTGGAACCGCCCCTCGCCCGACGCGCCTGGGCTGTTGCGCCCTCAGCCGGCGGTCTCGACCACTTCGAAGTCGTGGGTGATCGTGGCCGTCTTGGCCATCATCGCGGACGCCGAGCAATACTTCTCGACCGAAAGCTCGATAGCGCGCTTGACCTTGTCGTGCGACAGCCCCCTGCCCTTGACGATGTAGTGCATGTGGATCTTCGTGAACACTTTCGGCTCGGTGTCGGCACGGTCCGCCTCGAGCTCGACCACGACGTCCTCGACCGCCTCGCGACCCTTTTCGAGGATGTGCACGACATCATAGGCGGAGCAGCCGCCCGTGCCGATCAGCACCAACTCCATCGGGCTCGGCCCGGGTGTCCTGCCCTCGGCTCCGTGAGAGGTTCCCAGCACCAGCTTGTGGCCTGTGCCGGACTCGCCGACGAAGGTGCGGTCCTCGACCCATTTGATGCGTGCTTTCACGGGAAAATATCCTTCTACCTCAAAAAAAGTAATCCGGCGGGCAGCCGGCCCGCAGGTTCCGTCGAGTCAGCTAGCGCGACCGGCCCGGACGCGCAAGGAGCAGCAGCGGAGATGACTAAAGCTTGAAGCAATGATTACGGCCCGCAAGTTGCTTCGTCTTCGATCGCTTTTGCGTATGAGGGCACCCCCTCCACCTCCCTGTGCTCGGCACCTCCGCCATCGAAGGGGCGTCGCGCGCTGCCTCGGGCGACCCCACCCCGATCCGCTGCGCGGATCGACCCTCCCCTCAAGGGGAGGGAAAGTCACGCACGCCTCACCCTACGTTGCCCCCCTCTGGCCTGCCGGCCATCTCCCCCACAGGTGGGGAGATTGGCAGCTTCACCGCTCCGCCCGTCCTGCGACGTCGGCGATTGGCAAAAGCCGCGATGACAGCCTGATCTCCCCCCTTGTAGGGGGAGATGGCCGGCCCTTCGACAGGCTCAGGACAGATGGGGCGCGAAGGAATGCGGCATTCCAACATTTCGCACCCCTCCATTGCCACGCCCCGTTTCCGGTCTGGCCATTGCTAGGGAAAAAGTTCGGGAAGCGGGGCGCGAGGCCGAGCCTGCCGATAATCTAGTAACGTGGCGCGACGTCCGCGCCCCGCCCGGCTGCTTGCCCCGCTCAGTCGCCTCGGCATTTCTGCCGCCCAGCCGCCGCGAGGCCCGGGCTTGGGGGCTCATCACCCAGCGAGGAGAACCGACCTCCCGCCAGCCCGGCACCGGCGCTTCCCCCCGATGCCCGGTGCGCACCGGGGTCCCGTGGAAGATCGCAAGCACAATGATACGGGAGGTTCTGGAGGGGTGGAAAAGCGGACGGGTTTTTCCACGCACATTGCTGACAGAGCTACTGACAAGGGGACGGGGCACGCGGGAGGCAGACCTTCTACGCCTCATTTCTTCCCCCCTCTGGGCTGCCGCCGTTCGTCGTTCGAAAAGCCAAGCAATTGGCTTTTCGTCGCCTTCGGCGACCACTCCTCACCCCCCACAAGGGGGGAGATTAGGCCGTCATCGGCGCCCCTCCCAACCACCAGCGTTGCAGGAGAATTGCCCTGAGAGCCGGCAGAAACGGGCGTGACGGCGGAACTGCCCAGAGGGAGGCCGACCCCCAGGCAAGTCAAGACGAAGGACCGGCACAGATGGAAAAATCCCCGGCCCCGTGGGAAAGGTTTCCACCCGCGAAGACAGATGTCACGGCATGGATCCTAGGGTCTTCGCGACGGCGCTCACGCGCCTGCTTCGCCCTAGGATGACGACCCCGCGTCTACGTGTTCGGCCAACCTGCAAGGTCGCAAGGATAAGCAGCTGCTGGCGATTTGGCTGTCGCGCCGATGACGGCTGATCTCCCCCCCTTGTGGGGGGGGGTGAGGAGTGGTCGCCGAAGGCGACGAAAAGCCAATTGCTTGGCTTTTCGAACGACGAACGGCGGCAGCCCAGAGGAGGGTGGGAAAGATCGCGACTTTGAAATGGACGACCCTCAGGCAGGTCAAGACGAAGGACCGGCACAGATGGAAAAATCCTCGGCCCCGTGGGAAAGGTTTCCACCCGCGAAGACAGATGTCACGGCATGGATCCCAGGGTCTTCGCGACGGCGCTCACGCGCCTGCTTCGCCCTAGGATGACGACCCCGCGTCTACGCGTTCGGCCAACCTGCAAGGTCGCAAGGATAAGCAGCTTGCGCTGGCGATTTGGCTGCAGCGTCGATGACGGCCGCAAGGCTGCACCTATTATGTCGAAGGTCGAGCATGACCGCAGAACCGCCGATCGCATTGGACGGGTTGCGCTACCGCCCTCGCGGCGTCCCCCCAATGAACGGACGACAGGCCTCGACCGCCAAAACCTGACTGGCAGCCCCGGCCACGACAGCTCTACCTCGGCCTAGACCTAGTGGCTCAGGGTGGGCCGCTCGACGAACCTGACATCGGCGCAGCCCCGGCCACAAAAGCCGCCTCGCCGGGGACCCGATGGATCCGGACGGGCCGCTCGCCGAACATCGGCGCAGCCCCAGCGACGACAGCCGCTGCCTCGGTTTAGACCTGATGATGGCTCGGGGCGGGCCGTCCGGCGAACATCGCGTCGGTGCAGCCCAAGCGACGACGGCCGCTGCTTCGGCTTAGGCCTGATGGCTCGGGGCGGGCCGCTCGACGAACATCACGTCGGCGCAGCCCCAGCGACGACGGCCGCTGCCTCGGTTTAGACCCAATGGCTCTTGTGCGGGCCGCTCGCCGAACATCGCGTCGGTGCAGCCCAAGCGACGACGGCCGCTGCTTCGGCTTAGGCCTGATGGCTCGGGGCGGGCCGCTCGACGAACCTGACGTCGACAACGTCCTGGTCCGTCGAAAATCTACCCGTCGCGATCAGAACGGGATCTCGTCGTCGAGGTCGCGCGAACCGCCGCCACCGCCGCCCGTGCCACCGCGGCTGCCGCCACCGCCGCCGCGGCCGTAACCCTCGGTCGGGCTCGACTGGCCGAAATCGGAGCCACGGCCGCCGCCATAGCCACCGCCCTGCCCGCCGCCATAGCCGACCTGGCCTCCGCCACCGCTATAGCCGACCTGGCCTCCGCCACCGCTATAGCCGGAGTCGCCGCCCTGGCCGCGCGCGTCGAGCATCTGCAGCTCGCCGCGGAACTTCTGCAGCACGATTTCGGTGGTGTAGCGCTCGATGCCGTCCTTCTCCCATTTGCGGGTCTGGAGCTGGCCTTCGATGTAAACCTTCATGCCCTTCTTGAGGTACTGCTCGGCGACCTTGGCGAGGTTGTCATTGAAAATGACGACCTGGTGCCACTCGGTCTTCTCCTTGCGCTCGCCTGAATTCTTGTCGCGCCAGCTTTCCGAGGTGGCGATACGCAGGTTGACGACCGGTTCGCCGGAATTGAGCCGGCGGATTTCAGGATCCGCGCCCAGATTGCCGACCAGAATGACCTTGTTGACGCTACCTGCCATGACACCGCTCCGCGCTCGTCCGAAACCAGATCCAAATTGTGAGGGCGCACATTAGCCCAATGCGCCATCCGCCCGCGCCCCCTGCGGGTGGAAAAGGACATGCCGTCCACAAGTCATTTTCGTTCTTATTTTGTTCTATATCAGTCCACAACCATTGGCAAGAGCCGGCAGCATTGTCCGCATTGGCCATCACACCAAGCTGGTGCACCAGATTGACAGCTGCGAATGCCGAGGGCATCGTTGGCGTGCTTCATGGGGCGCATCGGCAGAACGCCGAAAGGGCAATGCCCGCCTGGGAAACACCCAACTGCAATTGCGCCCATGCCGAGCCTCGAAAACCTCAAAAAGCAGGCCAAGCAATATCTCCGCTGGCATCGCCAGGGCTACTACCCGGTCGCCGCCGAGTTGAGAGCCGGCCTGCCCCGGTTCGCCGGCCTCTACGACGGCCAGATCATGCAGGCGAACTTCAAGCTCAGCGACGCGCAGGAGCTGGTCGCGCGGCAACAGGGCTTCGACGGCTGGCAGGCGCTCAAATCGGGAGCCGATGACATGAGCCGACGAGACGTGCCGGCGCAGCCGCCCATCCTTGCTGCGATTTCGGCGCAGCTGTTCGTTGCCGACATGGCCGCGTCCTGCGCGTTCTTCACCGAAAGGCTCGGTTTTGCCGTCGATTTCGCTTATGGCGAACCGCCCTTCTACGCCCAGATCGTTCGCGACCATGCGCGCATTGCCCTGCGGCTGGTCTGCGAACCGGTTTTTGTCGGCGACATCCGTCGGCGCGAGCACCTGCTTTCAGCCTCGATCACCGTCGCAACCGCAAGCGAGATCAAAGAGCTGTTTGCGGAATTCCACGCCGCAGGGGTGGAATTTCACCAGACGCTGCGAAAAGAGCCGTGGGGCGCCCGCAACTTCATCGTGCTCGACCCCGATGGCAACCTGATCCTGTTTGCCGGACCGGCGGATTAGGCAGGCGGCACGCCGTCGGGAAACATCAGCGGGTCGCTAGCCTTCCAGCCGACCGGTTCGGTCTTGCGCGAGGGCAAGCTCGACCGCCGCCTCGGCATGAAGCTCGACCATGTCATAGGCTGGCATCGGGTAGTGTTCCATGGCGAGCAGCAGCGGCAACTCGGTGCAGGCGACGACGATGCATTCCGCCCCCCGTTCCGCCAGCCCCTTGGCCAGTTGCAACAGCAGCGCCTTCGAGTCCGGCTTCACCACGCCGAGTGTCAGTTCCTCGATGATGACGCGGTGCAAGGCGGCCCGCTCGTCCTCCGGCGGCACCAGCGCTTCGATGCCGAACTGCTTCTCCAGCCTTTCGCCGAGAAAGCCGAGCTCCATCGTGTAGCGCGTGCCCAACAGCCCTGCCCGTCTGTGCCCGGCGGCCTCGAGCGCCCTGCCGGTCGGATCGGCGATGTGCAGCAACGGGATCCCGATGGCCGCAGCGATCTTGTCGGCGACGAAGTGCGGCGTCACCGCCGTCAGCATGGCGAAGGCCGCACCGCCGGCCTCGAGATGCCGCGCGGCAATGGAAACCACCGCGGCGACCCGCTCCCAGTCGCCCCTGGCGGCGAGATCGTTCAGTTCGTCGAAGTCGAGCGTGAACATCAGCGAGCGTGCATTGTGATGCCCGCCCAGCCGCCGATGCGCCGCCTGGTTGACGAGACGATAGTAGAGCGCGCTGGATTCCCAGCTCATGCCCCCGATCAAGCCGATGAGCTGCGTCTGGCGTTCGGCCATGGTTCTCCCCTCGCTCGGTCGGGCCTGGCGGATCAGGTCGGAATGCCTTGCCGGGAAGACAAGCGCCGCCGCCCGAGAAATTCCGCCGTAAAGAATGCGCCGTGAGACTATCGGCGCAAGATATGGGGCGCAAAAATATGGCCCCGCCGCTCCTTGAAGCGCACGGGGCCTTTTGTCGGGTTTTACCCTTGATTGCCGGGAGCGGTTTACCGGCTTTGCTCTCTCGGATGCTCGTGGCTCACGGCCACCGATCCGACTACGGTTTCTGATTGTATGGGGGACAGCAGGTCACGGTCTGCGGGGCTGTTCACTCAGGAACGGCCAGGCACCTGCGCCTGCCGCGGCTCCGTCTCTCTAGCGGAACCTTTCGGGACTGTCCGGTGGAGTCATGCCTAGCTCCTACGTCGGTTGCGCCAAACGTACGCCTTCTGCTCAACTCGCGTGTCTGCGGCGTCTCGCAGACCGTCCGTAGCATGGTGAGGAGCCATTGAACGGGCTCGGCATCGGGCGACAAGTGCAGTCTGCATCGCTGATTCGGCCACGTCAACAGCAACATTGTTAGACGGGAAAAATGTGAACGGCACCCCGTCTTTCCGGGTCTCCGCCCTGCCCCGCTCCTGCCATACCGTTGTCAGGATGTCGTTCGGCCTTTGTTCTTTTCGCTTGCCCGCCGGCGCCAAAGGCGCTTAAACGCTTGGCGGTGTGCTCGGCGCCGCTCTCGACCGGGCGTCGGAAATACCTACATAGGGGGATGGCCGGGCTCGCCCGCCACTCCGAGACATCCAGATTTGAGGCGGCGGACCGGCCATGGCCGATCATAAGTACATTTCCATTCGCGGCGCGCGCGAGCACAATCTCAAGAACGTCGATCTCGACCTGCCGCGCGACAAGCTCATCGTCATGACCGGCCTTTCGGGCTCGGGCAAGTCGTCGCTCGCCTTCGACACCATCTATGCCGAGGGCCAGCGCCGCTATGTCGAAAGCCTCTCGGCCTATGCCCGCCAGTTCCTGGAGATGATGCAGAAGCCGGACGTCGACCAGATCGACGGCCTGTCGCCGGCGATCTCGATCGAGCAGAAGACGACCTCGCGCAATCCGCGCTCGACGGTCGGGACCGTCACCGAGATCTACGACTACATGCGCCTGCTCTTCGCGCGTGTCGGCGTGCCCTATTCGCCGGCCACCGGCCTGCCGATCGAGAGCCAGACCGTCTCGCAGATGGTCGACCGGGTGCTGGCGCTGGACGAAGGCACCCGCCTCTACATCCTCGCGCCCATCGTGCGGGGCCGCAAGGGCGAGTACAAGAAGGAGCTGGCCGAGCTGCAGAAGAAGGGTTTCCAGCGCGTCAAGATCGACGGCGCCTTCTACGAGATCGGCGACGCGCCGGCGCTGGACAAGAAATACAAGCACGACATCGACGTGGTGGTCGACCGCATCGTCGTGCGCCCCGACCTCGCCACGCGCCTGGCGGATTCGATGGAGACGGCGCTCAAGCTCGCCGAGGGCCTGGCCGTCGCCGAATTCGCCGACCGGCCGCTGGACGCCAGCCTGACCGGCGAGGACTCGGTCAACAAGAGCGCGAACGAAACCCACGAACGCATTCTTTTCTCGGAGAAATTCGCCTGCCCGGTGTCGGGTTTCACGATCCCCGAGATCGAGCCCCGGCTGTTCTCGTTCAACAACCCGTTCGGCGCCTGCCCGACCTGCGACGGCCTGGGCTCGCAGCGCGCCATCGACCAGGCGCTGGTGGTGCCCGAGGACCACGTCTCACTGCGCGAGGGAGCGGTGGCCCCCTGGGCCAAGTCGACCTCGCCCTATTACGCCCAGACGCTGGAAGCGCTCGGCAAGGTCTACGGCTTCAAGCTCGGCGACCGCTGGCGCGAGCTGTCGGCGGAGGCGCAGGACGCCATCCTGCACGGCACCGGCACGAAGGAAATCACCTTCAACTATGACGACGGCCTGCGCTCCTACAAGACGACCAAGACCTTCGAGGGCGTGATCCCCAACCTCGAGCGGCGCTGGAAGGAGACCGAATCCGCCTGGATGCGCGAAGAGATCGAGCGCTTCATGTCGGCCACTCCCTGCCCGGCCTGCTCGGGCTACCGCCTCAAGCCCGAGTCGCTGGCCGTCAAGATCGGCGGCAGGCACATCGGCGAGGTCACCGAGCAGTCGATCCGCAAGGCCAACGCCTGGTTCGAGGCGCTGCCGGCGCAGTTGAACGACAAGCAGAACGAGATCGCGGTGCGCATCCTCAAGGAGATCCGCGAGCGGCTGCGCTTTCTCAACGACGTCGGCCTCGACTACCTGACGCTGTCGCGCAACTCCGGCACGCTGTCCGGCGGCGAGAGCCAGCGCATCCGGCTCGCCTCGCAGATCGGCTCGGGCCTGACCGGCGTGCTCTACGTGCTCGACGAGCCGTCGATCGGCCTGCACCAGCGCGACAATTCCCGCCTGCTCGACACGCTCAGGCACCTGCGCGACATCGGCAACACGGTCATCGTCGTCGAGCATGACGAGGACGCGATCCTGACCGCCGACTATGTCGTCGACATCGGCCCGGCCGCCGGCATCCACGGCGGCGAGATCATCGCCGAGGGCACGCCGCAGCAGGTCATGGCCAACCCCAATTCGATCACCGGCAAGTACCTGTCGGGCGAACTGGAGATCGCCACGCCGCCGAGCCGGCGCGAGCTCAAGAAGAACAAGCGCATCAAGGTGGTCGGGGCGCGCGGCAACAATCTGAAGAACGTCTCCGCCGAAATCCCGCTAGGCACCTTCACCGCCGTCACCGGCGTGTCGGGCGGCGGCAAGTCGACCTTCCTGATCGAAACGCTGTTCAAGGCGGCGTCGCGCCGCATCATGGGCTCGCGCGAGCACCCGGCCGAGCACGACCGCATCGAGGGCCTGGAGTTCCTCGACAAGGTCATCGACATCGACCAGTCGCCGATCGGCCGCACGCCGCGCTCCAATCCTGCCACCTACACCGGTGCCTTCACGCCGATCCGCGACTGGTTCGCCGGCCTGCCGGAGGCCAAGGCGCGCGGCTACCAGCCGGGCCGCTTCTCCTTCAACGTCAAGGGCGGCCGCTGCGAGGCCTGCCAGGGCGACGGCGTTATCAAGATCGAGATGCACTTCCTGCCCGACGTCTACGTCACCTGCGACGTCTGCCACGGCAAGCGCTACAACCGCGAGACGCTGGAAGTGCTGTTCAAGGGCAAGTCGATCGCCGACGTGCTCGACATGACGGTGGAGGAAGGCGTCGAGTTCTTCGCGGCGGTGCCCGCCGTGCGCGACAAGCTCAAGACGCTCGACCAGGTCGGCCTCGGCTACATCCATATCGGCCAGCAGGCCAACACGCTGTCCGGCGGCGAGGCACAGCGCATCAAGCTCGCCAAGGAGCTGTCGCGCAAGGCGACCGGCAAGACGCTCTACATCCTCGACGAGCCGACCACCGGCCTGCACTTCCACGACGTCGCCAAGCTGCTCGAGGTGCTGCACGAACTGGTCGAACAGGGCAACACGGTCGTCGTCATCGAGCACAACCTCGAGGTCATCAAGACCGCCGACTGGGTGCTCGACCTCGGCCCCGAGGGCGGCGACGGCGGCGGCGAACTGGTGGCCGCGGGCCGGCCGGAGGACATCGTCGCCGCGCCGCGCAGCTACACCGGCCAGTTCCTCAAGGAGCTGCTGGAGAGAAGGCCGGGCGCGCGGAAACGGGAAGCGGCGGAGTAGGCGCGGCACCGATGGCCGCCAGCCGAGAACGGACAGATCGGAGAACGGGGGTATCATCTTGACCGCTTCAGGAAAAATCCGCGCCGGCATGGGCGGCTGGACGTTCGAGCCCTGGGAAGGCACGTTCTATCCGGACAAGCTGTCCAAGGCGAAGCAGCTGCCGTTTGCCAGCAGCCAGGTGCCGGCGATCGAGGTCAACGGCACCTATTATTCGGGATTCAAGGAGCCGACCTTCCTCAAATGGGCCAGCGAGGCGCCGGACGGCTTCGTCTTCACGCTGAAGGGCAACCGCTTCGTCACCAACCGCCGCGTACTGGCGGAGGCCGGCGAGTCGGTCACGCGCTTCGTCACGCAAGGGATCACCGCGCTGGGCGACAAGCTCGGGCCGATCCTGTGGCAGATGGCGCCGACCAAGAAGTTCGACCATGACGACTTCGAGGCGTTCCTGAAGCTGTTGCCGGAGAAGCAGGACGGCATCGCGCTGCGCCACGCCGTCGAGGTCCGCCATCCGAGCTTCGTCGTGCCCGAATTCGTGACGCTGGCGCGCAAGCACAACGCGGCAATCGTCTATGCCGACCACGCCACCTACCCGGCGATCGCCGACGTGACCGGCGACTTCGTCTATGCGCGCCTGCAGACCGGCAGCGACGACAACCCCGACTGCTACACGCCGAAAGGGCTGGACGACTGGGCCGCACGGGCGAAAACCTGGGCGGAGGGCAGCGTGCCGGCCGACCTGCCCCGCGCCGACCCGTCGACGGACGCGCCCGTCAAGCCGCGCGACGTCTTCGTCTTCTTCATCACCGAGGGCAAGGTGCGCGCCCCGCATGGCGCGATCGCGCTGATGAAGCGGGTGAACGGCGGCTGAGCCGGGCGCCGCGTTGCTTCCTTCCCACCCTTCTAGAGCGACGGACTTTCATATGAGTCCATATCCAGCGGCGTTGAAGTAGTTTCTGCATTCTGTTGGCGAGAAGAGATTGCAGATGTCACCGATGGCCTTCCACAGGGCATCGATGGT
>NZ_JARKMU010000012.1:0-176999 GCF_037625995.1 Aminobacter sp. Piv2-1
GGTGCCGCCGCCGCGTCAAGCGTTGTCCTCGCTACGCTGCGGGAACGCTTGACCCGGACGTCTGTGTGCCAAGCTTACAAACGCCCCCGCTAAAGGACACTTCCGAGCACGTAACCTAAGCCGTTGCGGGTGGTGGTGAAGGTGCCGATATTTGCCATTGTCGTGTTCCTTTCGAAGTTCCGAGCCGCGCCCGTCGCGGTCTCGATGGCTGTCGAAAAGATCGGGAACGACCGGCACGCACCTGGAAGGCCGCAATGAAATGGAGGACGGCCGGGAGGAACTTTCTTGGTTCGTGAGGAATGCGAACGTCAGTTCGCAGGGGAAGAAAGTTCTGGACGGGCGTTGCGAAATGCCGGGCGAGGCAGAGCTGATTCCCGGTCAGACATGCCCCATCGAGGCCGCGCCAGGCGAGGCTCCAAGACATCGAGATGAAGGGAACATGACCATGGCGCCGGCCCCGGAGCCATTGCTATTCCGCGACATCCGTCGGGGGGATCAATCGCACGCTCGACGCTGGGGACGTTCACGGCAGGCCGCCACGCCTCCAACCGGGCTCTATTCGCTCGTTCTCGCGCGCGACGAGCAGTGCCGTGAGCAGTCGGCCGAAGCACATAACCATCGCCGCTACCGTCCTCCGCTGGTCAGCCAGCCTCGGCAAAATCCCGTCTTCGGCATCCGTTGGAGGTCCGCAGCCCGAGGCCCACGATATCCCGCGACCTGACGGCATTCGGAAAGATCGAAGACTGCCTAGACTCCGCACATGCCCTCGCATTCGTTCGGCCATAGGTCGAGTTGCCCGTGGTCGGACAGCGTCGACAGATCGGCTTCGTCAAGAGGGACGGCGGACCGATGGAGAAAGACCTCTCCCCGAATTCCACGCAAACCCGTCCTGATGGCTCGATCGACCTCGACCGCATCGGACCAGGCATCGGCATTATGATCGCGCATGGTACGCCAGCGCGCATTGTCGTGAAACGGACAGCCGATGCAGGCCGATTTCGGCGGTTCGGGGTAATCGTGGCGGCGCAGCCAGGCGAGGCAGTCCCGCCGGCTCATCCGCATCTCGATCAACGGCCAGCGGTTGACCTGCCAGGTTTCGCGGCTCGGCTTCACGCGCATGATCTCATCGCACGAGATTCCAATCCATTGCTCGACAACGGCATGGTCGGGCGAGCGCTTCCGGGCGAGCCCCGCAAGCTCCCTGACTTTCCGCCGGATCGGCACGATCTTGAAATCCGTGGTGCATTGACGCCGGATCATGCCGATGGAAACCGTGTCGCGTGTTGTGCGCCGTGTGGAGACCTCGACGAGTTCGCCGGCCGCATCCTCGTCTAATACGGGCACGGCGGATCCCATCGGGGTGACGGTTTTCGCGAACGCCGGAATCGATGCCCAGCGTTTACCCTTTGCCGCTCCCATGAGCTGATCACGTATGTTGCCCGCCGAAACGACATGGACGGGAAACGGCAGGACGTTGGGCGATCGCAGCCAGTCGAGATGGTCATAGACCGAATTCGGTTCCCAGCCAGTATCGGCGAATATGGCGCAATCGGGCATCGGACCGATCTCCCCATGGGCGGCCATCAGTGCCATCGTGGTCGATTGGACGCCGGCGCCGAGCGATAGCACGCGCAGCCGGATGGCGGAGGGCTCAATGCCCTCCGCAGCAGCATTCGAAAAGGAAAGCATCAGGCCGCCTCCAACCGTCCCGTGCCGGCGGCGGAGGGCTGCAGACCGTGCAGATAGGTCACGGCCCGTTGCGCATGGGCGGCGGCCTGAAAGATTGCCCTTCGGTCGTCGGATAGGACTCGCAACCAGCTCGCCAAGTAGGACGCATGGTCCGGCCGCGGTTCGAGCTCGGGGACGATACCGAGGTCCGCGCAAAGCAGTGCCGAGCCGATCTCGGCTACATATCCTGACAGTCAACCCGGTCGCGCTCTTCAGATATCCCGGGAGCGGATATCTAGGGGGTACTCAAAGAGCTGCAATGTTCAGCGAACAGTTGCTGAATGAGAGGTTTTCTGAAGAGAACCCGGCAGGGACATTGGTGTTAGCGCGTGGAGGCGAGGTCATTGCGAGCGTCGCGAATGATCGACCAAGCAGACTGGAGGAACAGTCCTGCCACAGCAAAGGCCACCACCAGGTCCGGCCAGGGCGAATTCAGCCACCAAACCAGACCAGCCGCCGCGACAACTGCAAGATTGCCGATCGCATCGTTGCGCGAGAACAGCCAGACTGCGCGCACATTGGCGTCGCCTTTGCGATGCGGGATCAGCACCACCGCCGCGAGAATGTTGACGATGCAGGCGACTATCGCGAACCCCGCCATAAGCGTGGTCTGCGGCTCATGCTCGATGAATATCCGGTAGAAGGTCGAGCCTATTACGCCGACGCCGAGCAGCGCGAGGAATATGCCCTGCAACAATGCCGCCTTGGCGCGAGCGGCGAGGCCCCAGCCCACCGCAATGAGGCCAAGGAAGGAAATCATGCCGTCGCCGACGAAGTCCAGAGCATCGGCCTGGAGCGCCTGTGAACCGGCGAGGAAGCTACCGACAATCTCCACCACGCCATAACCGACGTTGAGCAGAACCACGATCCACAGCGCGCGCTTGTAAGCCGGGGTGACATGCGACAGATCGGGAATTCGGTCATCGTCGTCTCCCTCGGCGGCGTCGCCTTCCGGGCCCAGGCGGTCGAGCTGATAGCCAAGACTGGTAACCGCTGTTTCCACCGCCGGCAGGCGTCGTGCCGGGTCGTCCACGTCGAGGGTCATGATCTGCGAGGCAATCGACACCTTGACGTCGGCGACGCCTTCCACCTTACGCGCCGCGCCTTCCACTTTGGCGGCACACTTGGCGCAGTCCATGCCGGTGACGAAGTAGCGAACAGTGTTGGCGGCGGTCATGAGATACTTCCTCGATTAGTCATTGAGTGCGTGCTACAACCCGTAGGCACTACAGGAGCAAGAAAAAAATGCAGATCGGTGAACTGGCCCGCGTTTCCGGCGTCCATCTCGAAACCATCCGTTACTATGAACGCGAAGGCGTCCTGCCGCGCCCAGCGCGTCTTGCCAACGGCCGGCGCGTCTACAGCAGCGCCGATACCCGCCGACTGGGATTCATCCGTCATGCCCGCGAGCTCGGTTTTGATCTCACCCAAGTCCGCGCGCTGCTGGCCTTACAGGAGGAGCCAGAGGCGTCATGCACCGAGGCTAGTCGCATGGCCCAGACCCAACTTGATTCCGTCGAGAGCCGCATAGCCCGTCTGATGGTGCTTCGCGAGGAACTGCGTCGCATGATCGCTGAATGCCGCGATGGAGCCGTGGCCGAGTGTCGCGTTATCGAAGCGCTCACCGAGCCGGCACCTGTCCTTCCGGCGTAACCGGCAGGGCTCTTTTGTGCGCTGTCGCGTGATGAGTAGTGAGTATGCGTTGGCGTGACGGCTCGGAGATTGGTTTGCCTTCTAGAAAGTCGTCGATCTCGTCGTATGTGACGCCGTAGGCGTCCTCATCTGGGCGCAAGGGGGCGTTGGATTCGAGGTCGGCTGTAGGCACCTTGAACACCAGTTCGTGCGGGGCGCCGAGCTGGCTGGCAATCGCCCGCACCCGGCGCTTGGTGAGGCCGGCGAGCGGCAGGATGTCAGCTGCCCCATCGCCGAATTTAGTGAAAAACCCCATCAGAGCCTCCGCCGCATGGTCGGTGCCAATCACCAGACCACCAACGGCGCCGGCCAAGGCGTACTGCGCGATCATCCGCTCACGGGCTTTGATGTTGCCGTGGTGGAAGTCCTGCCGCGCAGCGTCAAACAAATCTGCTGCCTCGCGGCGCACTTCAGCGAGCATTGCATCGGCGGCTGGTTTGACGTTAACAGTTACGGTGCGATCTGGACGGATGACGGAAATAGCTTTTTGGGCGTCGGCTTCGTCAGCCTGGGTGCCGTAGGGCAGTCGCACGGCGATAAATGTGGCCTCGTGTCCGTGATCGCGCAGGCGCCGTACGGCCGCTTGGGCAAGCAGGCCCGCAGTGAGGCTGTCCACACCCCCGCTGATCCCGAGGACATAGGCGCGCATTGCTGACGCCCGCAAATAGTCGGCCAAAAAAATTATTCTCCGCTCCGTCTCCGCACGAACGTCGAAGACGGGGGATACGCCGAGTGTTCGTATGATATCAGCTTGTGGATTCAGCACGATGAATTGCTCCAGTTCTTAGCACGGGAATGTCAACTTTATGGGATAGTTCCCCACTAGCGGTCTACACTTGCTTTTTAGTCCCAGTTATTCCAGATGCATCACGCTGCGCCCTTGAGGCGACTCTGCTGTGCATGCATCCAGTCGGCCGCCTGCTGCGCCTTGCTGGCGGCGGTGAAGATGGCCTTGGGGTCATCCTTTAGAACCTTGAGCCACGAGCTTATGTATGCGGCATGATCGGGACGTGGATGGTGGGCGATGCCCAGATCCGCCAGAACGAGCCCGCTGAGAATCTCCACGCAGCATTCCTCAGCGGCATAAGCAGCCGATCCAAAGCGCGCGGAAAGATCACGGCCGAGCCTGTGCTTGGCACCACTAGCGTGACCGTTCTCGTGCAGCCAGACTCCATAGTATGACGCGGCGTCGCGGAACGAAGTGAACGGCGGCATGAATACGGTATCGACCGACGGGCGGTAATAGGCTTCCGACCTGCCGAATTCAGTCTTGATGCCCAGGTTGGCGATGAACGCTTCCGCATGGGCGAGACGTTCGGCCTCGGCCAGCATGGGTGTTGCCGGACGCGCGTAACCGTCGACCTGCGCGACATTGAAGACGGAGAATGCACGGGCGAACATCCGCCGCCGTCCGTCATCGTCGTCCTCATTATCGGTCTGCCGGGAAACCTGGATCTCCCTCCACAACACCACTGTGGTGGAGCGTTCTCCTTCACGCACCTGCGCGCCGGCATCCTGCCATTGCTTATAGGTGCCCCACAGGCCGTCGCCATATCCGGCGGCAAAGCCCGCGGCCCAGAGTGCCAGCGTGTTTATGCCGCGATAGCGCTTGCCAGATGAGACGTTGGTCGGACGCGCAATGCTGGTCCCGTTGTGGAACCAGGGCGCACGCCATTCGCCGGCGCCTTGCTCGATGGCGGAAATGATCTCGGCCGTGACGCGGGAATAGACGTCGGCGCGCTGGACAGAGGTAGATGTGCTGGACATTTGGGAAACTCCTCGGCCGGCGGCGCGAGCCTCTCTCGCCCCTTCAACCGACCGCCCAACTCCAGCTGTCCTCTTCCTCTCCCGCCGCCCGCTCGGGCGGCTGTTCCTGATTTTTTGCCTTGTCATGATCATTGCTCCTTCTCCGCCGGGGTCAGTCCCGGCGTCGGAGCAGCGGACTGCGATGCTCAGGTGCGGCCGCGCACTCAGAGAGCCGAAGCGTAAGCGAAGGACGGCGATCAGCCGTTGCGCGGATGCGCCGGGCATCGCGCGCTCCGACCACGCCGGGCGGGCCACGGACGCAGGAGCACACCAGGCTCCGCTCAGGAGCCGGGCGCGGATTGATCCTTGTCGATGTTGTTGAGAACCGTCTTTGCTCGCTCAAGGTCCTGCTGAAGGATACTTCGTTGAAGCTGGGAGAGCCGCTTCTCCTTCAACAGGCTTGCGGCTTCCTCTGCCGAACGAGCCCATGCGGGCCGGTGTCTGGCAGTGATGCAGGCATTTGGACAAAGGGTCGGCTGGCAAAGCGCGGTCAGTGGGCCTTTGGCCCCAGTGGCCTGCTTCAGGCAGGCGGCCGTGCCTGGATCGAAGAAGCAATCGGCCAGCACACCGACATGCAATGTCCGCGCAAGGCTCGCGAGCATGGTCCGGAGCCGGGCTCGGTCAGCGACCATTGCCGGAAGCGGACCGAGGTCGTCCGATATGTTGTCGAGCGTCTTCGCTATACGTGCTGCTGCGGGTCCGGACAGCGTGGCTCCGGTCTGACGCTCATCGAAATAGGTCAGCAGATCGTCGAGTTGGCCGAGGGTGCGCTGGGTCTCCACTTCCGCACGAAAGCCAGATCGGCTGGAGCCGGCATAGCCTTCGAAAGCGGCGACGGAGGCATGCTTATACTGGATCATTCCAGCGATGGTGCCGAAGGGGCGGTTAGCAATGTGCCATGCGATCGTTCGTCTGAACTGTCGTGTTGTGATGCGCCAAGGCTTGCCCTCGGGACCATTTGGAATCGCGGGTTGGTCAGGCGTGCCGAAAAGGTCATTGAGATGGTCACGGAAATGATTGAGCTGACGGACGATCTCGGCCGATAGGTGATCCTTGCAGACCGATTTGGCGGCGAGCACTGGCCAGAGGGTTGAAAGTCCGCGCGCGGATGCGGCTCGGAGGGATAAGCGTTCCAGAGCCTCGACAGCTTTCGCTACAGGCTCGATGGTGGTCCAATCGGCCGGCTCACCCTGACTTGACTTGCCCTTGTAGGCGACGGATCGGATGCGATGGCGCATGATCATGCCGTCTTCGCTGCGCGTCAGGGAAAGACATCCGCGCTGCATCGCCTGGACCTCGCAGTCCCGCATGCCAGTCAGATAGGCGCACAGGATATAGGCCGCCGATTGCAGCATCCTCTCCTCCTTGGCGAGAGCCTTGACGTCGAAGCGAGGTCGCCATGGCTTGCCGGTATCCGACAGGATCGAGATTGGCGTATCCATTCCGCCGGC
Source organism: Aminobacter sp. Piv2-1 (assembly GCF_037625995.1). Lineage (NCBI taxonomy): Bacteria > Pseudomonadati > Pseudomonadota > Alphaproteobacteria > Hyphomicrobiales > Phyllobacteriaceae > Aminobacter > Aminobacter sp. Piv2-1. The sequence goes on from NZ_JARKMU010000012.1 coordinate 6,678, forward strand.
CTCCACACCCAGTTCGCGCACCGCAGCCCTGATCTGGCGAGGCGCACCATTGGTGGTCAGTTGAATGTGCATGCTTGGCTCAGCCTGGGCATCGATGCCGATATGCAGGTGAAGCAGATGCGAGTTGACCGGTGGCAATACAACTCCGGTCTTTGGATGCCGCAGGAACGTGCCGTTGTGCGCGGTCGCCCAGATTGGAACCCCGCGACCCTCGCTGCGAAGGCGATCGAAGTAATCCGCGAGGCGCTTGCGGTGTTGTTCTCGACGATGTTTGCGCTCGAGACCGCGATCGGCCTCTATGAGGGCCGCGCAACGTGCTTCGAGGCGGTCCATCTCCTCGCGCGCACCGAAGATATCGGAAGCAAACTCAGTGACATACCGGATCGACCAGGCCAGCAGCGGCGATATGATCGCTTCGGGAATGCGCGGCGTCCGGTTCTCGCGGACGTGACGATAGCCCGCGACGCGAGCTGGTGCACTTCCGGTCCACGGCTGAAATGACAAGCCACCGGAGGGAAGATGGTCCCGAAAGGTATAGAGATCGGCCGGGACCTCCAGCAAGTGAGCGACAATGATGGGCCGACGGCTGCGATCAGCCTCGAGATGGCGGGCATAGCGATCCAGAAGCGGCTGGCCAACCCGCCGAAGTTCGACCACACCGAGTTCATCACGCACGAACTCGAAGAAGCGTCGTGCGCGGTTGAAGACCTGCCGGACACTGCCGGGAGGAAGTATCTTGCGGTGACCCGGCATGTCGACGTTGAGCCGGGCATAGAGGAGTTCACGCAGCGCCTCGCGGACACTCAGATCCTCGACCGACCCGAAATGCACGGTGACGTGACAGCGGCGGGCGTTCTCGCGAAACACGGCTGGTCCGAGATCCCAGCTCGGATCGCCATATCGCGAAAGCGCTTCCCGCGCGAACCCCGGCTTTAATGGGGCGGACGCAAGAACTGGGCGCAGATCGAGTTGTTGGGAGGAAGCTGCTGGCGACAATCCCCTCATTGCCGGGCCTCCGGCGGGAGATAAAGGGTGTGTACTTCCGCCTCACGGCGGGCTGCGGCAACCATGTTCTCGGAAAATGCAGGGAGAATCTGTTCGGCGATGCGAGCATGGGCGCGGCCAAACTTCATCGCCCAGTCTGAGGCGGAGAGACTGGCCCGCTGCTCCTCGATGAAATGCTGGAACGCGATGATCGCCGGCAGTTTGCGCGCGGTGATGACCGCATTGCGGCATTCGAGACAGCCCCAGAAAGGTTGCGGGCAAGGCGCTCCTGGCTCACCGAACGGGCTGCGGTCAAAACCAGAACATGCCGCCAGCCAAACGTCCTGTTCACCACGCAGGATACCATCGCGGTCATCACGCTCTTGGGAAGCGTCGTCGCTTAGACGCCAGGTATCCTCATCCGCAGGCGCCAGGATCACCGGACCGGCGGCTGCGGTGACCTCGGAAAAAGCCTCTGCTACAGTGGCTTCGTGAAGCGGCCGCAGCGAGGGAATGTCCGCATAGTGGCGAGCGGCGATCTCGGGTGTATGCCCGATCGCGAAGCGCGCCATATGGCCCTCGGTCTTCAGATACCAGAGCGCTTTGTGGGTCTTGCGCAGCCGAGAAAGCACAAGGCGAAGAGGCTCACCATCGTCATCAACAATCCCGTGTCCGCCGGTCCATCGATCAACGAGTTCATGTGGATGCGCGATACCCGCCCGGAGCTGCTTCCGCCCAGTATAGTAATAGAGCCAAAGGCAATCGCTCGACACAAACTGCCTTGTGAACGCAGTCACTTCGATCAGCTTGCGGACCAGACCACCCGGCGTCCCAATCCCCCCATCACGAACACGAATATGTTTATGCTCGGCGCCGCGGGCGCGTCGCTTGGTATAGGAGATCTCGATGGTCCCAGGCCCAGGGTTCTGGAGACAGTCGATCGTCAATGTCTTGCAGCATTCGATCTCCAGTCCGGTCTCCAGGGAAAGGAAGGTCAGGAGGGGCGGAATGTCGAAGGCACGCAGATGGAAACGTGCATGGAGATCTTCGGCCAAGCTCGATACCGGCAGATCGCGACGTAGCCTCATGAAATAGAGGCTTTTGAAGGCGGGGTCGCCACTGCTGAGCCTGCCCGAGACAACGATCCGGGCGTTGGCTTCGTCGGTCACTCTGCGAAGGTTGGGATAGTCATCGTCTTCATCGAGCGGCTTTCCGATCCGTCTGAAAATCTTGGCGATGTCAGCGCGTGCCGCGTCGCGAAGCTGCCTTGCGACAAACGGGCTGTAAGCGTCACGCGGTTGAGATCGGCCGGCCGATAGTGCGCTGGTATAGCTCAGGCGTCGGCGGACCCCTTCATCGAGAAGACCAGGTTGGTCGGCGTCGATCGAGCGGAGGGCGAGGATGGCCTTGGCGAGAACGGTGTGCCGGTGGATCGGCTTCATTCCACCGGCTTCGAGGAATTGCTCATATCCATCGATATCGTCAGCGCGCAGATCGGCGGGCGTCTTTGCCGTGGAATGCTCGCGCAGATATGTGAAAAACCGGAGGTAAGCCTGCAAGTGCTGTTTGATCGTGCTCCGCGCGCCCAGCGAGCCACCAAGCTCGGACTGCCGGCGCAGAGCTCCTGCAAAAGCGATGGCGAAGGGTCGCGGATGCACGCCGGTGAGGTCAACCTCAAGCGCCCCGCCGTAGCGCGCCTCGATGTTGAAGCGCAGACCGAGTACCTGATCGCTGACCTGCGGGGGAACAACGCCATCGGTTGGCGCAAAACGCACCGCGGTTCCCTTGCGTGGGCGCCCCGTCACAGCGTAGTCTCCGAGGGGAGCAGTCCCAGGAGTTCCTCGACGGCCGCATCGACTGTATCGGCGCGCGCCGCGATGTGGTCGAGGTAGATGTAGGTCGTCGTCAAGCTGGCATGGCCGAGAAGCCGTTGCACCTGCTGGAGAGGATCACCGAGCACCTGCCGGTATCCCTCCATCGGTCCCGCAGGTAGCGTAGCATCGCGGAGGCGGTGCTGAATGAGCATCGCCAGCATGTGAACAGCAAAGGTGTGGCGGAGCTGGTGCGGACTGATGCTGATATCGAAACCGAAAGATCTGCACCGGCTGGAAGCGCGGGCGAAAATGACTTCCCAGGAGTTCGGCTGCACCGGCATGCCGATCTCCGAAAGCCACAATACCGCCGGTTCGCTCCTTGTGCCGTCGCTGTCGCAGATAATGACCCGGCAGCGCTCCTCGGGGCCGAGCAGGTCGAGTGTAATATCGCCGCCGTCAAACAATCGCAGTCGGGCAGCGTGCTGCTCCCGGTGAACGAAGATCGGTCGGTCGATCGATTGCCACCCTGAGCGCCGCTGAAACTTCGCGACGGCAAGAGCACGTTCGACATCGACATAGGCGCGCACCTGTTCGAGCAGACGAGCGGGAACGAGAATCTGACGGCCACGATCGCCCTTGGTTTGGGCATCCGGCAGGTCGACCCAAATCTGACGGCCCGGGCGCTCATCAGGCAAAACAAGATCGGAAGCGAAGAGAGACGACGCTTCTTCTAGCCTGAGCCCTGTGGTCACCACGAGATCGGAAAACAGCGCATTGCGAACGCCGTTGCGATCTCGGGCACCGGGGCGTGTGCGGCCGTCAGGCAAAAGCGCTCTGAGGCCGACATCCCGAAACCGCCGATAGTCGTCGAGCGTGACGAAACTGACGTCCGCTCGACGCACGGCGGGTTCATAAGCATCGTTCCGTGCCGCAATCTGCGCCCGCCGCCCAGCGTATCCCTGCCTCCAGACCGAGCGATGCGTGAAAGGTGCTTCCGCAATTAGTCCTTCCTGCACGCCCCAGCGATATAGCCGATCGAGGCAGGCGACGGCGCGATTCCAGGAAGCAGCGGAGATGCGTTGTCCGGCGTCGGCGCGGCGGCGAATGCGGTGATAGGCAAGGACATCATGCCGGTCGGCTTGCCATATCGTCTTCGCGCAGGCTTCCGAAAGAAAGCGAGCCCAGACAAGAACGTCGTAGCCATAGGCACGAAGGGAATGGCGGGAGCGAACGCCGTTGAAAGGAAGGTCACGGAAAAAGCGATCCAGATCAGGATCATATAGCGCCCCGTCCCGGAGGATCATTGGGACATGGGCGTCAAGGCCCTCCGCTGATCTGCGCTCCTGAATGGTAATGCTTGAAACTGCGATCACATTGTCCACGAGTTGTTCAACCTTCCCCCGGACCCCCATCCGGGGAGCCAGCTTCAACGAAGGAGTTCAACTTGCCCGGCGCTATCCAGGCCGGCCTCCGCCAGCTATGTGGGAGCGCTGCGGCCGGCCTGGATAACGCCTCCGACAGTCCTGTTGCATCGACGTCAGCAGGAGACTGGGAGTCGGTGCAGACTGTCAAGATAAGGCGATGAGCTCTTCGCGCGCCCGCTCGCTGCGGTCCTTGCTGTAGCGGCTAAGATCGCGGTTCACCCGATGTCGCGCTGCCGTCCAGTGGGTGGCCTCGTGACTGAGCGTCGCCGCATAGGCGGCCGCATCGCGGAACATCTCGAACGGCGGCATCTGGATGTAGTCGGTGGCGGGCGCATAGAATGCGTGATTGCCGCCATGGCGGATCACCGCACCGGTGTTGGCGAAGAAGCGGTCGGCGTGATCGATGCGCGCGATTGGATCGCGGGCCGGCTCGGCTACGTGGCCATAGTAGTGATCCGGCAGACCGTCGATCTGGGCGATGTTGAAGACGCTGTAGCCCTTGAGAAACGGAATCTCTCGGTCGAACTCCTCGCCGGTGGCGTCGGTCTCGGTCTTGGTGAAGCGGCTGGCGAAGACGACGAGCGAGCCGGTTTCGCCCTTGCGCACGGCGCCGCCGAGCTCGAGCGCCTGCTTGAAGGTCATCCAGATCGGCGCGGCGTAGCCGCGCGTGATCGCCTCCGACCACAACAGCAGCACGTTCATGCCGCTATAAGGCAGGCCGTTATGCCGTAACGGACGCGTAACGCGGCCGATGGCGTTGCCGGCCCGCCAGGGCTGCATCCAGGGGCGCACCCCCTTCTCCAGATCCGCGACGATGCGCTCGGTGATGCGCGCATAGATATCGATGCGCGGTCCGTTTCCTTCTTTCCTGCTCATTTCCATCAACCTCCATTCGGGAGGCCGCGCCGATCGCGGCCCCGTCACGAGGTCCGCACGGGCGGAGCAGGAAGGTGGGCCGCGCACCCGAAGGGCCGCAGCAAAGCGGAGGACGGCAACGCCGTTGCGCTGACCGGCTGGCTCCGCCAGGACCGCGGGGAGGACGGGGCCGCGATCGGGCGAGAAGAAGAGGAAGGCGGCGCACTGCGCCGCCTGACTGCGGTCGGGAGGAAGGTCGGTTCAGTGCACCGACCGGCCGCCGCTGTATGGGTCGTACTCAAAGAGAATCTCGACGTCGGCGTCATCGAGTTCGTCGGCCGGCAGGATCCCGTTATCCTGACTCTGTGTTCTGTCTTACCGCTGTGACGTTCGCAGCACACGATCAACGTTGACGACATTCCCCTTCGCTTGAGGTGAGGCGATGCGATTTTCCCGCCGGGACGGGCTCGAGCCCGTCCCGGCGGGAAAATCGCGGCCGAGGAGAACAGGATGCCCCAGCTCTTCTTCACGGATCTTTCGACGCTGCGGCAGTCTGTTACGGTTGATGGCGTCGTCCACAGGCTGTCGGTGGATGAAGTCGCAGCCGCCGAGAAGCTGAACCTCGTGGACGGCATGCCGTTCATTCTTGGCGATGACGACAGCTACGATCACGACCTGAACCGGTTCTTTCGAGCTTGCCCCACGTTGGGGGTTCGTTCGCCCAACAGCTTGCGCGCCTATGGTTGGGATATCCTGATCTGGATGCGCTTTCTTGCCGAGCGCCGAGACAACAGAGCCCTCTGGGCGGCTGATCGGCACGATGTCGCAGCCTTCCATGCGGCGCGACGTCTGGCGCTTCCTCCGGCGCGCATCTCGGCCGCGAGCTGGAACCGGTCGGTAGCAGCGCTCGACAAGCTTTACCGATGGGCTCTTGAAGAGGGAATGATCGCCAAATCGCCTTTCACCTATCGGCAATCATGGCGACGGACGAACGGCGGCGGGGCCATAGCGGTCGCTGCCAATGTTGCCACCGAGCGCGGCGCACGGACACGCGATATCCGGTTCCTTTCCCTGGATCGGTATCTCCTGTTTCGCGAGATCGGCTTGCGTGGTCGTCTTCCAGACGGGAGCGAGGATCCCACCTGGCAGGGCCGCAACAGCGAGCGCAATGCGTTGTTCGCCGAATTGCTCGTCACGACGGGCCTGCGGCTCCAGGAAGCGGCAAGTCTGCTCTGGATCGAGTTCCCGAGGACGGAGCCGGTCGGTGCATTGAGGAGCCGATCTTTCCGACTGGCGCCGGCCATTGCCAAGGGTAGCAAGGGGCGCGAGATCCGCTTGCCCGAGCGCGTGCTGAAGCGTCTGCATGAATACGCGGCGTTGGAACGGACCAATGTCCTCATGCGCCTTTCGCAACCGCGCAATAGGTCAATCGAACATCCGATCCGTGTCGTCAGCCACGATCGGGGAAGGCTCCTTCTGGAAAAGGACACAGTTCGAGCCAGTGTCGACGTGCTGGCGCCGCGCGAACGCAGCCGCTTGGTATGGGCGGAAACATCCGAACCATTGTGTCTTTGGCTGGCGGAAGGGGCGCGGCCCATGCCCCCGGCCGCTTGGGAGGTGGTCTTCCGGAGGGCAAGCGTACGGTGCAGGCGGTTCGGGATCGACCTCGACGTCACTCCGCACATGATGCGCCACACCTTTGCGGTTCATATGCTGTCGCTGCTCGTGCGTGAACAGATCGGATGGGTACTCGACGAACGCCGATCCCATATCGGCGCGGCGTACCGCCGCTTGATTGGCGATCCTCTTCTGAAGTTGCAGCGTTTGCTGGGCCATAGCCGCATCGAAAGCACTCACATCTACCTGGATTGCATGGAAGAAAGCCAGGAAATGATCGACGCTGCGGTCGAGGCCTGGGAACTGCGCGTTAATGCTGGTGGACCCCTGTGATGAAACGCGGTCGTCGTGCCACCTTCCCAGTTGGAATCGAATTGTTCGACACTCAAGAGGAAAATCCGCAAAATCCGCTCGTCTTCGTCCTTCGGACGGAAGATGCCGGGAGGATCGACGTCAATCTGTCTTCCTGGCCGCTGACGGCGCTGACCCATGAGGTTGCGCCATTCCTGCAGGAGTATCTCCACCGGATGGGGCCGGCACCACTCTGGAAAACCGCAGGCACCTTTATCCGCCGTCTGCGGCGGTTCTGGCTGTTCCTGGAAGGGGCGTCGGTAAAACCTCGTCGTCTCGACGACTTAACTCCGGCGGTAATCAATGCCTATGAGGACTGGCTGGAGCAGAACGGCGGCGAGCGACCCAATCAGCGCAATGTGCTCGGTGCTCTGATCGGGGTGCTGCGCGTCGCCGCCGAGCTCAATCCTGAAAGGCTTCCGCCCGAAACACTGTTGCGCCTGAAATACATCGGTCACGGCGAGCACGGCGTCTCAAAGCCGCGCGATGCCTACAGTGGGAGGATTGCCTCGACGTTGCTGCAGGCAGCGATGCGCCAGATCATCGAGGCTCGCGACCGGATAGCGACGGGCGAGGCTCTGCCTCCCCCACTTCTGGATGTAGGCCGTGATCCAGAATTGCGCCGTCGCTATGACCTAGTGGTCGAACAGATTGTGACGGCGGGAGTAGTCGCCGGGGAAGGCGCGCTGTTCGACAATCTGCGCTACCACGCTCATAGATGCGGGCTCGAGCCGCCTCCGGTCGAGGAACTGCATGCCGGCTTCCATCTGACCCGGTACGATGTCGTCGGCTTCCTCGTCTGGCTGTCCTTGACGACCGGCATGGAGATCGAAGCGCTGCGTGGGCTTGAGGCTGACTGCTTGCGCAATCCCAACCGGGGTTATGTCGAGATCGAGTATCGAAAGCGGCGCGCGCATCATGCCCAGTGGAAGCGCTTGCGTGTCCGCGATGGCGGACGGGAGACGCCCGGAGCCGTCCTGCGGCTGGCGATCAAGCTGACGGAAAAGGCTCGGCAGCACACTGGATCGAGCAAGCTCTGGATCACCTGGAAGCCGGGGCGCCTGTCGTCGCCGAAAAAGCTGGGGACCTGCGTGGCCGCGTTTGTCGAGAAGTACGGAATCGTCGATGACGCCGGAAAATCGCTGGCGCTCAATCTCTCCAGGCTGCGCAAGACCCAGAAGGCTGACTGGTATAAGCGGACCGGAGGGCAGTTGGAGAACTTTGCCGTCGGCCACACGGTAGCGGTGGCGGCCAACCATTATGCCGACATCCCCGCCCTTCGGCATCTGCATGAGCAGACGATAGTCGAGGCACTGACCGACGCGATGGCGCCGGCTCTGCGACCTTGGATCGTTGTGCCCGCGGATGAAGCCCGGCTGCGAACCTCAGCCGACGCGACCGGGCTGCCGGTGCCGTCGGAAAAGATCGGCCCGCTCCTGGACGGAGAGCAGGATCTTTGGCTGGCGGCGTGCAGCAACTTCCGCGTCAGCCCTTTCGGTCGGGAAGGCGAAGCCTGTCCGACGCCGTTCTGGGGGTGCCTGGAATGCTCCAACGCGGTCATTACCGCACGGAAACTACCGGCGCTGATCGCGTTCCAGGCGTTCATGGACGAGCTGCGGGAGGCGTTGCCTTCTGGCGACTGGAACGAGAAATTCGATCGGCCATACCGCAGGATCACGGAGCAAATTCTGCCGATGTTCCCGTCCTCCGTCGTCGGAGGCGCACGGGTTGAGGCGGCAGAATCCTCGGCGCGGTTGCTCTATCTTCCGCCGGAGGCTTACGGCTCATGACCACTACCTCTCCTTTGAACGATGAGCGTGCCGTCTCACGCCTCAGGGTCGATGACGACATCGTTTTGGCTTCGATGCCTCTCAGGGATGGTACCGACCGAGCGGCGCTCTCGCGGTTCGGCGATGATGTCTGGGATATGGCGCCGGCGATGTTCAACATGGCCAGAAAGGCCTTTCGAACGGTCGACTTCGGCGTGATCCCCTGCGCGGCAGAGCGGTTGCTTGCGAAGGAATACATCTATGCCTGGATGAATGAACGGCGCGCCGACGGTGAGCCGCGGTTGCGGCCAGTCTCCGGCCATACTGCGCTTGCGACGCTGCGCCGGTTCCTGGACTTCGTGCGCTCGCGGATCGGCAAGCTCGATCTGGCAAACGTCGATCAGGATTTGATCGATGCATACGCGACCCATCACCGGGCGCGGCCGATCACGCCGGGGCGCGTGGGTGTGTGCCTCAGGCCCATCGTCCAGCTTCATCGCCTGGCGCCCTATCTGACGTGCGGTGGCATCACCTTCACCCCGTGGCGCGGCCGACCGGTCTATCGGGCAACCGGCCAGGGAACGCGCTGTTCGGAAAACCGGACCGCGCGCATCCCGGAGCCGGTCATCGGCGCAATGCTGCGATGGGCCTTGAAATATGTCGAGCACCTCTGCGACGACATCTTCACTGCCCGGGCTGAAGCCGATGCACTGAACAGCCGGTTCGCAGCACGCTCGCGCGCCCGCCACACGCGGCCCGCGGTAATGCTGGCCTCCTGGATCGACAAGCGTCGCGAGGAAGGAAGAGGCATTCCTGTCTGGGAAAGACCTCTTTCGATCGGGGGGCTGACCGGCAGATTGTCGCGGGGCGGCAGGTTTGATGGCGAGGTCATCAATCTGAAGCTCCTGACGATGCAATGCGGGCTGCATCTCACCACCGTCCACAAAGATCCGGCCCTGTTGTCGATGGTTCATGATGCTGTCGACGAGCTTGGGTTCGAGGTGGGCGGGATGGACACGCCGATCTCCCCGGATCCCGACACGGGGCGACCGTGGCGGGAGCGCTTCGATGCCATCAGCCTGGCGCGGGAAGAACGGCACCTGCAGACGGCCGCCTATATCGTGTGTTGCTATCTGACGGGCATGCGCGACGGTGAGGTGCAGTCGCTGCGATCCGGCTGCCTGAAACGGAATCTCGACCGGGACGGGCGAACAGAAAGGCTGGCGATCGAGGGCGTGACCTGGAAGGATCGCGGCGCTCGCGGCGAACAGGTCGAATGGATCACCATCGAGGCCGCCGTCCAGGCGATCCGGGTTGCCGAGCGTCTTTCGGAACGATTCCGCCGGAATGCGGGGACAGAGCGGCTATGGCTTGCCCTTGACGACCGCGAGACGAACAATGCCGAGACGCCGATACTCATCGCCAAGAAGATCAACCAATTCCGAGAACATCTCGATGAGCGATATGGCGCGGACGATAGTCCTGTGATCCCCCGAGTGGGAGAAGACGTCTGGCGCTTCAACACCCGTCAGTTCAGGCGAACGCTGGCCTGGTACATCGCGAACCGGCCCTTCGGGGTTGTCGCCGGCAAAATCCAGTACAAGCACGCCTCCGTGGCCATGTTCAACGGCTATGCCGGCTCGTCCGCATCCGGCTTCAGGCAGGAGGTCGAACAGGAACTGGCGCTCGGACAACTCGACGACATCATCGACTACTTCGAAAACCATCGACGCGGTCACGGTCCAGGCGGACCCGCCGGTAAGCGCGTCGGCGTGGAACTGGAGCGGGTCGGCCGCGAACTCGGCCCGCTTCCGGGGCAACTGGCCGATCGCAAGCGCCTGAAGGCGATGCTGGCGCATCTGGCGCGCACGCTGCATGTCGGATATCTGAACGACTGCTTCTTCGACCCATTGACGGCGCTCTGCCTGCGGGAGTCTGAGAAACCTTCAGCCTCGGTGCCGGTCCTGTCGCGATGCGCGCCCGACCGATGTCCCAACGCCTGCCTCGTCGAGCGACATCTCCCGCCATGGGAAGCCTCCATTGCACAGGCGGAGGATCTTCTCGCCGACAAGCGTCTCTCCCCGCTGCAACGCGAAGCGCTGCGCCTGGACAACGACAGAAAACGCAGGCTCATCGCGCCGTTGAAGGAACGCACATCATGAAGCCGGTCAGTGCAGCCACGGAACAGGCGCTTCGTGAGGCGATGGCGCGCCTCCTTTATGGGTGCCCCCGCGTGGCTGATGGCAGGCTGACGGTTGTGAATCTGGCCATCGAGGCAGGTGTCAGTCGCGCGACCGCGAACCGCGCTTCCGAGGTGCTGGAAGCCTTCCGCCATGCAGTTGCCGAGTCGAGAGCCCGGCGCAACGCGACGGATCGGCCGGCGGGGACGGCCCGGGCCGAACAGGAGCGGCGCGCCGTCGAAACCGTGCTCGCCCAGCATCGTCAAGTCCGCGCGCTGTGCCAGCTTATGGAACGGCGGCGCGATAACCGCACCGCCGACGTCATACCGATCATCGGCAGGAAACGCCCTTGACGCCGATTGTGCTCACCCGGCGCAGCAGGAGAGTTTGGCGATGTCCTTGCCGAACGAAAGTGCTGCGAGCTTCAGCCCCTCGACCGTGGTGAGGTAAGGAAAGATCGTGTCCGCGAGGTCATCGACGGTGAGACCCTGGCGGATCGCGAGAGCCGCGGTCTGAATGCTGTCGGCACCTTCCGGCGCGAGGATGTGGGCGCCGAGCAAACGACCGCCAGCAGCATCGGCCACGAGCTTGATAAGCCCACGAGTGTCGCGGGCGGCGAGTGCGCGCGGCACCTGATCGAGACCGATCGTCGAAACGCGGATCTCATGCCCGGCCGCACGCGCCGCCGCCTCGGTGAGACCTACGCTTGCGACCTGCGGATCGGTGAAGACGATAGCGGGCATGGCGCTGTTATCGTAGCGCAGGCTGTCGCCATTGAGGGCGTTCTTGGCGGCGAGCTTGGCGCCATAGGCGGCCATGTAGACGAACTGGTCGCGGCCGGTGACGTCGCCGGCGGCATAGACGCCAGCCTTGGTCGTGCGCATGCGGTCGTCGACCACGATGCCGCCCTTCGCCGAGACGGTGATCCCGTGCTCGGCCAGCCCAAGGCCTTCGATGTTGGGCGTGCGGCCCGTGGTGATCAGCACCTGATCGGCGTCGATCTGGACATCGTGACCGTCACGCGTGACGGTCAGTGACGCTCGGCCCTCGGTTTTGCGGATCGCGCGGTAAGCGATGCCGGAGATAACGGTGATGCCTTCATCCTCGAAATACCCCGTGAGCGCCGCGCCGATCTCGGGCTCGGCCTCGGGGAGCAGTCGGGACCGGCAGACGAGGGTCACCTTGACGCCGGCACGGGCGAACATCTGGGCGAGCTCCGCGCCGATATAACCGCCGCCGATCACCAGCAGCGATCGCGGCAGTTCCTCGAGGTCGAGCGCCGTCGTACTGGTGAGATACGGTACGGTCTCGAGGCCAGGAATAGCAGGAACTGCCGGCCGCGCGCCGGTTGCGATAATGATCTTGCCAGCGGCAATACGCGCGCCGTCAACTTCGACACCGCCGTCGAGGAGGCGAGCCGGCCCGTCGCGATAGGCGATACCATTGTACGCGGGGAGCAGGTCCGCGTATTTGGCCTGGCGCAGCCCAGACACGAGCGTGTCCTTCTGACGAACGGTTCCGCGCCAGTCTGTCAGTTCGGCTTCAGCAGTAATGCCGGCAAAACGTGCCGCCACGCGAGCGTTATGAAGCGTCTCGGCCGCGCGGATCAGGGTCTTCGACGGCACGCAGCCGACATTGACGCAGGTGCCGCCGATGGTGCCACTGCCGATGAGCGCCACCTGTGCGCCCTGATCGGCGGCCGTGATCGAGGCCGAGAAGCCGGCCGAGCCGGCGCCGATGACGACGAGATCGTAAGCGCCTCCATTGCGACCGTTTGTGCGCAAGGGTCGGTTGGCGACCACCAGGCTCTTCGACGCCACATCGAGACCAGCGAGGCTCGGCCCGAACAGAGCACGGCCGGCTTCCAGTCCTTCCTCGATCGACAGCCGGAAACCTGGCTCGTCGGTGGAACGTTCGTCGCGCCAGGCGGAAAGATGCTCGTCCGAGCAGAAAAAAGCGGTCGTCGCGCAGAGCGAGCTCGCGGCGCAGCCGCCTTCATAACGGACGCTCTGCCACATGACGGCCGACTGTGGCTCGACGTCGGCGAGTGCCCGCCCTCGGTCCTGCGTGGTGATCCGGATCAGTGCGCCGCAATGGCCGCAGGGCGAGGCGATCGCGGTGTCGCGATCGGTCATGGCACCGATGCCCAGCGCGTCGACCGCGCACATTGCATTCAGCGTGCGTCCGTCCAGAGTGACCCGATGGCCGGTGTTATGATCGCTGAACGGATAGGCGCCGACGATCAGCTCGCCATCGAGAACGACGAGGTCGCGCCGGCGGAGCTCGTCGAGCAGTGGCCGGATGACCATCTCACTGAGTTTTGTACGCTCCGCAAGCGCGCTTATGGTCGGGGCACCCCCGTGGTCGGCGTAGAGTCGGAGCAACGCAACACGCACCCTGTCGGTGGCGGGATCGTAACCGCTCCAGCGATTGAGCACGTGGTCGGACCCGACCATCGCCTGCAGAGCGTTCTTGACCACAGGCGACGTGACCGCCGACCAATCCGGAAACGTTACGCCCGGTCGAACGGCAAAGCTCGCCAGTGTCGCGGGCTGAGAAACGGCCGGGTTGTCCCGGGAGGAGGTTGCACAGCAATCGTTCATGGCTTCACGCCTTCCTTGCGAATCTTCGTCTCATAGGCCGTGGCTCTTGCCCGGCGATGATGGGGCCCCCACGCGCCGAAGCCGAAGCCCGCGACGATCAGGGGAAGCACCACTGCACCCACACCTGTCAGCCACGTGCCAAGACCCGCCAGAGACAGGCCGACGGCGAGGAGCGGCGCCGCGCAGCAGATCGCGGCGAGGACGGCGCCAACGGCACCTGCGCGGATTACGGCGCGATCAGTCATCTAGCTGCCTTGCTGCGTCGGGTGGGCCGGATAACCAGCATTCATGCTGGCGGCTGCGATGGCATCGGTGCTCGTCTTAGCGTCGTCGAAGGTCACGGTCGCGGACTTCGCCTCGAAGGAGACGGTCACCTTCGCGACACCGGGGATTGCCGCCATCGTGGTCTTCACGATGTAGGGGCACGAGGCGCAGGTCATGTTGTCGACGGCAAACGTCACAGTGCGTTCGGCGGCGAAGGCGGCAGGCGCAGTCATCACCGACGCGATCAAAGTGAAAGCGCTCAAACTCTTCCTCATGGGGTAGTCTCCTCTTGGTGTCAGGCGGAAAGCAGCAGCGGCGCGACGTAGTCGAAGGCGAAAGCAGCGGCGACGAGTACGGTCGCGAACCAGAGCGCGATCTGAACGAGGCGGCTGGGGACGGCGCGCGTGCAGGCAGCCCCATCGGCACAGGCCTGTCGCGGCTTCCAGTAGACAAGGTAGAAGCCGTAGCCGAGCATGCCCGCCGTTGCGGCGACAAACAGTGGCTTGTAGGGCGCAAGCGCCGTCAGATTGCCGATCCAGGCGCCGCCGATGCCGAGGCTGAACAGGACGAGCGGAATGATGCAACAGGACGAGGCGGCGATGGCGCCGAGTATGCCGCCGACGGCGACCAGGCGCTGTCGCCCGGCCTCGCTTCGCTCTGGCGTCGTCAGGTTTGCCGCAGTCGGTGCAACGTCTGCTGGTCCGTGTCGGGATGCATTCATGTTCGACCTCGCTCTTCTTGTCGAAAACCTATCCAGGCGCTAATGTGCGGTCTGTAGCAACTACAGGGTCAAGGGGTATTTTTGGATGCGCGATCACGCTGGCGTGAAAGGCCTCAAGCGCGCCGAACTCGCACAGCGCACAGGGTGCAATCTGGAGACGGTCCGCTATTACGAGAAGGTCGGCCTCCTGCCGGAGCCGCCGCGCACGGCGAGCGGCTATCGCAGCTACGACAGCACCCACGAGCGACGGCTTCGCTTCGTCTTGCGGGCGCGCGAGCTCGGCTTCTCCCTCGATGAAGTCCGTGAACTGCTGCGCCTCGTCGACGAGCGCGACCAGCCCTGCGCCGAGGCAAGCGCCGTTGCCGCCGCGCATCTCGACGACGTGCGTGAAAAGATCGCCGACCTGAAACGCATGGAGCGAGTGCTGAAGGACGTGGTGGCCCAATGCACAGAAGGCAATCGGCGGGAATGTCCGCTGATCGAGACGCTGTTCCGGGAGCCGGCGAGCTCAGCGAAATGCCAGTGAGACAGCTTGACTGTTCAGATAAACCGAGAATTCGTCGTCGACCTGGAAGAGGATGACCGGGGCCATGAGGGTGCGGGCGAGGTGCCAGGCGGCCTTCTGGGCGAGGATGAGATCGTTGGACATCTGAGGGCTCCATCTTGGAGCGGGCCAATTCCCGCTCGATGGCTCCGTCAGTGTGCGGCGGCGGGCGCGATCACCGCGAAGGCGTCAGCCGAGCGGCCGCAGCTTGCTAGCGGACCCCTCGCGGGTTGATCGTGGAAGATCCGCCGCCGCACCAGGAATGCCATCTCTGAAGAGCGGGATTGGGCAGCTCCAGGAGTCGTCTTCGCTGATCCACGATGAGCGCTGCGCCCTTGGGCAGGGACCTGTTGCCGAACCTGGTGCCGCGCTTGTAGCCTGTTCCCGTGGAGGCTACGAACGATGAGCAAGCGCGTTCTTCACGTCGTCAGCAACGTGTCTCACTACGCCGATCCGTCCGAGCCGACCGGCTTGTGGCTGTCGGAGCTGACGCATGCCTGGGACGTGTTCGGCGCCAAGGGATTCGAGCAGCGGATGGTGAGCCCGAAGGGCGGGCTCTCGCCACTGGAGCCGCGGGCGCTCAAGTGGCCGCTGCTGGACGCCTCGGCCAAGGCTTGGCTCGCCGACCCGGAGCGCATGGCGTTGCTGTCGTCGACTGCCCGGCCCGACGAAATCGATCCGGCCGACTACGACGTAATCTATTTCACTGGCGGGCACGCCGTGATGTGGGACTTTCCTGACGATGAGCGCCTCCAGGGGATCACCCGCGCGATCTGGGAGCGCGGCGGCATCGTCTCCGCCGTATGCCACGGCTATTGCGGCCTGCTGAATGTGAGGCTGTCGGACGGAACCTTGCTCGTCGCCGGCAAGCGGATCACCGGCTTCTCGTGGACAGAAGAAATCCTCGCGGGGGTCGCGAAGAAGATGCCCTACAATGCCGAGGCGGAAATGAAGCGGCGGGGCGCGCGCTACGAGAAGGCCGTGCTGCCATTTCTCTCCCACAGCCTAGCCGATGGCCGGCTGGTAACCGGGCAGAACCCGTTCTCGGCCAGAGCCGCAGCCGAGAATGTGACGGAGCTGCTGACGGCATGACATCGGGCGGGGCCGTAGCCCCGCCCGACGCTCTCATCCGAGAGCCGCCATCTGCAGTTCGGCCGCCTTGCGATCGACGGTCTGGCCGGGGTTCTCGACGGCGCGCTCGAAGGGTTTCCAGGCCTCGCCGATGACGTGCTCATAGGCGGCAACGGCGCCCTCGGCGGCCATGCGCAGGGCGTGCGCCTGAAGCGCCATATCGGCGGCGAATTCGCGCTTGCGCTGGGCGGCGCTGTCGAACCCGACCGGACCTCCGACGTCCTCGTCCCGGTCGTCGCAGGCCGACTTGGCGGTGGCGTCGCGGGCTTCCGAGACGGCCCGGCTGTAGAACTGGCCGGCACCGTAGGCGGAACCGACAAAGGACCCGACGATGCGCTGCATGTGGATCTGCATGGCGCGCTCGCCAAGTCCGTCCCCGAGCGCCGCGGCGGTGTCGACGATGAGTTTTTCGTGCAGGTCGCGGATGCCGTCGCTGTCGAGGACGGGAAGGCCGAAGCTTTCGGAGATGAGCGAGCACTGTCCGGTATCGGGGCAGGCGAGCCGTACCATCTGGAGGGTGGTCCCCTTGCGGAGCGGAACGACTCGGGCGCCGGGGCGGGAATTGGCGGCTTTCTTGGTCATGGAATGTCCTTTCTTTGAGGTTCCCGACGGTCGGACCGGCCCCGTGCCGGCTCTGCCTCGGGCGCGGACCGACAGAACCGGCGGAATGACGGGTGCTTCAGGGCCCGGGCGGACCGAGGCGAGCGGGGCAGGTTTGCGGCCAAGCAGGGCGTCCTTCAGCCCTCGCGCCGGACGCGTGGCCTGCCCTGTCGAGCGCGGTGCACCCCGGCCGCCCCGCGGCGCGGCACGCGGCCTTGAAGCAACCGGCCGCCGGTTCAGGACCGCCTGAAGCCCGAGGCAGAACCTGGCACGGGCCTCGCTTTCGACATGGAACGACAAGGACAGATGATGATGACCAGGGCCAAAATCTCGTCCTAGTTCGTTGCCTCGCCACCACGATCAGCCCGATGGCTGGCCTTTGCGCTCGACCGGGGAGCGATCATCGGCAGGGTCGGCCGTGCTGGACCGAACAACCGCATCGCTAGACCCGCTCGCTCATCCCGGCTTCGCCGTAGGAGACGAGAAAGCTGGCGATCGCCTGGTCCTGCCGCGCCAGCTTGCGCGACAGGGCATCGATCTCGGGCTGCCGCTCGGCGGTCAGGGCGGCAAGCTGGGCGCGATAGCTCGCGAGAGACGCCCCCGGATCGGGCGCCTTGCCGCGGCGATAGTGGGACCGCCGAGGCAGGAGGCCGGGGATCAACGCGGTCATGCGCCGGGTGATCTGCCGGTCGAGCATGTCCAGTTGCCGCTGCGTTTGCCGGCGCGCCTCCTCCATGCGCGACAACTCTCGGCGAAGCTCGGGTGCGAGGGTCATGGCGACCCCCTGCCCTGCCAGCCGATGAAGCTGGAGGGTCCGGCATAGACGGGATGACGGTCGGGATCGATGACGAAGCCGAACCTGCCGATCTCGTATTCAGCGGCCGGAACGAGGAAGCGCCGTTCCTCGGTGCCGGCGCCGCGCTTCCCGCCCGGTGTCGCGACGCACTCGACGAACCCTTTCTGCTGGTCCGAGGTGATCGCTGAAACGACGATCCAGTCAGCCGCGTGCTCCGCCTCGAACGCCCGCTGGTCTTTGGTGCGGGATTCGCCCGGTACGAGGATCGTGCCGGAGATCGTCTCCCAGGCATCGGGCCAGGAGTCCTTGATGGTCCGCTCGGCGTGGCGCCGCTCGAGCGCAGTGAAGAGCTCCGGGAAGGTGAGCGCGACGATTGCCCAGCCCTCGTCCTCTTCGTACCATCCGCCGGCCGCGCGCAGGACCGGATGCACTTGGCGGTTGCGCTCGGCCGAGAGCTTGAACCCGCCATGCCCCGCGGTCGCGTGCGAGACGACACCTTCGGCATAGACGGTGGCGCCCTGCGAGGTGCCCCAGGGCGTATGTGCGCCGCCGGGGATGTCGCGGCGGCCGAGCCCCTGCCTCTCGCGATAGTGCTGGGCGCGCTCCAGCACTTTGGCGCGGAAAGCAGCCTCGTCAGCGAGGTCGCCATCATGGCCGTAGAAATCGGCGCGGGTCCAGTCCGCCATCGGGCGGGAGATGCGCCAGCCGGAGACGAGATAGAAAGTGCCATCCCGGCCGGGCGCCATGGCGTAGGCGGTGTCGCCGACGAGCGCGACCAGCAGGCCGTCGGCGCTGCGGCCGAAAGTGGCGCCGGACGCGTCCGGGGCGTCGAGCAGGGTTGAGTCGGAGGAGGTCATGCCGCTGCCCTCCCCTCGACGGCATCGGCGGCGGCTTCGTCGGCCCGTCACCTCCTCGAGCACGGCACTGGGATAGCCATGCTCGGTGAGCCACTGCTCGGCGGCAGCGCGGTGCGGCGCCAGATGGACGAGCTCGGCAGCGGCGCCGGGGCGCGCAAAGACCCGGACCGATCCAACGGCAGGGCGCTCGACAATGGTGAAGCGCAGCGCGGAGTCGAGCCCGAACGTGCGGAAAACGCGGATGGCGATGATGCCACCGGCACCATAGTCGGCCTCGTGCAGGGTGAAGCTCGCGTGCGGGTCCGGCAGACCGACGTCACGGGGACCCTGCTTGCGGACGAGCGTTCCGCGACTGTTGTTGGACTTCCAGGCGTCGAGCTTCCTGCGGTGCCGCACTGGGGGTTGGGGCGTGCCGTCTGACCAGGCGACGATTGCGCCCAGCGGCGCGTGTTCGAAGATCGTGTGTGCGGACATGGCGTCCTCCATGATGCTGAAAACGAAACCGCCGCCGGGGGAACCCGGCGGCGGCAGAGCGATCGGAAAGGAGCGAGGTTCTACTCGGCGGCGTCGCGGTAGCCTTCCGAGAGCTCGTCTTCGTCGACGAAGTCGTGAGCCGGCTCCACCGGCTCATCGCCGTCGAGCTCATCCTGCTCGGCCGGCGTGCCCTCCTCGTCCTCGTGGGCTTCGGTGACCGCACTCTTGGCCAACCACGCAGTGAGGCTCGTGGCATCGGGGGCGAAAAGCGCCGCCGGATGGACGAAATGCGCCTCCTTGAAGGTCTCGACGAGCGCCGCCCGCGTGTCCTTCACGCGAGCCCGAGGCAGGACCGAGGTGCCGTTGCACGAGGCTTCGAGCGCCGGACGCGACAGGCAGGAGAGGAAGTCCTCCGTGCCCATGTTGGCGAGAAAGCTGTCGGCGCCGATGGCGGCGCCGGCGACGAGGGCGACGATGCCCGACTTGCTCATCCCCTCGCGGCAGGAGAGCGCATCGATCAGCACGCCACGCGCCGCGATGCGCAGCGTGTCGGTGTCGACGACGAACTTGCCCTCGGCGTCGAACAGGGTCGCAGCATGGCGGGGGAACCGACCGCCATAGCCGTACTCGCCATCCGCCCCGGAGTCGACGCGCACGTTCTGTCCGGCGAAGGCGAGGACCAGGAGCGCGAGCAGCGTGTCGTCCTCTATCGGCGCCCGCGAGAGCGCCTCGTGCAGCGCGTCGGTGCGCAGGTCGCCGATCATCTCGACGCCCATGCGGGTCACATCGGGACGCGTCTTCGGCATGACGATTGCCTCGTCGTCGCCACCGGCATCAGCCGCCTTGCCCTTCTTCTTGGCCTCGGGCATGCGGAAGTGGACCGTCTTCACCTTGCCCTCGCGATCGAGATACATCGCGGTATGGTCCGACTTCTTGGGCGTGCCATAGACGCGCTCGGCCTTGGCCGGCAGCTTCACCTCGCCATAGCTACTGACCTCGGCGATGACGCCCTTCTTGGGCAGGTTCTGCGTCATCCACTCCTGCTGGGCGCCGAGGAAGGCGTCGACGTCGGTGGTGTAGCGGCTGTCCTGATCGGCCGGGGCGAACAGGTCTTCGACCCAGTTGATGCCGTAAGCCTGGGCGAGCTCGTCGCCGAAGCTCGCATCACGCGCATACATGCGCTTCTTGGTCAGGGCGTTGGCGACACTCCACCACGAGACCTGCGGATCGCCCTTGCTTGGCTTGTTGGCCTTCCAGACCTCCTTCTGCTCATCGAGCGAGGCGGCCGCGATCGTGCGGAGCTGCTGCTCGTTCGGCATGTCGCCCTTGGCCATGGCGTCGAGCATGGCCGGCAGCACATTGGCCAGCAGGCGCAGCTTCTTGATCTGCCGCACCGACTGCGCCAGCGCGATCGCAATGGACTCTTCGGTCCAGTTCAGCGCGATGAGGCGCTCGATGGCGCGCCACAGATCGACCGGGTTGAGCTGCTCGTGGGTGATCGAGGTGGCCAACGAGCGCATGGCGCCGCCATCCTCCGCACGCGGCACGACCAGGACGGCGACCTCGTCGAGACCGGCGGCGATCGCCTGCCTGGCGCGGCGATGACCCTGATCGATGACGAAGCCATTGCCGCCATCGACCTCGGTGAAGACAATCAGCGGTTCGACAACGCCGATGGCCTTGATCGTCGCGAGCAGCAGGGCGTCGGCCTGCGGGCTCGACTTGGAGCGGCGCGCCTTGTCGGGATTATCCT
Organism: Aminobacter sp. Piv2-1; assembly: GCF_037625995.1. Taxonomy (NCBI): domain Bacteria; kingdom Pseudomonadati; phylum Pseudomonadota; class Alphaproteobacteria; order Hyphomicrobiales; family Phyllobacteriaceae; genus Aminobacter; species Aminobacter sp. Piv2-1. The sequence continues at coordinate 27,415 of NZ_JARKMU010000012.1, forward strand.
TGAGCGAGCGCGGATCGACAAACTTCAGTTCCATGGGAATGCTCCTTGGAGGGTTGTGGACGCGGGCCCTCGCCCGGTCCTTTTCTGTCTTCTTGCCGAAGACCCCTCCGGACCCGCGGAGCGGGCGGACCGGTGCAATTGCGGCCGAGCATCCCTGCCCGGCTGGCCAAGCGGGGCTTCTTCAGCCCTGCGCAGGATGACGGGCCGGGACTGCGACGGGCGCGATTGAGCGCCAGCGTCGGCGGACCACCCGGTCTGCGAGCGGTCCTTTCCTCTTTCAGGTTTGTCTTTCGTTTCTTCTGGAACGCCGCTTCACCCGGATGGCAGGTCGCGGACGACGCGGCTCCAACCTGGATTCAATGAAGGCCGCACGGTTCGGGCGGTCTAGTGCCGGAGATACTCAGGCGGCGCGTACATCGTCGGGCTGGATGCCGTCGATATCTTTGGCGAGCGACTGTTCGATCTCGGCAAGTTGCCGGCGCTTGCCGGCGAGCTCATCCGAAAAGGCGAAAACCCCACCCTCGCGCGAGCGGTAGGCGGCAAGCCGCCGCTCGGCCTCAGCGAGACGGTGCCGAGCGCGCTCCTGCTCTTCGTTGAGGTTGGCGAACACGTGCTCGAGCTTGGCGATCGCGCCGAGCGGCGTGGTGGTGACCGGCAGCTCGATCTCGGTCTCGGCGCCAGTGCGCAGGAGCATGGTAGCGTAGCGATAGCCATCCTTGCCGAAGCGCTCGCCGGAATAGTCGAGGTCGAAGCCGCCGATCGCGGCGATGACGGAGTGGCCCGCCTGCTGGAGCTGCACCAGCGTCAGGATTTCCGTGAGCAGCGCCCGGCCGGCGAGCTTGCGCTCGACGAAGGTCTGCTTGCCGACCTGCATGCAGAACGCGTCACCGGTGGTGGGAACCAGACGCACGAGATCCTCGCCGATCTCGCCGATCCGGCGCGTCGAATGCTCGATGTCGCGCTCGGCATCGCGGATCTGCCGGCGGATGGCGAACTGGTCGTCCTGATGCGCGGACCGGAGCCGCTCGAGGCGCGCGATGTCGGCTTCGAGTCCGGCCTTCTGCATGAGGCGCGGATCGCCCGAAGCGATCGCCTTGGCCATGGCGAACTGGTTGGCCTGCCCCTCACCAAGGTCTTCAAGGCGGCGCACCGACGTGTCGCCGGCGAGCGCGGCAGCAATGAAGCGGGCCTTGCGCTCGTTGTTCTGCCACATCTGCGCGTCCATTGAACTTTCGGTGGCATAGGCGAAGATGTCGACCACATCGTGCTGGTTGCCCTGGCGAAGAATGCGACCCTCGCGCTGTTCGATCTGCGAGGGCAGCCACGGCACGTCGAGATGGTGAAGGGCCCTGAGCCGGAGCTGCGCATTGACGCCGGTGCCCATCGTGTCTGACGAACCGATGAGGAAACGGACCTTGCCGGCCCGCACGTCGCCAAACAGCCGCTGCTTTGCCTCCGATTTCTTGAAATCCTGCATGAAGGCGATTTCGGAGGCAGGCACGCCCATGCGGACGAGCTCGTCGCGAATCCAGCGATAGGCCGAGAAACCGCGCGTCTTCTCGACGCTGATCGTACCAAGATCTGAGAAGATCATCTGCGCGGCGCCGGCCAACTCGAACGGCTTGCCGTCCGGGCGGACATAGGCGCAGCCGGCTGTCTCCCGCCAGATGCGCAGAGCATTGGCGACGAGGTCGTTGAGCTTGTTGTCCGGCTCATTGTCATTGTCGGGATCGACAAGGCGTAGGTCGATCGCGGCATGCCGCCCATCGGTGATGACAGAGAGCAGGATGTCGTCGCCGGGCTCGGGCGGACCTTCGCGCTGCTCTATGGCCTTGATGCGCTGATCGAGCAAGACCTGGTAGCGCTTGAACGCCGCCGAAGGCTTCGAGGTCCTGATCTGACGCGCGCCGGTCGAGAGCGCCGGCACCTTCACATAGGCGCGCAGATCCTCGGGCATGACCACATCCGCGAATGAGCGGAACATGGCGATGAGCTCGGGGACATTGACGAAGGTGGCGAAACGCGTGACCGGCTTGTACTTGCCGTTGGGCTGCAGCTCGAGCTCGGTGGTGACGTCGCCGAAGGTCGAGGCCCAGGCGTCGAACTCGTGCAGGCCGCGCTGCAGTAAGGCGTCGTAGCCGAGATAGCGCTGCACCGAGAACATCTCGCCCAGCGTGTTGGTGATCGGCGTGCCGGAGGCCAGCACGAGCGCCCGCCCGGGATTCCTGGTCTCGATGAAGCGCGACTTCACATAGAGATCCCACGCCCGCTGCGAGCCGGCCGGATCGATGCCCTTCAGCGTCGACATGTTGGTGGCGAATGAGAGTTTCCTGAACTCTTGCGCCTCATCCACGATGATCTGGTCGACGCCGATCTCGGAGATGGTGAGCAGGTCATCCTTGCGGGTGGCGAGTGCCTCCAGCCGTTCCTTGAGGCCCTCCTTCAGCCGCTCGAGGCGCTTGCGCGAGACGCGGTCGCCGCTCTCGACCTTGGTCAGCAGGACCTCGTAGAGCTCGAGCTCGTCCTGGATCATCTGCTGCTCGAACGCGGAAGGCACGCCGATGAAGCGAAACGCGGAGTGGGTGATGATGATCGCGTCCCAGGTCGCGGTCGCCGTCCGCGACAGGAAACGATGCCGCTTGTCCTTGGTGAAATTCGTCTCGTCGGCAACGAGGATGCGGGCGGTCGGATATAGCGCCAGGAACTCGCGGGCGGCCTGCGCCAGGCAATGGCCGGGAACAACCAACATGGCCTTGGCGATGAGGCCCAGCCGCTTCTGCTCCATGACGGCGGCCGCCATGGTCATGGTCTTGCCGGCGCCGACGGCGTGCGCGAGGTAGGTGGAGCCCGCGGAGATGATGCGCCAGATGCCGCGCTTCTGGTGCCCATAAAGAGAAAAGGCGCCAGAGGCACCCGGAAGTTGCAGATGGTCCCCCTTGAACTTTCGCGGGGCGATGTTGTTGAAGCGGTTGTTATAGACCCGCGCTAGGCGGTCGGTGCGATCGGGCTCGGACCAGATCCAGCTCTGGAATGCCGTTTTGATCTTGGTCAGCTTCTCCTTGGCTGCCTCGGTATCGACGACATTGAGGACGCGCCGCTCGCTGTCGCCGTCTTTGATGATGTCGAAGATCTGCGGCACGCGGCTGTTGAGCGCATCGGCGATCAGCTCGCCGGCATGGCGGCGATCGGTGCCCCATTCGGAGGTGCCGGCCGCCACGTAGCCGAGCTGCCGAGCGTCGACCGTCCATGACGCCAGTTCCGGCATGTGATGGATGCGGATGTCGGCGCCCATGCTCTCCTTGACGAAGGCGACGACGTCGGCCGCGGGTATCCAGGGCGCGCCGAGCCGCGCCGTGATGTCGGAGGGGCCGAGATCGGCGGGCTGGACCGCGACAAGCGCGCGCACATTGCGCTCGAAGGCGGCATCGAGCGCTGCAGCGGCTTCGGCGGCCTTGAGCTTGTCGCGGACCTGACCGGAGAGATAGGCGTCGTCGGTCTGCCAGGCGCCGGTCTCGGGATCGCGGAAGATGGCATCGCCGAGGTCAGCGATGACGATCTCGGGGTCGACATGCAGCAGCTCGGCGATGTGGTCGACATCGACATGGCCACGCTCGTTGAGCACCACGGCCAGCGCATCGGCGGCCGAAGTGATGATCGGCGCCGAGGGCGGTGCGATCACCCGTTCGGTGAAGATGGGACCCGGACGTGCCGTGTCCGTCTCAAGGTCATAGTCCTCGATCGAGGCGACCAGCCAGCAGTCGGGATCGTCGAGGAAGGGGGCGAGGTTCGGCCGGCGATGCGTCTCGCGGACCTCGCCGGTCTCCGGATCCTCGCTGGTTGACACCACAGTGGTGTTGATCGGGCCATAGGCGCGGACGAAGTTCGACCAAGCGATGCGGAGCTTGACCTGCGCCGGCTTCCACGGCCGGTCGAGTTCCTGCGCCTTCAGCACCTCGCGCACTGCGGCGCGGATCGGGATCAGCTTGCGGATGATGTGCGCGTGCTTTTCCGGCACGCCGTCGGCGCTACGGCCTTTGCGCACGGTGATGGTGACGGGCGCGCCGTCGACCATCTGCATCAGCGCGGTGTTTTGGCCGATAAAGAAGCCGCCCTCGCGTATGGCGACGTCGTCAGGACGATCACCACCGACATCGGCGACAGCGTCGTCGTCGACCTCGATGAGTTCCGGCCCGCCGTCATAGAGGGCTTCCGGAAGAAGGGAGATGGCTTGCGACAGCGCCCGCTCGAGATTGACGTCCGGATGCGGCAGGCAGGTATAGGTCTCGCCGAACGGTCCCGACGTCGTGGCGTGGGTTCCAAGCACGAAATCCGGATGCCGGGCGAACCAGCGATTGATACGGATCGCGCCATCGTCGCCATCGGCTTGGCGAACGTCGTCGAGCTCGAGCCAGGTGACGTCGCCCTCTGGCTCGCCGGGCTGACGCTTGCGGAGGAACAGGATGTCGACCACGACATCGGTGCCGGCATCGTCGCTGAAGCTGCCCTCCGGCAGGCGGATCGCCGCGATCAGATCGGCGGACCTGGCGATATGCTCGCGGGCCGTATAGTCTGCCTTGTCCATCGTCCCCGAGCTGGTGACGAAAGCAGCAAGACCGCCCGGCTTCAACAGGTCGATCGAGCGGGCGATGAAGTAATCATGGAGGCGTAGCCCCATCGACCGATAGGCGCGATCGGAGCGCACGGTCCGATCCGAGAACGGCGGATTGCCGACAACGAGATCGAAATGTGCCCGGAGCTCGGTGCGGGCGAAGTCGGCATTGAGGATACGGGCCCGCGGCTGCAGCAGGCGGGCAATGCGCGCGGTGACCGGGTCGAGCTCGATGCCGGTGACGTGCACCTGGTCGCACAGCTCGGCCGGGATCAGCGCGGGGAAGAGCCCCGTGCCGATGCCGGGTTCCAGCACCCTGCCGCCGCGCCAGCCGAGACGCTGCAACCCTGCCCACATCGCGCGCACGATAAATTCCGGCGTGAAGTGCGCATATTGCGTGCAACGGGCGAGCGAGGCGTAGTCGGCGCCCGACACCGCCTCCTCGAGCTCGACGCCCATCTCGTTCCAGCCGGCGCGAAAGCCATCTTCGCCCGGGCGGCGGAACACAGCATTGGCGAGCTCGGAAGCACCGAAGCCCGTGAAGCGGATCAGCCGCGCCTGTTCGTCGCGCGTCGCGGGCCGATCGGCGCTCTCGATGTCGGCCGCGAGCCGGATGGCTTCGAGATTGTCGCGGGCCCGGCTCTTCCACCCCCGGGCAAGATCGCGATCGGTGTCGAGGACGAAATTGTTGCCGCCCTGCCCGGCCGTGGTGGCGCGGGATGCTGACTGGACGGGCTGGGATGCCGGCTGTGATTTCGGCGCGGCAGGCGACGAAGACGAAGCCTCCGCGGCCTCGGTGTCGCCGGCACCGAAGTCGCCGCCAAAGGCGGTGACGCCGAGACCGAGACCGGACGAGAGCGTTGTGGTGTTGAAGAGATCGAGGGTGAAGGGGTCGTCGTTGGACATGGGAGAATCCTCATCGTGAAGGCGAGCGCGATCCTCCTGGCCGAGCGGGTCGGCCAGGCGATCGGCGTCGCGGGGTTGGGGAAGTCAGCGGGTGATCAGCGAGAGCGCGATTTCGGTCTCGGTGAGCACGATGTTGAGGTGTGTCGGCCGCAGGTTGCGGTCGAACAGCGGCAGCAGCCGCTCGGCCTCGATGAACTCGATGCCGTCATCGGCGCCGAAGTGCCGACGCTTGTAGTCCCACCAGTCGAAATCGCCCTTCGGGTGGCACTGCTCGGCATAGATGACCAGAGCGCGTGTCCCTTCGGCGAGCTTGCCGTTGGACATGATGTAGACGCCTTCGTCGCCGACGAGCCAGATGCCGGGCTTCTCGCCCTCGCCGGGCCGGGTGCCGTAATAGGGATTGCGGAAGCCGCCATTGGCCGCGGCATCGGCGATGCCGCGCTCGACGACCTTGCGCACGGCTACGATCGGAAAGGTGAACATGGCCGCCTCCCCTCACGCTGCAGCGCGGATGGGCAGGTGCCGGAGATGCACCGGCAGCTTGGCCGCGATCTCGTCATCGCTCAGGTCGTCCAGCAGCTTCAGCTCGGTCGTGCCGCGGCCATAAACGAGGATGGTGCGCTTGCCGCGATGCTGGGCTCCGAAGCGCTCACCGGCATAGCCACGATATTCATCGTGGGTGGCACTCCAGACATGCTCGAGGCGCTCGGCGCGCGTCATCGCCTTCACCGGCCAGGATTCGCGCTCGACGATGGCGTCGCGCATCTCGACCGGCGAGCGCGACTGCACGAGGTCGCAATAGGCGTGGAAGTAGCGCGTCCTGCCGTCGATGCGCAGCGTGTAGAACACGCTGGTGACGCTCTCGGTGAGGAACTCGCGCATCGCGAACATCTCGCCGCGCATCCAGAGCGGTGGCAGCAGGTCGAGCATGTAGTCGTGCTCGGCCCGGGCAATCTCGAACCACTCGCCGGCGAACAGCGCGCTGTCGTCTTGCTCCCAGCGATTGGGCCGCTGGGCGTGGCGGTCGAAGAGGCGGAACATCTGGCGCCGATCGGCGACGCCGAAGTAGATTTTGCGGATGGAAGACTGGGTCATGGGGAGGCTCCTGGCCATGTCGCGGGCCGGAGCGCGGTTCATCCCCTATGGATCACCATCCGCTTCAGCCCTTCCGAACCCCTCCCCCGCGGCCGCCTCTCCGTCCGGGCGGGTCAAGGGCCGGCGCAGCCGGGCGAAGCGTCACCCTTGAGGCGACCGGCGGGCATGCGGCACTCGGTTTGCCTCCTCCTAGTCCTCTCCTCCCTCCATCCTCATTTTCAGATCGACGTTCCAGTCATCGCCCACAGGACGCAGCCGCTCGGCGCTGCAGCCGGACTCGGCCGCGAGCGCCAGGAGCCGGTCGGCATAGATGTCGCCTTGCTTGTTATTGTCGGTGGCGGCGACAAGCTGGACTTCGGTCCGCGCCACGAGGACGCGGATCGCCGCGTCGGTGGCCGGCGACCAGCCGCCGCCGGTGCTGAGATAGAGCGTGTCGGCGCGCAGACCTTCGAGTGCGGCCAGGCTCATCGCGTCGATCGCCGCCTCCGTGACGCAGAGGCGCACCGCATCGGGCCGGCCGAGCCGGAACAGCACCTTGGTGCCGCCGGTGGCGAAGCCGCGCCAGTCCTGGCCGCGCTCTTCCCAGCCCGTGACGGCGCCACCCTCATCGAGATGCGCCGCCCACATCGAGCCGTGAGGGCCTTCGCGCAGAACATTGGCGCCGATGGCGGCCCGGACGACACGGTCGGGAAGATGACGCAGCTCGCTGAGATAGCGCCAGGTCGCCGATCCGCGCCACGGCTTGCGACGGACCTGCCAGCGCTCCGATATGGACAGATCCGGTTCGCGCTCGCGGGACTCCCGCTGCCAGACCGGCTTGGACGGTACGAAGCCAACGAGGCCCGCGACATCGTTCATGGCGTCGACGAAGGGCACGCCCTCGAGATGCTCGACCAGGCGGAATACATCGCCCTTGCCATCAGAGAGCGGATCGAACCAGCCCTTGCCGTCATGAATAACGATGATGATCTGCGCGTCACGGCGATATTTGATCGCCTTGCTGGTACTCTCCTTGAGGTCGAGCGCGAACCCGGCACGTTCCAGCACCGCGGCGCAGGGGACCTTATCCTTCAGCTCTTCCAGCTCGGCTTTTTCCATTCTTCCTCGCGCGCCCGGACGCGCTCCCTTCTATTCGATTCCCGCCCACACACGCAGGGCAGGACCCGAAAGCCGCGAAGAGCAAGGCCGGCAAGGGCGCGGCCGGCAACCCGTCATTTGTGCCGGGTTTCGCATCACGGCAGGCCGCGGCGAGAGCTTCCCTTGCCGGGCGCAGCGCGCAAGCGGCATCGCGAGCCCCGTCAGGTTCGCCGGCGCTCCTCCTCCGCGACCACGGCGCGCACGACGTCGATGTCCATTCCGGCACGCGGCGCGATCCGGGCGACCTCGGCGGCCACCTTGGCCCAGTGGTAGAATGCGGCTCTATCGTTGCGAACCCGGGCTCGCGCGGCACGTCGTTGCGCTTCGTAGTACGCGTTGTGCGCGTCGGCGGCGGCGAGGGCACGCGCGTCAGCCTGCCAGCGCCGGCGGATCGCCCGCTTTCGCGCCAGCCATGTGGCGATCGCCCCTAGCATGATCGCTCCCCTCCCTCGCCGGTTGCCCCACCTTCCGCGTCAGGGATGGACGCCCGCCAGGGCGAAGACCCGCTTGCGGGGCTTCGGCAGTGCCGACAGCCCGGCTCCGCCAGGAGGACGCCCAACTTCGGCAATACCTCAAAGTGACAGGCGCAGCCACAGTATGGATCTCGACGTACGAATGGTATGTGGGCGTCTCGATCGGGAAGCGGAAACTCGCGTGGCAAAAACAGATCTGAGCGTCGTCAATCTGCGGATCGTCATCGAACAGCCGGTCATTGGCGTGCTGCATAGTCTTCAGGCCAGCGACGGGACGCCGCTCGATCCGAAGCGCTCGGGCGAGGGCGAGGTCCTTTCATTCGATTTCCAGATTCGCGTCGGTCCTGGCCCCAAGTTCTTCGGCGACCAGGTGCGCCCCGAGGGCCCACTGCGGAGATTTGTCTATATTCGTATCGGCCAGTTGGCCGGCGACGTTTCCTCGCCCTGGTCTCGCCGGATGAAGATCGACATCCACGACATCGGACAGGACCTCTTGGATCGCGCAGCCAGTGAGGGAGCCGTCATCGAAACAACGGTCATCGGCACCGGCAAGGATGGGACGCCCGCCTGCGCCACGGTGCTGCCAACGGCACGGCGCATCGTCAAGCAGTGAGGCCGCCGGCCGTGAGTGAGAACAGGGCGACACTCTTCGTGCCGAGGCTTTGACTTTCCGGATGATCTCGTTTCTGTTTTCGGACGTGCCGGGAGGCAGAGCGTAGCAGTCGATGTCGACAATGAACGAGGAAAGCCCAATGCCCGAGGCTGACAAGCCGGAACTCACCACGCTGACCGTGCAATTGCTGAGCGCCTATGTCTCGAACAACGCGGTGCCGAGCGATGCGCTCGCCGATTTGATCCGCACGACCAAAGCCGCTCTGGCCGAAAGCGAAAAGACAGCGGAGGCGTCATCGGCGCCGGCGCCGGTTCCGGCGGTGACGGCGAAGGCGAGCCTCGCCTCGAGGGATCACATAATCAGCCTCATCGATGGCAAGCCGTACAAGACGCTGAAGCGACACCTGTTCGGGCATGGCCTGACGCCCGAGGAGTACCGGGCACGCTACAACCTGCCGTCCGATTACCCAATGGTCGCGCCGGGCTATTCGGAGCAGCGCAGCCGCGTGGCCAAGGAACTCGGGCTCGGCCGAAAGAAGGGGGACAGCGTCAACGCTCCGGCGCGGCGCGCGGGCGCCGCGGCGAAGAACTCGACGGCACCGAAGCGCGCTGCTTCGCGAAAGGCCCCAGCGGCATAGCCGGCGAGGCAGTCCTGAGGACGATAGTGAGGCGCTTCGAGGCCGGGCGCGGGTGACTGGTCAAGCATGGCGACCTGAAGAGGGAGTGCGACGCTCGAATTGATCGGCCTTTCGTGGCACGATGCTGGGCATGTGCAATGCCTATGAACAACATGTCCGCTGGGTCGAATACACCCAGATGATGCAGGATCTCGAGCTCGGCATCCCGACCCAGCAGACTGAGCTCGACCTGCCGCAGTCGGACATGGTGCGGATCAACGACATGGCGCCGGTGATGCGGGCCGCCGGCAATGGCATCGAGCTGGCGCAGATGAATTTCAGTTCGCGCCCGGTCGTCCAAAGGGTGGGCCCGTGTTTAATTTCCGGTCGGAAGGCCGGGATTTCTCAAAGAGTGGACGGTGCCTGATCCCGGCGTCGGGATTCTTCGAGTTCACGGGCACCAAATATCCCAAGACCAAGCACCGCTTCACGCTGGCCGGATCGCCCTTTCTCGCAATCGCGGGGCTCTGGCGCGAAGCGCAGGGCAATCACCCGATGAGCTTTACCATGCTGACGACGTCTCCGGGTCCCGACATCGAGCCGTACCACAACCGGCAGGTGGTCGTGGTGCAGCCACGGGATTGGGCGGCTTGGCTCTATCTCACCAAGCCGCAGACGGAGCTGCTGCGACCATTGCCGGCCGGATCGCTGACGGCTGAAACGGTGCGGCCAGGCTCCGACTAAAGCGGCGACGACCAACTCGCGCAGCCTGAGAGCCTCAGGAATTCCGCTGCCGGGAAGACATGCACTTGGCGGATCAGCTCGGGTGGGAGCGGTCGCTTGATGTTGTCCTCGACATACAACGTATTCCGACTGCGAATTCCGCGCGCGACGACGAAACGCTGACCGATATTCATGGCCAGGCGGAGGCCGCGATCGCCGCCACACCAAGCGAGGGGGATTTCCGCTTCTACGATGGCCGGGCGGCCGATGCCGGAAATCACCTTGCCCATCTCGGGGTGCCGGTCATGGGAATTGTAGACGGCCTCGCCGCCCCAGTAGCGAAGGAGGTCACCGATGCCGCCCTCGCCGGCTATCGCCGGCGAAAAAAAGCAAAACCAGAGCATGCCGGCGCGATAGCATTCGCCAGCCTGATTGGCGGTCTTAAGACGTTCACCGTGTTCGACCGAGATGAGGCCATGGTGGATCGCGGCATCGACGCGCCGGGAAACGAGATCCACATCGAGGAGAGCCATGCCTCGGCTCCGGATGTCCTCGATTTCGTGTTCGGCCAGTCGCGTGCAGTGCCAGCCCACAATGCTGTAGGGCTCCAGGGCATCGACGATAGCGTAGATCGCAGCATCGAAACGATCGCTCAGCGGTCCGACCTCGCGGGAGCGCAGCGCGTCATAGTGGGTCTCGAGCACGTCAGCGAGATCGGCCGGCCAGGACTCCGGATGATCGAGGTCGATGAGGATGTGCTGCGAACCGGTCATTCCGCCGCGCCGCTCGCTGCGGCCGCCTTGACCTTGTCGGGCTGATGCCTCGCCATCAACACGCCGAGGATCGTCATCGAGGTCAGGCGCGAGACACGGAAGAAGGCATCGCAGACCTCGTAGTAGACGCTCTCGTCCTGCTTGGGGTCGGTGTCACTGATCGCCATGGTCGCTATCTGCGTTGCCGCGTCGGTTTCCGTGATGGCCGTAAAGAGGTGGCGGAAGCTGAGATGGACGAAGTCGGAGGTCTGCTCGTAAAGCGGCTCGATCCAGGGATGATCCTCGGCGAGCTTCTTCTTCAGAAAGGCGTCGGTGAGACGCTCAGGCTTGCCGCCGCCGGCGGCGGGACTGGACATCAGCCGATCGAAGGTACGCTCGCCCTTGAAGATGCGCTGCACATCCGTTTCGAGATTGGCCATCATCCTCAGGCCATTGATGCGCATCGCGGTGTCGATCTGAGTGCGAAGGAGGACCGTCGCCGACGGGAAGTTCCGTGCTGCGATGAGGGTGCGGAAGGCAGTCGACTGGGAGAGCGTGCGCTGTGTGGCGCCCAGGATGAAGAAGTCGACGATGTCGATGGCGCCCTTGGGCAGGATGGCGTGGGCCTTCTCGACGAGCTCGGCCTCGAGCTTCTCGATGGCGCCGAGCCGCTGCTGCAACGATGGCGGCTGATCAGTCTGCTTCTGTGGCATGGCTCACTGCTCTCCCGCTCTAGCTCGCCGAACGACGGTCTTCGCCGAAAGCAGCCTCGGCCTCCGCCAGACAGCGATCCCAGAACGCGACCGCTTCGTGTATCTGCGGCAGAATGAGCCGGCCATCCGCGTCGCGGAGGTCTGCCGCTTCCAGGGTCGTCACGATTGACGTCATACCAGGCATCGAAGGGTCGGCGACAATTGCCGGCGAGCTGAAGCCGATGTCGCGGAGCTCAAGACCGCCCTTGAACTCCTTGAGCAGGTCGTTGCGTCTGGGCTCGATGAAGCTCCGAAAGATCGGCACGCGTTTCCATTCTGCCCACTTTCTATTGCCCCATACCTCGCGCTCTGAAGTGTCGCAGTCGACCTTTTCGAAGACATGGCCGACCGACCTGAGCAGCGCGATGATGGCGATGTACTGCGATTGGAACACGATGAGCGGTTGCATCATGCTGTCCCGCCGCTGAAACCGGGCGACGAGACTGTTGATGAAGTCGAGTTGTGCGCGCGCGGCCAGCATCGTCACAATGCCCTGAAGGCGGACTCGATGTCGGCGACGGGCGTGCTGTTGTCGAAACTGTGCAGCACGGCGCCGGTCTGCGTGCGGTCCCTGATCTCGATCTTCTCGGTGTCGTGGTTGTAGGCGAACACATAGGTATTGGCGCCGATCCTGGCCCACAGCATGTTGGCCGGGCTGCCGGCGAAGCTGCGGATTCTTATGGAATCGGGTTCGCCGCGCCAGATGATGCCGCCAAGGATGGCGAGCGCGATGCCCTTTACCTGGCCGGCATGGTGCTCGGCCCGGCCCATGACACCCTCGGCGTAGGCATGTAGTTCCTCAACGTCCTTGGCTGTGATGGCCACGCTAACCTCCAGCAATACTGTGGCGGCACCGCCGCCGACTCTTCGCGAGCGCCTGTCTAGTTCATCTGAAGTCGCGCGTCTTTACCCTGATCGGTTCGATCTTCAACGTGGGATCGACCATGTCGCGCGGCCGAAACCCTTTCGGCAGGCCGCGCGGGTCGACGCCGGACCCGCCATGATGGGCTTCGTCGCCGCGGCCATGCGGCAGCGGAAAAACCGTGTCGCGGTTGCCGACGCCGGCGAGCTCGGCGGAGAGGTCGGTGACGGTGTTGGCCACGAGGTGGACGACGTCGCCCTCACGCTGGATTCGCCCCCGTACCGCGAGCATCGAGGCCGACAGCATTGTGCGGCGGAATTTTTCGAAGACCTTGACCCACACCACGATGTTGGCGGCGCCGGTCTCGTCTTCCATGGTGACGAACATCACGCCCTTGGCCGAACCGGGTCGCTGCCGCACCAGTACCAGGCCGGCGGCCTCGAGCCAGCGACCGTCCGGCGCGGCCATGGCCTCGGCACAGGTGACGATGCGTCGCCGGGCAAGGCCGGCGCGCAGGAAGCTCACCGGGTGCTCGCGCAGGGTCAAGCCGACATGACCATAGTCCTCGACCACTTCGCGGCCTTCCACCATGGGTCGCAACGAAACGGAAGGCTCGATCCGTTCGACGATGGTCCGCCGTTCGCGCTCCGATGCGGCGGCAAACAGTGGCAGCGGGTCGTCATGCAGCCCCTTGAGCGACCAGAGCGCCTCCCGGCGCGCCAAGCCGAGTGACGGACGGAAAGCGTCGGCCTCGGCGAGCTGCACCAGCGAGGCGGCCGGCACACCGGCGCGATGCCAGAGATCGTCGGCTGATGTGAACGGCTCTCCGCCGCGTGCGGCGATGATCGCTGCCGCGTCGTCATTGGCGAGGCCCTTCACCAGGCGCATGCCGAGGCGCACCGCGAAACGGCCGTCCTCGCCGACGGACTCGAGCGTGCAGTCCCAGCGGCTCGTATTGATGCAGACCGGACGGATTTCGACGCCGTGGCTGATCGCGTCGCGCACGATCTGCGCCGGCAGGTAGAAACCCATCGGCTGCGAGTTGAGCAGCGCTGCACAGAACACATCGGGATGATGACATTTCATCCAGGACGAGGCGTAGGCGATCAGGGCAAAGCTGGCGGCATGGCTCTCGGGAAAGCCGTACGAGCCGAACCCCTCAAGTTGCTTGAATGTGGTAGCGGCGAAGTCCGGCGTGTAGCCGTTGGCGATCATGCCGCCGATCAGCTTGTCGCGGAACTTCGAAACGCCTCCGGTGTGCTTGAACGTCGCCATGGCGCGGCGGAGCTGGTCGGCCTCACCCGCGGAAAAGCCGGCGCAGACCATGGCCACCTGCATCGCCTGCTCCTGGAACAGCGGTACACCCAGCGTTTTGCCCAGCACGCGCTCGAGCTCGGGCGTCGGGAAGTCGACCGGCTCCCTGCCCTCCCGTCGGCGAAGATAGGGATGTACCATGTCGCCTTGGATCGGCCCGGGCCGGACGATCGCCACCTCGACGACCAGATCGTAGAAGGTTCGCGGCTTGATGCGCGGCAGCATCGACATCTGCGCCCGGCTCTCGATCTGGAAGACCCCGATGGTGTCCGCCTTGCGGATCATCGCATAGGTCGCGGGATCCTCGGCCGGGATGGTGGCGAGGTCGAGGGTGACGCCCTTGTGCTCGGCCAGGAGATCGAAGCTGCGCTTCATGCAGGTGAGCATTCCGAGGGCGAGGACGTCGACCTTCATGAATTTGAGGATGTCGATATCGTCCTTGTCCCATTCGATGACTTGGCGATCTTGCATGCGAGCTGGCTCGATTGGCACCAGCTCGTCCAGGCGATCGTGGGTCAAAACAAAGCCGCCCGGATGCTGCGACAGGTGCCGCGGCGTGCCTTCGAGTTGCCGCGCCAGCTCGAGGGTGAGTGTGAGCCGGCGGTCGGCGAGGTTGAGATTGAGCTCGCGGGCGCGGGTCTCATCGATACCCTCGCCGTGACCCCAGACCTGCGAGGAGAGCAGCTTGGTGACGTCTTCGGGCAGGCCGAGCGCCTTGCCGATGTCCCTGACGGCGCCCTTGGTGTGATAGCGCACTACGGTCGAGCACAGCGCGCTGTGATCGCGGCCATAGGTCTCGTAGACCCACTGCATGACGATCTCGCGCCGTTCATGCTCGAAATCGACATCGATGTCGGGCGGCTCCTTGCGCTCCTGGCTGACGAAGCGCTCGAACAGCAGATTGTTGCGGTCGGGATCGATGCTGGTGATGCCGAGTACATAGCAGACCGCCGAGTTGGCTGCTGATCCCCGGCCCTGACACAGGATGTCCTTCGACCGCGCGAAGGCCACGATCGCGTTCACCGTGAGGAAATAGGGCGCGTAGCGCAGCGTCTCGATAAGGCCGAGCTCGTGCTTGAGGAGGCCCACCACCTTGTCTGGCACGCCTTCGGGATAGCGGCGCGCCGCCCCTTCCCAGGTGAGCTTTTCGAGCGCCTGCTGGGCGGTGAGGCCCGGCATGGTCTTTTCTTCGGGATATTGGTAGGCGAGCTCTTCAAGCGAGAAGCGACATTGCTCGGCGATCGCGACCGTCCGCGCCAGTGCCTCGGGATAGCGGTTGAACAGCCGGTGCATTTCTTCGGGCGGCTTGAGGTGCCGATCGGCATGGCGCTCGCGGCGAAAGCCGGCATCGTCGATGGTGATGTTGTGCCGGATGCAGGTGACGACGTCCTGCAGCACCCGACGCTCGGAATGATGGAATAGAACGTCGTTCGTCACCACGCTGGGCACGCGCATCTGCGTCGCAAGATTGGCGAGCTCATGGATGCGCAGCTGGTCGTTTGGGCGTCGGCGCAGCGTGAGCGCGACATAGGCGTTCGTGCCGAATGCGTCACGCAAGCGGCGCAGCTGCATGGCGCAGGTATCGTCGGCGGTGTTGGGCAGGAGGACCGCGATCAGCCCTTCGCCATAGGCGACGACATCGGCCCATTCGAGATGGCAGAGACCCTTGCCGCCGCGCGATTTGCCCAGTGACAAAAGGCGACACAGGCGACCATAGGCCGGCCGGTCCTTGGGATAGACGAGCAGCGACAGACCGTCGTCGAGGTCGAGGCGGGAGCCGACGACGAGCCGGACGCCGGTCGCCTTCGCCGCCTCGTGGGCGCGCACCACGCCGGCGAGACTATTGCGGTCGACCACGGCGAGCGCCTCGATGCCGAGCAGCGCCGCCTGCGCGAACAGCTCGTCGCAGGAGCTTGCACCCCGCAGAAACGAGAAATGCGAGGTCACCTGCAGCTCGGCATAGCGCGGTCCGCTCATGCGAAGATCCCGTGCAGGAACCATTTGTGCGAGCCGGTCGCCGGATCTTCGCCGTCGCCAGCGCGATAGATCCAGAACCGTTCACCGCCTTCGTCCTCTACCCGGAAATAATCCCGCACCGATGTCGTCTCGGCCTCGCGCTGCCACCATTCGCCGAAGATCCGTTCGGGACCGTCGGCGCGGGCGACGCGGCGCCGGATGCCGCGCCAGGTGAACCACACGGGCGGGTTGTCCGGCAGCAGCGCCATGGTGTCGATCGGCTCGGGTGGCGAGAATAGGCGCGAGGGCCGTGGCCATTCACCCGGCCAGCTTGCGCCATCATCGGGCGCGGTCGGCGCCACGCGTCTGACGGAGCGTTCCGGGACGTCGCTCTCCACCGGGGCGAAGCGATAGAGCCGGCTTGATCCCAGGCGATTGGCGATGACGTCGATGAGATCGGAGATGTCCGGCTCCTCTGGTTCGACCAGCGAGGAGATGGTCTGCCGGTCAGGGAGCGGTTCGGCCAAAGTCGCGGTCAGCGTCATCAGCTCGATGCCGAAACCGGGATCGACGGTTTCGATACGGTCGGTGAGGAGCCGCGTCAGGCGGCGGGCATCACGCACCGGCGCGGCCATGCCGACGCGGAGCGCCTCGATGCGGTTGTCGACGCGATGAAAGAGGAGATCGAGCCGGCGCGCGCCGAGCCCCTGCTGCTCGAGGGCCGTGCAAAGCTGGTCGACGAGCTTGCCCGTATAGCGCGCGATGGTCTCGGCGGCGCCGATCGGCTCGCCGAAAGCGCGCCGGACCTCGACCAGCTCCGGCGAGCGCACCGGCTCGAAGGGCTCAGCGCCGCGTCCCATGACCTGGTCGAGACGGCGCATGAGCTCCGGTCCGAAGCGATGGGTGAGCGGCGCTTTCGGCGTGTCCTCGATGTCGCCGATGCTCTCGAAGCCGAGGACGTGAAGGCCCTCGACGACCGACGCAGGCAGGCGCAGCGCGCGGATCGATAGATCCCGCATGGCGGCCGCAGCCTGCCCGGGCGGGATGATGGCGGTCGGTCGCGCCAGGAACCGCGCCGCGGCATGGGCGGTGCCCCAGGCATCGGCAACCGCCGCCCGGGCGGCCATGCCGGACGCTTCCATCCGATCGACCAGGCTCGTGAGCATCGCCGTCTCGCCGCCATGCAGATGATCGGCGCCACTGGTGTCGATGATGAGCCCATCCGGCGGATCGGGCGCGACGATCGGCGCGTAACGTAGCGCCCAGAGAGCGAGGCGGTCGAGTGCGGCCGCGTCGTCGGCCGGATCGAGCTCGAGGTTGACGAGACCGGGAACGAGGACCTGCGCCTTGCTCGCCGGCATGCCGATCCGTAGGCCCGCGTTTCGCGCGGCCGCGTCGAGCGCCAGCACCTCGCGGCGGCGGCTCTGCCGGCCGAACAGGACGATCGGCGTGTCAGCCGTCGGCGCCGATGCGCCGAGTTTGCGGCGTAGCCGATCGGTCGGCCATGTCGGCAGATAGAGCGAGACGACCCTTCGCATCACAGGAATCCACTTCAAAGTCGGCGCTCTCCCCGGCCCTGACGCGGAGCAGTTCGAGCCGCCAGCGAGGGCGGCCGACACCTGGGACCGGCAGCGGTCGGGAGGAGAGTGCGGAGACGCGCCAGCGGCTGACCGCGGCGGTCGGTTGTCCAAAATCGGTGGCTTCGGTCGGCCGCCGCCACCGGCGAATAGCGATGCCGAGCGTGCCGGAGGCCTCGGCGGCAAGCTGCAGGCGGCGCGAGCTGGTCATCGGCAGGCGTGCGAGTTCGGCGACGACGGCGCTGAGGCCACCATGCCGAAGACCTTCCTCAAAGCAGGCGAGGACCGCCGCCTCGTCGCCGGCCTCGACATAGATGACGCGGCCGGGCGGCAGCCCGGCCTGGGCGAGCGAGGGCGCAAAGAGATCCTGGCGCGTAACGCACCACAGCACGCGCCCGCGGGTCCGGGCGGCGACGCCGGCCGCCCACAGGGCGGCCGCGGCGCCATCAACCGCGCCATTGGCGCCGCCGGCAACCTCATGCAGCGCGCCGAGCGCCAGCCCTCCTCCCGGCAGTACCCTGTCGATCTCAGGGACGCCGAACGGCAGCACCTCGCGCCGACGCGTTGCGCCGCCTTCCAGGCGCGCCACGCGCTCCCGGAGTTCGGACAATACGAAATGGGTCGAGGACGCGGCCATTGTCCGTCGCAGCAGGCTCCAATTTTGGTATGTTCTATTTTTGTTCTCATCAACAGAAGAGTCAATCCGACTCGTGACACTCCCCATCTGTCCGAAACTTGTAACTTTTTTCGGACTTCAGACCTTGCCGATGTCCGAAACTTGTCGCATATTTCGGACATGACGACAGTCGCACCCGATACCGATATTCGCTCGCGCGTGCTTGCACGGATCGAGTCCAAGCCCGAGGAGGTCTGGACCCCTGGCGACTTTGCCGACCTCGGCGGGCGCGCGGCGGTGGATAAAACTCTTCAGCGCTTGGCCGCCACCCAAGAACTGCGTCGGATCGACCGTGGCCTCTATGACCGGCCTCGGGCCAATAGCCTCACTGGCCGCGCCACCGTGCCAGACTATCGGGCAGTGATCCGCGCCGTAACCCGCCGCGACAACGCGCGCGTCGTCATCGACGGCATGACCGCCGCCAACGATCTTGGGCTCACGACGGCGGTGCCGGCGCGGATCGAGGTCTTGGTCGATGCGCGGCTGAAGCCAATAAAGCTCGGCAGCCAGGAGATCCACTTCAAGTACGCTGCCCCGAGCCGCCTCTATTGGGCGGATCGGCCGGGGATGCGGGTCGTACAGGCCCTGCACTGGATGCAGGACATGCTGAGCCAAAATAGCGAACGGAAGCGAATACAAACGACGTTGCGCCGCCTGCTTTCCGACCCCAAGCACGGCGAGGCGATCCGCGAGGATCTGCGCGCCGGGCTCTCCGCCGTGCCGATCTGGATGCAGGAATTCCTGCGCCAACTCCTCAGCCAGAGCGCTGGACTCGAGGGCGAGCCATGAGCACCGAAGCCTATCGCCAAATCATTGGAGCACCGCCACGCGACCGGCTTGATCTCTTCCTCGCCACGGCCAACCGCATCGGTGCTCCAGTGGGCAATGTCGAAAAGGACTTCTGGGTCTGCTGGACGCTCAACTCGCTCTATCACGAGCGGCCTGCGGGAGAGCCGCGGCTGTTGTTCAAGGGCGGCACGTCGCTGTCGAAAGGCTATGACCTCATCAAGCGATTTTCCGAGGACATCGACGTCACCGTATTCCGCGATGACCTCGAAGAGCCAGCCTCGGTCGAGGAGCTCGAAGCGCTGTCGAATAAGAAGCGCCGCGCCAAACTCGACGCCATCCGGGATGCGTGCCGGGCCTACATCACCGGCCCGCTGCGAGAATTCCTCACGGCTCAACTAGCGGACGCGACCAACGGGACTGGTCGCGTCGAAATCGATGAAGCCGATCACGACGGGCAAACGCTGCTGCTCTGGTACCCGGAGGTGGAACCACGTGACGGAGCCTATGTTCGACCGGCGATACGTCTCGAATCCGGCGCGAAATCGGCGCTCGATCCGCACGGACCGCTGACGATTACACCCTATGTGGCCGAGGAAGCACCGGGCATCGACCTCGCCGTGCCGGAGGTGACCACGATCGAGGCGACACGAACCTTCTGGGACAAGGTGGTGATCGCCC
This sequence comes from Aminobacter sp. Piv2-1, assembly GCF_037625995.1. Lineage (NCBI taxonomy): Bacteria > Pseudomonadati > Pseudomonadota > Alphaproteobacteria > Hyphomicrobiales > Phyllobacteriaceae > Aminobacter > Aminobacter sp. Piv2-1. Next base: position 46,943 of record NZ_JARKMU010000012.1, read on the forward strand.
ATGGATTGCGCCGCTGGTATGAGCGCCGCGGCGAACTGCGGCAGGAAGGTCAACGCGTGTCACGGCACTATTACGACCTGCATTGTCTCATGCAGTCGGAAACCGGCAAGGCCGCGCTCGCCGACCTGGAGCTCGGGGCGGACTGCGTGCGTCACGCGCGCATGTTTTTCGACCGCCCCGACTATGACTTGGCTTCGGCAGTGCCAGGGAGCTTCGCGATCGAGCCGGCGCCCAAGATGGTCGATGCGCTCGCGCGCGACTACGCCAATACCACCGCGATGATCTTCGGCGCGCCACCGAGTTTTGACGAAGTCATCGCTTCAGCCCAGCAGATCGAGCAGGCCCTCAATGCCGGCCATTAGTGGACCGGCCAGCCGCTCGCTGTGATCAGGGCTGACTGCCTGCTTTGAGGAGGCCCGTTCGGCCGGGATGCTGGGCCTTCGGATTCTGGCGCCACCAAAATTCGACTGTCACCGGAATGTGCCACTTCTTGGCAAGGCGTTCCACCTCCTTCCACGCGTCGGAGGCCGACTGACCCTGCACCGAAATGCCCAGGTGCGGATGATACTTGAATCCCTCATCCTCGAACTGAACGGCCTTGGCTGGTATCCCCAACTCGCGAACGAGCTTCTCGCCGTCCAATCCCTTGGCCTTCAGTTGGGCGATCGTTGTCAGAAGGACGGATGACCACCGTGGGCTTGGCACAGCCTTCCCGTTGATGGTCGCCGACAACGGCTTGGTGAACGCCAGACCGGGCGCGACATCGAACTGCATTGCGCCGCCGCTGGTGACCACCGCCTCGGCAGGCTCGTCGTCACGCTCGAGCCCGAGCTGATCCATCGTCTCCCTTATGACGCGATCAAGCGTCTCAGCGGGTGTCTTGGTGCCGAACCAGCTCGCCATGAGCTTGAGATCGGAAAATGTAGCATCGCTTATTCGCACAACCGGCATCATGAGAGTCTCCCGTCTTCCTCCAATAGACGATATGTTACATATTTTGGCGGAAGAGACAAGGGGATATGTAACATATTCATACCTTTCACTAGGAAGGGTCGTTTCAGCAATTGTTGAAAAGGCGCTGAAGAGTGAAAGGGGTGGACAAATTTCAGTGGGCAACGTAATTTCAGCAAATGCTGAACACGACCGAACAACTGAAAGCCACGGAGAAAGACGCTGCGGAGGCCCTGACTAGACTCCTGCAAAGGGTCCCGGCTCTTGTGATCGAGGATGTCGAAGTCGAGCGTGCTGACGGCCCCGATCGCGGGGCCGATTTCTTGGCCCACGTCGCCGTCGGCGGCCGCCGGCACACGTTGGTCTGCCAGGTTAAGTCGAACGGTCAGCCCCGGCACGTTCGCTTAGGCTTGCTTCAACTGCGCAACTACACTGCACATTTCGATAGAGAAGCGGTGCCGATCTTCGTCGCTCCATACCTCTCTCCGGAGGCTCAGGCGCTTTGCAACGACTACAATGTTGGTTTCCTGGACCTTGTCGGCAACGCCCGCATCATTTTCGACAGTGTCTTTATCGAGCGGCAGGTCGACGACAAACCGAGCGCGGAGCGGCGCGAACTCAAATCCCTCTTCAAGCCCAAGTCTGCGCAAGTGCTGCGGGTGCTGCTGCGAGATCCTGACAGTCCATGGCGCGTAGCGGACCTTGCCGAGGCGTCAGCGGTAAGCCTTGGCCACGTCAGCAATGTGCGAAGCGCACTGATCGACCGGGAATGGGCAAGAACGTCGTCCGAGGGAGTGATGCTGACCGACCCCGACGCGTTGCTGGACGCGTGGCGCGACGCCTATGAGCCGCCCGTCGGTCGGCGGTTGCGATTCTATTCAGCGCTTCACGGGAGCGGCTTCGACAACGCGGTGCGCGGAGTCCTTGGTGCGCAGCCGGAAGGTGGATGGGCCGTACTCGGGTCTTTCTCGGCCGCCCAGTGGTTGTCACCTTACGGGCGAATCAGCACGCAATTCCTCTATGCCGACGATGATGGCCTTGTGCGACTTCAGGAGGCGATAAAGCTGTCGTCGGCGTCAAAGGGGGAAAATGTCGTTGTCACTTTACCGAAGGATGCAGGCATCTTCCGCGATGCGGTCGAGCCTGTGCCGGGAGTTGTCTGCACGAGTCCGGTGCAAACCTATCTCGATCTGGCAGCCGCCGGCGAACGGGGACGCGAAGCTGCTGAGCACCTACGGCGGGAGAAGCTCGCATGGCGCCCGTAATTCCCGCAGAGCCGCAATCGGCGGCTGACTACGATGATCGCACTACCGCGGCCGTCAAGGCTGTGCTGATTGAAGTTGGCCAGATACTGGGCAGCTTCCGCGGCAAGTTTGCGGTCGTTGGGGGCGCCGTGCCATGGCTCCTGCTCGGCAGCGAGGATATGCCGCATGTCGGGACGCTCGATGTCGATCTCAGTCTCGACGCCGAAGCGCTGGGAGACGGTGAATACACGACGCTGATCGAAGCGCTTAGGGAACACGGATACGAGCAGCGCGCCGAACTCAGGCGATTTCAGCTTGTGCGGCAGGTTCCAGCGGCCGATGACAGCGGTCCGATCGACATCATCGTCGATTTTCTGATGCCGCGAGACGCGGAAATCGTCAAGAACGTGCCGCCCCTGATTAGCGACTTCGCCGTGCAGCGGGCCGACGGCGCCGATCTAGCATTGCGCTTCTACCAGATGGTCGCGATTGCCGGTCCGATGCCAGGGGGCGGCACAAACCGCGTGGAGATCGCCGTCTGCTCGATCCCAGCCTTGCTCGCCATGAAAGGGCATGCCCTTAACGGTCGGCACAAGCAGAAGGACGCATACGACATCTACTACTGCGTTCGGAACTATCCCGAGGGCAGTGAGGCGCTCGCTCTGGCCTGTCGGCCACTGTTGGAACACGCCAGCGGCGCGCGAGGCTACGGCTTCATTGCAGAGAAATTCGACACCACCGACGGCTATGGGCCGACTTGCGTCAGGCAATTCGTCGAACAGACCGATATTCTAGGCGATCGCACGCCCGACCAATGGCAGCAGGATGCTTTCGGACAAATCGACGCCTGGCTGCGCGCACTCGGGCTTCGGGGCTAAGGAATGTCGGCTGCACGTGAGCGCGACACGGTGACCGTTTCAGATTTGTCCGACCTCATCGCCGGGGCCAACGAAAATCTCGGTGTCGAGTTCAAGGCCTGGATGGACACGACAGATCCAGAGCACAGAGCGAAGCTCGCGCGCCATATTGCGGCGCTTGCCAATCACGGCGGGGGTTATCTCGTCTTCGGCATCGACGACAAGACGCGCAAACCCCTCGGCGCCACCGATCTGCCCCCTTCCTCGTTCGGCCAGGATGCGATTGCGGCGATCGTGAAGAGGTACCTCGAACCGCGTCTGCAAGTTCTCCTGCAGGGCGCCGAGTTTGACGGCGTGACCTATCCGGTCGTCGTTGTCCCCTCCCATGGCGCGCGGCCCGTCGTGGCGATCGCGGATGGGCCACAGGGCGCCAATGGCAGACCTGTCGGCATCTCGCAGGGCACGGTCTACGTGAGGGCGGCCGGCCCCGAGAGCGTGCCGATCCGTAGCTCCGATGATTGGAACACGCTTCTGGAGCGTTGCTTGTCGCATCGCGCCGATCTCTTGGGAAGCATCCTCCGTCAGTCGATCGGCGGGCGGTCGCAGCCCGATTCGCGAGTTCTCGAACTGCTAGTCGCGGCGGTCACCGAGACGGCCGCCGATTTCACCGCACAGACTCGCAGCCTGACGGAGCGGACAGACGCAAAATACCATGCGCAGATATTGCAGGCGGGCGAAAACTATTCAGCCATGGGGTATGCCCTGGTCGATGCGGATGGCGATCCAATCAGCATCGAGAACCCACGAACGGTGAATGATCGCGTCTCGGTGGCGATGCACCAATATGCATACTACGGCTGGGGTTCGTTTCTTCCTCTTTCGGTGCCGGAACGCGCGCCTCAGGTCCGCATGTCGACGTTGGGCGGGAGGGAAACCACGTACCTTGAAGGCATGCGCGTGGAAAACACGGGCTTGATCTCGAGTGCCTTCGACTACTGGCGGATTTATGAGTGCGGCATCGCGGTGAGCGTGGAATCCTTGCGCGACAACTGGTCAAGAGAAGGCCAGCCGCCTCCGCCCAAGCATCTGACCCCGTTGTGGATACTCGTCGCCATTCATTCGCTGCTGGCCCATGCCCGTCTCATGAGTCAGGAACTGCCAGGAGTGGCCCAAGTAATCGTCCGGATGGATTGGCGCGGGCTCAGCGATCGCATGTTGATGTGGGACAATTTCCGCGCCGTCGCTTCGACCCCATATCGCGATGATCGCTTCGCGCGAACGATACCGCTGCAATGGGCCGAGCTCCGCGACGATTACTTCGGAGCGCTTCGTCGGGTGGCTCTTCCGTTCATGAACGTGTTCGCGACACAGGGCTGGTTTCAACCCGAGAACTGGCTCACGTCGGACGCCGTGCAGAACGAGTTCAAGAGGCTGGAGATGCGTTCGATGAGACTGTTCGACGACTGATCGTCGATGGACTTAATTTGTTTTCGTCGCTCGGAGGGAGACTTTCGCCGGTTCGCCGCGGGCAAGAAGATGCGAACAAGCACTTGCGATCTAGACGTTTGCTCGCGGGCATAGTCTTATTCGATGCAAAACCGCAAGATGATCCGTGCGCTGGCGAGCCGCGGCTGGTGGAAACGGGGGCTGCGTGGAGCTGAACGGGAGCAAAACGACGTTGCTCGCCCGCGCTCGCATTGTCGCGAGAGATCTGGCGATTTCCGCAGCCACGCCACAGGCGCGGGCCGACGCTTGCCTCGATTTGCTGGATGAGCTCGGAGCGGATCGCCGGGTCGAGGGCTTCCGTCGCGCGCTCCACGCGTTGCCAGTCGACGAGCGGCATTACTGGATCGGCACGCTCTATACCCTCATGTTGCCGAACAAGGTGCGGCGGTCGCAGGCAACATACTTTACGCCACCGGCAGTTGCCGACGCGGTCGTGGATTTGGCCATCGAGGCCGGCTTCAATTTGGAGCGCGACGACGTTCTCGATCCGGCTGCGGGCGGGGCGGCCTTCCTCTCGACCATAGCGGGCCGAATGGCGACCGCGGGGCTCGCCGCCAAGGACGTTGCGTATCGACTGAACGGCATCGAGATCGACGCGGGCCTGGCAACGCTTTCGCGCCGGCTGATCGCGGATCGCCTTGGCGCTTCCCTGCCCCGTGACGTCATCCTCGTAGGCGATGCGCTCAATGTAAAGATTCCGGCCGCCTATGGCCTGGTGATCGCCAACCCGCCCTATGGGCGCATGTCGATCGAGGAGGTAAGCGGGAAAGCGTGGCGACGCGTGGCCCACAGCGGTCACATCAATAAGTACGCGCTCTTTGCAGAGCTTTGCTTTCGGCATGCGAAGCCTGGCGGTGTCGTTGCGCTTGTCATTCCCTCGAGCTTTCGCGCCGGTCCTCTCTACGACCGCATGCGAAGTTTCATCCGGTCCCGTGGCGAAGTTCTCACGATCGGTTCGATTGCCGGTCGGGATGGTGTTTTCCTGGACGTCGCTCAGGACATTAGTGTGTTGATCGTGCGCAAGGGAAAGGCGCATCGCGCCGATGCCAAGGTGCGCTTTCCGATCGTCGGAGTGACATGCTCGGCGACGCCGATCGTCGAGCAGGTCCTGCCGTGCAAGTCGGGCGACGCTTGGCCACTTCCAGCGATCGATCCCCAGACCGTCGGCGGTGCAACCCTCGCCGACTACGGCGTCACCGCCAAGGCGGGATATTTTGTCTGGAATCGCGAGCAAACCCGGCTCGTTCCGAAGCTCGGACGGCGGCGGGGTTATCCGTTGATATGGGCGAAGAATGTTCGTGCGGGAGAACTCTGCAGGCCGTCCGGCAAGAAGGGCATTCAAACCGACTTCGTGACGTTCGCCGAGGACAGCGCAGCTGTGGTCCGCTCGTCGGCGGCCGTAATGCAGCGCACCACCAACGACAAGCAGCCGCGGCGGCTGGTTGCGGCGATGGTCGATCCTGCTGTGGTTGTCCGCTGGGGCGGGTTTGTCACCGAGAACCATACGATCGTTCTCACCTGCGAGAACCCCGAGCAGCTTGCCCTCGCCGTCGCTCTGCTGAACACAAGTGCGGTTGATCAACGATACCGACGGGTGTCCGGAACCGCCGCCGTTTCGGTCACGCTGCTGCGCAAACTCGACCTGCCGTTGCCGACGGTTTTTCGGGAGGCGATTCGTGACGCGGATGGCGACGCGGAGGCCGCAGCGCTTGCGGCCTATCGTGTCCACTCCAAGATGGTGGAAGCCTGATGGCGCGTCATCGGCCCTTCGATCGCGCGCCAGGAACTGAGCTGCAGGATCGGACGCGACAACGGCAAATCCAGCTCGAAAAGCGCGCCGGACTAACCTCGAAATTAGCGGATCGCGCTTCGCGTCGGGTCGCCGAGGCCGTGGAGGCTGCTGCCCCCGCTAAGCGCCCCACGCGCAACGTCCAGCGATACATGGATGCGCTTGCAACACAGCCTCTACATCGGTTGGGGTCGAGCGAGCCGGCAGCGCTCACGCCTGCCTATCTGAGGTTGGTGCGGTCTGCTGCCGAGGTGGCAAGCGATGGGTCCGCACAGGTCGTAATGCCATGGCCTCCGATGCGGATGTCACCGTCTGCGATCGTGGCTTTGCTGGCGATGGGCGCCGTCGCCAGTGCCGATCAGGACGAGGTGGTGATTGCGAGTGAACGCACCGCTAGCCGCAAGCGGGCCGACGAGGTGCATGCGATCGTCTTCCCATATGCGCGAAGCACCCATGCGCAGGCGCGGTCGGTGCAGGTCGACCGGCATGGTATGGGTGAAGTGCATTTCGACCATCTGAAGCGCTACCTGAGCGGGGAGAACGATCCGGCCAAGGATTATCATCAGGTCCTCGCCCGTGTCCGCAAGCTGACAGGGCGAGCCTCGGATGGCCGCGACTATCCAGAATTCGAGCATCCAATCCTCGATGAGATCGTGCCTCACGGTCCGCCTCGTGGCGACAGACCCTCCAACAGCGCGTTGCTGTGGCGCACGCGAAGCAAGACCGACATTGCAACGCACAAGCGGTCGGGCGCCGCGGACGACCCAGCGATCGCCCCGTATTATCTCTTTACGATCCGAGCGGCGGACCAGCTTGGGGTCGAGTTGCGAAGCATCAAGTCCGCGCCGGACCTCCTGATCCTTGACCTCTCGCGCAACGCGCGGGACCGGTTGGGCTGGAACTGGCTGAAGCGGACCACCGAGATGATCGACTGCATGCGCGAGGTTCATCCGCAGGCAGGCATTCTCGTGCTCGCCGATGATCCATGGACCTACCAGACAGCGCGCTTCCAGCTGTTGGGAGCCAAGCAGGCCGGACGCAAAGGTAAGCTGATCCCCGCCTTGGGGCACGTTGTCTACTCGCCAACCGCCGGCATCATCCAAAACAGCGGGCGGCAAGAGCCCGGTTTCGAGGGTGCCGAACGTATCGACGTCGATGGCTTTTTTGGTGACGTTGACCGCAATATCGAGCGGCTCCGCGGACTGGCGCACAGACTATCCGAGATGGGCGACCCCGCCGGTGCGGAGACCGTAAGAAACATGATCGGTACGGTGCGGCGGTCGGCGTGCCTGCCAGGATCTATCACCGAACTCAGCAGGTTCCTCGAACACGAGACGTCGACCGCGACGGCAAACGACCAGCTGGCGACCTACCGCGTGGCGGCTGACGTGGCGGCCCTGTCCGATCCCCGCAGTCTCGCCAGCCAAGCAGACGCTGATACGCATGTTGCCGCCGAAACGACCAGCGTCATGCGTCTACTCGAGCGGGCCACGCCGATGTCGTCGCTACTCGAGGAGTTCGTCCAGCCTGCGCTTCGATCCAGCTCGAGGTCAGCCTTCGTGTTTCGTTCGGATATGATTGCGGAATTCGCCGCGGACCGCCTGGCGCCGTCTTATCCGAAGCTCGCGGAACGGCTGGACCTCGGCCTCATTCGGTTCGGAGGTGCGCGCGTACTGAACATTATCGCGGCAATGCCCAGCGCGCTGCGCAACCAGTTCAAGCGGGCCATCATCGTCGCGCCAACTCGGTCGGCAATTCTCGCGACCCTGAGCGAGCAATGGCTGCCCGAGCAGATCGTTATTCTAGCCGATGCCGACACGCTGGCCTTCGCAGCCAAGGACGCCGAGCGTTTGGCAGAGGCAATAGATGTCGCTCCGCTCGCCGCCCGACTGCGGGTGTTTGCGAAGCGCGCTGGCGCCCGCGTTGCCGAGATCGGACGTCACGCAGTGAAGCTCGACACTGAGATGCCCCCGGATGACATCGAATTCCCCGCTGGCTCTGTTGTCGACCTGAGTGGAGGGGGTCGAGGCGAGCGGCGCCTGGTCGAGCTTTCGATGCATAACGGCCAGCGTATTATCGCACGCCAGTCGACAGGCATCGTCCTGCGCAACGACAAGGCCGCGACGACTTCCTTCATCGAACGGCCGGCCGCGCAGGTCCGCGAAGGCGAGGAGGTCTGCGTCATCGGGCCAGGTTTCGTCGAACGGGCGCGCACGCTCGTAAATGTCCGCGCGACGGCGGCGGCAGAGATTCGGGAGTACCATCTTCAGGTCGCCCGCCGCTTCGCTCAAGTGCCGGGCGATTCTGTCAACGAGCGCTTGCGGTCTATCGTATCTCAGATGGGTGAACCCCGCACGTCGATCGAGACGGCCCGCTATTGGGTCGACCTCGAGGAAGAACTCGACAAACCGCTTCACGACGTCGTGCCGCATGCGCCGCACGATCGAGAGACGTTCATGCGCTTCACCGCCGCGCTCGGCATCGGCACAAAACTCGCCGAGAGCTTCTGGCTCTGGGCCGTGTTGGCGCAGCGCTCGCACCGGATACGCTCGGGGAACGTCTTTCACGACGCCTTCCGGGGAATTCTGACCGACCCGCACGCTGCGCTCGCCACGAATCGCGAGCGTGGTGATGACATTCGCGCCCTGCGGCTGATGGCCGAGGAGCACGTGGCAACTGTCGCGAAGACGCGCAGCTTGGAGGCGCAATGAAGGGACTATCGGACAAGCAGCTAGGCGAGATCGACGTCGAGCTCAAGGAAGCGGTCTGCGATGCTCTGGTCAACGCGCTTGTCGGACGGGTCAGCGGCAGCGACGAGCGCGGACGTGCAATGTTGGGCAGCTCACCTCGTCGTGGCCTTTTCGCGGGCCAGCTGCTGCCCCGTTTTGACGTCGGCGGCGTCGTAGACGAAACCTCCGACATCCGGATCGCGTCTGTCGGCATCGATCTGGTGGTGGGCGCCGGCAGCGGCGCAACGATCCGGGTAGCGCCGCGCTTTTCGATTTACGTGCGCGTGATCCCGTTGTGGTCGGACCTCGTCGCGGGGGGAGGCGAACTCGACTTCGACTTCAAGCTGCGCAAGAGCACCCAGCAGCAAATCGATGACACAATACGCGCACAGCGCGTGCCCGCGCTGCAGGCGTCCGGCGTTGACCGGCCGGACTGGAAAAACCTGGATGAGGCGAAGCGCTCCAAGGTGCGGGCGCAGCGCGCGCAGATCCTCGCCGAGATCCGGACGAAAGCCTACGCCGCGCACGGCATCAAGCTGTTGTCCGGTGAAGTGGAGCCACAGGTTTCGCCGGCGGCACTTGACGCGGCGATTGCCGATCCCAACACACCTGAGGACAACGCGGCGCAGCCCGCACCAATTGCCCGCTTGATCCGCGAGGGGCGAGCAATCCCGCTAAACCTGGTAGACCCGGCGCCGGTGCCAGGCAAATGGCGTCGGATCGAGCTTGACCTGCCGGTCCTGGACTTTGCGACCGATGCCGATCAGGAATCGTTGAGCACGACCATCAGCGGCTATAACAGCCGCCTGACGCAAGCAGTCGCCGATCAGCTTGAGGCTTGGGTGACCGGTCTTGGCGTCAGCGAAGCGTGGCGCGATGCAACGATACAGCCCGACGATACACTGGACGAAGCGCGGTGGACGGCGGCCATGGCGGCACTTGCCGCCCGTCCAGTCGACCGCGCACGGGTCGTGCCGGACCTTTCGCGGGTCGTGCTGAAGGTCGAGCGCCAAGCGGACTTCCTCGACCCCACGCGCCTGTCGTTGCGGGTGATGCTCGACAACCAGTCTGCCGAGTTGACGCCCAGAGACGCGCAGGGACGATGCAACACGGTATTCGGGGCGGGGCTTTCGGTGACGTTGCCTCGGGCGGCGCACAGGCCGCTGCGGCTGGACCGTGTGGAACCATCCTATCGGTTCCGCGACCATCTCGACTATCCGGCGATCGGCCTCAATTGCGGGATTCGCGCTGACCGGGAAAGCGGCGAACTGACGCTCGCCACCACGATTGCGCCACGCTTTACGCAGCCGCGTATCGTCGCTCGCCAGATCGATCTGCCCTTTCAGTTTGCGGTTCTAAAGGATAAGGGCTTCGACGCGCGGAGGCTCCTCGAACTGCCCCGCGCCTATGCGAAGTGGATCGATGAACAGGAGGTCCGGCTCAAGACGACAGTAGGAGCAGGGCTCGACCGCGCCGATGCGGAAATTGAAACCGCCCGGCTGCGAAAAGACCTCGCGGCGCAGCGGGCGGAAGCACGGTACATTGAGCGCGGCGTGGAGCTGTTGATAGCCTCCAAGCAGGCGTTCGACACGCTCCCGGGTCACGAGGGGGGCAGCCGTGCCGAACTAGAGCGTCGCGCGGCGCCATGGCGCGCCTGGATCATGACCAACGAGGCGTTCGCGCTTCGCGACGCGTTCGATCCCAAACGCGGCTGGCGCCTGTTTCAGATGGCATTCGTCCTATCCCACATCCCCGTGTTCGCCTCGCGGATGGCAGAATGGCGCGAATATCACGATGAGATGCTCGACGAGGACGGCGTCAGCCTCCTCTACTTCCCGACGGGCGGCGGCAAGTCGGAGGCATTTTACGGCACGCTGCTCTTTGCGATGTTCCTTGACCGCCTACGCGGCAAGAACCGTGGCGTCACCGCGATGATCCGCTACCCGCTGCGCCTGCTCACCCTCCAGCAGGCTCAGCGGCTGCTCAAGCTGATGGTGCGGGCGGAGATGGTGCGACGCAGGAACAATGCCGGGGAGTGGCCCTTCGAGATGGGATTCTGGGTCGGCAACCAGAATACCCCGAACCACTATCGGGCGTTCCGCGCGGACATCCCCCTGGCCGACGATTCCAACTTTCCAGACGATAGCGGGCTTGACGGCGATACAGGCGACGAGGAGCTGCGAGCGCAGGGTCGTCGATATCTCGACGCGCGCGAGGCCTATGACAAGATCCCCGAGTGCCCGGTCTGCGGACAGCCAACCGGGCTCAGGCGCGACGAGGGCGAAGGACCCCTGGGCAAGCGGGCTGTCATCGTCTGCTTCAATGATGGGTGCGACTGGAACAAGGAACATGGCGGGAGGCATCCACTGCCCTTCCTGCTAACCGACGATGCCATTTACGCCCGGGCTCCGGCCGTCGTACTCGGCACGGTCGACAAGCTCGCCATGCTTGGCCAACACACAGCAACGATCAGCAAGGTGCTTGGCATGTTCGGCCTGGCTCGCCGGGTAGACAAATGGGGCAATCTCGACACGCCACGGCGCGAGGAGGACCTCCGCCGGGATGCGACCGAGGACGAGTGCTCGAATGTATTCCCCTCCTATGCCAACGGGGCGCGCGTCTTTCACGATCCCTTCCCTGCGCTGGTCATCCAGGACGAAGCGCATCTGCTTGAGGAGAGTCTCGGCACGTTCAGCGGGCTGTTCGACACGCTCCTCCAGACCGTGCTGGAGGACGTTGCGGAGATGGCCGGCGACGGGCTTCAGGTAGCCCGGTGCTGGAAGGGCGATGGGTGGGGGGCAGCGCGGATGCCGAAAGTCATAGCGGCAACCGCTACGATTTCGGCCCCCGAGCGTCAGCTCGAGACACTCTACCAGCGGGTCCCCCTGCGCTTCCCCTATCCGGGACCAGACCTCTACCATTCCTTTTTCGCCGAACCGGCTCCGCCGCCGAAGGCGAACGCTGTGCGAACCGACCTCGCCAACTCCCTTCCTTTCGCGCAGGCGCCGGAGCAGACCGCGCCCTGGATGCGGCTCTTCGTGTCCCTCATGACCAACGATGCCACTCACACAGTTACGACCGTCGGAGTGCTCGCGTCCTTCCACGGGATAATCACTGCGCTCTGGGACGGGTTGCAGGACCCGGCGAAGTGCGGTGGCACGGTCGCAGCGATCCGCAGCTCGGTTTCGCCCGGACGGGTCGGAGACTGGCATCGCGCTGCAATAGATAGAGCCGCGACGCAGGGTCGTATCGCGGACATCATGGCGCTTGTCGACCTTCACCGTATCGCCCTCGCCTATGTCACCAACAAAAAGGGTGGCGATCAGATCATTGATGCCCTGAGCGCGGCCGTCGGGCACGAGCACAGACGCATCGGCAGGGCCCACGCCTTTTTCGAGAGCCGGCTGATCTCCGGCGGGATCGACATGAAGGACATCCAGGCTGTGATGGAGGTCGCCGAAACGTCGTTTCAGGGGGCCGACTATCCCGATATCACGACCACTCTACGCAACATCGTGGCGACATCCGCCATCAGTCATGGCGTCGATGTGGACCGCTTCAACAGCATGTTCTTCGCCGGCCTGCCGTCGGACATCGCAGAGTACATCCAGGCCTCGAGCCGGGTGGGCCGCACCCATGTCGGTTTCGTCATGCTGTTGCCCACGCCTCAGAATCGTCGCGACCGCTACGTGATTGAGACCCATGACATCTTTCATCGCTTCTTGGAGCGAATGATTGCGCCGCCGGCGGTTGAGCGGTGGGCTGAGAATGCCATCAAGCGGGCGATGGCATCCTACGTTCAAACTTGGGCAATGCTGCGGGAGGCCCACGATTTCGTTGATCAGAACGACGCTCGCAAAGCTGAAGTCGCCCACATGGATCAGATCAGCCGTCTCGGAACCATGGCGCGGCGTAATCACGTAGCGCTCTGTGAAGCTTTGGGCGGGTTCATGCTGCGCGCCAGCGGTTTCGCGGGCAAGGGAGCCTCAAGACTTGGGGCTCCGCACTACGAGGAGTTCTACCGCGCCCTGGTGGAAAAGCAGGTGGATACGTTCGTCCGAGACATAGCTAGCCGCGGCACGGTTGCGAGCCTGCGCGATTACTGGGAGGATCTTCCCGCCTTCCGGCCGCCAATGACGTCGCTGCGAGATGTCGATGAGGCCGGCTACATCGTAGCTGCCGGGCGCGATCCGCTGGCGCGCGGGAGGTCTACCGACGTCGACAGGCAGGACCTAGCAAAGGTCATGCGGGCAATCAGAACGCAGCGAGGGAGTGCCTCGGAAATGGACTCCGATGGAGGCAGCGATGAGCGGCGATAAGGGCGCCGGCGCGGACTGGCGCACCTCGAACCGCAGGCCGGCCGCATTCGGGGGAGCGAAGCGGGAACCGGATACGCTCGAGCCACCCACGATGTCGAGATCGCGGGTCCAGATCGCGAGCTCTTACGCGCCGGGCGTACTCATGACCTGGGAGGGCGGGAAGGGAATATGTCGCTCGGTGCCGCTGGCGAACGACATCACCAAGCAGCTGAACCGCACCACCATCGATCTGGTGTTCGAGAACCTCAGCGACTTCGCAACGAACTGGCGTGACAGAGCGATAAATGCGGTGCCGGACGCCTTGCCTGAGCTCATCCTTGACGCACCCTTTCGCGACTCCAAGACCGGCGAAGTCCGTATCGAGCGGAACGATTTCCAAATGACCGGGCCGGACCGCGTCGGCTACGTGCCTTATCCGCTCGTCTACCGCTGCGGCATCTGCGGCTCGACCCGTGAATACGAAAGTATCGCGGATCAGGCCCGGCAGCCGCTGCCGAGGAAGTGCAATGGCCACGACGCCCGCTGGACGCAGGTCGATGTCGTTTACGTGCACTGGTCGGGCGAGATTCAGCCTCTGAGTCCTTACAACTTCAACTTTGATCCTCAGACCGGCGACACGCGACAGATCAGGATGTGCACGTGCGGATCGACGAGCTTCAAGCTGCGCAACGAGGCTCCGGTTTTCTCCGAATGGAGATATGTCTGCGAAGGATGCGGCGACACCCGCGTGCTCAAGAAGGCTGAACCGGATGTGCTGGCACGTCTGCAGACTGAGCAGAACGCCGGAGGGCGACCTTTCCAGTGGATCGAAGTCAACATGTTGCCGGTGTCATACCGGGCGAACTCGACGTTCTATCCGCAACGCACGAGCTTCATCGAGTTCGAGGATAGCGCCGTCGTCGAATTGATGACACCGTCTCGGGTGGGGGAACTTGTCGCGAAACTCGCCGCGATCCACAATATCCCTTTCTCCGAACCGAGCGATGACGAGGTTCGTCAGGCTGTCCAAGCCAATTCCACAAACGCCGGCGATTGGGAGGACTACCAGAGCTTCCTCGACATGGCGCGTCGCGCCGATGAGAGTAACCGGCCCGAGCGCGCCCGTTCATACCGAGATAGCGCTCATGAGTTGAGAGAGGGCTGGTTCTCTGCGGGCATCGTCGAGCGCGGCAGACTGGGAAGCGAAGCTTTGCTCCGGGCGATCGGCCAGCGTGGAGAATGGACGCGGCGCTACGACCCGATCCGACTCACCATTCAGCACGATGCATTCGTGCGTGAGCATATCGAGCAGGCCATGGCGCGGCACGCGGCGGTTAATGTCATGGAGCCGGACATTACGCTCACTGACGTGGTCAACGATCCCCAGCGCAAGGCTCGTTACCAGGCGAACATCGGCAATCTGCTCGACCATCTGGGCGTCGAACGCTTGGTTCTGGTGCGCAATTTGCCGATCTGCGAGTTCAGCTTTGGGTATACGCGGGTTTCCGCGACGCCGGTCTACAAGCGTGAGCATCAGGGTACTGGGGTCGACATGCCCGTTCGTCTCAAGGCTTTCGATCAGCTTCCCGTCCAGGGAACCAAGCGCCCGATCTATGTGACCCAGCAGCAGAACGAGGCGCTCTATTTCAAGCTCGATGAAGCGAGGGTGCTTAGATGGCTGAGGGCCAATCAGATCACCGATGTACCTGACGGGGGACTCGGGCGCGCTTACCTGGAGCGGTACGAGGATTTCGGCCCTTTCCTCGAGGTGTTCAAGGATCGCGAGGGAACCGGGGGCTACCCACGTACGGTGCCGGCCTATGTCTACCTCCTGCTGCATACTCTTTCGCATCAGATGATGCACTCGCTTGCCGACTCCTCTGGCGTCGACCGCGATGGTATCGGCGAGCACATCTTTCCGGCCGACCTTGCATTCGTGATCTACCGAAAGGGAATGACGCCGGACCTCGGCAATATCTCCGCCATGTGGCGCAACCATGCGGATGAGTTCCTCCGCCGTGCGATCGATCCACGCACGCTGCGGTGCGGATCGGGCAGCCTGTGCGATGCGCGAGGTGGTGCCTGCCCGGCCTGCGTCATGGTGTCGGAGGTGAGCTGCATCGCGTCCAACCTGTTGCTATCGCGAGCCGTGCTCAAGGGCGGCAAAGGTCCGGAATGGGAACCGAAATCGGCTCCCGACCTCGTGGGCTTCTTTGAGGCGGCGGTCGCCAAATGACAAACGAGGTGTTGATCTCACCGCGGGCAACGGCGCGGCTGGTAGTGACGATGCCGCCCGCGCCGAGCCGGCTGGCCGATGCTCTCGCCGCGGACATCGCCAGCGATTACGTGACGCTGACGCCCACAACCGATGCCTTCAGCCATCTCGCGTCGCTGGCGCGCCAGCGTCTTACTGTCATGATTCCTTATGTCGACAGGATCGGAGCGGACTGGGCCGCCGAACTTTTCGAAACAACGGAGGCCATTGAACGTGTTTTGGTCATACGGGACGCATCACAGCTTGTCGGTTGTGCCGAGGCGGGGCGCCGCCTGAAGAGGGCGGCAACCCGCATCATCGACTATGGCGGGGGCGACCTGTCGCAGGAAACCTTTCACGCCAAGATCGTGCTCGCAGATGGGGTGGCGGCATATGTAGGATCGGCAAATCTGCTGAAACGATCGAAGGCCGCCAATCTCGAATGCGGCATGTTGATCGAGGGACCGGCCGTGCACGCGGTCAAGGTCCTGGTCGACGCCGTCGCCAATATGACGGGACCTGTCTCTGTTGTGCTGTGAGAGACTGCGGCGCGCGTTTGGGAGGACTATACTATTCAACGATGATGTCGCGAGTCAGAAGTTCGGTCTCCTTAAAACGCAACGTGCGTAGGTCAATCGACACATAAATCTTCAGCCGGGCATGCGTGTGCACCCAAGTTTCGAGTTCGGTCGGAGTGATGTCGTCGTCCTTATCTCGCAGTTCGGTCTCGTCGACATAACGCACCCGCACGGCGAGGATCGAGTTTGCGTGGAGGATCAGTCCGATCTTGGTGTCGTCGATAGCCGCGACGTCGTACCCGTCGACGCTGACGATTTCATCGAGGTTGGCCTCCAGCACGGAGGCGTCGGACAAAGAGCCGTAGTAGACGAAGTTCAGAAAATCCAAGTCCGTCTCGACAGCTTCAATTAGTTGCTCATCGAAGCCTGGCGCTGCGAAGATCTCGTCGGCTATCGCCTCGAGATCCCCGCCGCCTTCTGCGGTCGCGGCGGCCAGAACATCCTCTAGTGTCTCCAGGGGGAGAAGCGCATCGTGCTCTCCTGCAGCCTTGCGAAGAGCTGCATCGCCGCTCACCACGTACATCGATATCTCGTTGCTCTTGCAGTAGCGGGCGAGCGCCTCGACGACGAAGGCGTCGGGAAATTCCTTACTGCCGCGATGATCAAATGGCGGGCTGCCGACGAAGTAGCGATCGAACACGACCCGAGGTGGAACCTCCAAGGCCGACACGGAATGGCTGCGGAAGCGCTTGACTAGCACGTCGACGAAGCCTGCCCACGCCTTCTTGCCGAGATCTGAACCGTCGACATCCCTGACGGTGACGTTGTCCTCACCTGTGAGCTGCGCGATGCGGTTAAAATCACGGAGCAGCCGCTTGGCCTCCGCAGCCATGACGAGTGCCGATTCGCCCAGCTGTCGCTGAATCTCAGCAAGGGTGATGTCCGTGACATGCAGGACGACGCGACCATCTTCAATCTGCTTGGCGAGCAGCGCGAAAGGCGTGTTCGAAATATTGAAGCCCGCCCGGCGATACACCTCGGTGTCGAGGAACACATGCCGCGTCCGCAAAGGCTCGGTCGGATTTCGTACGGGTTTAGTCATCGCGGGCGACTTTCGATACTGCGTGCAGCGCACCGGACAACATCTGCGCTGAGAAGTCTACAAGACGCCCCACGCCCGATATCGCCCCCTTCCCGTCAGTTCCCGAACACTGAGTTCCGCGATGAGGTTGAGCGCGCCGCGTTGTGTCACCTTTGCGGCCTTAGCGATCATCGGCGCCGACACGATCGGCCGCGACAGGATGAAGTCGATCGTCGTCGGCAAGCTGCTTGACGAGCGCCGGCCGCTCAGGCGCCGCGTCATCAACTCGCGCGCCTGCGCCAACCGCGCGAGCTCCTTCATGCCGAGGTCGGCCGACGCCGACATCGCATCGAGCAAGGCGAGAATGCGGGTGAGCCGGTTCGGGGATCGCCGACGCTCCCTCGGCACCGCCTTCAGCCCGACATTGAAGCCGAAAAGGTGCGACGCCACCTTGCCCTGTGCACGAAGGTAGGCACCGACGAACTGGCTGCCGAGCCAGTGCTGGCGTTGCATGGGCTCCAGCGTCTCCCAGGCGTCCCATATCAGCGCCGCGGCAAGTGTAGGAGGCAGGTCCGCTACCTCCTGTAGAACCCGCTTCCACTGTGTCACCCGATCCGACTCGTCCCAGTCGGAGTCCCGAACGACCAGGTCGCCGACCACAAGCGGTGAACGGCCCTCGCGCTTAGTAGCCGAGACGCGATCAATCAGCTGCTGCGACTGCTCGAGGAGCGCGTCGACATTGGCGAGCTCCTGAGCGAGCGGATCGTCTTCGCCGATGAGCATCAGCTCCGTCGTCTCATCGACCGAGCTACCCTCCCCTTCCGCGGCGCGGTCCTGATCGTCGTACCCGGTGAGCGCGCCGATCCCCGCGTCGCTCACGGCCCAGCCTGCCTTGTTTCCCGCGATCCGGCGACGAGCTCGCACGATCCGGTGGGCGATCGTCAGCTCATGGGTCGGCGCGCGCGCGTCCATCCGCTCGTCGTGGAGAACGAGATCCTCGACATGGACAAGCTCGCCCCCCACCCACATGCTAGCCGCCGCGTCGAAGAAGTGGCCGCGCTCGACGAAGCCCTCTCCCACCGGACTCCGGCGAACCTGCTCGTCCAATCTCGCGAGCTGGTCCTCCGCTGTCGCTTTCACTTCCCGATTTCAAATGCCCGAACGTCATATGCTGTCTATGTTTGACTGCTAGGAGAGGCACGATTTTTAGCTAACGATTTCACTGGCAGCTCAATTTGCCGAACCACTTGCATAACCCAAAGCCGACGCCAGCTCCGCCGCATTCCGAAGATACGTGGTCGTCGGCGCGCCGAGTTGCGCGTGAGCTCGACAGGATCTTGGACGGTTCGGGTCCCCGGCGGGTGACGATTGTTCGGGTAGCCGCCGAGTTGCGCCTCTCGACGCGACAGGTCTACAATCTGCTGGCACGCTACCGTGTTGATCGAACCGTGACGTCGCTCTTGCCTGACGGAGATAGGACCCGGAAGAAGCGACTTCAGCCGGAGACCGAGGAGATCATCGCGGCAACGTTGCGAGAGCAGTGGCTCGTGCTGGAGGCTCCGCCGCTCGCTCCCATCGTCGCCGAGGTCCGCGCCCGCTGCGAAGAGGCCGGTCTGGCTGCGCCGTCCTACGTCACCGTGGCCCGGCGCATTCCTGCGCTGTTCAGCCCGGAAGAGATCGCGAAGAAGCGATCCGCAAACCCGAAACATCTCCATCGGCTCAAGGCCCGGCCCGGATACATCCACGCGGCGCACCCGATGGATGTCTGCCAGATCGATCACACGCCGACCGACATCAATTTTGTCGAGGTTGTCGAGGGCGGCAGAACGTTCGTCGGTCGGGCCTACCTGACGATCCTCACCGACGTGGCGACGCGCTGCATACTGGCATTCTGCCTCACGCTCGAAAAGCCGTCGGCGCTGTCGGTCGCCTTGTGCCTGGCGCAGGCAATGTGTCCGAAGGACGAATGGCTGGTTGCGCGCGGCATCGAGCATGGATGGCCGATGTTCGGTCGACCGCGATTGCTGGTCACCGACTCCGCCAAGGAGTTCAAAGGGAATGCCTTTCAGCGCGGGTGCGAGGATTACGGCATTCGTATCCGCTACCGGGATCGCGGCCGAGTGCATCAGGGTGGCGTGGTCGAAAGGCTGCTCGGGAAGCTCAACAGGGTTCTTGCAACGCAGCCTGGCTCGACGGGCCGATCCGTGGCGGACCGCGACCAATATCCCGCGGTGCGCCGGGCGCGTCTCAGCTTCGCCGATCTCGAGCGATGCGTCGCGCTCGCGGTGATCGACCACAACCTGCAGCAGAACGCCAGGACCCTGAGGGTGCCGGCATCTGAATGGGATCGGCAGGTACATGAACTTGTACGCTTCGACGATGATCCCATGCGGGTCCTGCTGGCATTCATGCCCGGAACGGAGCGACGCCTCTCGCCGCAGGGCGTCAGTATGTTCGCACTCGACTACTATTCACCTTGGTTGGGCGAGTTGGTTCCGCAGCGGGATCGGCTAGGAAAGCTCGAGCTGCGATACGATCCGCGCGACATCAGCCACGTCTATGCCCGCGATGCCGAGACCAGGGAGTTTCGATCGGTGGAGCGGCGCGACGGCATGCTCGCGCCGATGACGTTGTGGGAGCACGAGGCCGACCGGCTGACGCGACGCACCGCGAATGCACGCACGGACGTAGAGAAGGTGATGCTGCGCCGCCAAATCGCGGAGATCGCAGGCGGACCGAAGCCGTCCAAGGCAGAGTTGCGCAATGCCGTGCGCAAATCTCACGCGGAACACGCGCCCAAGCCTTATGACGCGATGCGGCCGGCAATGCCGGTGCCTGCCGATCATCCCGTTCGCCCGAAGCGGCGCCTCCCGGTAGAGGATTGGTAACGTGGCAGACCATCTGCTTGATCACGTTCGCCCGCACCTGGACCGCAGCACGGAAGAGCGGATCGCCTACATCCAGGCGCCGCGGTGGATCGGACATCAGGTGGCGCTTTCAGCGCACGAACGTCTTGCCGAGCTTCTGTCGCGGTCGCCATCGCTGCGGACCCGAGGACTGATGCTCGTCGGACCCTATGCCAACGGCAAGACCATGATCGCAGAACGGTTCGCCGTCGGACATCTGAGAACAGCCGAACAGCAGCGGGTGTGGGTGGTTCAGACGCGCGAGGGCGCAGGCCTTGCCCACTTCTATGGAAGCATCCTGCAGGCTTTGCGGGCACCAACCGGAAACGGCAGAGACGTCGGTCGCAAGGCCGAACAGATCGACCATCTGCTCGACAGGCTGAAGCCCAGAATCCTGATCTTCGATGAGTTCCACAATGCTCTGCGCGGTCGCGCGCGCGATGTTGAGGCAGTGCTTGCCTTCCTTCGGAGGATCGGCCGCCAGTTCGACATCTCGCCGGTTCTGATCGGCGAGGTCGCCGTCTATGACTTCGTAAATCAGACCGCTGAAATGGCGACCCGGTTTGATCTACACGCCGTGCCCCGTTGGCAATATGGCGAGGAGCTTCTTGCGCTGCTCGACAGCCTCGAGAGCGCCTTGCCCCTCGCCCACACTTCCGATCTCTCGGAAGAACTTCTGGCGCGAACGATCTTCGAGCTCTCCGAAGGACTGATCGGTGAGGTCGTGGCGATCGTTTCTGCGGCGGCCATAGCGGCGGTGAGGTCCGGTGAGGAACGGATCACAAAATCGGGCATCGAGGCCCTGAACTACGTGTCTGTCACGAAGCGCCGCCGCGCGCGGGTACGCGACGACCTGCTGTGACGGGTGGTGCCGCACGAGTGGGTTTCGCGATCGAGATCCGCCAGCGATATGGCGACGTCGTGCCGGATAGGTGGCCGATTTCCGTCGAGCCGCTTCCGGAGGAGCTTCTGTCGAGCTGGCTCCACCGTCTTGCCTTGGCGAACGGCAACGCGCCGCGGAGGTTCGCCGGCGTCCTCGGGCTAGCCGCGAGGATGTGGTCGCCGCATCTCGACATTCGCGTACCGCACAACGTCACCAATCTGCTCTGCCTTCAGACGGGTCTGCCGTCCGAAAATATCTCAGCGATGACGATAAACGGCTGCGTCATGGCTCCGCTCCTGCTGCCTCTGCGCGCCAGTGCGCACCGGAATCGTTCGACCTGGATGCAGTATTGCCCCCAATGCCTTGCCGGAGACGAGGCGCCGTATTTCCGGCGGCAGTGGCGGTTGGCATCGCGTGTGTCATGCTTCGTGCATGGCTGTGGCCTTCGAGATCGATGCCCCGCTTGCCACGCCGGCATCGCGGCCTTTGATCAGTGCGAACTTGTCCCGCAGCATTTTTGCGCAATGTGCGGGTTCGACCTACGTGCTGCGCCGAGGGCCTCGGTCAAGGCGATGTCGCGACGTCTGGAACGCGCGATCGCGGATATATGCCGAGTGGAGGCGGTGAGAGGTTCGGCGAGAACCAGCGACGCTGTCTCGCATGTGCTGCGCGCGCCGATCGCCGCCGAGGTCCGTTCGGGAAGGACACTCACGAATCTCTCGACCGCCGCGCGCATTCGCTGCTTCGAGGCGCTCGCAGCAAAACCTCCTGACTGGCTGGTGAACGACATGGACACCGGCGACGCATACCGGCGCTGGATGATCGTGGCCGCCGGCGGTCATGACGCGCTGACCGCGCGCTTTGCGGATTTCCTGGAGACGCACCAGAGCGCACGACGACGGAAGCACTCGTCGCCTGCCGCCGACCGATCCGCGCTGCTCGCCGCCTATTCTCGGGTTATGCAACTAGGCATTCTTCGCGATGATCGGCGCTGACACGGTCGTCCCGAGAAGCCCAGCTCGATGGTCGTCGGCAGGCTGCGTTGGCTCTACATCACCCACGCGACAGCCGACACGGCGGTGGCTTTGACGCTTTGACTGAACGCGTGGAAGCTGCAGGCATCGAGGCGCTTGCCTGCTGCCTCTCGGGCTTGTTCACACTTTGCGGTCTGCTGAAGTTCCGGTCGAACTGACGTGCTGTGCAGCAAGAAACATCAGCGTCGATGCGGCGGTGCGCCGGTTCCAACCAGCCGCCTCGGCCATGTCGAGCACGCCCTCAAGCCAAGGCCGCAACACGTCGCGGCACTCGGTCTCGTGGGCCAGGAAGTCGCTCTGTGGGTGCGTCGGCGACGCGACCGTTCCGATGCCGGGCATGATGTTCATGTCAGCCTCCCACCTCTCCATGCGCCCGCGCCTCTCAAGGAGGCGCGGGCGATCCTCGGCTGCCTCAGAAGTCCATGCCGGCGCCGGCGGGCATTGCCGTGGCGGCTTCCTTCTTCGGCTTCTCGGCCACCATGGCTTCGGTGGTAACGAGCAGGCCGGCGACGGAGGCGGCGTCCTGCAGCGCGGTGCGCACGACCTTGGCCGGGTCGATCACGCCCTGCGCGTAGAGATCACCGAACTCGTTCGTCTGGGCATTCCAGCCCCAGGCGAACTCGGTCTTCTCGCGCAGCTTGCCGACGATGATGGATCCTTCAGCCCCGGCATTCTCGGCGATCTGCCGGGCCGGCGTCTCGATGGCGCGCCGCACGATCTCGACGCCGGTCTTCTGGTCGGCATTGTCGGTCTGGACATTGTCCAACGCCTTCGCAGCCCTCAGAAGGGCGACGCCGCCGCCAGGAAGGATGCCTTCTTCGACCGCTGCGCGCGTGGCGTGCAGCGCGTCGTCGACGCGGTCCTTGCGCTCTTTGACCTCGACCTCGGTCGAGCCGCCGACGCGGATCACCGCGACGCCGCCGGCAAGTTTCGCCAACCGCTCCTGAAGCTTCTCGCGGTCGTAGTCCGAAGTGGTCTCCTCGATCTGCGCCTTGATCTGCTTCACGCGGCCTTCGATCTCGGTCTTCGAGCCGGCGCCGTCGACGATCGTGGTGTTCTCCTTCTCGATGACGACCTTCTTGGCCCGGCCGAGCATCTGCAGCGTGACGTTCTCAAGCTTGATGCCGAGGTCTTCCGAGATGGCGGTGCCGCCGGTGAGGATGGCGATGTCTTCCAGCATGGCCTTGCGGCGATCGCCGAAGCCGGGGGCCTTCACCGCCGCAACCTTGAGGCCGCCGCGCAGCTTGTTGACGACGAGCGTCGCCAGCGCCTCGCCCTCGACATCCTCGGCGATGATGAGTAGCGGCTTGCCCGACTGCACCACGGCTTCGAGCACCGGCAGAAGCGCCTGCAGATTGCCGAGCTTCTTCTCGTGGATGAGCACGTACGGCTCTTCCAGTTCGACGCGCATCTTGTCCTGGTTGGTGATGAAGTAGGGCGACAAGTAGCCACGATCAAACTGCATGCCTTCGACCACCTCCAGTTCGGTCTCGGCGGTCTTGGCTTCCTCGACCGTGATGACGCCCTCGTTGCCGACCTTCTCCATTGCTTCCGCCAGAAAACGACCGATCTCGCCGTCGCCATTGGCCGAGATGGTTCCAACCTGGGCGATTTCGTTGTTCTTCGTCACCTTGCGGGCATTGGCTTTCAGCTCGGCAACGACGGCGTCGACCGCCTTGTCGATGCCCCGCTTCAGGTCCATCGGGTTCATGCCGGACGCGACGGCCTTGGCGCCTTCCCTGACGATCGCCTGCGCGAGAACGGTCGCGGTCGTCGTGCCGTCGCCGGCGAGATCGTTGGTTTTCGAGGCGACCTCGCGGACCATCTGGGCGCCCATGTTCTCGAACTTGTCTTCGAGCTCGATCTCCTTGGCGACGGTGACGCCGTCCTTGGTAATGCGCGGGGCGCCGAACGATTTGTCGATGACGACGTTGCGGCCCTTGGGACCCAGCGTCACCTTGACCGCATTGGCAAGAATGTCGACGCCGCGCAGCATCTTCTCGCGGGCCTCGGTGTGAAATTTGACTTCTTTGGCAGCCATTGGATCACTCCTTCAAATCTAGGCAGCTTTCGTTGACTGGTTGGTTTCCTCTGGCCCGATCACGCGGCCTTCTTGAACGCGACGCTCTGGTCGATCACGCCCATCACATCGCTTTCCTTCAGGATGAGGAGATCCTCACCGTTCAGCTTGATTTCGGTGCCGGACCATTTGCCGAACAGGATGCGGTCGCCGACCTTCACATCGAGTTCGATGAGCTTGCCGCTCTCGTCACGCGCGCCGGGACCGACGGCGATGACCTCGCCTTCCTGCGGTTTCTCCTTCGCGGTGTCAGGGATGATGATGCCGCCAGCCGTCTTTTCGTCGGCTTCGATACGGCGGACCAGGACACGATCGTGCAATGGACGGAACGCCATTTTCGTTCTCCTTCAGGACAAACAGATTTTGATGTTCCTCCACACCGGACCGGCAATATCGGGCCGGTGCGGGGCGCGGCGACCCTTCATCAGGCATCGCGCGCATTTCGAGCTAGTTTTGCGATTTCGCCATTTCAAGAGGGCGCCCCTAACTTTTTTGGCACTCGATCCTGCCGAGTGCTAGCATCATGAAAACATGCAGCTATTTTGCCGGTTCGACTCGCCTGGCGGGCTTGAAATTTGTCCGTGGTCGAGCAAAATCTAGCATCGCCATGCGGCACGCACGGCTTCTCGAATTGTGATCGAAACGGAGCTTTGGAACGGCAAACCGGAAGGAGGATATCGATGAGCCGAACCGATTTTTCGATGATCATCCCGTCACTGGCTCCCGAAGCCAACGACCTCGCGCTCGACCGGTTGCTGTCGCCGGCGCGTCACTACAAGCATCCCGACGACCTGCTGCGCGACGGAACGCTAGACCTGTACGAAAAGAGGGCGATCCTCTCATCCTGGGCTTCGGACGCCTGCGCGGTGGAATCCATGCCGGCGCTGAGGCAGCCACCCGGCGTAAAACAGCCGATCTCGTTCGATTGCATCATGCACGCACTGCGGCGTCTGGACGGCCTAGGTTCGGCGCTATCAGACCGCACCGAGGCAATGAGCCGGGCAGAACGCCAAAGACTGGATGCTTGAGGCAGAGAAAGGATAGGGAATGGCTGCAGTGGTGAGCCGGGAGTTCCGCATGCAGATGGAAGGTTACGGCCTGACGACCGCCGAGATTCACTACCACATGCCCGACCATCCCAGCCTGCTGCAGCTTTATGTCTGGCAGGAGTATGATCTGGCGCCTGAATTTCCCGAATTGCGGGGATTTCTAGGCTACTGGAAGGAAACGCTGGAGGGCGCGCTGCACTCGGTGCGCGTCGCCCACCATCGCCTGATTCGGCCGTCCGAATGGAAGGCCGTGGATGGCATCATCGCGATTCACTGAGGGCCGCTGGCCGCCACGTATGCCTCGCGTGGTGCCGGCCCGTGCCAAGCTGGTGCGCCCGCTCGTCGCCGGCCCGGCAAAAGCCCCGCCCGGTTCGCAGCTTTGACGAAGCTCCGCCGTGCCGACTTCGCGCCACACCATCCGTCGAGTGCGTCGCGACAGGCTGCCTACGCGCTGCGCCAGTTCCCGCCTCTTGCCCATTGCGGCCATTCGGTTTGAAGGCATTCGATCGCTTCAAAGCTGGTCGCGACCTTGCGGTCGCTCATGCCGGGCAGATGCAGGATGACGGGATCCGAAAACGCGACGTCGTTCATCACTTCCTTCACCAATTCTGATCGTCTTTTGAAGAAGCAACCTGAAGGGCGAGCGCTCCTTTCCGACAAAGCGAGTTGGTCAGCTTGCGACCCGAGTTCAAGATGCGCCGGCTCAGACGGTGTGCGACGCCTCGTCCTCGTCCGGCTCCAGCATTTCGATCAA
Source organism: Aminobacter sp. Piv2-1 (assembly GCF_037625995.1). Classification (NCBI taxonomy): domain Bacteria; kingdom Pseudomonadati; phylum Pseudomonadota; class Alphaproteobacteria; order Hyphomicrobiales; family Phyllobacteriaceae; genus Aminobacter; species Aminobacter sp. Piv2-1. Next base: position 72,876 of record NZ_JARKMU010000012.1, read on the forward strand.
CCTGCCCACTCGGGTTCCAGGCAGAGGGCGCGCCCCGCACCCATCAGCGCCTCGTCGTTATGGAGCCAAGCCCATGCCTCTCTAAGTTCCTCGGCCGATGCTCCGGTTCCCATCAACTCTCGTCGACCGGCCCGAGGATGGATACGATCTCGCCACGTGTAATCGCCATCGTGCAGCCTCCCAGTATTTGCGACTCATTCCGAGCACGTGAGGTTTGGAAACGTCGCACGTCTGATCGACGTTCCGACGACAATTTTGGTTGCGTAAGGGGTCTTGACGCTCGAAAAAACGATCCCTAGGTCAATGGCGCCGGTCGCTGAACGGGACCGGCATGGTCAGGGAGCGCCGGCTTCTTGGCGCTCCTCGTACCCATGTTGCTCAATGGAGGATATGGCTATGAGAACAGCATTCGACTTTTCCCCGCTCTATCGGTCGAGCATCGGCTTCGACCGCGTATTTAACCTGCTCGAAAACGCGAGCCGGGCGACAACGACTATCGACAACTGGCCCCCTTACGATATCGCTAGGACCGGCGAGGATGCCTACCGCATCACCATGGCGGTGGCGGGATTCAGCCAGGACGAGTTGTCGATGACGCAGGAGCAGAACATGCTTCTGGTGACCGGCGAGAAGAACGGCGAAGACAAGGCCGAGTACCTGCATCACGGCATCGCTGGCCGGGCGTTCGAGCGCCGCTTCCAGTTGGCCGACCACGTAAAAGTTAGTGGCGCCAACCTGGAAAACGGCCTGCTGACGATCGATCTCAAACGCGAGATTCCCGAAGAGATGAAGCCGCGCCGGATCGAGATCGGCAGCGCAGCGGCCGTGCCGAAGGTGGCACAGCGCAAGATCGAGGCCGAAAAGCAGGCAGCCTGAAGCAATCCACGATGATGCTCTCCCAGGAGCTGGACGTTCGCGTCCGGCTCCCGGCGGAGCTTTGCTGAAAGGCACACCATGAAGACATGAAGGAGAAAAACGATGAGCGTACGTGATCTGATCCCCTGGGGCGGCAGCAACGGCAACCAGCTTCCGAGCGTATTCCGCGACGATGATCGCGACCCGTTCCTGTCGCTGCACCGCGAGGTGAACCGGCTGTTCGACGACGTCTTCCGCGGCTTCGACAGCCGTCTTCCCGCGCTTGGCAGGTTCTCCTCCTTCGGTGGCGGAGGCTGGCCGAACGTGGAAGTCTCCGACGGCGAGAAGGAAATCCGCGTCACGGCCGAAGTCCCTGGCCTCGAGGAGAAGGACATAGAAGTGCTGCTCGAAGACGGCGTGCTGACGCTGAAGGGCGAGAAGCGGTCCGAGACCGAGGACAAGGACCGTCAGTTCTCGGAGCGCTTCTACGGTCGCTTCGAGCGCCGCATACCGCTGGGCCATGAGGTGGAGGACGACAAGGTCAGCGCCAATTTCAAGAACGGCGTGCTAACCGTCGCCCTGCCCAAGACCGAGCGTGCGCAGGCAAAGGCCAAGCGCATTGCCATCAACGGCAGGAACTGATCTGGCCAGACCAGCCGGAGGCGGGTCCAGGACCGGCCTCCGGCCTGTCCTTGGCCTTCTTTAGGGAGGGATGAACGATGGAGACGCTGCACGAGAACAAAGCGCTTTATGAAAGAATGACCCGTGCTCGGCCGGGCAATGACAACCGGCCTGCTTCTTCAGGGGCCTTGTCGTTCAGGCGATCGATCTTCCCGGACGGCACGGTGGCCCAGATTTACCGGCCCGGCCGCTCTGTCACAACTTCTGCGAGGGCTGGAACTGCATGGCGGCTGACGTTCGAACGCCGCACCGCGCCTTTCATCGAACCGCTCATGGGCTACAGCGGCGGCCGCGACACGCTGACACAAGTCGAGCTGAGCTTTCCAACATTGGAATCGGCCATCGGCTACGCCAAGCGGGGTCGTTTGCGGGAGGGGGCGGAATCCTACGCTAAGCCGAGAACACGCTTTCCGTAACTCCTGAGTTCGCCCTGGGGGCCGACATAGCGATAAAGGGTGACGCGCTCGATCCCGAGTTCCTTACAGAGATCGGAGACGGATGTATCGCGTTGCGCCATGGCGGCCTGAGCGAGGCGCACCTGCGCCTTGGAGAGCGCGAATTTTCTGCCTCCTTTACGGCCGCGCGCCCTGGCCGCTGCGAGTCCGGCCATGGTGCGCTCGCGGATCAGGTCTCGCTCAAATTCGGCCAAGGTTGCGAAGATGCCGAAGACCATACGGCCGGATGCGGTCGTAGTGTCGATTTCGGCGCCCTTTCCGGTCAGCACCCGCAGGCCGATCTTCTGGTCTGATAGACCCTTTACGGTGTTGACGAGATGGGCAAGCGACCGCCCGAGGCGATCGAGCTTCCAGACCACCAGTACATCGCCGACACGTAACGCTTTGAGGCATGCGGTCAGTCCGGGACGATCGTCGCGGCTGCCTGAAGCGCGATCCTCATAGATATTGTCCTGTTCGACGCCTGCGGCACGCAGAGCATCGTGCTGCAGGTCAAGGGACTGGGAACCATCGGCCTTCGAGATACGGGCGTATCCAATCAGCATGTTTCTTAAACGGCGGTTTGAGGCAGCGCAGTAGCCGGGGTTGGACTGTACGCTGGAAATGTATCTCAACCAGCTTCATAAACAAAGCATCTTGAACATCATTTGATTTTGAAAAAGGAACATGGATGCCGCGTCGTGTCACTTTAACCGATCGGCAGAAGGACGCGCTGTTGCGCCTGCCGACTTCGCAGGCGGATTTGCTCAAGCACTACACGCTGAGCGACGAGGATCTCGGGCATATCAGGCAGCGCCGCCGCCCGCACAACAGGTTTGGCTTTGCCCTGCAATTATGTGTTCTCCGTTATCCTGGGCGAGTGCTGGCCCCGGGTGAGCTGATTCCGGCGGAAGTCATCGAGTTCATCGGAGCGCAGCTTGGTCTGCACGCCGACGATCTCGTTGATTATGCCGCGCGCGAGGAGACGCGACACGAGCACCTTGCCGAATTGCGGGGGCTCTACGGATTCCGTACCTTCGCCGGACGCGGCGCGCGCGAACTGAAGGAGTGGTTGTTCCGGGAAGCCGAGTTGGCGGTTTCGAACGACGATATCGCCCGTCGCTTCGTAATCGAATGCCGTCGCACCCGCACGGTTCTCCCTGCGACATCCACGATCGAGCGGCTTTGTGCCACGGCTCTGGTCGATGCTGAGCGGCGGATCGAGACAAGAATTGCCGGCCGCCTTTCACCGCCCATCCGGGAGCAGTTGTTGGCATTGCTCGAGGACACGGTTGACGATCGGGTGACCCGTTTCGTCTGGCTGCGGCAGTTCGAGCCCGGTTCGAACTCTTTGTCTGCGAATCGGCTTCTTGACCGGCTAGAATACCTGCAACGTCTCGATCTTCCCGAGGATCTGCTGACTGGAGTTCCCGCTCATCGCGCAACGCGGCTGCGCAGGCAGGGCGAGCGGTACTATGCCGACGGCATGCGTGATCTCCCGGAGGACAGGCGGCTTGCGATTCTGGCCGTGTGCGCGTCGGAATGGCAGGCGATGCTCGCCGACGCCGCGATCGAAACCCATGATCGGATCGTCGGCAGGCTATACCGGGCCTCGGAACGGATTTGCCAGGCGAAGGTTGCGGATGAAGCGAACGCGGTGCGCGCCGCCTTGAAATCCTTCGCCGAAATCGGTGGGAGCTTGCTCGATGCACAGGATGACGGCCAGCCGCTGGAAACCGTCATCGCGGATGGATCGGGCTGGGACGGCTTCAGGGCCCTTGTCGCCACGGCCGCCAGCCTGACCGCCATCATGGCGGACGACCCGCTCAATCATGTGCTCGACGGCTATCATCGCTTCCGGCGCTATGCCCCACGGATGCTGCGTTTACTCGACCTTCGGGCCGCGCCGGTCGCGAGGCCGCTAGTGGAAGCGGTGATGATCCTGCGCAATGGTTTGAACGATACAGCGCATACCGACTTCCTGCGGCCGAGTTCGAAATGGCATCGTCATCTTCGCGCCCAGGCGGCTGGCGACGGCCGCCTTTGGGAGATCGCGGTGCTGTTCCATCTGCGCGACGCGTTCCGCTCGGGGGATGTCTGGCTGGTACGATCCCGGCGCTACGGTGATCTGAAACAGGTTCTCGTTCCTGCGCAAGCCGTGGCGGAAAGCAGCCGTCTCGCTGTACCATTGCGGCCTGAGGAATGGCTGGCAGATCGGCAAGAGCGCCTCGATATCCGGTTGCGCGAGCTTGGCCGCGCCGCGCGCATGGGCACGATTCCCGGCGGGTCGATCGAGAACGGCATCCTGCATATTGAAAAACTTGAAGCCGCTGCACCGGACGGTGCCGAGGATCTGGTGCTCGATCTTTACAAGCAGATACCGCTCACACGCATCACCGATCTTTTGTTGGAGGTCGACGCCGCGATCGGCTTCTGCGAGGCCTTCACCCATTTGCGCACCGGTGCGCCCTGCGCCGACCGGATCGGACTGATGAACGTCATTCTCGCGGAAGGGGTCAATCTCGGCCTGCGAAAGATGGCGGACGCCACAAACACCCACACCTTCTGGGAACTGATCCGTATCGCACGGTGGCATGCCGAAGGCGAAGCCTACGACCGGGCACTGGCCATGGTGGTTGAGGCGCAGGCCCGTTTACCGATGGCTCAATTCTGGGGCGCTGGTATCTCAGCATCGAGCGACGGTCAGTTCTTCGCCGCGACCGAGCAGGGCGAGGCCATGAACCTGGTCAACGCGAAATACGGCAACACCCCCGGCCTGAAAGCTTACACCCACGTCTCAGATCAATACGCACCGTTCGCAACCCGGGTAATCCCCGCAACAGCAAGCGAGGCGCCCTACATCCTCGACGGCCTGCTCATGAACGATACCGGCCGCCATATCCGTGAGCAGTTCGCCGATACTGGTGGCTTCACCGACCACGTCTTTGCCGCCTGCGCCATTCTCGGCTACCGGTTCGCTCCGCGCATCCGGGATCTGCCGTCCAAACGGCTCTATGCGTTCAATCCGTCTGCCGCGCCGGCGCACTTGCGCGCCATGATCGGCGGAAAGATCAACCAGGCCATGATTGAGCGCAACTGGCCCGATATCCTGCGTATCGCCGCCACCATAGCGGCCGGAAGTGTCGCGCCCAGCCAGATCCTGCGCAAGCTCGCCTCCTATCCACGGCAGAACGAACTGGCGACAGCTCTCCGAGAAGTCGGCCGCGTCGAGCGCACGCTGTTCATGATCGACTGGATTCTGGACGCCGATTTGCAACGTCGTGCCCAGATCGGCCTCAACAAGGGCGAGGCCCATCACGCGCTGAAACGGGCCATCAGCTTCCACCGGCGCGGCGAAATACGCGATCGTTCCGCTGAAGGCCAGCATTACCGTATTGCCGGCATGAACCGGGTCTTCCTCAATTTGTGTGGTTCATCCGCTGTTAGCGAAGATATCGCTAATGGGCGGGCATGCGAACGAAACCGAAATGGTCGCCCGGCTCAGGGGTCAAAATTCTGGGTGTCGCGCTCACTGATGATGACAGTTGGGTTGTTTCCGCTGCCGGACCAGCGATCGGCATTTGCCCCAATTGTGGCCGGCGAAGCCGAAGTCGACATGGCTGGTCCAAGCGCAGCCTTCAGGATCTGCCGGTCCAGGGCAAGCCCGTGACGGTAAAGCTCCTGCTGAGCCGCTGGCGATGTGCACATCAGAAATGTGAGCGACAAACGTTCACCGACCGACTGTCGACGGTTGCTTCCCCTTATGCGCGCCGGACGACAAGGGTCACGGAGATTGTCGGCCTGCTCGGCCATAGTACGGGCGGCCGTCCTGGCGAGCGCCTCATGCAACGGCTCGGCATGCCGGTCAGCGACGACACCATCCTGCGGCAACTGAAGCGGGATGCCGCGGTTGCCCACCGCAACTCCGAGATTCGGGTGGTTGGTATCGATGACTGGAGCTGGCGGCGAGCGACGCGATACGGCACTATTGTGGTTGATCTCGAGCGACGCTCGGTCGTCGACATTCTCGATGATCGGAGTGTCGATAGTGCAGCCAGGTGGCTGCGGAACCATCCCTCCGTCGAGGTCGTCAGCCGAGACCGCTGCGGCCTGTATGCGCAGGCTGTTCGTGAAGGCGCACCGCAGGCCCAGCAGGTAGCCGATCGATTTCATCTGGTCCAAAATCTTCGCTCGGCAATCGAAGAACAGATGAGCCTTTCCGGCCGCGCCACCGGCAGAGCCATCCTGTCGGAGGACGCAATCGTTGACGCCGCGACACATCGCCGGCGCGCCCGTCTCGCGCATAGGCAATCTCGCCAGGAGATATTCGAGATGCTCCACGCCTTACGCCAAGAGGGTCTGTCCTACAGCGAGATCGCCCGACGGACCGGCTATGAGCGTCGCAGCGTAGCGAAGTGGCTCGCGTTCAAGGCTCCGCGAGACAGGCGGCGAGCAGCATTGAACCCCACTTCGCCATGGTACTTTGAAACCTTCCTTGCCCAATGCTGGAAGGAAGGGAACCGCTGCGGACGGCATCTGTTTCATGACGTCAAGCAGCGCGGCTACACCGGCAGCTTCTCCAATCTGGAGCGCCTGCTGGGAGTCTGGCGGCGGGCCGAAAGAGAGCGCGTCGATGATGTATCGCCCACGGCTTTGAAGTTGGAGCCGGTCCGAGACCCGGAAACCGGTCATGCGATCTCGCCGGTGGTTGCCGCGGCGCTGTGCATCAAGCCGCGAGGCCTGCTGACAGCCCGGCAGGCAAGGAAGGTCGATGCCCTGAAGCAGGGATCTGATGCTTTCGCCGAGATGCGCCGCCTGGCGATGCGCTTCAACGGCATCCTCCGCGGCAAGAGATCGGCACCACTGGATGCGTGGATCGACGACGCAATCGACTCCGACATCATTCCGATCATGCGATTCGCCCGCGTCCTGCGCAGAGACATCGATGCCGTCAACAACGCCATTGAGCTGTCCTGGAGCAACGGACAGGCCGAAGGTCAGATCAACCGCCTCAAGACCCTCAAGCGCGCAATGTACGGCAGGGCAGGCCCCGAACTGCTGAGAGCACGAATGCTGCCACCACGCCACACAAATTGAGGAAGAACCGGGAATGCTCCTGTTCAGGGATCACGGCCTCACGCCGGTCCTTTTTCGTCTTCTTCCCGAAGACATCCCCCGGCCCGCGGAGCGGACGGGCCGGTGCAATTGCGGACGAGCATCCCTGTCCGGCTGGCCGAGCGGGGCTTAAAGCCCTGCGCAGGACGACGGGCCGGGATCGCGATGGCGGCGATTGAGCGCTAGCGTCAGCGGCCCGCCCGATCTGCGAGCTGGATTTTCCTTTCCTCCCTCGTCCTCCTTTTCACTTCAAATCTCTATATATGACAGCAATATACAAGCATGACCGATTGGAAACGGATTGTCGGCTTCGGCTGGGCCGCGGGCAATGCGCGCAAAAGGCGTAGAAAAGCACGATGTCAGCCAGGCAGAAGCCGAGCAGGTGTTTTTCAACAAGCCGCTGCTGACAGTTTTGGACACAAAGCACAGCGCCAGCGAGCCGCGCATCCATGCTCTCGGGCGCACCGACAAAGGAGACGTGGCGAAATCGGCCTAGCATATTATAGATGACCTTCGGCATCGGTGCTCATCCAAGTCCGGCCACCCCGAATGTAAACGCGACGGTGAGCATATGATGACCAGCGCTGTTGACGCTTCGCATTGCGAAATCAGAATCCTGGCTCCGAAACAACTGGAGCGAGCGACGACTGTGTTGGCCAACGGCATGCTGGACAATCCGTTGCACGTGGCCGCGTTCGGCGACGACCCGGTTCGAAGACATCAACGGCTGAAGCGCTTCCTTGGCCAATTAACAGCCTACGTACTGGCGAATGGGTGGCTTCTTGGCGCATACGTGGACGAGGAACTGGTTGGCGTCCTGGGGATGATGGAGCCCAGCCACTGCCGTCCAGGCCTTGTGGAAAAATTGAGCTTCGCCGGCGTGGTTATCGCAAGCAACCCACCTGCCAACGCGGCGCGCATCGGGCGCTGGCTGACTGCATGGGCGCGCAACGACCCCGACGAGCCCCATTGGCACATCGGCCCGCTGGCGGTGGTGCCGACACAGCGCAGGCAAGGTCTCGGGCGGCGTTTGATGTCGCATTGCTACGCGCGAATCGACGAGCGCTCGGCTCCGGCGTACCTTGAGACCGACCTGGCCATTAACGTCGCATTTTACGGGACACTCGGCTTCGAGGTGGTCAAGCGCCAGGCCATCCTTGGAGTGCAAAACTGGTTCATGGTCCGTCCGCCGCGCGCCGAAGCGCCGTATGAGGCGTCTGGTTCTGCCTTGGGAGCACAGAGGTGGCCTTCAAGGAGATTCACTAAAGGCCTCGTCAAGAATAGGGAGCAGGAGATGTCGAGGAAAAGGTCTATCGCCGGGCGGTCGGAAGACCCGTCGGTGTTGGAGGAACAGTTGCAAGAGGGTCTGGAAGATACTTTTCCGGCCAGCGACCCTGTTTCCGTCACCTCGATCCTGATTAGTGGAACAGGAAATGGACCAAGCGGAAAGAAGCCCCACCCAACTGAAGGTAGACCCTCCTCCGGCACTCATATCTCCTGACCGATCGTCTGGCAGGAGAGACAGGGCAAGCGCTCCGGAACGCCCGGACACAAAAATACGTCGTGAAGAACACGTTCAGGTTCGACATCTGCCACCGATCTTCCCAGCCAAGCTGGCTGGGCTCACGCCGTCGGCATGCGCAATATCGGCTTGACCACCGCACCCGTTCTCGAATCTTCAAGAGCCTCCTCGATCTGGTCCATGTCGTAGAATTTCACCAAGCGGTCGAAGGGAAAGCGCCCCTGTTCGAACAGGTCAACCAGCGCAGGTATCAGTTGACCGGACCGGCCGCCGCCGCCCAGTACACCGCTGACGCGTTTGCCCCAGAGCGTGGAGAGATGGTCGAGCGAGAACCGTGCATTGGCGGGAGCCCCGCCAACCAGCACCAGATGACCCAGCATCCCTACGGTTTCGGCGAGTTGCTCGATCACCTGGATCACACCAGTGCAGTCGAAGGCGAAGTCGACGGTGCTGCCAGTTATAGCGCGCACCTCTGCAATCAGATCCTTCTTTGCCGAGTTCACAACGTGGGTGGCGCCAAATTCTTTCGCCAGTTCAAGGCGGCTGTCGTGAACGTCAGCAGCAATGATCCGCGTCACGCCTGAGTTCCGCGCCGCCATGATCGCCGCCAGACCCACGGCGCCCACACCAACGATCAGCACTGAATCCCCCAACCTGGGCCTCGCCTCGTTCAGGACCGCTCCTGCACCGGTCCCCAGGCCACAGGCCAAAGGTCCGAGTAATTCGAGAGGCACCTCGGCCGGAGCCTTCACCAGAGCATCAGCCGACACGATTGAATGGGTGGCAAAGGACGACTGGCCGAAGAAATGGCCGTTGATCGGTTTGCCCTTGCGGGAATAAGCGGTGGTGCCAGCCTGTTCCCCCTTGAACCTGCGCCCCGACACCAGCGCCTGACCGGTCCTGAGACAATAGCGCGGCTCTCCGTCCAGACAGTTGCGGCAGGTTCCGCATGACGGCCACCCAATGATGACCTTGTCGCCCGGCACAACTTCTGCGACTCCAGGACCCACCTGCTCGACCACACCTGCGCCTTCATGGCCAAGTACGCTCGGGAAAGGCATTGGCATGTCGCCGGCCCGTGTGATTGCATCGGTATGGCAGACGCCGCAGGCGACGATTCGCACTAAAGCCTCGCCGCGGCCGGGCTCTTCCAGATCGAGTTCCTGTAGAATGAAGGGGCCGTCCTTCTGCTCCACGACCAAAGCCTTGATCTTCATGCTGTCCTCCATGGCTGCTATCGGCATGTTACACTATCCGCCTGGAGGCACCACAGTGGCGCCATCGATCCTTCATCTGCCCAACCTGCCCACACGGCGAAAGTGGCCGACGAGGGTATGCCCGACCTGCAAGCAGGTATTTCATTTCCTTCTTTTTCTTCTGGAAAAACATTGCAACGGCAGGAATCACACTTTGACGTCTGTGACGCGATGAACCTGCCAGAGTCCCACCAACCCCTTCACACCGGCAGCTTGATAAGGATAGCACCCAGTGCTATATATTTGACATGACCGAAGCTGCGGAAACCGCGCGGGCCTTCAAGACCGCATGGTTCACCAGGGCGGCACGCAAGGCGCGCATCAAGGATAGCGAACTGTGCGAGGCGTTTCGGGAAATCATGAAGGGCCAGGCCGACGATCTGGGTGGCGGTGTTTTCAAGAAGCGCCTGAACAGGAACATGCACCGAAGCATCATTCTCGCAAAAGGTGGGCGCTATTGGATATACGCATATTTGTTTGCGAAGAAGGATCGGGCCAATATCGAAGACGATGAACTGGAGGATTTCCGCACCCTGGCCAGGAGCTATGCGACATTGGAAGAAGAGCAGATCGCGCAGCTTCTGAAGGCCAAAGATCTAACGGAGATATGTCATGGCGACGAAAACCAGATTCAAAAGTGATCTTTCCGAGGCGATCCATTCGTCCGCAGCCATGCTGCACAAGGTTGGCGCTCTCGACAAGACAACCATGCGCACCTTCGACGAGCGCCATCTCGACATGCCGGATGCAATCGAGCCAGCTGAGATCAAGCAGCTTCGCGAAGCCAATAATGTCAGCCAACCGGTATTTGCCCGTTATCTCAACACGAGCGAGAGCACGATTGAGAAATGGGAAACCGGAGCCAAGCGGCCAAGCGGCATGGCTCTGAAGCTGCTGACTGTCGTCCAGAAACACGGCCTGAAAATCCTCGCCTGAACTTCAGGGTGATGCGGGATGAGGTTGGCGCGTTCTTCCTCGAACACGTCCCAGATGGTGCGCTCACCCTGCTCGGGGTGCCGGCGCGCTTTGGCCCAGGCGACGCATTTGTCGGCCAGCCAGCCATTCAGATCCTCCAGCGTCTTGAACCGGAGCCTCGGCGTGAAGAAGCGCTCGCGCACCAGCCCAACCTGGTTCTCGACCTGACCCTTCTCCCAGCCTGCCGCTGGCGTGCAGGCCTCCGGCTCGACGAGGTAATGGCCACACATCTGCAGGAAGCGACGGTTGTAGCGGCGATCCCTGCCGATGAAGATCGCGTCCACCGCCGTCTTCATGTTGTCGTAGATCCCGCGCGTGCACGTGCCGCGGAAGAAGGCGAATGCCCGGTCGTGCGCGTCGAACACCATCTCCTGACTCTCGCGCGGATAGGCTCGAACAAAGAACATGCGACTATGACAAAGCCGCATGTGCGCCACCTTCACCGTCGTGGTCACACCGTCGAGAACAACAATCTCGTGGCTCCAGTCGAACTGGTAGGCTTCGCCCGGCGCAAAGCTCAGCGGGATGTAGGCATCGGCAGCAGCGCTGCCGCGTTCCCGTTCCCACGCCTGCGCGTGCCGCCACACCGAACTGTAGCTGCCCTCGTAGCCGAGGTCGCGAAGCTCCTCGAAGATACGGATCAGTGTCAGTCGTTCCCGCCGGGGCTTGGCCACGTTCGTCGTCAGCATCCGGTCAAGCTCTTCGCGCCATGCCCCCATCCGCGGATAGGGCTGATGCTTGCGCTCGTAGCGGAACTCGGTCTCGTCCGAGCGCAGCACCTTGCGCACCACTTTCCGTGAAACCTTCAACTCGCGGCAAATCGCCTTGATCGACTTGCCCTGAACCCGCGAAAGCCGGCGTATCTTTGCAATCGTCTCCACAATCAACATCCAAAACACAAATGCCTCCGATAAAACCGGAGGCATTTTGATGACCCCACGTTAAGGGGTCCCGTTTGGACGAAAATCACCCCTTAAACAGGGTCCTCATTCCATGAAAAATCACAGTCGGGATTCCCGTTCGGCGATTGCCGCGCGCATGCGGTCGGCTGATCCCCTCTCGGCGAGGTCACAATAGGCGTGGAAGTACCGAATGTGACCGTCAATATTCAGCTCGTAAAAGACGCTGGTAATGCGGTCCGTGAGAAACTCGCGCATAGCGAACATCCCGTTCCGCATGAACAGCGGCGGCAAGACGTTGAACATGTAATCATGCTCCACCTTGGCGATCTCGAACCATTCACCACAGAACAGGGCGCTATCGTCGTTCTCCCAGCGATTGGGTCGCTGGGCATGGCGATCGAACATGCGAAACATTTGCCGGCGGTCGGCGACGCCCTGATAGATCTTGCGGATTGGAGAAGCGGGGGTCATTGGCGGGCTCCTTCTGGCCTCGTCGAGCCGGAGAGCGGCGCAGCCTCGTGGATGCCCATCACTTTCAGCCCTTCTGACCCCTTTCCACGGCCGCCTCTCCGTCCGGCCGGGTCAAGGGCCGGCGCAAGCCGGGCGCAGCTTCACCCTTGACGCGGCTGGCGGCATGCGGCAGCCGATTTCATCCCAGTACTTTCTTCCATTCCTTCTTCTTTCCCCTCCGCAGAGCCGGCAGGCGCTACCAGTCATGGTGAGGCAGTGCATCGATCTGGTCGCCATCGCAGTCCAGCAGGACATAGTCGCAGCGTTCCTTCCGCGCCCAGATCATGACGGCGAACAGATCGTCCGGGATCCGGTCCTTGCCAACGCCGCAGTTCTCGTCATGGGCATAGACGAACCAGCCATAGTCGCCGTAACGACCACCCAGACACGGCCATTCATCGACCGGGACGTCATCGAGAAGCTTTGCCGTCGCTTCGGTGACATGGCCCGTGGAGATGACGATGAAGCTCCGAACATCAAGCGACGACATTGATTTTCTCCATGGTTGCCGAGGTGGTCGGCGCGTCGAGCCCGAGCTTGCGCGGCGACATAGCTTGCAGCATCCAGCGCTCGCCTTTGATCCGGCGCAGGAATTCCGTCGCCGGCGGAACCCGCCCGAGGACCTCCTGAACATGGCGTTCGGCGACCACCCGCGTCGGGGTCGCTCTGCCGTCCCCATGGTGGATGACGGGCCCGAACCTCGCCTCCGCCTCGAAGACACTGAAGGCGTGATGGCGAAACATCAGATGCGCAGCGCCTTCACTCCAGGTTGTTGTCGCCAGAAACCAGCGATGAAGCGGCAGGAAATCGTCCACTTCACCGCCAAAACGTATGACGTTCGCCTGCGCAAGGTCTTCTGCATCCGGCAGCGATGAAGGCAGCCAGTCAGGTGCGTCGAAACCAACGAGCCAGTCGCTCGCCGTGACAATGCGCGGGCAGTCTTCTTCCAGATGCTGGACACCAAGCGTCATGGTATCGATGTCGGCACCATCGGAATTGCTTATTTCGGCCCCGAAATGCGCTACCGCCTCGGCAACGCCTTCGAGGTGATGACGCAGGGCACGATGGGTAAATCGGCACAGAAGCGACTTGCTGGCGTCGAACCAGCTGTGCAGTTCAAAATAGTCCTGCCAGACGCCGCCATGGATGCGGGCTGACGAACGCGCGTGGTCGTAGGGATGCATGATCTGCTCTCCTTCATGGTGATGATTGGAATGGAAGTGGTTGTGACGCGATCAGCGGGACGAGATGTCGAGATGAGCGAGCGTCGCATCGAAGGCCGCCGGCAATTCTGATGCCGTGCACCAGGCGTCAAAATTCGCAGGCGTTCCGCGTGGGAGAAGCGGCAGGTAGAACGGAAAGGCTTCCCGGGCGTGATCGAGCGACAGCGCCTCGCTGTTCCATGTCCCGTCCCAGACGTCGCGCATCTTCCTGCGATAGCGGGTCAGCCGGGCGGCATTGACCGGATGGTCGCCATTGCGCACATCCCGCAAAAACGCACGCAGTGGATCGTGAAGATGGGCCGGGGGCGTTGAATTGCGATACGCCTTGTACTGGCCGACCGCGAGCTCCAGCACCGCGAGGTCGGGGCCGAGCGTCAATTCCAGCGTCGTAATCCGCCTGCCATTCTCCCGCATTGACAGGATTTGTGTATCTCCGCGGCGGCAGATTGCGTAATAACCGCCGACACAGTGATCGAGGAGTTGACCCTCTTCGACCAGATCTGCTGCCGACGACAGGACAACGAGTTCGTAGCTTCCGCAGGCAGAGCGCCATGGCGCGCAGAGTTCCGGCCAGCCCGGTCGCTCGGCCGTATGCTCGTGACGCAGGGCCGAGAGTGTGGCGACGCGGCGGTGCCACAGACCGACAGCCTGCTGGAATGCTTTCGGCTTGCGCGGTCCGATGATCGCATGACGCAGTGCTGCAATCATTCGCTGACGCACCAGACCGCCGCCTTTTCTGACGTCGACCTCAATGCTTCTTGCGAAGGAAACGACGAGGCGGGACGGCGCGAAGCCGCCAAGACGGATGCGCTCGGCGACCATCGGCCGCAAAAGATCCTCGCGTATGGCATTGATGGCGTCGGTGATGCCGTCCTTGTACAAGCCGAAATAATCGGGTCTCACGAAATGCTGGCGAGGTTCCCTGACCCAGGACGAGCCTGCCCATGCATCGGCTTCACCGGGCCGGCCGCCACCGGGCCATTCGTGAAGCGGCGTTTGATGGGCCTTGAGCTCATCGATGGCGACGTGGAAATCGGTCGGGGACTCGAGCGAGTGGCGAAGATGGCGGCCATTGCGCAAGGGACGCAGCGCGCCGGCGCTCAGACGGTGGCGTTCCATGAGGACCGGGGCCAGCGGAAGACCTGCGTCGATGATTCCGGTGACATCCTCCGCGCGCAACGTACTGGACAGCGCGCCGTAGATTGTCATCGCCTGCCTACGGCGCGTGAGCACAATGGCGCGCTCCTTCCTGCCGCTCGTTGCCGGAGCCAGCAGCCAGGCGACGACCTCGGTGAGACCATGGCGCAGGAAAGCGCCATCGGGCAGATCGCGCGCCAGAATGTTGCCCATATGGGTTTGGGCGAGAGCGCGGGAGCGTTCAGACAGGGTTTTGATCGCCGTAGCAATGATTCCGGCGGCGGTCGTCAGATCCTGCCAGTGGGCGTCGCTGGACAGGAGCGCGATACTCATATCCGAAAACCCGTGATCCTCCGCCCAGTCCCCGAAGGCGGGACCGCTTTCGGGGCGTGGGGAAGATGCATGACTCGTTGCATTGTCCGCGATCATTTGGACCAGCTCGGCGGCGAGCGGATCTTTTTTTACTGATGGTGTTGTGCGGACATCGGCATCCAGACGCCCATCGACGGCGTGGACCGTCATCCTGACCTCCGCCAGCGCAACGATGGTTGCAAAGGCCGCGAGTTGAGCCGGACGCTCCTCGATCCAGGCACAGGCGGCGACAAGCCGGCTGCTGGCGGCGTTCTTCAGGTGGGGCCAGGATCGGCTGCTCATGGCGCAACCTCCCCGACCAGAACCTGAACCGTGACGGCAAGCGAGCCATCGTCCTCGTCGTCGATCGGGCCATCATCGACAAACTCGTCTTCGTCGTCATCGCCATAATCGCCATCTTCGCGATACGACATAACGCAGTCGATGGTCAGCTCTTCCTCGTCCTCGAAAGGACGGACATAGACGGTGCCGTATCCCCCCTCATTATTGACCCAGTCGCCCTCGGGCGAATCGGCGACGATGTCTTCAAGCAGTTCCGGCAAATGCCGGATTTCACCGCGGTCGCCGATGAAGATGGGTATGTCCGGCAGATCATGCGCCAGCGGGTCGTCCCTGTAGGTGACGCGTTCAAGCGTCGTTTCACCGGAATCGCCACCGCCACTGAGCGAATATTCGATCTCGGTGATCTGGAGGGCGCGCAGGATCGCACCCAGCCGCTTCGCCATTTCCATTGTCTTGCCCTTCCCTCAGGTGTTGAACACACCTTCGGGCGCGCCGCCTCTCCGTCCGGCCGGGTCAAGGGCCGGCGCAAGCCGGGCGAAGCTTCACTCTTGATCGCGGCCGGCAGGTATGCGGCATGCGGGTCTCTTTCTCCGCTCCTTATTATCCTTTCCTCACCTGCTCGCGCAGGGCGTCGTTCCAGTCGTCGGCCGGCGGGATCAGTCGCAGCCAGTCGCAACCAGTCTCCTCGGCAAGGTCTCGCAGCCGTTCAGCAAACACGGTCCCTTGCGCATTGGCATCGGTCGCGGCAACGATCTGAGTGCCGGGACGAGCAGCGAGCACACGCAGGGCCTCGGCAGTTGCGGGCGACCAGCCACCACCTGGACTGAGGTAGAGACTGCCTTCCCGCAGGCCCTCGACGGCAGCCAGACTCATGGCGTCGATCGCCGCCTCGGTCACGCAAAGACGAAGAGCATCCGGGCGACCGAGACGAAACAGGACCTTCGCGCCACCGGATGCAAAGCCGCGCCAGTCGGGTCCGCGTTCCTCCCAACCGGTCACCGCCCCGTCGACATCGGTATGCGCGGCCCACATGCTGCCATGGGGTCCCTCCCGCAGTATATTGGTGGAGAGAGCGAGACGAATGATCCGCTCGGGCAGCCCGCGTTCGTTAGCGAGATAGCGCCAGGTGGCCGAGCCCTTCCACGGCTTTCGTCGAGTGCGCCAACGTTCGGCAATAGAGATATCCGGTTCCCGATCGCGGGATTCCCGCTTCCAGATGGGTTGCGCTGGTACGAAGCCGACAAGGGCGGCAACCTCGTGCATGGCTTCGACGAAGCGCACTCCCTGCAAATATTCGACCAGCTTGAACACGTCGCCCTTGTCGTCGCCGAGCGGATCGAACCAGCCCATGCCTTCATGAATGACAATGATGATCTCAGCGTCGCGGCGATACTTCATCGCCCTGCGGGTGCTTTCCTTGAGATCGAGCGCAAACCCCTCCTGCTCCAGCACCGCGTTGCAGGGCACCTTCCCTCTCAGGTCTTCCAGATCTGCTTTTTCCATTCTTCGCGCCTGCACTTCCCGTGCTCCTTTTACCCGGTTCCCGCTCCCGATCTTTTCGAGGCAGAAACCGGGAGCCGCGAAGAGCAAGGCGGGCAAGGGCACGGCGGTCAACCCGGCAGATTTGACGGGTCGGCATCGTCGGGGACCGCTGCGGCGAAGCTCCCCTTGCCGGCCGCAGCGCGCAAGCGGCACGGGTCGGATCTATCCCCTCCGGCGCTCTTCCTCGGCTACGATCACCCGCAGCGTGGCCATGTCCATTTCCACGCGAGGCGAAAGGCGGGCGATCTCGGCCGCGACCTTGGCCCAGTGGTAGAATTCCGCTTTGTCACCGCGCACACGATAGCGCGTTGCCCGGCGTTGCGCTTCATAATAGGCGTTGGTCTCCTCCACCATGAGAAGCCGGGGCGCATCCTTCTGCCAGCGGCGCCGAAGCGCGCGGCGACGATCGATCCAGCTTGTGATTGCCGCCAGCATGGGTCATGCTATCGTTCTCGCGTCCCGCTTGGAAGCGCACATTTGCGAACACCGCCCGGACTTCGGCTTGGCCAACAGCGGGACCCACAACGGCAACAGACCTTCCCCATTGTATTGCGACGCTGCAATCCATTAAGTGGCTACGCAGGAATAGTATCGACGAAAAGAGGTATTGAGCGTGAACGAAACCCTGATCGATGGATCTGACAGGCTCATCGAACTGACCGCAGATGTCGTTTCGGCCTATGTGTCGAACAACCCTGTGCCCGTAGCTGAATTGCCAAGCTTGATCTCGAACGTGCATTCGGCCCTGCAGCAGCAGACAGCGGCCCCGGCGCAAGAAGCATCCGAGCCGCAAAAGCCCGCGGTCCCGATCAAGAAATCGGTGACGCCGGACTACATTATCTGCCTTGAGGACGGAAAGCAGTTCAAATCCCTGAAGCGCCACCTGAGCACCCATCACGGGCTTTCGCCGGACGAATACCGTGCGAAATGGGGCCTGCCGGCAGACTATCCGCTAGTCGCGCCAAACTACGCCGCAGCGCGTTCCGCACTGGCAAAATCGATGGGATTAGGACGAAAGCCAAAGCCCGTCGAAGAACCGCCAGCGGCTCCCGCCAAACGGAAGAGACTCGGCCTAAAATTCTCATAGGGCCTCCGTCGACCGTTCCTCAGGTTGCACCGGAACACCGTGCCGCCATTTGCGCGATTCAATGCATGGGCAGTCCTGCACCTTTCCGTCGTGAACGGCGATCAGCGGCAACCGCAGTTCGAAGAACTGATCGCCTGGTCTTGCCGTCGAAATGATCCTGAGCCGCGTCGGCTTCAGCCTTGGTTGGATGAATGACACCGTCGACATGCTCGGGCGGGCTGTAGATCGTATAAAACTTCAGTGGCTCATTGCCGGTGTTCTTGACGTTATGCCGCGCCCCGGCGGGTATGATCATGGCCATATTGGCCCTGATCCTGCTCACATTGCCGTCGATCAGGATTTCGCCTTCGCCGTCCTCGACATGGAAGAACTGATCGCCGTCGTCGTGAACCTCTTCGCCGATCTCCTCGCCGGGCTGAAGCGTCATCAGCACGAGCTGCATATTTCTTGCCGTATAAAGAACACGGCGAAAATCCGTGTTTCCTTCGGTCAGTTCCTCGATGTCATCAACAAATCCACGCATGATAGGCTTCATTTCCAATTCATTTCACAAATTTGGCTCGTTTCGTTGATCTCATTCAAATCCGCCCATGTGATCTGCGCATATGGTCTTGTCGCCGATACGACTTCGACGACAGTATCCTCAAGCAGTCCTTCCAGCAGCGGCGCGTCCACATCAAAGCATCCGCCAGGAAATCGAGAATTGTCGACCTGTGTATTTACGCACGGAAACTTCTTTGGTTTAGGAGGCGATTCCACCACAACTCCCAATGTGGTCGCCCGATAAACCAGAACCAAGGCAGTACCTTGTGCATTTTTGCAAGTTCGGCTTGCCGGCTTCGCCAATCGCAATGTGGGGTCAAACCCTTAGATCAATGAGGCAGGGGACACCCTTCCCCACTATCGAAAGGAACCCGATCATGACCCAGAAAACCATCCTGCGCAGCGATGAGCTTTCTTGCCCGTCCTGCGTGCCGAAGATCGAAAAGGCGCTCAACGCCCTTCCGGGCGTCGCAAAGGCCGAGGTGCGCTTCAACACCGGCAAGATCGAGGTCGAGCACGACCCCGCGCAATCGAGCGTTGAAGCGCTGGTCGAGGCGGTGCGCGGAACCGGCTACGAGGCGCAGCCTGCCGCCTTCTGATCGGCATACCCCACCTATTTCGCCGCGCCGCAAGCTGGCGCGGCGGCCGTTCCCAGACATCAAGATAAAAGGAGGATGAGATGATCAGTCTCGTCACCAGTATCAGAAGCGCCATCGCACATCCGGCACGGCGGCGCTTCTGGCTGACGGTCGGCAGCGGCGGGTTGATCGCAGCCGGCCTTCTGGCGCGCTACGGCTTTGGCATGGTCGAGGCATGGACGGCGCTGATGGTCGCGGCGGCTTTTCTTGCCGGCTCCGACATCGCTATCCGCGCCTGGCGTTCGCTGCGTGTAAAGCATTTCAGCATCGAGCTGCTCGTCACCGTCGCGGCAGTCGGTGCGCTCATTATCGGCGAGGTCTGGGAGTCGGCGGCCGTCACCTTCCTGTTCATGTTCGGCGGCTGGCTGGAAGCGCGCACCATGGGGCAGACGCGTGGCGCGCTGAAGGCATTGCTTGATGCCGCGCCCGCCACGGCAACTGTGCTGCGCGACGGCGAGCCTGTCGAGGTGCCAGCACATATGGTCCAGCTTGGCGAGACCGTGCTGGTCAGGGCCGGTCAACGCATCCCGGTGGATGGTGAGGTAACCGAAGGCACCGCCGCTGTCAGCGAGGCGGCGATTACCGGTGAGCCGATGCCGGCCGAGAAAGCGCCTGGTAGCCACGTTCATGCAGGAACCATCGCCGAGAACGGGTTGCTGCGCATCCGCGCCACCAATGTCGGCGCCGACACCACCCTTGCCCGCATCATTCAGCGCGTCGAGGAAGCACAGGAGGAAAAGGCCCCGAGCCAGCGGATGATCGAGCGCTTTGCGCAATGGTATACGCCGTCGATCATCGGGCTCGCGGTCGCCGCCTTCGCGGTGACGCAGGACATCCGCCTGGCGCTGACGCTGCTGGTCGTCGGCTGTCCCGGCGCGCTGGTGATCTCGACGCCAGTCTCTATCGTCGCCGGCATCGGCCGGGCGGCGCGCAGCGGCATTCTGATCAAGGGCGGCCAGCATCTGGAAAGTGCGGGCCGGATCGACACGCTGGCGCTCGACAAGACCGGCACGTTGACGCAAGGCAAGCCGCAGCTTGCTTCCATCGTCGCTCTGGGTGGTGTTGCCGAGGCCGAGTTGCTGCATCTGGCCGCTACCGCCGAGGCCGGATCGACCCACCCGCTTGGCCGCCCGATCGTCGAGGCCGGGCGCAAGCAGGGACCGCTTTCCACGCCGGAGGCGCTGGAGGAGCATGCCGGCATGGGCCTGAGCGCCCGCATCGACGGCCGGACCGTTGCCGCTGGCAACCGTCGCCTGATGGATACGCTCGGCATCCCGCTGAGCCAGGAGGGCGAGGCCGCACTGGACCGTCTGCTCTCCAACGGCCAGACGCCGATCCTGGTGGCGCGTGACGGGCAGTTGATCGGGCTCTTGGGCATGTCCGACATGGCCCGGGAAGGCGCGACGGAAGCCATCGCCCGACTGCGCGAGATCGGCATAGGCCGCGTGGTCATGCTGACGGGCGACCAGCATGGCGCGGCCGAGGCCATCGCCCGTGAGGTCGGCATCGACGAGGTCCATGCCGGGCTGATGCCCGAGGACAAGCTGGAACTGATCCGGAAGATGAAGACGGATGGCGCGCATGTCGCCATGGTCGGCGACGGCATCAACGATGCCCCCGCTCTTGCGGCCGCCGACACCTCGATCGCCATGGGCGCGGCCGGCAGCGACGTCGCCATCGAGACCGCCGACATCGCACTTCTGAAGGACGATCTCGGCAAGATCCCCGAGGCGATGGCGATCTCGCGCGCGACGCTGGGCAATATGCGCCAGAACCTCGTCATCGCGCTGGTGACGGTGGCGGGATTGCTGGCGGGCGTGTTCTCCGGCAATGTCCATATGGCCGGCGGCATGCTGGTTCACCAGCTTTCGGTGCTGATCGTCATCGCCAACGGCATGCGCCTGCTGCGCGTACCGAAGGCCACCGCGCCCAGCGGGAGGGCTGCAAAAGCCGCCACCGCCCTTCCCGCAACGGAGGCTGCACGAGGCTGAAGCCTCTCCTTACAGACCCCGTTCCGATGCGGGGTCCGTTGTTTTTGTAGCGCCAACCCTGTTTCATCGCTCCCAACTGCCGGAAAGGATCGACATGGATACCAGCACCGTCCCGTGGGCCAACGTTCTCGACTTCTGGTTTCCTGAAGGCCGCTCCTCACAGATAGAGGCTGAAACTCATCGCAATCACTGGTCGTGGCGGCTGCATGGCGGAGCGGATGACATGATCGTCGCGCGCTTCGCCGACCTGACGAACAGCGCAGCCTCAGGCGATCTCGACGACTGGGCCAGCGACCCCCATGGCAGGCTGGCGCTCATTATCGTGCTCGACCAGTTCTCGCGCTCGCTGTGGCGCGGCACGTCGCGCGCTTTCGCGCAGGATCCTGCCGCACTGTCGCTGGCGATGGAAGGGTTCTCGAACGGCCACTATGCATCGCTGGGCACGCCCTGGTTCAAGATTGTCTACAGCCAACCGCTTGGCCATTGCGAAGGCCCGGATCACCTCATTCGCATCGATCTGCTTATCAGGCTTCGCGAGGAAATCGCAGCGCAAGCGCCCGCTTCCCTTCAACCGATATACCAGTCGTTGGTGAACCACGCTGGCGACGTGCGCAAGGTCATCGCGGCTTTCGGCCGTCACCCGCATCGCAATCAGGTCCTCGGCCGAGAACCGACGCCGGCGGAAGAAGCTTACATCGCCGGAGGGGATTTCCCGCACGAAAGGGCGTTTCAGACGTGATACCTGAAGGCGAAACGCATCTCGGGTTGATGCTTTCGTTAGCTGCTCGGGTAGATTACGATTGTTGCGTATTCATATTCTCTGGAAGGAAAACATCATGGCTGACATCTGGCTTCCCTCGCTCAAGACAGCGACCCCACAGGAGGGGTTCGACCTTGCCACCAAAATGGCGCGGGTGGGCGTCAAGGTGACCCAGCCTTCCGCCGAGATTCGCGACAAGCTGCGCGCGGCCTACGATCAGGATACCACGCAGCTGATCGCCTCGTCGCAGGTGATCGCCATCCATTTCCAGACGGTCGCGGCCGCCAACAATTACTGGCGCGATTGACGCCAGGGCGTCAGTCAAAGTTTCAGCGCCCGCAATCGCAGCGCATTGGCAATGACGCTGACCGACGACAGAGACATGGCGGCCGCCGCGATGATCGGTGACAGGAGGAGACCGAAAGAAGGGTAAAGCACGCCTGCGGCAACCGGGATGCCGGCGGCATTGTAGATGAAGGCGAAGAACAGGTTCTGGCGGATGTTCGCCATCGTCGCCTGCGACAGACGCCGCGCCTTGACGATGCCCATCAGGTCGCCCTTGAGCAGGGTAACGCCGGCGCTTTCGATGGCGACATCGGTGCCCGAGCCCATTGCGATACCGACATCGGCGGCCGCCAGGGCGGGCGCGTCGTTGACGCCGTCGCCCGCCATTGCCACCACTCGGCCTTCCGCCTTGAGCCGGCTCACCACGGCGCTCTTGGCATCCGGCAGCACGTCCGCTTCAACCTCATCGAGGCCCAGCTGGCGGGCGACTGCTTCGGCCGTTGTTTTATTGTCTCCGGTCAGCATGACGATGCGGATGCCCTCGCCATGCAGCGCGTCCAGCGCCTCCTGCGTCGTCGCCTTGACCGGATCGGCGATGGCGAAGATGCCGCCCGCCTTGCCATCGATGCCGATATAGATCGCCGTCGCGCCGTCATGGCGCAAGGCGTCCGCCTGTTTGGCAAGGGACGAAGCGTCGACGCCGCGCTCCTTGAGGAACGCCGCATTGCCGAGCACGATCGCCTTGCCCTCGACAGCACCGAGTGCCCCCTTGCCCTCGACAGCACCGAGTGCCCCCTTGCCAAGCGGAGAGTCAAAACCCACTACGGGCGGGATGGCGATGCCCTTCTTCTCCGCCGCCTCCACGATCGCCAATGCAAGCGGATGTTCCGACGCCTTCTCGACACCGGCGGCAAGCCGCAGGATTTCCGTTTCGTCGAAGCCGCTTGCCGCGACGATTGCCGTCACCGACGGCCTGCCCTCGGTGAGCGTGCCGGTCTTGTCGACGACGAGCGTGTCAACCTTCTCCATATGTTCGAGCGCCTCAGCGTTCTTGATCAGGACGCCGGCGCTGGCGCCCTTGCCGACACCCACCATGATCGACATCGGCGTCGCCAGCCCAAGTGCGCAGGGACAGGCGATGATCAGCACCGAAACGGCCACGACCAGCCCATAGGCGAGGCGCGGCTCCGGCCCCCAGATGCCCCAGACGATGAAGGCGAGAATTGCGATGATGATGACCAGCGGCACGAACCAGCCCGAGACCTGGTCGGCCATGCGCTGGATTGGCGCCCGCGAACGCTGCGCATCGGCGACCATCTGCACGATGCGTGACAGCATCGTATCGCGGCCGACCTTTTCCGCACGGATCACCAGCGCCCCGGTCTGGTTCAGCGTGCCGCCGATGACCTGATCGCCCACGGTGCGGGTGACAGGCATGGATTCGCCGGTGACCATCGCCTCGTCGAGCGAGGAGCGTCCGTCCTCCACCACGCCATCGACCGGCACGGTCTCGCCGGGCCGCACGCGCAGCCGATCTCCAAGGATAACGTGCTCGACCGGCACGTCTTCCTCCGCGCCTTCGTCACTGACGCGCCGCGCCGTCTTCGGGCCAGATCGAGCAGCGCCCTGATCGCGCTCGATGTCTGCTCACGGGCGCGCAGTTCCAGCACCTGGCCAAGCAGCACCAGAGCGGTGATGACCGCCGCCGCCTCGAAATAGACCGCGACCGTGCCATCTTCCGCACGGAAAGCGGCGGGGAAAATGCCCGGCGCAAGGGCGGCGACGATGCTGTAGGCCCAGGCGACGCCCGTGCCCATAGCGATCAGCGTGAACATGTTGAGGCTGCGATTGACCAGCGAGGCCCAGGCGCGCTCGAAGAACGGCCATCCGCACCACAGGACCACGGGCGTCGCCAGAACGAGCTGGATCCAGATCGATATCCGCATTGGCACCAGATGGTGCAGCGCGGGCAGCTTCCTGGCCCCTCCTGCCGGATCTCGGGATGCATCGGACAGGTCCAGATCGCGCCCTCAGGAGCCTCTGGAACGGGCGGCGCTTCCCCTGCAAGATATCGGGCCGGGTCCGCCTCGAATTTCGCTTTGCAGGAAGCCGAGCAGAAATAGTGAGTGTGACCTTCGTGCGTCAGGCGATGTTCCGCCGTTTGCGGGTCGACCTCCATGCCGCAGACGGGGTCCTTCACAAGATGCTTATCACCCGAATGGTCATGCGCATGCGAATGGTGCTGGTGCTCCTGTCCGTGCATTTTCTAACCCGCCGCCTCACTTGAACCTGGAAAACTCATCTTGCCTCGACCTTGCCAAACAGCGCGTTCAGCCCCTCGGCCATCGTCGGGTGCGCAAGAATGGCGTCGCGCAGGATGCTGTAAGGCAGGCCGCCGAGCATGGCTGCCTGCACCACGGCCATCACTTCTCCGGCCTCCGAACCGATCATCGCAAAGCCTGCGATCCGGTCCTGTGGATCGATCAGCGCCTTCATGAAGCCCGAGGTTTGCGAGGTCGTCCGCGTCCGCAGCACCGCCTTCATTGGCAGTTTCGCGACGCGCAAATCCATTCCATTGGCCCGCGCTTGCGCTTCGCTCATGCCGATGCGGGCCAGCGGCGGGTCGATGAACATGCAATAGGGCATCAGCCGCCCGGTGGTCGTTCTGTCTCCACCGTCGAGATTGTCCCGGATTATTCGGAAATCATCGAGCGATGCGTGGGTGAATTGCGGACTTCCGGCGCATTCGCCGATGGCCCATACTCCCTTTGCAGTCGTCTCCAGGCGATCGTTCACTTGAATGTAACGGTGATCCGTCAGCGCAACGCCTGCCTCTTCGAGGCCGATGCCTCGCGTGTTGGGCGTGCGCCCGGCAGCGACCAGAATGTCCGTGCCCTCAATCGTTCTCAAACCGTCGGGCGTCCGGATGGCGGCGCGCACGCTTTCGCCCGATCGGCCCTTCACCTTCTCGATTTCCGCCGACAAAACCACCTCGACGCCTTCCGCCTCCAGTATCTGCCGGACCTCGTCGGAAACATCCTCGTCCTCCCGCTTCAGCAGTCGCGGGCCACGGTCGATAATGGTGACGCGGCTGCCGAAACGCCGATAGGCCTGCGCGAGTTCAAGGCCGACATAGCCCCCGCCGAGCACGATCAGATGCGCCGGCAGCCGGTCCAGTTCGAGCGCCTCGATATGGGTGAGCGGCCTGGTCTCGGCGAGGCCGGGAACAGGCGGAATGGTTGCATGTGTTCCAAGATTGAGAAACAGCTTTGCAGCGACGAGCAGCCGCGTCCCGCCGTCGTTCAAGGCAACTTCGATCGTCTTTGATCCGACGAGACGGGCGTTGCCCATGATGAGTTCCGCGCCCGTCGCCTCATAGCGTTCCAGATGAAACGCAACCAGACCCTCGACCATGGCGCGCTTGCGCGCCACAACCGTCTTCATGTCGACCGAGACGGGGCCGGTCGCAACGCCATACTCCCCGGCATGGGCAACGGCGTGAGCGACGCCCGCGCTCCAGATCTCGTTCTTGCTGGGCAGGCAGTTGATATTGGGACATGAGCCGCCGATCCAGCGTCGCTCTATGACGGCAACCTTCCGACCGGCTTGCGCCATATGCCAGGCGAGGTATTTGCCACCCTCTCCACTACCGATCACGACGGCGTCGTAGCGCTCAGCCTCCGTCATCAACTACGCGTCCTTCTGTACCACCGACGCTATCCACGCGATGAGAATATGGCGCTCGGCCATATATGCGGGATCATGTCATACTCTTGCGGAGTCGAACAATTACTGTTGCTTTTGCGGGTGGCCCTTTGAGGTGGCCTTACTGCCAGTATCCGTGCCGTCGCATCATTTCCGGGCCACGGCCTTGAAATGGACCGGGATCATCGAGTGTAGTCGGTTCTGCTCCGGCTGTATCGCCCGAAAGGAAACATGCTGGCTGCACAGGATTGGCCAACTTTCTGTAGGAGAAAATCATGTCGTTGAATGGCAAAGTCATTTTGGTAACCGGCGCTGGCCAGGGGATCGGACGCGGCATTGCGCTGCGGCTTGCAAAGGAAGGCGCTGATCTCGCGCTGGCCGACGTCAAGGCCGATAAGCTCGATTCCGTTCGCAAGGAAGTCGAAGCGCTCGGACGCAAGGCCACCACCGTCGTCGCCGATGTCAGCAAGCGCGACGAAGTCTACGCCGCTATCGACCATGCGGAAAAACAACTCGGCGGATTCGACGTCATCGTCAACAATGCCGGCATCGCTCAGGTCAAGCCGATCGCCGACGTCACGCCCGAGGACATGGACCTGATCTTCCGGATCAATGTCGACGGCGTGCTCTGGGGCATCCAGGCGGCTGCGAAGAAATTCAAGGATCGAGGTCAGAAGGGCAAGATCATCAATGCCTGCTCGATCGCCGGACATGACGGCTTCGCCATGCTCGGCGCCTATTCGGCGACCAAGTTCGCCGTGCGTGCGCTGACGCAAGCCGCCGCCAAGGAATATGCTAGCGCGGGCATCACCGTTAACGCCTACTGCCCCGGCATCGTCGGCACCGATATGTGGGTGGAGATCGACGAGCGCTTTTCCGAGATCACCGGAACGCCGAAGGGCGAAACTTACAAGAAATATGTCGAGGGTATCGCTTTGGGCCGCGCGCAGACACCGGAGGACGTTGCAGCGTTGGTCGCCTTCCTCGCGGGCGCCGATTCCGACTACATCACGGGACAGTCGATCCTGACCGATGGCGGTATCGTCTATCGATAGGGACGCCTGCCAGATCGCGAACGTTCAGAAGCACCCGCACCGGGAAACGGCCTTGTGAGAATTTCTCCCTCCAGCGGAATGGTTCCGCCTGGAAGAACCGCGTTTGATCGGAGAGAATTGTTCTCTTGTTGCTTGGCATGGTCATCGCCGCCTCGGTCGCCATTCGCACCACAGGTTCTTGACCGGCAATCGACGCCTGCTGAAGAGCGGTCGGTTCCTCATCTACGCGCGTTTCGAGCGGGATAGCCGTCATCCGGTCAAGCCCCTGACTGGTATGAAGGCTCTACAGGGCCGGCGTCGGGTTGGCGTCGCAGTGAGGTCGCACTGCGCGCCCGGATCGGGTCGGCGAGTAGCCTGAGGCCGTTCAGCACCACCAGCACTGTGCCGCCTTCGTGTCCGACGACCGCGAGCGGCAGAGGCAGGGCGAAGAACAGGCTCGAGGCGACCAGAAGCAGCATCATGCCGATGGCGAAAATGAGGTTCTGACGGATGATCCGGCGGGTGCGCCGCGCCAGCCGATGGGCGGCGGCAAGGCGGGCCATGTCCTCCGACAACAGCGCCACATCGGCCGCCTGCAAGGCGACGTCGCTGCCGGCGGCTCCCATGGCGATGCCGACATCGGCTCGCGCCAGCGCGGCGGCGTCGTTCACCCCGTCGCCGACAAACGCCACCTTTCCACTCGTTGCAAGCTCGCCCACAAGCCGGACCTTGTCCTCGGGCAACAGATCGGCATGGACATCCTTTGCCTCCAGTCCGAGTTCGGCGGCGATCCGCAAGCCGACAGGGCGCCGGTCGCCGGTCATCATGGCGATAGTGCCCACCCCCGCCGCCCTGAGCGCGGCCAGTCCGGCGGCCGAGGTTTCGCGCGGGCGGTCGGCAACGGTGAGCGCACCATAGACCCGATCTCCCCGCCCCAGCCACACCACGGTCTGGCTTCCGTCCGTTAGCTGCGCATATTCGGGTGCGTCGAGCGATGCACCCATGCGTGCCGCCATGCGCGGATTGCCGGCCCAGAGCGGGCCTGCGGCGTCCTGCCCGACAATGCCCTCGCTGGGCACGGTTTCGACATCGCGCACCTCGGCGGCGATTATGCCTTTTTCGTCGATGTGGCGGCGGATCGCATCGGCAATTGGATGTTCGGAATGCGCCTCAAGACCAGCGATCAATGACAGGAACCGCTCTTCGGCCTGTGCTCCCGATTCCGACGCCATCACTTGCGTCACCTCGGCCTTGCCAGTGGTCAGCGTACCGGTCTTGTCGAAGGCGAAGATATCGACATCGGCCAGCGTCTCCAGCGCCGCGCCGCCCTTGAACAGCACGCCGCCGCGCGCGGCGGCCGCCAGCGCCGAAAGGATCGCGGCCGGGACCGATATCACCACAGCGCAGGGGCTGGCCGCGACAAGCAGCGTCGCGGCGCGATAAAGCGCATCCTGCATTGTCCAGCCGAGTGCGAGGAATATCGCCAAAGCAAGCACCGCGCCCACCAGCACCGCGATGGTGTAGCGCTGGCCGAACCAGGCGCTGAACCGTTCGGAAGGAGCGCGCGCGGCCTGTGCCTCTGTCACCAGTTCGATCATCCGCGCCACCGTGCTTTCCGCGACCGGGCGGGTGACGCGGACCAACAACACGGCGTTGAGGTTCACCGTGGCCTCGAACACCTTCGCACCGGGGCCTTTGCCGACCGGCATGGATTCGCCGGTGATCGTCGCCTCATCGAGCGATCCCTCCCCCTCGGCCACCTCTCCATCGGCCGGCACGCGCGCACCGGGGCGCAGCACCACCAGATCGCCGGCCACGAGATCGCCCACCGGAACTTCCGTGACGGCGCCCTCTGGGTCGCGTCTCAGCGCGGTGTCCGGACGCAGCGCCATCAGCGCCTCGACCGCATGGCGCGCCCGGCCCATCGCCCGCTGCTCCAACGTGGTCGAGAGACTGAACAGCGTCAGCAGCACCGCCCCTTCGAGCGCAGCACCCACCGCCGCGGCGGCAAGGGCTGCCACGATCATCAGAAGATCGATGTCCAGCACCCGCTCGCGCCAGAGCGACGTCAGGGCCCGGACCCCGGTCGGCACACCACCGGCCAGATAGACCAGCACGAGCCCGACCGGTCCCCATAGACCGGGGCTCAAAAAGGCATCGACAGTCGCCAGCGCCATCCCGGCAAGCGTGATGCCGGTCAATGCTGTCATAAAGCGGTCGGAAGAAAGATCGATTTGCAATTTGTGTTCCTGGCTGGCCGCGAGGGCGGCAGTGGCTGGGGAGACCGACGATGATGCGCCAAATGGGCTGGCGATCGGTCTGGTCGATCAGGCTCCTGGTCGCTATTCTTTTTCCATCACGACATCGAGCTTACCTCCAGGATCGCGCCGCCGGCAGCCGCGATCAACACCACGAGCCAGGGCGGAAGGTTCCAGCTCATCAGGGCCACGAAGCAGGTCAGCGCCAGCGCAAAGTCGTAGGGCGAACCGATCGCGCTGATCCAGAGCGGATCGTAGAGCGCAGCGCCCAGAATGCCGACCACCGCAGCGTTCGCCCCTGCCATCGGCGCCCGCACACCGGAACGTGCGCGCAGTGTGTTCCAGAACGGCAGCGCGCCGACAAGCAGCAGGAAGCCAGGCAGGAAGATCGCAAAAAGGGCAAGCGTCGCGCCGGCGATCCCGTTCGGGCCGGGTTCGAGCTGCATGCCGAGATAAGCGGCGAAGGTGAACAGCGGCCCCGGCACCGCCTGGGCCGCGCCATAGCCAGCCAGGAACGCATCGGGCGTGACCCATCCCGGGCGAACCACTTCGGCTTCCAGCAAAGGTAAGACCACATGGCCGCCGCCGAACACCAGAGCACCGGCGCGATAGAAGGCGTCGATCACTGCCAAGCCCTGCGCGGGAAACAGCGCCACCGCCAGCGGCAGGCCGAAGATCAGGATGAAGAACAGGGCGAGCGCGACTATCCCCGCCTGTCGCGAGACCGGGAAATGCAGCGCTTCACCCGGCGCTCCCGGCGTGTCCCGGCAAAGCCAGAGCCCGGCGAGCCCACCGAACAGGATTGCACCCAGCTGGCCCGTCGCGCCTCCGATCAGCACCACCATCAGGACGGCGGCGAGCGCGATCGTCTGGCGTGAACGGTCGGGGCAGAGCGTGCGCGCCATCCCCCAGACAGCCTGCGCCACGATGGCCACCGCCACCAGTTTCAACCCATGCAGCACCCCGATGCCGAGCGGGCCTGAAAACGCCCCCGCTCCGAGCGCAAACACCATCAACAGCAGGGCGGAAGGCAAGGTAAAACCGAGCCAGGCGGCCAGCGCACCTGCCGGTCCGGCACGCTGCAAGCCCAATGCGAAGCCGACCTGGCTTGATGCTGGGCCGGGAAGAAATTGGCACAGCGCGACCAGATCGGCATAGCCACGATCGTCGATCCAGCCGCGCCGGGCGACGAATTCCTCGCGGAAATAGCCCAGATGCGCGATCGGTCCACCGAAGGAGGTGAGGCCCAGTTTCAGGAAGGCGGCTAGAACCTCGCCGGGTGTTCCTTGTCGTTGGCGCTGAGTCAAAACATCCAGCGTGTCATTGGCGGGCATGATCTCTCCGTGATGCTCGCGATTTCCAGGACTCGCCAGACGCCCTGAGAGGCCGCATGCGATCATTGTCCCTGTAGTGGGGCAATGGAACAGACAGGTGACCGCCAAAGCACGCCCCTCGTCGTTGCCTCAGCATCGCAAGTAGTGTCCACAGGACCGCACCCCGCAAGAGAGATAACGGATGAATCATGGCGTGGTTGTCCGGGGAGGACCAGCCTGCGGACGACGGCCCTCCAGCACGTCGGCGTCGGTGGCGAGCGCGTTGGCCATGAAATCCATGAAGGCACGGATGCGGGCGGTGTTGCGCAGATCCTCATGGGTCAGCAGCCACAGATCGAGCCGGAAATCTTCCGGAAACAGGGCGATGCGGACAAGGTCGGGGGTGCGGTCGGCTACGGCGCAAGGCAGCGGCGCAAGGCCGATTCCGGCCCTTGCC
Source organism: Aminobacter sp. Piv2-1 (assembly GCF_037625995.1). Taxonomy (NCBI): domain Bacteria; kingdom Pseudomonadati; phylum Pseudomonadota; class Alphaproteobacteria; order Hyphomicrobiales; family Phyllobacteriaceae; genus Aminobacter; species Aminobacter sp. Piv2-1. The sequence goes on from NZ_JARKMU010000012.1 coordinate 103,753, forward strand.
GCGGCAATCGCGGCCGAGATCGAGTTGGTGCGATAGATCGGCCGTATCGTCGGCAGCCAATCTGCCAACTGACGGCCGATCGCTCCATGTGACCGGCCGAAGCCGATCCAGTCGTTACCGGCAAGATCCTCATCAATCCCCTGAGCGGCGCGTTCTGCCGAGGCATAGGCTCCGAAGGCCAGCCGGCCGACACGCCGGCCGACCAATATTTCCTGCGGCGTGTTGCCGATGCGCAGTGCGACATCGGCCTCGCGTCGGGTCAGGTCCAGGGGAGTGTCCGAAACGATCACTTCCAATTCGATCCCTGGCTGCGCTGCATGAAAGGCCGCCAAATGCGACGGCAATAACCCGATCGCCAGCATATCGATGGCTGTGATGCGGATAAGCCCGCTCAGGCGCTGGTCCTGTCCGGTCACCTGTCGCGACAGGGCGATAACTTCCTCGTCGATCCGGATGGCGGTCTCCTGCATGGCCTCTCCGGCGCCCGTCAGCGCATAGCCGTCCGGCAACCGCTCGAAGAGCCGGACGCCCAGACGTTCCTCGAAGGCGCCGAGACGGCGAAACACGGTCGAATGCGTTACGCCAAGGCTGCGTGCGGCTCCAGACAGCGTGCCCGCCCGGGAAACGGCGAGAAAGAAGCGCAGATCGTCCCAGTTCTGGTTCTGTGCATCCATGAAGGATCACCCTTTGCAAATCTGCTCCCACTGCCGGCAGCTTGTCGACATCTGGCCAGTAACACCGCGCGTTCGCTTTGCCCCGTCAGAAAAGCTTGACCACGATCATTGCTCCACTTAAGTATGTGATTGCTCACTTACTAGGTACTTTATGCGAAAATCCGCGGAATTGCGCAAGGCCGAAATCGTCGCGGCCGTCCTCGACCTGGCGGACCGGATCGGGCCGGACCGGGTGACGACAGGTGCTACCGCAGCGGTCGTAGGCGTCAGCCAGGCAGCCCTGTTCCGGCATTTCCCGACCAAGGCCGCAATGTGGCTTGCCGTGGCGGATCATGTCGCCGGGGAACTGGCTATGGAATGGGAACGGGCACTGGCTGGGACTGATGACCCCATCGACCGGGTCAAGGCGCTGATGGCCGCGCAACTGGGCCAGATTGCGGCAACACCGGCGCTGCCGATGCTGCTGTTCTCACGCGAGCTGAATGTCGGCAATGAGGATTTGCGCGCGGCCTTTCGCGGCCTGTTGATGAAGTTTCAGGGTTTGATCGTGGCCGAACTGGCTCGCGGTCAGGACGCTGGCTTCTTGCGCCGCGAAGTCGCCCCAGAGGATGCCGCCGTTCTGTTGACGTCGCTGGTTCAGGGGATGGCGATCCGCTGGTCGCTCGGGGCGCGCAACTTCTCCCTGATCGGGGAAGGAAAGCGGCTCCTCGACGTGCAATTGCGGCTACTGGCCGCGAAGGAGGATTAGGCCATGGGACGTCGGTGGATCTACGGTGCGGTAGCGGCGGTTCTGGTGTTGGGCGCGGGTGTGCTGTTCCTCACGGAGCGGCCGATCACGGTCAGCGTGGTGCAACCAGAGCAGGATGTAGCCCTGCGCATCTACGGCCTCGGCTCGGTCGAGGCACGGATTCTCAGCCGGGTTGGATTTGAGGTTGGGGCTGCCCTGACCGGGCTGGCCGCCGACGTCGGCGACCGAGTAGTCAGGGGGCAGGAACTGGCGACCCTCGATCCAGCCGAGCAGGAGGCGCGTACCGCCCGTGCCCGCGCTGCTGTCGCGGCCAATGTCGCCGCATTAGCCCGCGCCGAGGCCACGGTGGCGCGTGCCCGCAGCGTACTGGCGCAGCGCCAGACGGCAAATCAGCGTCAGCAGGGATTGGCGCAGCGCGATGTGACCTCGATCCAGCGCGCCGAGGAAGCGCAGCGTGACGAGGACGTGGCCCATGCCGATCTGGCGGTCGCCGAGGCGGATGTGGCGGTGATCCGTGCTCAGGGCACGGACGCGGCGGCAGCCCTGCAACAGGAGAAGGTCCTTCTCGCCCGTCATCTTCTGACCGCACCCTATGACGCGGTGATCGTTACGCGCCATGCTGAAGCGGGAACAGTGGTGCGGGCCGGCGATCCGATCTTCACCCTGATTGCTCCCGAAACGGTCTGGATCCAGGCCTATGTTGATGAGGAGCGCGCCGGCCAGCTTGCGCTTGGCCAGCCCGGCACGATCCGGCTGCGCTCGCAGCCGCAGGCTGAGTTCCAAGGCATCATCGCCCGCATCGGTCTTGAAAGCGACCGGGTGAATGAGGAACGCCGGATCTGGCTGACCTGCACGGACTGCCCCCAGCCGATGTATCTCGGCGAACAGGCCGAAGTGCGCATCACCACCGGCAACCGCAACAGTGCTCTGATGGTGCCGGAGGTGGCGATCACCGGTTTCGACGGGCATCGCGGCCGGGTCTGGCTGGTGCGGGACGGACGGCTGGAACAGGCTGAACTGACTTTTGGCGCGCGCGACGATCGTGGCCGGGTCGAGGTCATGGGCAGCCTGCCGGAAGGTGCCGCCATCGTCGCCCGGATACCGCAAGGCGCGACCGAGGGGCGGCGGGCGCGGACCAGGACAACGCCATGAACCTTGCTCTCAAAGATATACGCCACGGACTGTTCCGCTTCGTCCTCACCTGTTTCGGGCTGGGGCTCTTGATGACGGTCGTGCTGTCGATGATCGGCATCTATAACGGCCTTGTCGCCGATGCGCTGGCGGTCGTGAAGGCGCCGGCAGCAGACGTCTGGGTGGTCGAGAGCGGCACCAAGGGGCCGTTCGCCGAAGCCTCGAACATCCCGCTGACAACGCGCGACGCCGTGGCGCGGATGCCCGGCGTGGCCGCAGCCGGCGCAATCAATTTCCAGAACATCGAGGCTGCCCATGCCGGCGCTTCGCTGCGGCTCTACGTCATCGGCTATGAACCGGGACATCCCGGCGGCCCGCAGCGCATCGCCGAGGGACGCGGCATCGGCACAAGCCACTTCGAACTGGTGGCAGATCGCAAGACCGGTCTTCTGACCGGCGAGACGATCCGTCTCGGGCGCAACCGCTTCATCGTGGTCGGGCTGGTCGAAGGGGCAATGAACGCGGGCGGCGATCCGGCGGTCTATATCACGCTGGCGGACGCGATGGCGCTACAGACAGAGCTTGACCCGGCAGCGCAGCGCGTTCAGGCGGCGCGGGGCACCGTTTCGGTCAAGTCCGCCTCGGTCGCGGCCGTGATCGCACGGGTAGCGCCGGGCGCGGATGTCGAATTGCTGACCGCGACCGTGCGGCAGTGGAAACATCTGGCGGCGCTGACGCAAGCCGAGCAGGAGGACATTCTGGTTTCCTCGGTGGTCGATCTGGCGCGGCGACAAATCGGCCTGTTTCTCGGCATCCTGCTCAGTGTTTCAGCGGTAGTGATCGCGCTTATCATCTACACGATGACGATGGAGAAGCTGAAGCAGATCGCCACGCTGAAGCTGATCGGCGCCCCCGACCGCACCATCATCGGGCTGATCGTGCAGCAGGCGCTGATCCTCGGCGCTTCAGGCTGGGGGATAGGGCTCGTGCTGATCCTGACGGTGAAGGACTATTTCCCGCGCCGGGTGGTGCTGGAGCCGTTCAACGCAATGGTGCTGGCCGGGATTATCTTCGCCGTCTGCATCGCCGCCTCGGGCCTTGGCGTGCGGGCTGCGATGAAGGTCGATCCGGCTACGGCTCTGGGAAGCTGACATGACGGACGGCGAAATCCTGATCGACGTGAAGGGTGTGGCCAAGCATTTCGGCGAGGGCGAAACCCGTGTCGACGCGCTGCGTGATATCGATCTTCAGGTTCGTGCCGGCGAGGTGATCGCGCTGCTCGGTCCGTCGGGTTCCGGCAAGACGACGCTGCTCAACGTCATCGGCTGCATCCTCGCGCCATCGGCGGGCAAGGTGACGCTGGACGGCGAGACGGTGTTCGACGGGCAATGGCTGCGGCACGACCTGCGGCGGCTCAGGCTCGACAAGATCGGCTTCATCTTCCAGACGCATAACCTTTTGCCTTTCCTGACCGCGGAGGAGAACGTCGCCGTGGTCCTCGACCTCGCCGGCTGGTCGGTCGATATGGGTCAGGCACGAGTGCGCGAACTGCTCGATTATCTTGAAGTCAGCCGTCGCGCCGCGGCCAAGCCGGCACTCCTGTCAGGTGGCGAGGCGCAGCGGGTGGCCATTGCGCGGGCGCTGGCCAACCGTCCCCGCATCATCCTGGCCGACGAACCGACCGCCGCGCTCGACGGCAAGCGGGCCGGGCTGGTGATGGACCTGTTGCGCAAGCTTGCCGCTGAGCAGGAAGCCTGCATCGTCACCGTCACCCATGACGAGAAGATTTTTGACCGTTTCGACCGCCTAATCCACCTGCGCGACGGCAGGCTGGCCGACGCATGACACAGGAGAATACCATGACCGCAAGACCGCTCTTTCGTTCCATCGCTTCCGGTGTGGCGGTCGTGTTTGGCCTGGCCACCGTCATTTCGGGCGGCCGCGCGCTCTTCGGCGGCGCTGATATGGGAGCGGTGGTTCCATTCGTGCTGTGGTTCAACTTCGTGGCCGGCTTCGCCTATCTGCTGGCAGGGATCGGACTATGGCGCGGCGCGGCCTGGGCGCCTGCCCTGTCCATCGGTATCGCAGCGACCACGGCCATGGTCCTTGCTTTCTTCCTCTGGCACGTCTGGCGCGGCGGGGCCTACGAGAGCCGCACGATGGCCGCGATGGTCCTGCGGCTCGGCATCTGGGTTGCTATTTCGACAGTTGCGGTAAAGATCCGATGGCCAAGATAGTGCTCGCGACGACTGCGCTGGCGAGTCGACAGGCATTCGCTACGTCCAGTATCTCGATATGGTGAAATCTCTGGGCTGGAACTACCTGAATTTTCTGCCGACCAGATCGTGTAAATGCTCCAGGAATACGGCCAAAGACTTTCACACAAACCATCATCGTCAATCCGGTATACTTGACCTTACGCAAAGACCACGTGCGTAAGACGAACTAACGCGGGGCATGCTAGGATTGAAGATGCTATAGTGACCCTAAAGGTGGCAATGTCGTGCGCAGGGATATCCCAAAAGATGCCGTTCCCATGCTATGCGCCTCGTGCGAGGGGCGTAACAAGGGCATTTGCAGTACGCTGGACTGCCATCAGCTCCACGAACTGGTCAGGTCTTCGCGCAAATCCGCAGTTGAAGGCGGGGCTGCTCTCTTGGGTGAGGCTGAGCGGATCGACCGATATGCCAATATCCTGTCGGGTGTGGTAAAGCTGACCAAGACGCTGTCCGACGGGCCTCCAGTTCGCCCCTGATTTCCTCGGCCGACCATTTCGAGCCGAGAGTCAGCTCAATGCGGAAGCCGCCACAGAAGTCGTACTCTGCTCCTTCCCTAGAGAAGCCATCGAACGGATGATGCAGGAATCGCCAGAACTGGAACGCCGGCTCTACAAGCAGGCGCTCGACGAACTGGATGAAGCGCGCGATTGGATGGTGACGCTCGGCCGCAAGACGGCGGGCGAGAAGATTGCGAGCCTGTTGTTGATGTTTACCCGTCATGCCGAGCCATCCGGGAAGGCAGGCTGTAACTTCGCACGTTTCGATCTGCCGCTCACCAGGGCCGACATTGCCGATTTCCTCGGCCTTACCATCGAAACGGTCAGTCGCCAGTTGACGCGGTTACGCAACGACAAGATCATCTGCATCGAGAACAATCGTCTGATCATTGTGCCTGACCTCCGGCGCTTGAATGCACGAGCCGGGAATTAGATGCCGGGCGACAAGGCCAGATTTCAAAGGCTGCGATGGATGGTGGCCGGGCGATGACCAGCGCGATCAGCAATTCACAGCCAGAGCGACCGGGCTTCGGCCTCGCCGATATGTCGCCGGCCTATTTCGGTCTCGTGATGGCCACGGGCATCATTTCTCTGGCGGCGCACATGATGGAGTATGGCCCGCTGGCATCGAGCCTTTTCTACCTGAATATCGGACAATACGGCCTGTTATGCGTCCTCTACGCCCTCCGGGCCTGGCGCTATCCGGCGCGGTTTTTCGGTGACATGTTCACCCATCTGACCGGACCCGGCTATTTCACGGCGGTCGCTGGCACCGGCATCCTGGCTAGCCAGTTCATGGTCTTGCGTGAGGACCTCGTCGCCGGAAAGGCGTTGTGGGTGTTGGCCGTGGTGCTGTGGCTTGGCCTCACCTACACCATCTTCACGGCCTTCACCGTCAAGCGCGACAAGCCGACGCTCGACAAGGGTATCAATGGCGGCTGGCTATTGGCCGTCGTGGCTACACAGGCGCTGTCGGTGTCCAGCGCGCTGCTGGCAGCACGAATCGGCCAGCCATACAGGCTGGAGCTCAACTTCTTTGCACTATCTGCCTGGCTGTGGGGCGGCATGCTCTACATCTGGATGATGGCGTTGATCTTCTACCGCTACGCCTTCTTCCACTTTTCGCCTGGCGACCTGTCACCGCCCTACTGGATCAATATGGGCGCAATGGCGATCTCGACGCTGGCGGGTTCGCTGCTAATCCTCAACGCGCCACAGGCGCCCTACCTCGCCTCGCTGCTTCCCTTCCTGAAGGGCTTCACGATTTTCTATTGGGCGACCGGCACCTGGTGGATCCCGATGTTACTGCTGCTGGGCGTCTGGCGTCACATCTATAAGCGCTTCCCGCTGCGCTACGATCCGCTTTATTGGGGTGCTGTATTCCCCCTCGGCATGTATGCCGCCTGCACCTGGCACCTTGATCGAGCCATGGAGTTCGGCTTTCTAAGTGAACTGACACACGTTTTCTTCTATATTGCGCTGTTGGCTTGGGCCGTCACTTTCGCTGGCATGCTGTATACACTGGCGCGACCTTTGTGGCGTTGAGCCGCCGCAATTGCGGAATACAGTGCATAAAGTCGGAGCGGACGGTCTAATCCCGGTCGCCAGCGTTACTGGACGTCACGCTCAGGCTTGCCCCAACTCGGCCTGTCGGGAAAACGCAGCCTTTGTGGGATTTTCGACAGGCTCATCCATCAGGGAATCCGGCGCCGCCACCGCCATCAGGCGAGTTCGGTCGGTTATGGTGAGACGCATCCCCTGGACCGTCAGGCAATCGGCCTGCAAGGTTCTGATCGAGCGGGAGAGATTCTCCGGCGTCATCCCCAGATATGAAGCCAGATGGCGCTTTTCCACCGGCAAAACGATGCTGTCTGCATCACCCTCATAGCGGGATCGGTACAATATATAGGCGGCAAGCCGCTCGACCGAGTTTCGCAATTTCAAATTCCTGGTCTGGCGCACGAAACCCCGATAGCCATTGGCCAGTTCGCGCATGGCCGCCATGGCGAAGTCGGGGTCGCGGCGTAAGGCCACGCGCACGTCGGCGACCGGGATCATGACGATCTTCGCGCGTTCGAGTGTGCGCGCGGACATCAGATAGGGCGCGTCGCACACGCAAGCAGCCAGAATGAAAGTTGAAACCGGCTGAACTACACCCATCACCGTGTTGCGCCCGTTCCAGCTTGCGTGCAGTTCGACGGATCCATCGATGATGACATGCAGGAAATCGGCGTATTCACCCTGCCTGATCAATTCCAGCTGCGGCGGAAAGGTCTGTGAATAGGCAGTCTTCATCAGGCTGTCGAATGTCGGCGTCGTCATTTCCCGAAACAGCGGAAGACGACGCAGTTCCGGCTTTTCACGGTTGTTCATCACCCGGATCCCATCCATATCTATAATTGATAAATGTCAATTATAGGATTAATTAATATCAATCCATAACTGTTTTTACCTATATTCATATTTTCTAAATAACAGTATAATAAGCGATTTAGATTGATTTCAGATAATAAAGACACAAAAGGCAGATTTCACTTGATCTGCATCAATGACGTGTTGTTATTCTATATGTTCCCTTGAGCGTGTACCAATCCAGCCAGCCAACGGAATAATTCCCGCGGCCCAGCCATGACGGGTCACATGATGCCAAGCCGCAGCGACCAGCAAAGAGCACTCTGGCTCAGCACCATCGCCTTCACCTTGTGCTTTGCCGTCTGGACGATCTTTTCCATCATTGGCCTGTCGATCAAGGATGATCTGGGGCTTTCCGAGTTCGAATACGGCGTTCTGATCGCGACCCCGGTGCTGACCGGCTCGATCGTCAGGCTGATCCTTGGCGTCTGGACCGAACGCTATGGCGGGCGGCTGGTGTTTTCGGCGCAGATGATCCTGACCGGGCTCGCGACCTTCGCGATGACATTCGCCGACAGCTATTTCACCTTCCTCCTGGCCGCGCTTGGCGTGGGTCTTGCCGGCGGCTCCTTCATCATCGGTGTCGCCTATGTCACCAAATGGTATCCGCAGGCGCGGCAGGGAACCGCGCTGGGCGTATTCGGCATGGGCAATGTCGGCGCGGCGGTCACGACGTTCCTTGCGCCATTCGCGCTGGTCGCCTGGGGCTGGCAGGGGGTCGCCGAGATATGGGCGGCGGTCATCGCTGGCATGGGGGTTCTGTTCTACCTTCTGGCCAAGGACGATCCGGACTTTACCGCCCGGCGCGCGCAAGGGGTCACCGCGCCGAGCCTTGCCGAGCAGTTCGCACCGTTGAAGAAGCTCCAGGTCTGGCGCTTCTCGCTCTATTATTTCTTCGTGTTCGGCGGCTTCGTCGCTTTGGCGCTGTGGCTGCCTTACTATCTGGTGCAGGTCTATGGCGTGGACGTGCGCACGGCCGGCTTCGCGGCCGCGATCTTCAGTCTTTCGGCCAGTGTCTTCCGCGCCTATGGCGGGATGCTGTCTGATCGTTTCGGCGCTCGCTCCGTCATGTACTGGACGCTCGGCTTTTCGGCTCTCTTCCTGTTCATGCTGTCCTATCCGCCGACGGACTACGTGATCCGCGGCAGACACGGCCCGATCGCATTTTCGACCGAAATGGGGCTGTGGCCCTTCGTCGCCGCCCTGTTCGGGCTGGGCTTCTTCATGAGCCTCGGCAAGGCGGCGGTCTTCCGGCATATTCCGATCTATTATCCCAACCATGTCGGCTCGGTCGGCGGCCTCGTCGGCATGATTGGCGGGTTGGGCGGCTTCGTCCTGCCCATAATCTTCGGCGCCCTGCTCGACGTGACGGGCATCTGGACCTCGGCCTTCGTGCTGCTGCTCCTGATCGTCGCCGTGTCGCTTGGCTGGATGCATTTTTCGATCCGCGCCATGGAACGGCAGGCGCATGGCGAAGCGCTCGACCGGCTGCCGAACTTCCCTGAATTGGCGGAAGTGCATGATCCCGACCGTACAATAATGCCGCGGGTGATCGAAGACTGGCGCCCGGAAGACCCGCAATTCTGGAACGATAGAGGCAGGCAGATCGCCAGACGCAATCTGTGGATTTCAATCCCGGCTCTTCTGCTGGCCTTTGCCGTCTGGATGGTGTGGTCGGTGGTGGTGTCGCAACTGCCGGTAATCGGCTTTGCTTTCACGCAGGACCAGCTGTTCTGGCTTGCCGCCCTGCCAGCACTTTCCGGTGCAACATTGCGCATTTTCTACAGCTTCATGGTGCCGATCTTCGGCGGCAGGCTGTGGACGACACTTTCAACCGCCTCGCTGCTGATCCCGGCCATTGGCATTGGCTATGCGGTGCAGGGCCCGACCACGCCCTATCTGATTTTCATCGTTCTGGCGCTGCTTTGCGGTTTTGGCGGCGGCAATTTTGCCTCCTCCATGGCCAATATCAGCTTCTTTTTCCCGCGTGCGGAAAAGGGCAATGCCATGGCGCTGAATGCGGGCCTTGGCAATCTTGGCGTCTCGGTCATGCAGTTTCTGGTGCCGTTGGTCATCACCGCCGGCGTGTTTGGCGCGCTTGGCGGTGCGCCGCAAATTCTGCCCGATGGCGGCCAGATCTGGATGCAGAATGCCGGCTTCATCTGGGTGCCTTTCATCATCGCCTCGACGGCGCTGGCATGGCTTGGCATGAATGATCTGGCCGATGCGCGTGCGAGCTTTCGCGAACAGGCAGTGATTTTCACCCGCACCCAGAACTGGGTGATGTGCCTGCTTTATGTCGGCACCTTTGGCTCTTTCATCGGCTATTCGGCAGGCTTTCCGCTGCTGTCGGGTCTGGCCTTCCCCGAAGTCAATGCACTGAAATTCGTCTTTCTCGGGCCGTTGATCGGGGCATTAAGCCGCGCCGGCAGTGGCTGGCTGGCCGACAGGGTCGGTGGCGGCCGCGTTACCTTCTGGGTGTTTGTCGGCATGATTGCCTCGGTTCTGGTGGTGATCTGGGGGCTGCAAACGACGTCCTTTGCCCTGTTCTTTGCCGGTTTCATGGCGCTGTTTTTCTTCACCGGCATTGGCAACTCCTCCACCTTCCAGATGATCCCGGTCATCATGCGCAAGGAAATTGCCCGGTTTTACCCGGAGCAAAGCGCCGACGATCAGCGCCGCCAATCCGAGCGTGAGGCCGCCGCCATCGTTGCCTTCACCAGCGCCATTGGCGGCTATGGCGGCTTTTTCATCCCGAAAGCCTATGGTACCTCAATCGACCTGACCGGCGCACCGCTGGCTGCCTTGTGGGCTTTCCTTGCCTTTTACGTCCTGTGTCTGGTCGTCACCTGGGCGGTTTATACCCGCCCCGGCGGCCTGTTGCATGAAATCGAACGTGGTCGCCGGGCGATGCCTGCCGCCATTCCTGCCGAATAGACCTTGGGAGACCAAAGATGAGCCATCTGCTGGATCGACTGAACTTCCTGACATCATTGCGCAAGGATACTTTTGCCGATGGTCACGGCCAGACGACAATTGAAAATCGCGACTGGGAAGATGTCTATCGCCGCCGCTGGCAGCATGATAAAATCGTGCGCTCAACCCATGGCGTCAATTGCACCGGCTCCTGCTCATGGAAGATCTATGTCAAATCCGGCATTGTGACATGGGAAACGCAGCAGACCGACTATCCGCGCACACGCCCCGACCTGCCAGATCACGAGCCGCGCGGCTGCGCCCGTGGCGCGTCCTATAGCTGGTATCTCTACAGCGCCAACCGGGTGAAAACCCCGCTCATTCGTGGCCGGCTGATGCGGCTGTGGCGTGAAAAGCGCCAGACAATGAGCCCGATTCAAGCCTGGACGGCGATCCAGAACGACCCGGCAGCGCGTGAAAGCTATACGCGCATTCGCGGCAAGGGCGGCTTTGTGCGCGCCAGCTGGGATGAGGCGACCGAGATCGTCGCCGCGGCCAATGCCTATACGACGAAGAAATATGGTCCCGACCGGGTATTCGGCTTCTCGCCGATCCCGGCGATGTCGATGATTTCCTATGCCGCCGGCACGCGCTATCTGTCGCTGCTGGGCGGCACCTGCATGTCATTTTACGACTGGTATTGCGATCTGCCGCCGGCCAGCCCCCAGACATGGGGCGAACAGACCGACGTGCCGGAATCTGCCGACTGGTATAATTCCGGCTATCTGCTGATCTGGGGTTCCAACGTGCCGCAGACGCGCACGCCGGATGCGCATTTTTACACCGAAGCCCGCTATAAGGGCACCAAAAGCGCCGTCATCTGCCCGGATTATTCGGAAGCTGCCAAATTCGGTGACATCTGGCTGAATGCCAAGCAAGGCACCGATGCGGCACTTGGCATGGCATTCGGCCATGTCATCTTGCGCGAATTTCATCTCGACCGGCAGGTGCCTTATTTTGAAGATTACTGCCGCAAATATTCCGACATGCCAATGCTGGTGCGCCTTGACCGGCAGGGCGGGCGGCTGGTGCCGGGAAGGCAATTGCGTGCTGCTGATTTTGCCGATCAGCTTGGCGAGGAAAACAATCCTGACTGGAAGACAGTCGGCATCGATGAGGCAACAGGCAAGATTGTCGTGCCAAATGGCTCGATCGGCTTTCGCTGGGGCGAGAAGGGCAAATGGAACCTTGAGCAGAAGGCTGGCAAGGAAGATGTTGAACTGAGACTCAGCCTGATCCTCGATCAGGATCATGACGAAGTTGCCAGCGTCGACTTTCCCTTTTTTGGCGGTGCCGCCAGCAATGGGTTTCAGGTCGATGACCGTGGCGAAATCCTCACCCGCAAGGTGCCGGTGAAAAAGCTGCAGCTGGCCGATGGCAAGGACGTGCTGGTCGCCACCGTCTTCGACCTTTTATGCGCCAATTACAGCCTTGATCGTGGCCTTGGCGGCGAGCATGTCGCGGCAGATTATGATGCCGATGTGCCTTTCACACCCGCATGGGCCGAGCACATTACCGGGGTGCGGCGCGACAAGATCATTCAGGTTGCCCGCGAATTTGCTGCCAATGCCGAAAAGACCAATGGCCGTTCAATGGTCATTATCGGTGCTGGTATGAACCACTGGTTCAACATGGACATGAACTACCGCGCCGTCATCAACATGCTGGTGATGTGCGGTTGTGTCGGCCAGTCGGGCGGCGGCTGGGCGCATTATGTGGGGCAGGAAAAGCTGCGGCCGCAAACCGGCTGGACGCCGCTGGCCTTCGCGCTCGACTGGGCGCGCCCGCCGCGCCACATGAACTCGACCAGCGCCTTTTACGCCCATACCGGCCAGTGGCGCTACGAAACGGTGAGCGCCGCCGACATTCTGTCGCCGACCGCGCCGGCAGGCGACTGGGCCAGGCTCAGCCTGATCGACTATAATATCCGCGCCGAGCGCATGGGCTGGCTGCCTTCTGCGCCGCAATTGAAAACCAATCCGCTGGAGGTGGCAAAAGCGGCGCAAAATGCCGGTGTCGATGTTCAGGATTACGTCGCAGATGGTCTGAAATCAGGCGCCTTGCAGATGTCCTGCGAAGACCCGGATGCGCCGGAAAACTGGCCGCGCAATCTGTTTGTCTGGCGCTCCAATCTGCTCGGTTCATCCGGCAAGGGGCATGAATATTTCCTGAAATATTTGCTCGGCACCGATCATGGTGTGCAGGGCAAGGATCTGGGTGCCGAGGGCGGCATGAAGCCGGTTGAGGCCGTCTGGCACGAAGAGGCACCGGAAGGAAAACTCGATCTTCTCGTCACCATCGATTTTCGCATGTCGACCACGGCGGTCTATGCCGACATCGTACTGCCAACGGCAAGCTGGTATGAAAAGGACGATCTGAACACGTCCGACATGCATCCCTTCATTCATCCGCTACAGGCTGCCATCGACCCGGCCTATGAATCGAAGAGCGACTGGGAAATCTTCAAGGCGATTGCGAAGAAATTCTCCGAAGTCGCGCCGGAAATTCTCGGCGTCGAGGCCGATGTGGTGCAATTACCCTTGCAGCATGACAGCCCCGGCGAACTGGCGCAAAGCGTGGTGGCCGACTGGAAACAGGGCCAGTGCGAACTGATCCCCGGCGAGACGGCGCCAAACTATATTGCAGTCGAGCGCGATTACCCCAATCTTTACAAGCGCTTTACCTCCATCGGGCCGTTGATGGAAAAGATCGGCAATGGCGGCAAGGGCATTGCCTGGGACACCAAGACAGAAATCCATCATCTGAAGGCGCTGAACGGCACTGTCACCGATGAGGGTGCGACCAAAGGGCTGGCGCGGCTTGATACGGCAATTGATGCCGCTGAAATGATCCTGATGCTGGCGCCTGAAACCAATGGCGAGGTCGCAGTCAAGGCATGGGAGGCGCTGGAAAAGGCGACGGGCCGCAACCATCGCCATCTGGCAGAAGTCAAGGAAGATGAAAAAATCCGCTTCCGCGACATTGCCGCCCAGCCGCGCAAGATCATCTCGTCGCCGACATGGTCAGGCATTGAAAGCGAGGATGTCTCCTATAATGCCGGCTGGACCAATGTGCATGAGCTGATCCCCTGGCGCACGGTCACTGGCCGTCAGCAGCTTTATCAGGACCATGAGTGGATGCGCGCCTTTGGCGAGGGGTTCGTGACATGGCGACCACCGCTTGATCTGAAAACCGTCGGGGCTGAAGCGCGCCGTTCACTGGCAGAAGGTGAGAAGCATGTGGTGCTGAACTTCCTCACCCCCCACCAGAAATGGGGCATCCATTCGACCTATACCGACAATCTTTTAATGCTGACGCTGAACCGCGGCGGGCCAGTGGTGTGGATTTCTGAAATTGACGCTCAAAAAGCCGGTCTGGTCGACAATGACTGGGTTGAAGTCTTCAACATCAATGGCGTCATCACCGCGCGCGTGGTGGTCAGCCAGCGGATGAAGGAAGGCTCGATGTTCATGTATCACGCGCAGGAAAAGATCGTGAACACGCCGGGCAGCCAGATCACCGGCAAGCGCGGCGGCATCCACAATTCCGTCACCCGCACCGTGCTGAAACCGACCCATATGATCGGCGGCTACGCCCAACTGGCCTATGGTTTCAACTATTACGGCACGGTCGGTTCCAACCGCGACGAATTCGTCATCCTGCGCAAATTGTCGAAGGTCGACTGGCTCGACCAGCCCGCAACCCAGTCACCGGAGGCAGCGGAATGAAAATACGTGCTCAGATCGGCATGGTGCTCAATCTCGATAAATGTATCGGCTGTCATACCTGCTCCGTCACCTGCAAGAATGTGTGGACGAGCCGCGAGGGCGTCGAATACGCCTGGTTCAACAATGTCGAGACCAAGCCGGGCATCGGCTATCCAAAGGACTGGGAGAACCAGAAGCGCTGGAATGGCGGCTGGACGCGGACGAGGAAAGGCGCGCTGCAACCGAAGCAAGGCAGCAAATGGCGTATCCTGGCGAATATCTTCGCCAATCCCGACCTGCCCGAGATCGACGATTTCTACGAGCCGTTTGACTATGATTACGACCATCTGAAATCCGCGCCGGAGATGCAGGCGTTTCCGACGGCCCGCCCGCGCTCGAAGATTTCGGGCGAGCGTATGGAAAAGATCGAATGGGGGCCGAACTGGGAGGAAATCCTTGGCGGCGAGTTCGAGAAGCGCTCGAAGGACTATAATTTTGAGGGCATCCAGAAGGAAATTTACGGCCAGTACGAAAATACCTTCATGATGTATCTGCCGAGATTGTGCGAACACTGCCTCAACCCGACCTGTGTTGCGGCCTGCCCTTCGGGCGCGATCTACAAGCGCGAAGATGACGGCGTGGTGCTGATCGATCAGGAAAAATGCCGCGGCTGGCGCATGTGCGTTTCGGGCTGTCCGTACAAGAAAATCTATTACAACTGGTCGACTGGCAAATCCGAAAAATGCACCCTGTGCTATCCGCGTCTGGAAAGCGGCCAGCCGACGGTGTGTTCAGAAACCTGTGTCGGACGCATCCGCTATCTCGGAGTCATGCTTTATGACGCCGACAAGATCGCCGAGGCTGCCAGCGTCGAAAACGAGCAGGATTTGTATGACGCCCAGCTTGGCGTTTTCCTCGATCCCAACGACCCGGAAGTGATTGCGCAAGCGCGTGCCGCCGGCATTCCCGAAGACTGGATCAAGGGCGCGCAGGCTTCGCCGATCTGGAAAATGGCGATGGAATGGAAGATCGCCTTCCCGCTGCATCCTGAATATCGCACCCTGCCGATGGTCTGGTATGTGCCGCCTTTGT
The DNA here is from genome assembly GCF_037625995.1 of Aminobacter sp. Piv2-1. Lineage (NCBI taxonomy): Bacteria > Pseudomonadati > Pseudomonadota > Alphaproteobacteria > Hyphomicrobiales > Phyllobacteriaceae > Aminobacter > Aminobacter sp. Piv2-1. The sequence goes on from NZ_JARKMU010000012.1 coordinate 119,269, forward strand.
CGCCGATCCAGAATGCCGCGGAAGCAGGCCGGATCGCCGCGCAGGACGACATGCCGGATGTGCGCTCCTTGCGCATCCCGGTGCGTTATCTCGCCAACATGCTTACCGCTGGCGATGAAGCGCCCATCGTCTCGGCGCTGGAGCGGATGTTGGCCATGCGCTCTTATATGCGCTCGAAAACAGTCGATGGTGTCGTCAATCTCGGTGTCGCCAAGCGGGTTGGCCTCACACCATTGCAGATTGACGAGATGTATCAGTTGCTCGCCATCGCCAATTATGAAGACCGCTTTGTCATCCCGACCACCCATCGCGAACTGGTCGAGGACGCCTATGATCTGAAAAGCGGTTGCGGTTTCACCGATGGCAATGGCTGTTCGTCCGGCCATTCGGGGCAGTCGCTGTTCAGCGGTAAAAAATTCCGCAGCCCGCAGGAGTTCATCGCATGAAGACCTTCAAGGCGCTGTCCGCCCTGCTGACCTATCCGGGCGATGATCTTCAGGAAGCAATTCCGGCTATCAGAGACGTGCTGGGCGAGGGGTTGTTGTCAAGCACCAGTGTGACCGCGCTGGAGCCGCTGCTTGTCTCGCTTGCCACTAGTGATATTTACGATCTGCAAGAGCGTTATGTGCTGTTGTTTGATCGCTCGCGCACCTTGTCGCTCAATCTGTTTGAGCACATCCACGGCGAAAGTCGTGACCGCGGCGGGGCGATGGTTGATCTTCTGGAAACCTATCGCGCCGGTGGCTTTGACCTGATCGGCAGCGAACTGCCCGACCATCTGCCGGTGCTGCTCGAATTCTTGTCGACCCAGCCGGTTGCGGATGCACGCGCTATTTTAAGCGATGCCGGGCACATCATTCTGGCGCTGGCCGAGCGGCTCAACCGCCGCGAAAGTGTCTATGCCGCCGTGCTGGAAGCACTCGTAGCCGTTGCCGCCGCCGACGCCGCCAGCGAAGAAGCGCAGGCGCTGCTGGCGCAGGATGATGACAACCCGGAAGATCTGGCCGCACTTGACGCCGTCTGGGAGGAGGCGCAGGTCACCTTCGGTCCTGATCCGAATGCGGGCTGCCCGATCAGCCGTGACATCCTCGCCCGCATGGACCCGGCAGCAGCATCAACACCGCAGCAAAATGGGAGGCTGACATGAATTATATTGTCTTTGGCATCTATCCCTATATCGCCATCACGGTGATGTTCGCCGTCAGCATCATCCGCTATGACCGCGATCCCTTTACGTGGAAATCAAAATCAAGCCAGATCCTGCGCAAGCGGCAATTCGTTGCCGGTTCGGTGCTGTTTCATGTCGGCATTCTGGCGATCTTTGCCGGGCATCTGGTCGGGCTTTTGACACCGATCCAGATTTTCGACTTTCTTGGCGTCAGCCATGGAGCCAAGCAATGGATGGCGATCGGGCTTGGCGGTGTGGCTGGCCTGATGGCGCTGGTTGGTGGATGGCTGTTGCTGCACCGGCGGCTGTTTGATCCGCGTATCCGGGCCAATTCGACACTGGCCGACACCGGCATCATGGTGCTGTTGATGGTCCAGCTTGTGCTGGGGCTGGCTTCGATCCTCGTCTCGCTCAACCATCTCGATGGCTCGGAAATGATCCGGCTGATGAACTGGGCGCAGGGCATCATCTATTTGCGCCCCGACGCCGCCAATTATCTGATTGGCGTCCACTGGCTGTTCAAGGCGCATATCTTCCTTGGCCTGACGATCTTCCTGCTGTTTCCTTTCACAAGGCTGGTGCACATTTTCTCGGCGCCAGTGCGTTATCTGTGGCGGCCGGGCTATCAGATCGTGCGCTCACGCCGTGGCGCCAAGCCGGCGCGAAGTGGCTTGCAGCCATTGCCCTATGTGGAGCCGGGCAAATGAGAGTTCTTGATCTGACCAATCGCCCGGCTCCCGTCACCGTCAATGGCGTCACCATAGCGCCTGAAGCGATTGCGGCGGAAGCGCAGAACCATCCAGCGCCGAAGGGGAAGCCCGGCATGGCCTGGCAGGCGGCGGCAAAGGCGCTGGTGCTGCGCGAGGCGCTGTTGCAGGAGGCGCGGGCGCAAAATATCACCGCCGACCCGGTCGAACTGGAAGAAGGTAAATGGGAGACAGACGATGAAGCGCTGATCCGTCAGCTTCTGGAACAGGCGATCCCGGCAGCGCAGCCTGACGAAGCCGGATTGCGCGCTATCTATGAAGGTTCGCCAGAGCGGTTTCATGGGCCATCGCTATTTGAGGCTGCCCATATCCTGTTTGCGGCCGGCCCCGATGATAGCGCCAACCGGCTTCTGGCGCGCCAGCAGGCCGATGCGGTTCTGGCTGAATTGAAACGCGATCCACGGCGCTTTGCCGCACTGGCCAAACAGTTCAGCGCCTGTCCCTCACGCGAAAATGGCGGCCTGTTGGGCCAGATGGCCTCCGGTGACACAGTGCCTGAATTTGAGGCCGCACTTTCCGTGATGGAGGAAGGAACGATCTCGCAAACTCCGCTTGAAAGCCGCTACGGCTTCCATCTGATCCGGCTGGATGCGAGAGTGCGCGGCGAGGTGCTGCCTTTCCCGGCCGTGCTGCCGCATCTGCGCGAGGCGCAGGAAAAGGCCGAATGGGTACGCGCCAGCCGCGCCTATGTCGGCGAACTGGTGGCGCGGGCGAAGGTGACGGGCATCGATCTTGTCGAAACATCATGGATGGAAGCGAAACAACCAGCATGACCCCCTCCCCCGCCTTGAGCGAGCCATTTTATTGCGGAGGTGAAGCCAAGGTGGAGCCGGGCGCGATGCTGTCGGTCGATGGAACTCTTCGTCGCGCGTTGGCGCTCGCCGCACCGGTGGCGCAGACGGAGCGTCTGCCGCTCGATAAGGCGCATGGCCGTGTGCTGGCGCAGGCTGTCCGGGCCGGCGTCTCGCTTCCGCTCTTCGACAACTCTGCCATGGATGGCTACGCAGTCCGGCTTGCGGATTTTTCAGGTGACGGGCCATGGCGCTTGCCGGTGGCCGGGCGCGTGGCGGCCGGTGATGCGGGCGATATGCCGGTCTCGCCCGGTGCGGCGCTGCGTATCTTCACCGGCGCGGCCATCCCGCCAGGCTGCGACGCGGTGGTCATCCAGGAATTCACGCGCCAGGAAGGGGATATTGTCGAGATAGAGAGGCGTCCTCAACCCGGCGAGAACATAAGGCGCGCCGGAGAGGACCTGTCTTGCGGAGCCGAATTGCTGCCGGCCGGGCGGCGCATCGGGCCGCGTGCAGCGGCGCTGCTCGCCTCGGCCGGCTGCGGCGATGTCGTCGTCAGACGCCAGGTCAGGATCGCCTTCTTCAGCACCGGCTCCGAACTGCGCGCACCGGGTATCCGGCTCGCACCGGGGCAAATCTGGAACGCCAACCGCTATCATCTGGCGGGCGCTCTCGACCTGCCTTGGATTGAGGCCGTCGACATGGGCGTCGTGCCCGACCGGCCCGACCTGCTGCGGCAGACGCTGGAACAGGCGTCGCTTCTGGCCGACATGGTGGTGACCACCGGCGGCGTCTCGGTGGGCGATGAGGATCACATGCCTGCGGTGCTGCGCGCCGCCGGTGGCGAAATCCATGTGATGAAGGTGGCGATGAAGCCCGGCAAGCCTCTCGTCATCGGGCGGATCGGCGCGGCGCTCTATCTCGGCTTGCCCGGCAATCCGGTTTCGGCATTCGTCACCTGGCACGTGATCGGGGCACGCATCGCGCAGGCATTGGCCGGAATCGCCGAGGCAGGCCCCTCCCGCATTCTTGTGCGCGCCGGCTTTGAAAGGACGAGGCGACCGGGACGCTGCGAATTCCTGCCGGCGCGGCTGGGCCGCCATGACGGTCACGGAACTAGAAGCGTAGAGATTGTCACTTCGGAGGTTTCGCACCGGGTGGCGCTGCTGGCGCAGACGGACGGCCTGCTGCTGATCCCTGCGGAGACCGACCGGGTCGCGCGCGGCGACCTGTTGGAATTCCTGCCGTTCCCTGACGGATGACGCGCCTGCCGTGATATGGACGAAAAACGCAAAAAGGAAATCGCGATGAAGCTTGGATACGTAACCTTGCGCGGCCGCGGGCTGATCGACCTCCTGCTTGCCGAAGTGGTCGCGCGGCTCCAAGCGCACGGCGTGGCCCTGGCGGGAACCGTGCAGACCAATATCGACCGCGACGACCGGCCGCGATGCGACATGGACCTGCGCCTGCTGCCTGACGGGCCGACAGTACGCATCAGCGTTGACCGGGGAGCGGAGGCGCGCGGATGCCGGCTGGACGCCGGTGTGCTGGAGCAGGCGGTGCTTTGGGTTGAAGGCTCGCTGGAAAAGGCGGAATTTCTGGTGGTCAACAAGTTCGGCAAGCAGGAAGCCGAGGGCAAGGGCCTCGCGGAGGTGGTCGCCGATGCTCTGGAGCGCGGCCTTCCGGTTCTGGTGGGCGTCAACGGGCTGAACCTTCCTTCCTTCCTCGAGTTCGCAGGCGGCATGGCCACGGAATTAGTGGCAGATGCCGAGACCATCGTGGACTGGTGCCTTGCCTCATCGAGCGGAGCAGACTTTCAGGATCGCCAGTACCACACCGAAATAGAACGGACAGCCGCAGGCCAGCGTTGATCATAGTGCAACCGCTTTGCCATCAGAATGAAATACGGGGTTCCGGGTCATTCTGAAGAATCGGCGTTAGGGCCGTCCTCAACTGCGATTTCACCACCACCCCAGCGCGTCATGCTCTCGCCGGGATCGATGCCCGCCCATTGCAGCAACCGGGCCGCGATCTCGCGCACCATATCCTCCATGGTCGTCGGCCTTGCATAGAAGGGCGGTACCGGCGGGGCGATAATGGCTCCCATGCGGGCCAGTTTCAGCATGGCTTCGAGATGGCCTTCATGCAGCGGCGCTTCGCGCGGGGCCACCACCAGCCGGCGCTTTTCCTTCAGCACCACATCGGCGGCCCTGGTCAAAAGGTTGTCGCCCAGCCCATGCGCCATGGCCGCCAGGCTGCGCATTGAGCACGGCGCGACAATCATGCCCGCGGTGCGGAACGAACCGCTGGCTATGGGTGCGGCGAGATTGCGTGGCGAGTGGACATGTGCCGCCGCCTGGCTCAATCGGGCAAGGCCTTCGCTGCCCATCTCGTGGGCGATCGTCATCCGCGCCCCGGCCGTCACCACAAGATGCGTCTCGACACCGGTGGCGCGAAGCTGGCGCAGCGTCTCGAATGCCAGCACCGAACCCGACGCGCCGGTAACGCCGACGATCAATCGTGACGCCATCATCGCGCGCGCTCCTGTCGCTCGGGGAAGAATTCCCCCCAGCGCTCAGCGACCCGCTCCGTGATCGCGACATCCATCGCCAGCTTGACGCCCCATTCGCGACTGGTTTCGGCACCGATCTTGCGGGTGGCATCAAGGCCCATCTTGCCGCCCAATCCTTCCAGAGGCGAGGCAAAGTCAAGCGGGTCCACGGGCGTCCGCTCCACCAGAAGCAGGTCGCGCGAAGAGTCCATGCGCGTGGAAAGCGCCCACATCACATCGTCCCATGAGCGGATATCAATATCGTCATCCACTACGATGATCGTCTTGGTCATCGAAAACTGGGGCAGCAGCGACCAGAAGCCCATCATGACGCGGCGCGCCTGCCCTGCATATCTCTTGGCGATGACGATGACGGCAATCCGATAGGAGCAGGCCTCCGGCGGCAGGTTCTGTTGCAAGGTTTTGAATACCGGCACCGTGGCAAGGAGATCCTGTGATATTTCGGAGGATTGAATGTTCAAGGGCCGCCAGTTCGACCAATCGGTGATCCTGCTTTGCGTGCGCTGGTACCTGGCCTACAGTCTGAGCCTGCGTGATCTGGAAGAGATGATGGCCGAGCGCGGCATTTCTGTCGATCACACGACCATTCACCGCTGGACCATCCGTTATGCACCGCTATTGCTGGAGCGATTCAACCGACGCAAGCGAAGCGTGACTGGCAAATGGCATGTCGACGAGACTTATATCAAGGTCCGTGGTCAGTGGATGTACCTTTATCGCGCCATCGACAGTGTCGGCGATACGGTTGAATTCTGGTTCAGCGAGCAGCGCGACCTGCTGTCAGCAAAGCAGTTCTTCAGGAAAGCCCTGGCACGTCATGGCCGGCCTGACCGCGTCGTTTCGACGGCAGCCAAACCAACCACGAGGCCATCGTTTCCTGTGACACCACAAATCGCTTGCAGGATCGCTCCCGGCGTCGGCTGAAGCCGATTGAAATCCGTAAGAGCAAATATCTGAATAACCGGATTGAGCAAGATCATCGACGTATCAAGCGCCGCGTCCGGCCAATGCTTGGGTTCAAATCACCAGCATCAGCAGCGATCATCCTGTCCGGCATCGAGATGGTCCATATGATGCGTAAGCGACAGGCCAGATATGCCTTCAATCCAAATCCGTCCCTGGCCGAGCAGTTCACAATTCTTGCCGCATAATTGGCCGCAGACTGGCCCTCTTTGCACTTCCAATCAGCCGTTGCAACAAAACCCGAAACCGAAGGATAACCTTCCACTCTAGGACGGATTCGATTATGGCGAACCGAACAATCGAAACGATGGGCGAGAGCAGGGTTGGAAATGCCGGTGCTGGAGAAGAGCCGGAGCCTCGCGTCCGCAAGATTCTTCATGTGGACATGGACGCCTACTACGCCTCCGTCGAGCAGCGGGACAATCCCGAGCTAAGAGGCAAGCCGGTCGCCGTCGGCGGATCGGCCGCACGCGGCGTCGTGGCGGCGGCCAGTTACGAGGCGCGGGCCTTCGGGGTTTGGTCGGCGCTTCCCTCGATGACCGCGAAACGCCGCTGCCCAGACCTCATATTCGTCAAGCCGCGCTTCGAGGTCTATCGCGCAGTCTCCGCGCAAATCCGCAAAATCTTCGCGGAGCACACGGACCGGGTCGAGCCGCTCTCACTCGACGAGGCCTATCTCGACGTCACGCATAACAAGCAGAACATTCGGCTTGCCACCGAAATTGCGACGCTGATCCGGACTCGGATCAAGGAGGTGACCGGCCTCAACGCCTCGGCCGGGATCTCTTATTGCAAATTCCTCGCAAAGATGGCGAGCGACCTCAACAAGCCGAATGGCCAGGCGGTCATCACACCGACCAGGGGGCCGCAATTCGTCGCCGACTTGCCGGTCAGGAAATTCCACGGTGTGGGGCCCGCGACGGCCGCGAAGATGGAGCGTCTGGGTATTTTGACTGGCGCCGACCTGCGCGAGAAGTCACTCGACTTCCTTCAGCAACATTTCCGGAAATCAGGAAGCTGGTATTATCAAATTTCGCGCGGAATTGATGAAAGACCAGTTCAACCGAACCGCGAAAGGAAGTCCATCGGGACAGAAGATACGTTTCCCGAGGACATCTACGACATCAAGATCGCGCAGGCCGAACTGAAGCGCCTCGCCCAGAAAGTCTGGCAGACTTGCGAAGCCAAGGGTTCGCGTGGACGCACGGTCACTGTGAAAGTCAAGTACAATGACTTCCAGCAGGTTACACGTTCAAGGACCATCGCCGAGGCATTGCCCGGCGGCAACGATCTCATCGATCTGGCCGCCACACTTCTCGATGGGGTGTTTCCGATCAGCAAAGGCATCCGGTTGCTAGGTGTAACTGTTTCCGGGTTCCAAGCGATACCGCCAGAGCGGGAGGAGCTTCAGCTCAGATTGATTGATTGAAACGCACCAAGACTGTCAGATTCTAAGGTGGGGTCGGAGACAACCACGGCGCAAAAGCTTCGCTAGAAACGGTATCTCGTCGGGCAGGTCTTCTGAATCCATGAGCGTCCTTCCACTCACGACAACGATAGCAATATCAGCCCATCGCGTCCGAATGAGCTGAGCCAGTCCGATGCCGTCCATACCACCGGGCATCTCGACATCGGTAAGCACACATCTGATGTCTGACCGTCTCTCAAGATACGCAACGACGTGATCGGCGTTCACCGCCTCGATCGTCGTGCATCCGCAGGAGACGACCAGGCCCGCCGTATCCATGCTTATCAAAGGATGATCGTCCACAACCAACACGACATGCTCGCTCGAATGCATCAACTCGCTCACGGTCGGGAGGCACCTGCAGAAATTTGAGTTCCTTCCGACGTTGGCTTCGCCGCCTGACTGTCGCTCGTATGGTTTCGATCGAGCATCAAAACGGCCTCATGCTGGCTGAGGAACACCCTGCCGTTGAGGTGCTCAAGAAATTCCGTGTCCTTGAGTCGGTCCATCACCGGGCCCTTCACCTCGGAAAGGTGAAACCCAAGGCCTGCATCCGCAAGGCGGCGGTTGATTTCCTCGAGGCTTTCGAGCGCCGAGGCATCGATTGCATTGACCGCGGAACACATCAGGATGACATTCTCGAGGTCCGGCCGGTCGGCGACATGGGCGGCGATCGTGTCTTCGAGAAAGCGCGAATTGGCGAAATAGAGGCTTTCATCGACCCGGATCGACAGGATTTCCGGAGTGGTGAGGACGGAGTGCCGTTCGACATTGCGGTAGTGCTCGGTACCGGGCACCTGCCCGACGATGGCGACATGCGGCTTGCTGGTCCGGTAGAGGTGCAGGAGCAGCGACAACAGGACCCCGGCGACGATGCCTAGTTCAACGCCCCAACCCAGCGTCACCAGGATAGTGGCGGCCATGGCGGCGAAATCGGACTTAGAATAGGCAAAGACCCGGCGCACGGTTCCGAAGTCGACCAGCGACAGCACCGCGACGATGATGGTGGCGGCGAGCGTCGCCTGCGGTAAGCTGGCAAGCAAAGGCGTCAGGAACAATGCGGCGAGCGCGATGCCGACCGCAGTGAACACTCCGGCCGCAGGTGTCTGCGCGCCGGCGTCGAAATTGACCACCGAACGGGCGAAGCCTCCGGTGACCGGATAGCCGGACGAGAGACCGGCGGCAATGTTGGCCGCGCCGAGACCGATGAGTTCCTGATCGGGATCGATACGCTGCCGCCGCTTGGCGGCGAGCGTCTGCCCGACCGACACGGATTCGACAAAGCCCACCACGGAAATCAGGAAGGCAGGCACAAGCAGCGCCGAGATCAGGTCGAGCGAGAGGGCAGGAGCGCCGAATGCGGGCAGGCCCTGCGGGATTTCGCCGACGAGCGCGACCCCGCGCGACCCGAGATCGAGGCCTGCGGCCAGGACAACCGTCACGGCGACAGCAAGGATGGGCGCGGCCTTGGCCATCATGTCGGCAAGGCGTGCGGGCACGCGGATCGCGATCAGCAGCGGTTTGAGATATTTGCGGGCGAAATGGAGGAAAGCCAGAACGCCGATGCCGATGGCTAGCGTCGTCGGATTGACGGCGCCAAGCTGGTTCGCGAGGGAAAGAAGAATTTTAGGAAAGGTGTCACCCCCGCCCGAAACGCCAAAGATATGGCGCAACTGGCCGGCGGCGATCAGCAGCCCGGATGCGGTGATGAAGCCCGAAATCACCGGATGCGACAGGAAGTTGGCGAGGAAGCCGAGCCGGAAGATCCCCATAACCACGAGCATGCCGCCAGACAGCAGTGCAAGAAGGATGGCAGCGGTGAGATAGTTGAGCGTGCCGTCGGCGGCGATTTGCCCAACCGCGGATGCCGTCATCAGCGAGACCACGGCCACCGGTCCGACCGCCAGCGTGCGACTGGTGCCGAAGATCGCATAGGCGACCAGCGGAAGGATCGACGCGTAAAGACCTACTTCAGGCGGCAGACCGGCGAGCATCGCATAGGCCAGCGACTGCGGGATCAGCATGATGGTGACGATCACCGCCGCCAGCAAGTCGCTGGTCAGAACCGCACCGTTGTAAGCTTTGGCCCAATGGACAATGGGAAAATATCGGGAAGCGAAAGTCATAAACCGTTTTCGGGCGCTAGGAGATAGATAATAGGCGACGGTCGCGAACAAGAAAATATGACAGCGTACGCTCGGACCGTAGGAGAATTTACCGTCGGATTGACAGATAAAGCGCTGCAGAACGGGCGCCGGAACGGCAATAGCTCAATACGGGGCCATCTGTTGTCGCCATTACCTTCTTGAGCCGATGAATGTGATCGGGCGAAGGAACGCCCCCGACGGGGATGTGAACGGCCTTCATTCCATATTGCCTGGCTGCATGCGCAATTTCGGCAAACGACGGCTGATCTCGTTGTTCATTGTCGGGGCGTGCACAAACAATGGCTACAAAGCCCTGGTGCGCCAACCCCTTTATGTCTTCCGGGCGTATCTGACCCGCAGTCGAGAATTGCTCGTCTATCTTTCTGATCTTCCGCTGGGAAGAGTTGTGAAATAGGCTGAATGGCCACATGGCTCTCGGCATCCTTCCACTCGTGCGTTACCACGTTGAGCTTAATTGGTGAGGTACGGACAACAGGTCGTTCATGATGTGGACCGCGGTTTCGACGCGCGGATCGGCAAGCCGGTAAAATACCTGCTTGCCCTCCTTGCGCCCGACGATCAGTCCAGCCTCGCGCAGTTCGCCGAACTGCTGCGACAGGCCGGGCTGGCGGATGCCGAGCCCGGCCTCGAACGCACCGACCGCTCGCCATCGACGAGAGCGCAGACGAGCAGCAGGCGGTCGGGATTGGACAGCTTCTTGAGGAATGCGGTGACGTCACCGACCTTGTCTCTCAGTTCCCTTGCTTCGTCCGAAAGCAGCATCGTTTCCATCAATCGTCCCAGGCCGCGCCTTCCAGCAGGTTCAGCGGGATCTTGAGATAGCGCCGGCCATTGTCTTCAGGCGCGGGCAGCCGCCCGGCATTAGTGTTGATTTGCAGGGCGTGCAGGATCAGCTTGGGCATGGGAAGTGTCTTGTCGCGCGCCTCGCGGGCGGCCACGAACTCGGCTTCGGTCCTGTAGACCGAGATGTGGCTGTTCTTCGCCTTCTGCTCGGCGACGGTCGATTCCCACATCGGCTCTCTCCCGCCGGGCCGGTAGTCGTGGCCGGTGAAGATGCGGGTCTCAGCAGACAGGGCGAGGATGTCCTGGATCGACGTCCACAGGACGCTGGCCGAACCGCCGGGAAAGTCGGCGCGGGCCGTGCCGCTATCGGGCATGAACAGCGTGTCGTGGACGAAGGCGGCATCGCCGATGACATAGGTAATCGAGGCCAGCGTGTGGCCGGGCGAGAACATCACCTTCGCGTCGATATTGCCGACCCTGAACGTCTCGCCATCGGCGAAGAGCTTGTCCCACTGCGAGCCGTCGGCCGGGAAATCCGGCCAGTTGTAGAAATCCTTCCACAACTTCTGCACGTCGGTGACCTTCTCACCGATCGCGGTCGGCGCGCCAGTCCTGTCCTTGAGATAGGCCGCTGCAGAAAAATGGTCGGCATGCGGGTGGGTATCAAGGATCCATTCGACCTCGTAGCTCTTGTCGGAAATGAATTTCAGGATGGCGTCGGCATGGGTTGTCGCAGTCGCCGCCGACTTCTCGTCATAGTCGAGCACCGGATCGATGATTGCGCACTTCTTCGCTGTCGGATCGGCGACGACGTACTGAATGGATCCCGTGCGCTGGTCATAAAAGCCAGTAACTTCAGGCTTGGAAGGCATGTTGTAACCTCAATTCATCGTAACCACAGAAGCAAATCATATACCGAACCCATTTCGACAATCTTGCGCCATTGCATGCCAGTCCGAGGATGAGCTTGAGTTCAACCACCTCACGTCCTGAGCACGCGATAGATTGCCGGGATGACGAGGACGGTCAGCAGCGTCGATGAGGCGAGCCCGAACAGCAGCGAAATCGCCAGCCCCTGAAAGATCGGATCGGCGAGGATCACACCGGCACCGATCATGGCCGCGAGCGCGGTTAAAAGGATCGGCTTGAAGCGGATCGAGCCCGCCTCGATCAGGATTTCCGTCAAAGGCCGTCCTTTGGCGTCGGTGTGGCGGATGAAGTCGACCAGCAGGATCGAATTGCGCACGATGATACCGGCAAGCGCGATGAAGCCGATCATCGAGGTGGCAGAAAATGGCGCGCCGAACAGCCAGTGTCCGCCAAGGATGCCGATGAAGGTCAGTGGCACCGGCGTCAGGATGACGAGCGGCGCCTTGAAGGAGCCGAACTGGGCAACGACGAGGATGTAGATGCCAAGCAGCGCTACCATGAAGGCTGCGCCCATGTCACGGAAGGTGACCCATGTCACCTCCCACTCACCATCCCATAAAAGAGTTGGCGCGCTTTCGTCCTGCGGCTGGCCGTGAAGCGAGATCACCGGCTTTTCGAGACCAGTCCAGTCCTGCGCGTCAATGGCCTCCTGCACGGCGATCATGCCATAGAGCGGCGCTTCGAACGCGCCGGCAAGCTCGGCCGTGACCATCTCGGCAGCACGGCCATTGCGGCGGAAAACCAGAAATGACGCCTGTTCTTCGGAAATCTGCACCACATCGCCCAGTTCGACCACGCCACGATCGCCCGGCAGCACATTGGCGGGGATCGGCGTCGTCAGGAAACGTTCATCAAGGCGGCGTTCGGATTTCGGCCGCTCGATGCGGATGGGGATGGGCTGACGCCCTTCGCCGCGATGCGAATAGCCAACGGTCATGCCGCCATTGAGAATGGCGATGATGTCGAGCACGTCACCTTCCTCAACGCGGAAGAATTCAAGGTCGTCGGTTGAGATCGTCGCTCGCAGCCGGCGCGCCGCCGTGCCATAGGAATTGTCGACATCGACAATATAGGGCACGGAGCGAAACGCGGCTTCGACTTTTTGTGCTACTTCACGACGGGTGGTTGCGTCGGGGCCATAGATTTCGGCCAGGAGCGTTGCCATCACCGGCGGTCCCGGCGGCGGCTCGACCACTTTGAGGCTGGTGCCTGCGGGCATATCGAGTACAGCTAAACGCTGCCTGATATCGAGGGCGATGTCGTGGCTGGCGCGGGCGCGCTCGCCCTTCGGCAGCAAATTGATCGCCACCTCGCCCAGATGCGGATCGGTGCGGTAGAAGGAGTGGCGCACCAGTCCGTTGAAGTTGAAGGGCGCAGCCGCCCCGGCATGGGTCTGGACCGACTTCACCTCGTCCATGGCCAGTACGATCCGCGCCGCGGCTTGCGCCAGCGCGTCCGTTGCCTCGAGCGACGAGCCTTCCGGCAGATCGATCATGATCGAAAGCTCGGATTTATTGTCGAAAGGCAGCAGTTTGACGGTCACTGCTTGCGTGTAGAACAGCGCCAGCGAACCCAGCGTCAGCACGCCGACGCCGATCAGGAACATCCAGCTGCGCGCCTTGCTTTTCAGGATCGGCCGGGCGCTTGCAGCGTAAAGGCGTCCGAGGAGACCTCCGCTGGCCTGGCCCTGTCCGCCATGCACAGGCAATGGCGATTTGCCGGCAATCTTCAGCATCAGCCATGGCGTCACCATCACGGCGACGAAGAAGGAAAAGATCATCGCCGCCGATGCATTGGCCGGGATCGGGCTCATATAAGGCCCCATCATGCCCGACACGAACAGCATCGGCAAAAGCGCAGCCACGACGGTGAGCGTGGCGACAATAGTGGGGTTGCCCACCTCCGCTACCGCCTCGATTGCCGCCTGACGGCGCGGGCGGCCGTCGCCCATGCCCCAATGGCGGGCGATGTTCTCGATGACGACGATGGCGTCGTCGACCAGAATGCCGATGGAAAAAATCAGCGCAAACAATGAGACGCGGTTGAGCGTATAGCCCATTATCCATGAGGCGAACAGCGTCATCAGGATGGTGACGGGGATGACCACCGCCACCACGATCGCTTCACGCCAGCCGATCGCAAACCATATGAGAAGAATGATCGAAATGGTCGCCAGTCCGAGGTGGAACAGCAGTTCGTTGGCCTTCTCATTGGCGGTCTCGCCATAGTCGCGCGTTACCTCAATAGTGATCTCGTCCGGGATCATTGAGCCTTTCAATACATCGACGCGCTGGAGAATAGTGTCGGCAACGGTGACGGCATTGGAGCCGGCGCGCTTGCCGAGGGCCAGCGTAATTGCCGGAACGCGGGCGATCTGGTCGCCGTCGCGTGTCACGGTCGAGACCAGCGCATCCTCCGGTTCGGTCGCAAACTCAACCCTGGCGACATCACGGACATAGACCGGGCGGCCATCGCGTGAGGTCAAAAGCAGATTGCCGATCTGCGTTGGCGTCGCCAGGGTCTCGCCTGCGACCAGCATGATCTGTTCGCCGCCATCGCGCAAAGTGCCGGCCGGAAACGCCCGGTTGGCGCCCTGCACCTTGCCGGCAAGCTGTTGCAGCGTGACGCCATAAAGCGCCAGCCGCGCCGGGTCGGGCGCGATGCGGATCGCCTCGTCAGCCGCGCCGACGAGATAGGTCAGGCCGACATTGTCGATTTTGGCGAGTTCGGTTTTCAACTCGCGGGCGATCCGCGTCAGTTCGTTGGTGTCGACCCGGTCGGCCGTCTTCAGGGTTGGGGTCAGCGTCAGTGACACGATGGCGACATCATCAATGCCGCGTCCGATGATCTGCGGTTCAGGAATGCCGACGGGAATGCGATCCATATTGGCGCGCAGCTTGTCATGAACGCGCAGGACCGCCGTGTCAGCCGAGGTTCCGACGAGGAAGCGCGCCGTTAACAGCACCCCATCGTCGCGGGTCTGCGAATAAACATGCTCGACACCGTCAATGCCCTTGACGATCACTTCCAGCGGCTCGGTGACGAGCTTGACGGCGTCGTCGGCCTTGAGGCCATCGGCGCGCACGAGAATGTCGACCATCGGCACGGAAATCTGCGGTTCTTCCTCGCGCGGCAGGGCAAAAAGCGCCAGAAGGCCGAAAGCGAGTGCGGCGATGAGGAAAAGCGGCGTCAGCGGCGAGGTGATGAAGGCGCGGGTCAGTGCGCCCGCCATGCCAAGGCGATGGGAAGGTGTTGTCATGGCAAGATCACGCTGTCGCCGGCGGCAAGGCCAGTCAGGATTTCGACGAAGGCTTTTCCGTCGCGCATGACGGTCTCGCCCGGCACCACGACGCGCTCGACTTCGCCTTCCTCGCGCATGACGCGAACGAAATCGAGCCCTGAGCGGGTGATGAGCGCGGCCTGTGGCACCAGCAGCGCCTTCCGGCTGCCGACCGGCACCTCGACCAGCACACGGGCATCGACAAAGGCATCGTCAAGCCGCTCCACCTCGACAGCAGCCCGAAATCCACACGCCGTTTGCGGTATCGTAATTGTTGTAGGCGTCGAGGAATTGCTCCAGGCGGGCGCCGATCTCGTTGGTGATGACATATTCATCGAGCTCGGTCAGGAGGCTGGCCTTGTCGTCAGCCTTGATCACCCCATCGATCGAACGGTCGACCGGCTTGGCAAAGATATCACGTAGAAGAGTAGCCATCGGTCAGACCTCGTAATTCATGATATTGAACGCACGGTAATATTTGTCGCTAACTTCCCGATCCGGCACCCCTAGATAATGCCCCAAGCGCGATACCGCCCTCTCCCGGTCAACTCTCGCACGCCGAGTTCGCTGATGAGATTGAGAGCGGCGCGCTGCGTCACCTTGGCACGTTTGGCTATCATCGGCGCCGACACGACCGGCCTAGACAGGACGAGTTCGATGGCCGTCGGAAGGCTGCTCGACGACCGGCGGCCGTTCAAGCGTCGCGTCATCTGTTCCCGCGCCTGGGCCAGTCGAGCAATTTCCTTCATGCCGGTTTCCGCCGAGGCCGACATTGCATCGAGGAAGGAGAGCAGTCGGGTCACCCGGTTGTGGGACCGGCGCCGTTCCCTCGGAACCGCCTTCAGCCCGATATTGAAGCCGAACAGGTGTGACGCCACCTTTCCCCGGGCGCGGAGATATGCAGCGACCAATAGCGCGCCTAGCCAATGCTGGCGTTGCATCGGTTCGAGCGACTCCCACGCATCCCAGATGAGTGCGGCGCCAAGCGTCGGCGGCAGATCATCGGTATCGCGCAGGACATGCTTCCACTGCGCCACCCGATCCTCTTCATCCCAGTCGGGATCTCGAACGACAAGATCGCCGACAACGAGTTCTTGGCGGCTGCTTTTAGCGTCAGATACCCTGTCGAGGAGACGCTGTGATTGCTCGAGGACCGCGTCGATATTCGCAAGCTCGCGAGCCAGTGGATCGTCTTCCACAACCATCGACTCAAGGTCCGCCGGCCCTTCGCTCGCGGGCGTCGCCTCCCCTGCCCCGGCCTCATAGTCACGATCTCCGTATCCGGTCAGCGCACCGATCCCCGCGTCGCTCATCGCCCAATCCGATTTTGCACCGGCGATGCGTCGTCGGGCTCGCAGGATTCGGTGAGCGATCGTCAATTCGTGCGTGGGCGCCCTAACGTCCATCCTCTCATCATGGAGAACCAGGTCGTCTATATGGACAAGATCACCTCCCACCCACATGCTGGCTGCCGCATCGAAAAAATGGCCGCGCTCGACGAAGCCCTCGCCGACCGGATTCCGCCGGACCTGCTCGTCAAGCCGCGCAAGGTGATCTTCAGCTGTCGCTTTCACTTCCCGATTTCAATCGGAAGAAAGCCTGCTTTCGCAAGTGTTTGCGCCCCAACAAGGGCGTGATTTTCATCTAACGATTTCAATTTTCGTTCACTGTGCGGCCCGCTCACAAGTTGGAGGTATGCGAAGCCGGCGTCCGCAATGGGGTGGAGAGCAAACTAGCAGTTTTCAAGGCGGCGGAGGGACACCGGCCGTTCGGTTTGGCGTCTCAGTATATTCGCAACTTCATGAGCCTTGACGCTGGAAGTCGGCCTTCACATATTTCTCATGGCCGCTGCCGATTGCGGGGCGGCCATCCTCAAACAGCTGAAATCGTTCAACCATTGGAGGTTTCAATGAGCGAGAGAACATTCGAAAGTCCGGTATTCGTGAGGGCCGCAGAGGGCCTTATCCAGGAGATCGCCTGTCTCGAGGATGCCTGCGACTTTCTTCACGAGTGGCCCAAGCACCGCCGTGGCGCGATCTATGAAACGGCGACGCGGGCGTGCCACAGCGCGTTCGATGGCCTTGTGCCGCTGAAGGCGGCACGCGACGCGTTCGCCGGCTTTGCCCGTTCGGCGAAAATCCTCGAGGATGTCTCTATGGCGATGCCCTGGATGACCGGGGCGAAAGCCGGCGAGACTGGCGGTGTCGCCGCCTGACGCGACGAAGGGAGGATACGATGCTTTCTCAACCCTTCGAAAAGCCTGTCCGCGTGTGGGTCGGGCTCGGCTTTCCGCGCCAACTGAACTCGGTCGTGGACGCTTACCAGTTCGTCGTGGACTGGTGTGGAAACAGTCCGGAGCAAAGGGCGGCGATCCGCGCCTGCAAAGCCGCATTGGCTGGCGAAATCGACGCCGAGACAGCGCGCGGGATCCTGGTCCGGTTCGCCAGGAAGAAGGACATCCTGGCCGAGGACGGGACGATGCCGCCGGTGATGGACTCCGGACAATGGTTGCACGCCTGATCCGC
This sequence comes from Aminobacter sp. Piv2-1, assembly GCF_037625995.1. Lineage (NCBI taxonomy): Bacteria > Pseudomonadati > Pseudomonadota > Alphaproteobacteria > Hyphomicrobiales > Phyllobacteriaceae > Aminobacter > Aminobacter sp. Piv2-1. The sequence continues at coordinate 136,684 of NZ_JARKMU010000012.1, forward strand.
AGCGCAATTTCGGGGCGGCGACCATGGTGTCGCCGCTCTCCGTTTCTCGGAACGAGCATGCGTAAAGATGCGCAGCGTGATATTGGAACGCGCGGCCTTTTCACTCGATCCGTTTGATCCTGCCTCTCGACAGCCGGAAAACGCCGTCGTGGCCGCCTTGCTTTACAAAATCGTCCTGCAACTCGCCCCAGGTGCCCAGAGGTTTGCCACAGTCATCACATCTGATTTCGGTGGACTCGGTGGCGTCGGCGGGAATGCGCAGCCGGATCGTCCCGCAATAGGGGCATTCGAGTTTATGATCCAGGTATTCCTGCATCGGTCCGGCCCTCGATTGGCCCCCACTCGCCGGGACCATATCGCGTCAATGCCCTGTTGAAAACCAAAAGGGTGTTTACGCCCGCGCGCCGGGGACTGCGGTTCCACCGGTAGTCGGCGAGAACTGGCCTTCAGCTTCACCCGATCATGGACGTTTCCGATGCCGCCGACACCTGCTGCGCCGCCAGATACATCAGCGCCGACGCGGCGGTGCGCCGGTTCCAGCCGGCGGACACGGCCATGTCCAGCAGGCCCGTCAGCAGCGGCTTCAATGCGCTGCGGCATTCTGTTTCGTAGGCGAGGAATTCGCTCGGTGAATGCGTCGGCGCGGGGATCGATCCGGTGTCGGTCATCGCGTTCATGATGGCCTTCCATTCTTTATGCGGTCGGAGGGTGCCCGCTCCCGATACCGGGAGCGAGCGCTTTGCCTGATGCGTCAGAAGTCCATGCCGGCGCCGGGGGGTATGGCGGGGGCGGCTTCCTTCTTCGGCTTCTCGGCCACCATTGCCTCGGTGGTCACCAGAAGGCCGGCGACCGAAGCGGCGTCCTGCAGCGCGGTGCGCACGACCTTGGCCGGATCGATCACGCCCTGCCTGTAGAGATCGCCATATTCGCCCGTCTGGGCATTCCAACCCCAGGCGAAGTCGGTCTTCTCCCGCAGCTTGCCGACGACGATCGAGCCTTCCGCGCCGGCGTTCTCGGCGATCTGGCGGGCAGGCGCCTCTATGGCGCGGCGCACGATGTCGATGCCGTATTTCTGGTCTGCATTGTCGGCCGCCAACGTGTCGAGCGCCTTAACGGTCCTGAGCAGGGCCACGCCGCCTCCGGGCAGGATGCCTTCTTCGACCGCCGCACGGGTGGCGTGCAGCGCGTCGTCGACGCGGTCCTTCTTCTCCTTGACCTCGACTTCCGTAGCGCCGCCGACTCGGATCACCGCGACGCCGCCGGCGAGCTTGGCCAGTCGCTCCTGGAGTTTCTCACGGTCGTAGTCGGAGGTGGTCTCCTCGATCTGGGCTTTGATCTGCGTGACGCGACCCTGGATTTCTTCCTTGCGGCCGGCTCCGTCGACGATGGTGGTGTTCTCTTTCTCGATCACCACCTTCTTGGCGCGGCCGAGCATCTGCAGTGTGACGTTCTCCAGCTTGATGCCGAGATCCTCGCTGATCGCCGTGCCGCCGGTGAGGATGGCGATGTCCTCCAGCATGGCCTTGCGGCGATCGCCGAAGCCCGGCGCTTTGACGGCCGCGACCTTGAGGCCGCCGCGCAGCTTGTTAACGACCAGCGTGGCGAGCGCCTCGCCCTCGACGTCCTCGGCAATGATCAGCAGCGGCTTGCCGGACTGCACCACGGCTTCGAGGACGGGAAGCATGGCCTGGAGATTGCCGAGCTTCTTTTCATGGATGAGCACATAGGGCTCCTCCAGTTCGACCCGCATCTTGTCCTGGTTGGTGATGAAGTACGGGCTGAGATAGCCGCGGTCGAACTGCATGCCTTCGACGACTTCCAGCTCGGTCTCGGCGGTCTTGGCTTCCTCGACCGTGATGACGCCCTCGTTGCCGACCTTCTGCATCGCCTCGGCAAGGAAACGCCCGATCTCGGCGTCGCCGTTTGCCGAGATGGTGCCGACCTGGGCGATCTCGTCGTTCTTCGTGATCTTGCGGGCATTGGCCTTCAGCTCGGCCACCACGGCGTCGACCGCCTTGTCGATGCCGCGCTTCAGGTCCATCGGATTCATGCCGGAGGCGACGGCCTTGGCGCCTTCCCTGACAATGGCCTGGGCGAGCACGGTCGCTGTGGTGGTGCCGTCGCCGGCCAGATCGTTGGTCTTCGAAGCCACTTCGCGCACCATCTGCGCGCCCATGTTCTCGAACTTGTCCTCCAGTTCGATTTCCTTCGCGACCGTCACGCCGTCCTTGGTGATGCGCGGCGCACCGAACGACTTGTCGATGACGACGTTGCGACCCTTGGGGCCGAGCGTCACCTTCACGGCATTGGCGAGAATATCGACGCCGCGCAGCATGCGCTCGCGCGCGTCGGAATGGAACTTCACTTCCTTGGCAGCCATTGGATCACTCCTTCGATAGGCAGCTTTCGTTGACTGGTTGATGTTGAAAGAAGCCGTCAGGCGGCCTTCTTCAGCGTGGCCGTCTCACCGATCACGCCCATCACGTCGCTTTCCTTCATGATGAGCAGGTCCTCACCGTTCAGCTTGATCTCGGTGCCGGACCACTTGCCGAACAGGATGCGGTCTCCGGCCTTGACGTCGAGTTCGACGAGCTTGCCGCTGTCGTCGCGCGCGCCGGGACCGACGGCGATGACCTCGCCCTCCTGCGGCTTTTCTTTGGCGGTGTCGGGAATGATGATGCCGCCGGCCGTTTTTTCATCGGCTTCGATGCGGCGGACCAGGATACGGTCGTGCAATGGACGGAACGTCATATCGTTCTCCTTCAGGACAAACAGATTGTTGAAGTTCCTCCACACCGGACCAGCAATATTGGACCGGTGCGGGGCTCGCGCGACCCTTTCGGCATCGCGCGCATATCGAGCTAGTTTTACGAATTTCCGGTTTCAAGAGGCTTCGCAAAAATTTTTGTCACTCGCACCGATCAAGTGCTAGTGCCATGAAAACACGCGGCTAATCGGAGTGCGGCAGCGCGTTTCCCGCTTGAATTTTCCGGCCGGTCGAACAAAATTATCGCAAGCTTCGCCATAGGTGAGGCTGTGAAGTCGAAACCTGTGCAAAGGAGCTTTTTGGAAAGACGGAGGATCAAGATGGACCGACAGAATCCCACACCGATTATTCCCTCTCTCGTTCCCGAAACATCCGACCTTGCGCTTGACCGGCTGCTGTCGCCGGCCAGGCATTTCAGGCATCCCGACGACGTCCTGAACGACGATGCGCTCGACATCCACTCGACATCCAGGAGAAGCGGGCGATCCTGTCGTCCTGGGCCTCCGATGCCTGCGCCGTCGAATCCGTCCCGGCGCTGCGTCGGCCGCCGGGGGCCGAGCAGCCGGTCTCCTTCGACCAGATCATGGACGCGCTATGCCGGCTCGACAGGGCGGCTGCGCCACCACGTTCGACAGGTGATCGACGGCACACTTCCGATCATCTGGATGCATGAAGGCCTGAGGCAGAGGAGACGCAAATGGTCACTGCGGTCAGCAGGGGATTCCGCCTGCAGATGGAAGGCTACGGCCTCACCACGGCCGAGATCCACTACCATCTTCCCGACCATCCGAGCCTGCTTCAGCTCTATGTCTGGCAGGAATACGATCTGGCGCCCCACTTTCCGGAACTGAAAGGCTTCCTCGGCTACTGGGAGCGCGAACTGGAGGGCGCGCTGCACTCGGTACGCGTCGCCCACCATCGCCTCATCGAACCCTCGGAATGGCGGGCCGTCGACGGTGTCATTGCCATCCACTGAGGCTCATCTCGGGCCGCAGGCCATTGATCACCCGTAGCGGGCGCGACTTACGAGGAGGCCGTACTTCCGACGACACCAGTCCGGCCCGCTTGGCTGCCTTGAGGAACGCCTTGCGCGCGTCGCGCGCGCTGCGCCAGCCATCCAGCGCATCGCGGCAGGCGCGTGCGGCAGCACGCCAGCTCCGTCCGCGCGCCCATTCCGGCCACTGCTGGTCCAGGCACTCCAGCGCCTCGAAGCTGCTGGCGACATTGCGCGAAGCGGTGGGGAATTCGAGGGTTACAGGTTCGGGAAACCGAACGTCGTTCATCACTTCCTCCGTTTTTGACGTCTTTTGCGAGCAAGCAATCAGATGGCGTCGGCGACGCGCATCTATGGTTGAGATGGGTGCGGCGCGCGGAACATCAAGACCGTGAGCCTTCATGCCGGCACCGGAACGCTCAATCGTCCTCATCGGCGTCCAGCAGCTCGATCAGTTCCGCGACGCGCGTGCCAGGCAGCGGCCGTCCTTCGCCCATCAGCGCTTCGTCCTCGTTGAGCCATGCCCAGGCCTCACGCAGTTCCGCGAAGGAAGCGCCGGTGGACAGGATGTCGGCGACGAGCGTTTCGTCGGTCGGCCCAAGGACCGATACGATCTCTTCCCGCGTCAAGGGCATGGTCGCTCTCCTGCGTATTGATATGGAAGGCGCCGGCCGGAAGACGAATCCCGCCGACGACGGCAAGACAATGCGCATCGGCGAAGGACGTTCCGCGATCGACCTCTTGACGCGCGGAAAGCGAATTCCCAGATCGAATCCGCCGGCGCCTTCCGGGGTCGGCAAGGTCAAGGAGCGCTCATCCTTGGCGCTCCTCGTACCCATGTTGCTCAGCAATGGAGGATATGGCTATGAGAACCGCATTCGACTTTTCCCCGCTCTACCGGTCGAGCATCGGATTCGATCGCGTTTTCGACCTGCTCGAGAATGCGAGCCGGACGCCGAGCGTCGACAACTGGCCGCCCTATGACATCGCCAGAACCGGCGAGGACGCCTACCGCATCACCATGGCGGTGGCGGGCTTCGGTCAGGACGAACTGAGTATCGTGCACGAGCCCAACATGCTTGTCGTCTCCGGCGAGAGAACGGCGGAAGACAACGGCGACTACCTGCATCGCGGGATCGCCGGGCGGCCGTTCGAGCGCCGCTTCGAGCTCGCCGACCATGTGAAGGTGACCGGAGCCAGCCTCGTCAACGGCCTGCTGACGATCGATCTCCAGCGCGAGATTCCCGAGGAGATGAAGCCGCGCAAGATCGAGATCGGTAGCGGCAATGCCGGTTCCCGCATCGAGGCCAGGACCGTCAAGGCCGTAGATAAGCGGGCCGAGAAGCAGGCCGCCTGAGGCGATCCGGAGGAATCCGGGAAAGCCAGAGACAATGAAAGGAGACGAACGATGAGCGTACGCGATCTTATCCCCTGGGGGCATGAAGAGAGCCGCGTTCCGAGCCTGTTCCGCGACAACGAGCGCGATCCGTTCCTGTCGCTGCATCGCGAGGTGAACCGGCTGTTCGACGATGTCTTCCGCGGTTTCGACGGACGCCTGCCGTCCCTCGGCAGAGCGTCCTCCTTCGGCGGGAACTGGCCGAGCGTCGAGATCTCCGACAACGACAAGGAGATCAAGGTGACGGCTGAAGTGCCCGGTATGGACGAGAAGGACATCGAGGTCCTGTTCGATGACGGCGTGCTGACGCTGCGAGGCGAGAAGCGTTCGGAGACGGAGGACAAGGAACGGCAATTCTCGGAACGCACCTACGGCCGCTTCGAGCGTCGTATCCCCCTCGGTTACGAGGTCGAGGAGAACAAGATCGACGCTCGCTTCAAGAACGGCGTCCTGTCCGTGACCTTGCCGAAGACGGTGAAAGCGCAGTCGCAGGCAAAACGCATTGAAATCAAAAGCTGACGTCTGGATAGCCTGGGAAGCGGCCGATGCCGCTTCCCAGGCTACACGCTCGAGAGCATGTCGATCGAGGCGGCGATTTGAAGGGAAGGCGTCACCCTCGGGCGCAATGTGCTGGTCGCCGAAGACCTGACGGCAGGCCGCCTTGTGGTTGTGTTCCCGCAAGCCAAGATGGACGTCGAATGGGGATATGATCTCGTCCACCGGGCAGGCAATCGGGACCATCCAAAAGTTCGTGCCTTCCGGACCTGGATAGCCGAGGAGGTGCGGGAATTCATGGCCCGACCACCGAAATAGAGAACAGGGGACAGCAAAAGTCCGAACGTCATATGCTGTTTAGGTTTGGCTGCTACAATGGAGGCGATTTTTCACTAGCGATTTCAATGACCGCTCAATTTGACCTATCGATCGCAAAGCCGAAAAAAGCCGGCGGCCTTGGCCCGTTCCGATGAAGCATGGTTGGCGGCGCGACGGGTCGCTCGCGAGCTGGACCGAATTCTCGACGGACCGGGTCCGCGGCAATCTGCAATCGCGCGCGCATCGGCCGAGCTGCGCCTCTCGACCCGACAGATCTACAATCTACTGACACGATACCGTGTCGACCGGACCGTGGCCTCGCTTCTGCCCAGAGGGGACGGAATCCGCGAGAAGCGGCTTCAGCCGGAAGCCGAAGAGATCATCGCGACGACGCTGCGCGAACATTGGCTTGTCCTGGAGGCTCCGCCGCTCGCTCCAGTCGTAGCCGAGGTCCGCGCCCGCTGCGAAGAGGCTGGTTTGGCTGTGCCGTCCTACGTTACGGTGGCCCGACGTATTCCTGCGCTGTTTAGCCCGGAGGAGATCGCGAAGAAGCGATCCGCGAATCCGAAGCATCTCCATCGGCTCAGGCCGCGGCCGGGCTACATCCATGCCGAGCGTCTGCTCGATGTCTGCCAGATCGATCACACTCCGACCGACATAAACTTCGTCGAGGTCGTAGAGGGCGGCGGAACGTTCATCGGCCGGGCCTACCTCACGATCGTCACCGACGTGGCGACACGTTGCATTCTCGGCTTCTGCCTCACGCTCGAAAAGCCATCGGCGCTGTCGGTCGCGCTATGCCTGGCACACGCGATGTGTCCGAAGGAAGAATGGTTGACCGCACGCAGCATCGAGCATGGTTGGCCGATGTTCGGTCGGCCTCGGTCGCTGGTCACCGACTCGGCCAAGGAGTTCAAGGGCAATGCCTTCCAGCGCGGGTGCGAGGACTACGGCATCCGTATCCGATACCGGGATCGCGGTCTCGTTCACCAGGGCGGCGTGGTCGAGAGGCTGCTCGGGAAGCTCAATTCGGTTCTGGCAACCAAGCCCGGCACGACCGGCCGATCCGTAGAGGACCGCGACCAGTATCCTGCCGAGCGGCGGGCGCGTCTCAGCTTCGCCGATCTCGAACGGTGCGTAGCGCTCGCGGTGATCGACCATAACACTCAGGAGAACGCGAGGACGCTGAAGGTGCCGGCAACAGAATGGGACCGGCAGGCGCACGATCTTGCGCGCTTCGACGACGATCCCATGCGGGTTCTGCTGGCATTCATGCCCGGGACGGAGCGGAGCCTGTCGCCGCAGGGCGTCAGCATGTTCGCGCTCGACTACTACTCGTCCTGGCTGGGCAGCCTGGTCCCGCAGCGGGACCGGCTGGGCAAGCTCGAGGTTCGGTACGATCCACGCGATATCAGCCACGTCTATATCAGGGATCCGGAGACGAGGGATTCTCGGCCGGTGGGGCGGCGCGACGGCATGCTCGCTCCGATGACATTGTGGGAGCACGAGGCCGACCGGCTGCAGCGGCGCACCGCGAATGCGCGCACGGATGTCGAGAAGGTGAAGCTCCGCCGGCAGATCGCGGACATCGCCGGCGGACCGAAACCGTCTAAGGCCGAGCTTCGCAATGCAGTGCGAAAATCTCATGCCGCAGACGCACTCAAGCCCTATGACGCGATGCGGCCGGCGACAGCGGCGCCTGCCGACCATCCCGTTCGCCAGAAGCGCCGTTTGCCTGTGGAGGATTGGTGACGTGGCAGACCATCTGCTTGATCACGTTCGTCCCCACCTCGACCACGGCACGGAAGAGCGGATCGCCTACATCCAGGCGCCGCGGTGGATCGGACACGAGGTCGCGGTCACGGCGCATACACGCCTTGCCGAGCTTCTGTCGCGGCCACGGTCGTTGCGGACCCGCGGTCTGATGCTCGTCGGGCCCTATGCCAACGGCAAGACGATGATCGCCGAACGGTTCGCCGTCGGACATCTGAAAACAGCCGAACAGCAACGCGTGTGGGTGGTGCAGACGCGCGAAGGTGCAGGTCTTTCCCATTTCTACGGAAGCATCCTGCAGGCGTTGCGCGCGCCGACGGGCAGCAGCCGGGACGTGGGCCGCAAGGCCGAGCAAATCGATCATCTGCTCCACAGGTTGAACCCCAGGATCCTGATCTTCGATGAGTTCCACAATGCTCTCCGCGGCAGGGCGCGCGACGTAGAAGCCGTGCTTGCCTTCCTTCGAAGGATCGGTCGCCAGTTCGACATCTCGCCTGTTCTGATCGGCGAGGTCGCAGTCTACGACTTCATCAACCAGACCGCCGAAATGGCAACCCGCTTCGACCTGCAAGCCGTCCCGCGTTGGCAATATGGCGAGGAGTTTCTTGCGCTGCTCGACAGCCTTGAGAGCGCGCTGCCGCTCGCCCGCGCATCCAATCTTTCGGATGAACCCCTGGCGCGCACGATCTTCCAGCTCTCCGAGGGTCTGATTGGCGAGATCGTGGCGATCGTCTCCACGGCGGCCGCGGCCGCGGTGAGGTCCGGTGAGGAGCGGATCACCAAATCGGGCATCGAGGCCCTGAACTACGTATCGGTCACGAAGCGCCGCCGGGCGCCGGTACGCGAGGACCTGCTGTGACGGGTGGCGCCGCACGGGCGGGTTTCGCGATCGAGGTCCGCGAACGATATGGCGACGTCGCTCCGGATAGGTGGCCGGTTTCCGTCCAGGCGCTTCCGAACGAACTGCTGTCGAGTTGGCTCCACCGTCTTGGAACCGCGAACGGCATCGCCCCACGGTCGTTCGCTGGCGTTCTCGGATTCGGCGACGGGATGTGGTCGCCGCGCCTCGACCTTCGCCTGCCGCGCAACATCACCACGCTGCTCAGCCAAAAGACAAGTCTGGCGCCGGCAGATATCTCGTCGATGACAATGAACGGCTGGGCCACGGCAGCGCTCCTGCTGCCGCTGCGCGATAACGCGCACCGAAACCGCTCGACCTGGATGCAATACTGCCCGCTTTGCCTTGCCGGGGACGAGGCCACGTATTTCCGGCGGCAGTGGCGGCTGGCATCGCGTGTCTCGTGCTTCGTACATGCCTGCGGGCTTCGGGATCGATGCCCTACCTGCCACGCCGGCATCGCGACCTTCGACCAAGCCGATTTGGTCCCGCAGCATTTTTGCGCGCGATGTGGATACGACCTCCGTGCTGCGCCGAAGGCCTCGGTCAAGGCGTCCGCACGCCGCCTGGAACGCGCGATCGCGGATATATGCCGGGTGGAGTCGGTCAGGGGTTCGGCGAGAACCAACGACGCTGTCTCGCGTGTGCTGCGCACGCCGATCGCCGCCGAGGTCCGTTCGGGGAGGACATTGACGAATCTCTCGACCGCCGCGCGCATTCGCTGCTTCGAGGCGCTTGCAGCAAAACCTCCCGACTGGCTGGTGAACGACATGGACACCGTCGACGCATACCGGCGCCGGACGATTGTGGCTGCCGGCGGTCATGACGCGCTGATTTCGCGCTTTGCGGATTTCCTGGATGAACATCAGGCGCGGCCGCGATCATCCAGGCGGCCGATACCGCCCAGTGCTGACCTTGCCGATCTGCTGACCGCCTATGTGCGTGTGGCCGGTCATCGGACCGGCCGCGCGGCCAAACAGCGTGGTCAAATCCCGTGATCTTGAACACGTCCGTTTACTCGTCGATGGCGCCATAGTCGCCATTGTCGCCGGCATCCTCGAACCCGGGCATGATGTCTCCAGCCAGCAGCTTTTCCTTCGAGAGCAGCCCGGCATCCTCGAGCGCCTCGCGGTCGGGCAGGTCTCGCAGCGTGTCGAGCCCGAACTCGAGCAGGAAGGCCGGCGTGGTGACGTAGGTGTAGGGCGCCCCGGGCTGCGGCGCGCGTGGACCCGACGCGATGAAGCCGTGAGAGCGAAGATTGCCGATCAGGTCGCGGCTAATCTCCTTGCCGAAGAAGGACGACAGTTCCGCGCGGGTGATCGGCTGGAAGTAGGCGATGCACATCAGAACCAGCATCTCCGACTGCGTGAGGTCGACCGTTCGCTCGCTTGCGCCGACGGCGGTACGGATGGCGTCGGCGTAGGCCGGACGGGTCAGGTGCTTCCAGCCGCCGGCGACGGCAACCAGGTCGTAGGGGCGGCCGCGCAACTCCTCGCGGATGTCGTCGATGAGAAGGTCGATGCTGCAGCTTTTGCCGACGATGCGCGCCAATGTCTCGCGGCCGACTGGCTCGCTGGCCGCAAAGATGGATGCTTCGACGCGATTCATCCATTCCCTCCAGCGCGCCTCTGGCGGCAGATGGTCAAGCTCGCGGTCGAAGAGACCATCGTCCGGCCGCCCCTTCTTCCTTCTTGCTCGCGACGCCTCCGCCATCCTCGTCAGATCCCGTAGATGCGGAAGGCGGCGCGGCCGGAAAGCTCGCGCACGGCGCCGAGCTCGACCAGGCGCTCGAACAGACGACGCAGGCTGCGGTCACTCATACCGGCGATCTTTGCCGATGCGACGATCGCGTCGTCGGACAAGAGCCGGTCGACGACGACGTCCGCACCTCGGGCGCGAAGACCGGGCGCCACGGCGATCAGCCGATCCGCCCGGCGCTCGATGTCGGCGGACAGGTCGACGGCGCGCAACGCCGCACGCGCCTGTGCGGCGAGCAAGGTCTTCGCACGCGCGGGAACCGCCTCGATGCTCGTCGCCGCGATGCCAGTGGAGAGCCGTGGCCGACCGGAACTATTTACGCCAGCATCTTCGCCGAGCAGCGCCACGGCGTGCGCCCAGCCCAGCCGCTGCGCAAGCATCGCATCGGCGATCCAGCATCCAAGAGTGCGCGGAAGGCCGCGCCGCTCGACGGCCGCGAAGGCGCCGATCAGCACACCGACGGTGCCTTCGGTCGCCGCAAGCTGCCGAAGTTCTTCGGCGAGATCGCTCGCCGTCTCGTCGTCCCGGGCGAGGCCCAAGGCATCAAGCACGCTGGCGATGCTCGCCTCGGTCAGCAGTTCCTCCGCGGGCCGTGCCGCCAGCCGGCGCCAAGCCAGCAGCATTCGGCCCGCCGGGCCGACATCGTCGCCGGGCCGGGTGAGCAGAACGGCGTCGCGCAGCGCCGCTTCGTCCTCGGTTCGCCCGGCCTGCCTGGTCGTCACCGCCGCCGCGGCGAGTGCCAGTCGCTGCCGCCACACGCCGGCCCATCGCTCCTTTCGGCGGACCACGGCATCGAGCGCGCCGATCGCGGCGCCGGCGGCAACCGCGATGTCCTCAAGGGCACTTGGCCCGGACCCTTTCGCTGCAAGGCTTTGCGCATCGGGAACGGCGCGCCGCAGCCAGTCCGGAAGCGCGACCGACGGAGCGGCCGCAGGGGCGGCGAGCATCGGCCCCTGGTGGCGTGGTGAGGATTTCGGGCGCAGAATCATCGCCAACAGGATGAATCATGGCGGCGGTTTTTGCAACAAAAATGGGCCAAAAGCGCCGCGCCTGTCGTTACTGTTTTATGTCCGGTAAGCTTCCATTACCGGACATATTCTGGTAGCCTCGCAAATCATGGAAAATCCCCCGCCAAAACCCGCCAAAAGCAATCTCCCGGCCGAGGATCCGCTCGACGGCGAGTTGCCCGATATTATCGACCTCGTCATGGAGATGGGCCAGCCCACACCACGCGTCCCGGCGCATGTCGAGGATCTGGTCGAAACCGCGCGGGACTATGCCGACAACGCCAGCTCCGAAAACACCCGCAGCGCCTACGCCAAGGACTGGAAGCATTTTTCGTCCTGGTGCCGGCGCAACGGTTTCGATACCCTGCCCCCGGATTCCAAGGTGATCGGGCTCTATATCGGCGCCTGCGCCGCCGGCGGCGCCAAGCTCGGTGCCCCGGCTCTCTCCGTCTCGACGATCGAGCGCCGACTCTCCGGCATTTCCTGGAACTTTACGCAGCGCGGGTTTTCCATCGACCGGGCCGATCGCCACATCTCCACCGTGCTCGCAGGCATCCGCCGCAAGCACACCAGGCCGCCGCGCGTGAAGGAAGCCGTCATCGGCGACGACCTCGTCGCCATGCTCGCCACGCTCGGCCACGACCTGAGAGGTCTCCGCGACCGCGCCATCCTGCTCCTCGGCTTCGCCGGCGGCCTGCGCCGTTCCGAGATCGTCGGCCTCGACGTCATGCGCGACGATGACAGCGACGGTGCCGGCTGGATCGAGATCCTTCCGGGCAAGGGCGTGCTGGTGACGCTGCGCGGCAAGGGCAGCCGCTGGCGCGAGGTCGAGGTCGGCCGCGGCTCTAGCGACCACACTTGCCCGGTGGTCGCGCTCGAAACCTGGATCAAGTACGGTCGCATTGCGCGAGGCCCCCTCTTTCGCCGCATCTTCAAGGACAACAAGACCGTCGACGTCCAACGGCTCTCCGACAAGCATGTCGCCCGCCTGGTCAAGCAGACCGTGCTTGCCGCCGGCGTGCGCGCCGATCTGCCGGATGCGGAGCGTGTGCTCCTGTTTGCCGGCCACTCGCTGCGTTCAGGTCTCGCATCCTCGGCCGACATCGAGGAGCGCTACGTCCAGAAGCAGCTCGGCCATGCTTCCGCTGAGATGACCCGCAAATATCAGCGCCGGCGCGACCGGTTCCGGACCAACCTCACCAAGGCGTCCGGGCTCTGAAAAGCCCCCTCCCCTCCCCGATTACAGCCGAAGTGGCGCAGTCTGGGAGTGCAGGAATTTCACCTTAGCGCTTCAATTGAAATCGGGAAGTAAAACCGACAGCCTCGGTAGCCTTTGCGACAGGCCGAACGAGCGTCTCAAGCGACAGTTTGCCGATCTCGTAAGTCATTGTTTCAACGCTATCTGATTTGCCTATGTCAAGCTAGTGAAGCCTTTACTTGACCAACCGGCGATTTTTCCGATGCGTGTGGCCACTATCGGCAGCGGCCGCCTATCGAGAGTGTACAGCCGATCGCCCGGACGCACGGGAGGCCCGAAAGCTATACATTTCCGGCGTCTGTGCAGCTGTGAGTTCGACAAACAAGTGCCAAGAGACGTTTACAAACGATCGATTATCCGTATCTTCTATGTTTGTAAATTCGCCTTCAACACGGCTCTCAGGCTCTCCAAATGGCCAAAACACCGCCCAATCCCTCTTCCCGTCGACCACAGGGCCGGCTTATCGGCTATGCGCGCGTCTCCACGGACGAGCAGGCGACGGAAGCGCAGGAGATGGAACTGAGGTCGGCCGGATGCGACACAATCATCCAGGAGCATGGTTCCGGCGCCTCGCGGACCCGCCCTGCCCTCGCCCGGCTTGTGCGCGAGATCGGCGCCGGCGACACCCTCGTTGTCGTTCGCCTCGACCGCCTGGCGCGCTCGGTGAGCCACCTGCTCAATGTCATCGAGGAGCTGACGTCTAAAGGCGCCTATTTCCGCTCGCTGAGCGATCCCATCGATACCACGACGCCGCAGGGGATGTTTTCGCTGCAGGTCCTTGGCGCCGTCGCCCAGCTGGAACGGGCTCTTAACTCGGAGCGGACGAAAGCAGGCGTCAAAGCCGCCAAGGCAAAAGGTCGGCTACCAGGCAATCCTGGGGTTCGGGAACGTCGGCCGGAGATGCTGGCCAAGATGACGGCTGCTCAGAAGGCGGCCTACGGCGCGCGCATCCAGTCCACTGCCAATCAATGGCTTCCGATCGTCCGGCGAATGCGACCGGACGACACCTGGGACGACATCTCGCGCGTCCTCAAGCAACGCGGCTTCGATTGGACCCCTGAGCGCCTGCGGCGCGCGGTGAAGTGGATGGTCAGCGAAGGCATGGCCGACAAGTCGCTTCTGAGAAAGTCGCCGCCACGACCGCCCGAGGACCGCCTGATGACGCTTGTGGCGGGGATCCATTCCTCCAATCCGGAGCTCACCTTGCGCGAAATCGCAAACCAGCTCGAGCGCCTTCATGAGCGCACGCCGCGGGGCGGTACGAGGTGGGCGCCCTCTTCCGTCAAGAATCTTCTCGACCGGGCAAAACGCAGCGGCCTGCTCGAGGCAGCCTGAGCACGGAAGCCGGAATGACGTTGGGGCGCGAACGCGGTACAGATCGCGGGTGCCGACCGTCGCCAGCATACGCCAACGAACCCGGAGAGCGCTGCAATGGAAACGATGACCGTCAACAGCCGGGACGACTTCGCGCAATGGGCGATCGCGCGGGCCCAATCGATCCTGGAGGACCAAGGTTCGGATCTCGCTACAGCGGTCCGGAACGAAGACGAACGACGGATCGGTGAAACCGCGAACGCTCTTGGCCAAGCGATCGTCGACGCACTGCTCGAGGCATTCGACGGGCTTGTCGACGGCGACTGAGCACAGAGTTTCTGCCGAAGGATGGCCGGAGGAAATAAGGCAGTTCGGCTCATCGAGGCACCCTCAGCTTCTCGGGCGTTCCAGTGACCGCAGCAGCGCGTCCGAGACCTCCAAACGCTCGCCTGCCTTGTTCCCATCGCTTTGCGGCTCCGTAGGCTTTTCGGCGGAAGACCGGCGGGCATCTAGCTTGGCGCGCAAAAGCGCCATTACCATCGGCCAGGTGGAGAATTTGCCCTCCCTCGCCTTGTCCGTCAGGCTGCGCAGGTAACCGCCAGCGCTGTTGATCTGGTCGGTGCGCTGCAGGATCGCCGCGAGCGTAATCGCGGCCTGAACCTCGCCCATGGCCTCGCAGGCTTCTCGCCAGGCGCTGGGGCTGACCCCAAGCAGTGGCCGGGCCACCTCCGCGGCCGCCAGAAAGTCCCGCCAGTGGCGTATCTCGCCCCCTGGCACCAAATCCTTCACGTCCGGGCAAGCATCAAGCACGATCCCCAAGGGCAACTCTCGCTTCGGCAAGCTCCGCAGGTTGTCGTTTTCCGCGGCGCTGCCGCCCGCTTCATTCTCTTTTCGAGAGCCCTCTTCAGATTCAGATATGGAGTCTGGGTTTGAATTCTGTATGTGGCGACCAGAATGGGACTCATTGGCATCCGGATTCTGTGTTTTTGCGAATGATTCCAGTATCTCGAGGATCTCCGTGTAGAGACCGTGGAGATCGCAGCAGATATCCTCAATGAGTTGCCGGGGGGCCGATCGCGGCAAGCGGCTGACAATCGCCTGGTAGGTCTGCTGTACCCTGCCCCAATTGCCCGGAACGTTCTCCTCGATGCCCGTCTCGATGAGCTTGACGACGTCGCGGCGCAGCAGCGTGAGACGTTCCTTGGCAAGCCGAAAGGCATTCTTTTCGGCCCGAACCGCGTCCGCCAGTTCCTCGAACTCCTCCGCTCGGGCAACGATCGGGGACAGATCGAACCCATATGCCTGCTCGACCTGCCCTCCTCTGCCCTTGCGGGCATAGCGTTTGCCGTTCGGACTATCGCGACGAATGATCAGCCCGCAGTCGACCAGGACGGCCAGGTGCCGCCGCAGCGTTGTCGCCGGCATTCCGTTTGCACGGGCCATGAGCTGCTCGTTCGACGGCCAGACAATCAGTTCACCGTCGCCCGAGAGCTCCGCTTCCGGATGGAACGAGAGCAGGGCGTTGAGAATGGCGAGTCCGCGGTCCGTGGCGCCGATCAGATCGCGTGCCTCCCGGATCGAATGGAACACTTTCCATTTCTGGACCTGCGCGCCTTCCGGCACGGTCTTCGCCACAGCCTGGCTTGCCATCATGCCAAGCGACATCGTTCGCCGCCCAAAGGGTGTCGTTGGGGTATGCGTCTGCATTTCTCTTCACCTATCGCTAGGCAAAAGAAACCTGCTCGCCGAATTGGCGCTCAAACCGACCTGAATGGTCTTGACTATGATTCGCGGAAGTGGGATTCTCTCAGTCGCCAAACTTAAAGAGAAGGTCTTCCGGAATGCCGTTTCGGGGGCCTTTTTCTTTTGCGCTCAATCTCCGTTTGTGGTTGCTCGTTTTTCCCGACGGAAAGCCTCATACAACTCGCTGAGATTTTCCGAGAGGTAGTCACCGAACGCTGTTGCGTCGGTCCCCTTCGCCTTCAGGGCGATGGTGAATTTCTTGCCACTGGCCACCATCTCCGCGGTAACACGCCCATCAGACGGCGCCCAAGTGCGTTTAGATGGTGCCGGCGCGGCACGGCGCCGTGGCTTTGAGGCTTTCAGCTTCGCGACGATAGCTTCGAACCGCGCTTCGCTTGGCATCCCTTGAAAATCGGAATTCGACGTCAGAGCCAGGGCAGCGTCGACATTGCCCGGCTTGCCGAGGAGGAGCTTGAGTTCGTACCAGCGATCACGACCGACGGCTTTGGCGCGGCCGATCGCTTCGAGCAGGTCCTTGGGTATCGACGCGACAGAGAGCATCTTCGAAAGTGTCGGCCGATCGACACCGATCGCGGCGAGGGCGGTCGCGTTGTCCTCGTCGAATTTCCGTTGAACGATGTCGGCGGCAAACAGCGCTTTCTCGATGAAGGACGTGTTCGCTCGTGCGTTGTTTTCCTGTCCCTGGGCGATCACATGGTCGCGCTCGGAGATCTCTTTAATGACAGCGCGAAGCTTGACACCAAGCTCCTTAGCGGCGCGCCAGCGGAGGCGACCGAAGACAAGCATGTATCGGCCGGACCGCTCGGGATGAGGGCGAAGGAGGGCCGGGGAGTTCTGACCGGAACTGCGGATCGACTCCAGCACCTGGGCGTAGTCGGCCTCGTAGTCTTCCTGATCAACGTTGAGCCGGTCGTTGGCGAAGGATTGGTCCACCAAGTCGGGGTCAACCTCGATTATCGTCTCGCCCTCGAGCAGCTTGCCTGCCTGCGCTGCCATTTCGTCGATCGAGCTTATAAGCGAGCGTGATGCACCCTTGAAGGCGTAGTCTCGCGCGACCGGGCGCTCGGCGGGAACGTTGCCGTTGTCCATAATGCTCGCAAAGGGATTTTTCCGCGCCATTTGACTAGCACCCCCTTATCCGACTTATGCGCTTGAAACCGCGTACTTTTTTGGCGGTTTTGACGGCAGTCAACATCACAGCCGCCCCCATGCCTGGTGAATCAGTCCCTGAATCTCGAAGTTCACGGCATCCATGCTGTCGATTGCACGATCGTAAGTATCCCGATTGAAGTTCGATCGCTCGACCTCATAGAGCGTCTGCTTGGTGAGGCCGGCGTCGGAAATCGCCGTGGATTTGAGCATCGGGTTCTTCAGGATTTCCTCGGCAAGCATCGACTGCATGAAGCCGACCATCTGCGCCTGGGGAATGTCCGTGGGTTCGTATCGGGTGATGAGATAGCGCAGCCAGTCCAGCTGGACGTGCGCGCCAGCATTCTTGATCGACTTCATGATGTTGCCCAGCATCAGCAGAAACTGACTCATGGACATCAGGTCCAGCATCTGCGGATGGACTGTAATTAGAACCGACGTGGCGGCCGAGAGTGCCGAGAGCGTCAGGTAGCCAAGCTGAGGAGGGCAATCGATGACCACGACGTCATAGCGGTCACTGACCGAATCCAACGCCTTGGCGACCCTTGTGAAGAACCGCTTTCCTTCTTGAGACGGAGACTGCATCGCAAGCGGCGTCTCGTACTCATATTCCTGCAGTTCAAGGTTCGCAGGGATGATGTCGAGCAACGGGAAATTCGTCTTGCGAATAACGTCTTCGACGGGCGCCGCATCCTCATATCGGATCGCATCGTAGAGCGAGGGGTTCTTGTCGAGCTCGGGCTGGAAGCCATGGAGGGCCGATAGCGAAGCCTGCGGATCGAGATCCACCGTCAGGACCCTGTGACCCGTGAGCGCAAGGTGCTGCGCCAAATGTGCCGTGGTGGTGGTCTTTCCCGACCCGCCTTTGAAATTGACGACCGCAATGACCTGCAGCTTTTCGCCGGGTTTGCGGTAGGGCACATACTTCTTGGAATCCGATCGCCCGTGCTTATCGAGATAGTCCCGCAGCTCGGTCATCTGCTCGGCCGAGTAAAAGCGCCGTCCGCCGGCAACGACGAACGGCTCGGGGCCTTTCTTTTCGAGATGGAGGCGTTTCAGATTGTTTGGACTGATCCCGAGATAATGGGCGACCTCGGCCATCGAGAACCGCCGAAGCGTCTTCTGCCCTTCGGTCGGAAACTTCTCGACCCTCAGTTGGTCGAGCTTGCGCGAGATC
Organism: Aminobacter sp. Piv2-1; assembly: GCF_037625995.1. NCBI lineage: Bacteria > Pseudomonadati > Pseudomonadota > Alphaproteobacteria > Hyphomicrobiales > Phyllobacteriaceae > Aminobacter > Aminobacter sp. Piv2-1. The sequence continues at coordinate 154,752 of NZ_JARKMU010000012.1, forward strand.
TCGGCCCCTTGGGCGAGGATCTTGTCGTCAAACTCAAAACTTGGGAGAAATGCCATCTCCGCTTTGTCCCCCGAACGAGAAAATAGCGCCATATTCAGCCATTCGGCCAATCTGGCGCCAGTATGAGCGATTCCCGTTCTCTGGCAAGCGATTTTAGGTTAACAGAAGGTTGCCAGAAGGGCGACCAAGAACGGCGGAAGCCGTGACTTTGGCGGCCTTTTCCCTTTTCTCTCAGTCACTTAACAACTTTGCCCGATGATACCTGGAGCAAATCCTGGCCCGGCAGAATTGCCGGGGCCGAACCCGGCCGTTGGGCCCGGGGAAACCAAATATCCTCCAATCCGCCGTCCGGAACCCGACTCACCCCAACCAAACCCGGCAATTCTGCCGGGCTGACGGAACGTAGTTATCCATGATCGATAGGCCCGTCGATCGCATTTGTAGGACGGAAACATGCCATGGAGACGAGAGCGGTGCAGAGCCGCTCGATACGAGACATCTGCGTCTAGCGAGGTCCAGTTTGTGGAAGTTGCCGGATGAGCCGGGCGCGATCGCACGACCGGCTCGTGCGCAAACTGCAGGACGCGCTCGGCGAGGCGATCTGCGGGGCACTCGAGGATCCGCTGGTCGTCGAGATCATGCTCAATCCCGATGGCCGGCTGTTCGTTGAACGGTTGGGGCAGGGGGTCGGGCCCATTGGTGAGCTCGCGCCCGGCGCAGCCGAAATCATTATCGGCAGCGTGGCCCATGCGCTGCAGACCGAGGTGGATGCGAGCCAGCCGATCATCTCGGGCGAACTCCCGATCGGCGGGCACCGCTTCGAGGGTCTGCTCCCACCAATCGTCGCTGCGCCCACGTTCACCATTCGAAGGCGGGCATCCCGGCTCATTCCGCTCGAGGAATATGTGCGCGCAGGAATCATGACTCACCGCCAGGCAACCGTGCTGCGGAGCGCCGTTGCCTCGCGCATGAACATCGTGATCAGCGGCGGAACCGGATCGGGCAAGACTACGCTTGCCAACGCAGTGATTGCTGAGATCGTCGCCCGGTCGCCCGATGACCGTCTGGTCATCCTGGAAGACACCGCGGAAATCCGGTGCGGCGCCGAGAACGCGGTTGCCCTTCATACCAGCGACACAGTGGACATGGCCCGGCTTCTCAAGAGCACGATGCGGCTGAGGCCGGACCGGATCATTGTCGGCGAGGTTCGCGACGGTGCCGCGCTCACCCTCATCAAGGCATGGAATACCGGCCACCCGGGCGGCGTGACGACTATTCATGCCGACAGCACCATCTCCGCGCTTCGCCGCCTCGAGCAATTGACCGCAGAGGTCAGCCAGCAGCCGATGCGAGAAGTGATCGGTGAAGCCGTCGACCTCGTCGTTTCGATCGAACGCGCCGGCCACGGGCGGCGGGTGCGTGATGTCATGTATGTCACCGGCTTCGACGGCGCGCGCTACGCGACAGATCACCATCCCCAGATCGACGAGGAAAGTCATGCCGCGTAACAGCCGCGCTCTGGCCGCCATCCCGGTTGCGGCAACGCTCCTACTTGTCGCTCTTGCAACGCCGGCGCTCGCCTCAAGTGGCGGCGGTCTGCCCTGGGAGGGGCCGCTCCAGCAGATACAGCAATCGATCACCGGTCCGGTTGCGGGGTTCATCGCGCTGGCCGCCGTTGCGGTCGCAGGCGGCATGCTCATCTTTGGCGGAGAGCTCAACGATTTCGCGCGCCGGCTGATGTATGTCGTGTTGGTCGCCGGCATCCTCCTCGGCGCCACGCAGATCGTTGGCCTATTCGGCGCGAGCGGCGCCTCGATCGGCTATCCGGCCGACGAGGCGCCGCCGGCCGGGGCAGGGGAGGGGAGCGATGGCTGAGCCAGGCGTTGCTCTCACACGATCCCGCATCCATCGGGCGCTTTCGCGCCCGAACCATTTGATGGGGGCCGATCGGGAGCTGGTGTTGCTGACCGGTCTTGCCGCGGTGATCCTGATCTTCGTGGTCCTGACGTGGTTTTCCGTGCTGCTCGGGATCGCTATCTGGACCGCCGCGTTGGCTGCGCTTCGCATGATGGCCAAAGCCGATCCGATGATGCGGCAGGTCTATCTGCGCCATATTCGCTACCGCGCGGGCTACCGTCCGACCGCCTCACCATGGCGGAGGCCCTGACTGGAATGGTCGCGCTTCGTCAGTTCCGCAACACCCGGCCGTCCTTCTCCGACCTTCTGCCCTATGCGGGCCTGGTCGACGACGGCGTGATCCTGCTCAAGGATGGGTCGGTGATGGCCGGCTGGTATTTTGCCGGCCCGGACTCGGAAAGCTCGACCAATCTCGAGCGCAATGAGGTGTCGAGGCAGATCAACACGATTCTGTCCCGGTTCGGCTCGGGCTGGATGATCCAGGTCGAGGCGGTGCGCATCCCCACCGTCGCCTATCCCGCACGCGAGGACTGTCATTTCCCTGAGCCTGTGACACGCGCGATCGACAACGAACGCCGGGCGCATTTCGAGGCCGAAAGCGGGCATTACGAGAGCCAGCACGCGATCATTCTCACTTACCGGCCGCCCGAACGACGGCGGTCGGGCCTCGCACGCTATGTCTATTCTGACAGTGACAGCCGCTCGGAGACCTACGCCGATGTGGTCCTGGAGACCTTCCGCACGTCTATCCGCGAGTTCGAGCAGTATCTGGCCAATGTGCTTTCGATCCGGCGCATGGTGACGCGCACGGTCGCCGACCCTGAGACCGGCCGCGAGATCCAGTACGATGAACTCTTCCAGTTCATCCGGTTCTGCATCGTGGGAGAGAGCCATCCGGTTCGACTGCCGGCGATCCCGATGTATCTCGACTGGCTGGCCACGGCCGAGTTCCACCATGGCCTCTCGCCGGTGGTCGACGGGCGGTATCTGGCCGTCGTCGCGATCGACGGGCTTCCGGCCGAGAGCTGGCCGGGCATTCTCAATTCGCTCGACCTGATGCCGCTCACTTACCGGTGGTCGAGCCGCTTCATTTTCCTCGACGACCAGGAAGCGCGTGCAAAGCTCGAACGCACCCGCAAGAAATGGCAGCAGAAGGTGCGGCCGTTCTTCGACCAGCTTTTCCAGACCCAGAGCCGCGCGGTCGACCAGGACGCCATGACGATGGTCGCCGAGGCCGAGGACGCCATTGCCGAGGCCTCTTCCCAGCTCGTCGCCTTTGGCTATTACACACCGGTGATCGTCCTCTTCGATACCGACGACGCGCGGTTGCGCGACCAGGCCGAGGCGGTGCGCCGGCTTGTCCAGGCCGAAGGGTTCGGCGCGCGCATCGAGACACTCAATGCGACCGAAGCCTATCTCGGCAGCCTGCCGGGCATCACCTATGCCAATGTCCGCGAACCGCTCGTCAACACGCGCAATCTGGCGGACCTCATTCCTCTCAACTCGGTCTGGTCAGGCAGCACGACCGCGCCGTGCCCGTTCTATCCGACCGGATCCCCACCCTTGATGCAGGTCGCTTCGGGCTCGACGCCCTTCCGGCTGAACCTTCATGTCGACGATGTAGGGCATACGCTCGTGTTCGGTCCGACCGGTTCGGGCAAGTCGACATTGCTCGCGCTGATTGCGGCCCAGTTTCGCCGCTACGAGAACGCGCAGATCTTCGCCTTCGACAAGGGCCGGTCCCTGCGCCCGCTCACGATCGCCGCGGAGGGCGATCATTATGAGGTCGGGGCAGGGGAGGGGACTTCCCTGTCGTTCTGCCCGCTGGCCGAGTTGTCGACCGAGGGAGATCGGGCCTGGGCAAGCGAATGGATCGAGACGCTGATCGCTATGCAAGGTGTTGCGATCACACCAGATCATCGCAACGCGATCTCGCGGCAGGTCGGCCTCATGGCGTCGGCGCGCGGCCGCTCGCTCTCGGATTTCGTGAGCGGGGTGCAGATGCGCGAAATCAAGGACGCGCTCCACCATTACACGGTCGACGGGCCGATGGGGCAACTTCTCGACGCCGAGGAAGACGGGCTGGCGCTCGGCGCGTTCCAGACCTTTGAAATCGAGGAGCTGATGAACATGGGCGAGCGCAATCTCGTGCCCGTGCTCCTCTATCTCTTCCGCAGGATCGAAAAACGCCTGACGGGCGCGCCCAGTCTCATTGTTCTCGACGAGGCCTGGCTAATGCTCGGCCATCCCACCTTCAGGGACAAGATCAGGGAGTGGCTCAAGGTGCTGCGCAAGGCGAACTGCGCGGTGCTTCTGGCGACACAGTCGATATCCGACGCCGAACGGTCGGGCATCATCGACGTGCTCAAGGAAAGCTGTCCGACCAAGATCTGCCTGCCGAACGGCGCCGCGCGAGAGCCGGGCACGCGCGAATTCTATGAGCGCATCGGCTTCAACGAGCGCCAGATCGAGATCGTCGCGACGGCAACGCCGAAGCGCGAATACTACGTCGCAAGCCCCGAGGGCAGGCGGCTATTCGACATGGCGCTTGGCCCGGTCGCGCTCGCCTTCGCTGGCGCCTCGGGCAAGGAAGACCTCAATCGCATCGATCAGCTGCACAAGGATCATGGTCCGGACTGGCCGGCTGCGTGGCTTTTGGAAAGGGGTATAGGCAATGCCGAAGCCATTCTCACACGCGATTAGGATCACCGCCGCCTCGGTGGTGAGCGCCTGCCTGGCTTTCACGGGCCCGGCGCATGCCGGCGCGGTCACGGGGAACGCAACCGAATGGACGCAGCTGCTCAACAACGCCGAGCTGGTGGGGCTCACAGGCCAGTCGGCCGAGCAGATCCAGAACCAGATGACGCAGATCACGCAACTTTCCGAGCAAATCCAGAACCAGATCCGCATCTACGAGAACATGCTGCAGAACACGTTGCAGCTGCCCGATCACATCTGGGGGCAGGTCGAAAGCGAACTCATGCAACTCCAGAGCCTCGTCAACCAGGGCGAGGGCATCGCCTTTGCGATGGGCAATATCGACGACGTTCTCAAGCAACGCTTCGAGAGCTTCGCCGAGTTCGAGACGGGGCTCGCGAACGGCGAGGATTTTTCCTCGAGCTATCAGTCATGGTCGGACACCAACCGCGAGACGATTTCGGCGACGCTGCGGGCGGCCGGGCTGACGGCCGATCAGTTCGCCAGTGAAGAGGCGACGATGAGCCAACTTCGCTCGATGTCGCAGAGCTCCGTCGGACAGATGCAGGCGCTTCAGGTCGGCCATCAGATTGCCGCGCAACAGGTGGCGCAGACGCAGAAACTGCGCGGCCTCGTCTCCCAGCAGATCACGATGATGGCGACCTGGCATCAATCCGAGCAGGCCGCAAAGGATCTCGCGCAGACACGTCGAGAGGACTTTTTCAACTCGAACGCGCCGTCGACATCGGGCGGCCAGGTCATGGAGCCGCGCTGGTGACGAGAACACTTATCATCGTGGCGGCGGCCACTGTCATTGTCGGAATCGCTGTTGCGATCTGGGTCGTCCCGAACCTTGGCGGGGAACCGGACCGGGCACGCAGAGTCCTCGACAGACCGACTGAGTATGACACCACCGGCGGGCAGGAGATGCGGCCGCGCTGGGGCAACGGAGAGGGGCAGGGCGATGAGGCCCCCGAGAACTAAACTCGCCCTTGCCGTATTCCTCGGGGCCCTGCTTCTTCTCCAGCCCGCCCTTGCACAGGATGGCTCGCTCCTCACGACGCTGGAAAACGAGGTCGCGGACGCCGCGCAGGGTTGGGAGACGACCGTCATGCAGGCGGCCCGCTCGCTGTTCTGGATCCTTGCCGGCATCGAGGTTGGCATCGCTGCGGTCTGGCTGGCCCTCGGTGCGGCATCGCTCGACACGTGGTTCGCCGAGTTGGTGCGGCGCATCATGTTCATCGGCCTGTTCGTCTTCATCCTTGAGCAGGGACCGGACTTCGCACGGGCAATGGTCGACAGCCTGTTCCAGATCGGCGCAGGGGGCGGATCGGCCTCACCGGCGAACGTCTTCAATGCCGGCCTGCAGGTCGCCAGCCAGATGTCGGAGAAAGCGCAGTTCGGGCTGTTCGAGGACAACGCGCTGGCGATCGCGGCGGTGTTCGCCATGGTGATCGTCGTCATTGCCTTCAGCCTGGTGGCCGCGATCTTCGTGGCCGTGATGGCCGAGATGTATGTCGGGCTGCTCGCCGGGATGATCATGCTGGGTCTCGGCGGCTCGAGCTTCACCAAGGACTTCGCCGTCCGGTATCTCGTCTATGCGTTCTCGGTCGGCATGAAGCTGATGGCGCTGGTGATGATCGCGCGCATCGGTTCTGAAGTCCTCATCAATCTCGCCAACTCCCCCTCGGGCGCCGACGAGTTTCTCTCCACGCTGGCGATCGGCGGCATTTCCGTCGTGGTGTTCGTCATCGCCATGTACGTACCCAACATCGTCCAGGGTGTCGTGCAGGGGGTATCGGTGACCGGCGGCATGGAGACGATCCGCCACGGCGGCCAGGCCGCAACCATGGCCGCCGGCAGCGCCGCGCTGGCCTGGGGCGGCGCGAGGGCAGGGGCCTCGGCCTATTCCGATGCACGGGCCGCTGGCAGCTCGTTCGGAGCCGCGGCGCTCAAAGGCATGACCAGCGGCGCGACGGCAGCCGGCTCCGCGCTCGCCTCGGCCGGGCGGGACAAGGCGATCGGCGTTCCCGGCACCTGGGGGGCATCGACGCTCGGCCTTGCCAATTCCAAGCTCGATCAGAGCCAGGGCCGCCCCACCACCAGAAAATCAGCAGACGACAAGGCGTGACCATGGCCGCAAAGAGCCCACCGGAAAATCCCTACCTTGCCGCACGCCAGGAATGGAACGAGCGCTACGGCTCGTATGTGAAAGCGGCCGCGTCCTGGCGCATCGTCGGCGTGACGGGGATGCTGATGGCGGTGATTGGCTTCTCCTATGCGCTTTATCAGAGCACGCAGGTGCAGCTGGTGCCCTACATCGTGGAAGTCGATCGGCTCGGCACGGCGGTGAGCGCCGGCTTCCCGCAACAGATCGAATATGCCGACCCTCGCGTCGTGCGTGCCACGCTTGGCAGCTTCGTAAGCAATTTCCGTTCGGTCACGCCCGATGCCGTGGTCCAGAAGCAATATATCGACCGCACCTATGCGCACTTGCGCGCCGCCGATCCGGCGACCGAGAAGGTCAACGCCTGGTTTCGGGGCAACTCTCCGTTCGACCGCGCCCGCACGATGACGGTGGCCATCGAGGTCACGAACATCGTGCCGCTTTCCAACCAGAGCTACCAGGTCGACTGGACGGAATATGAGCGCGACCGGCAGGGCAGGGAACAGGACGTAAAGCGGTTTCGGGGCGTCGCCACGGTCACCCTGACGCCGCCCCAGGACGAGGCAGTCATCCGCCTCAACCCGATCGGCCTTTACCTCAGAGATTTCGACTGGACGGCGCAGCTGTGAGTGCCCGGAGGATCCCTTTCATGAACATACCCAGACTCCGGAGCGCAGCATTCTGCACCGGGCTTGTTTTCTCGACAATTGCAGTGCCGGCCCTGGCACAGCCCCTGAGTGTCAACGAACAGCGTGGCACGAGCCTCTCCAGCCAGTGGCAGCAAGGGCAGGGGGTCGTGACGCGCGGCCCCGACGGTAAGGTCATCTTCCTCTTCGGCCAGGTTCAGCCATCGGTGGTCTGCTCGCCGCTGCAGGTGTGCGACATCGAACTCCAGCCGGGCGAAATCGTGCGCGACGTGCTGCTCGGCGACACTGTGCGCTGGAAGGTCGAACCGGCGACGTCGGGCGCGCCGGGCAGCCAGGCAGTGCATCTGATCGTCAAACCATCGGAACCCGGCCTCGTCACCTCGATGGTGGTGACGACCTCGCGGCGCACCTACCACATCCAGCTCAAGTCCCATCAGACGAATTACATGGCGCGGGTGGGTTTCGAATATCCCGAAGACGTCAATGCCCGCTTTGCCGAGATTGCCACGCGCATGGAGGCGAGCATCGTGCCCGGCGCAGGCGTGCCGGCCGAGCAACTCAATTTCTCGTTTCGTGTGAGCGGAACGGCGCGGTGGCGGCCGACCCGCATCTACAGCGACGGCCAGAAAACCTACATCCAGTTCCCCTCGTCGCTGTCAGGCCAGGATGCGCCGGTGCTGTTCGTGATTTCCGGCGGCGAGAACCGGATCGTCAACTACCGCATGAACGGCACCATGATGGTGGTCGACTACTACGTCGACAGCGCGATCCTGGTCTCGGGCGTCGGACGCTCCCAGGAGAAAGTCACGATCAGGCGGGGAGGGTAGGAGATGCACAAGTCTATTCTCCAACCTCGCCTGGTGGTTTTCGTCCTGTTCGCGGCCCTGTTGGCCGGGTGCCAGACCCTGGGCGGGGCGGGTCTAGTCACGAGTTCTGCGACCGCAGAGCTCACTCCGGAGGCGGCGTCCTCGATCGCAGGGGACATGGTCGGGCGATTTGCCGAGCAGGTTGGTCCAGGCACGACGACGATCCAGCTTGAGCCGGACGGCTCCATATTCGGCGAGGCGCTCGAGTCTTCGCTGAAGGGTTGGGGCTATGCCGTCGCCACGGACCAGACGACAGAGGGCACGGCTACCGTTCCCCTCGCCTACGTCGTCGACGCATTCGAGGGTAGCATCCTGGTCCGGTTGTCGACCCGAACACTCGACCTCACGCGCATGTACCAGATGGGCGGAGAGGGGGCGACGCCGATCTCTCCACTTTCGGTCATGCAGCGCGCGGCAAGAGAACCGTCATGACCGAGAGTCTCAAGCTCGGTGGCTCCGATCTGACTGGCGGGCCGCGAATCCGGCGCCTCAATCGCCTGCCGATCGTCGTAGCGATCATGCTGGTGGTGCTCTTTCTGGCCGCGATTTTCTATGGCCTGTCCTCGCGCGGCATTCGCCTGGGCGATGACGATGCAGCGTTCACACCTGGCTCCCGCCCGGCCTCGACGCATGCCGACCAGCTCAAGGAGGGTGTCCCGGACGGCATCATCGGCGAACCGGCGCAACCGCAACCGCAACCGATTCCGATTGAGCCGGCGGAGCCAGAGGAAAACCCGTTCATGCCGGAGCCACCGGATGCGTCCACGGCCGAACAGCAACGGGCGGCTCTGGAGCCCGAAGAGATATGGCGAGCCAGACTTGAGCGAGAGCAAGAAGAACAGCTCATGCGCGAGCTCCACCGTCAGCGCATGGCGCGCTATCAAGCCAATGACGCGGCGTTCGATTCCCCGATCGCCGTTTCGCTGGGCGGCTTTTCGGCTGACGCCAACGACGGCAGAGCCACGGTGCCTGGCCAATCGCAATCGTCGACAACGCGGCCGCAGAGCGCGCTTGACCTATACGCCGCGGCCATGGAGGCGGGGCTTGGTGGCGCCAGGGACGCGAACGGGCAAGCGGCCAAGGAGCGCTTCTTCAATCAGGACATCCGGGACCTTGGTTACCTTCCCAATCCCGTCGTCGGCCAGATTTCGCCCTATGAGCTCAAGCGCGGGTCGGTCATCCCGGCCACGCTGATTACGGGCATCAATTCGGACCTTCCCGGGCGGATTACGGCTCAGGTCTCGCAGAATGTCTATGACAGCGCGACGGGTCGGCACCTTCTCATCCCGCAGGGATCGAAGCTCTTCGGCCGCTACGATTCCGAGGTCACATTCGGGCAGGACGGCGTACTTGTCATCTGGACCGATCTCATCTTTCCGAACGGATCGACGCTGCAGATCGGCGGCATGGCGGGGACCGATGCCGCAGGCTACGGTGGCTTCCGGGATCAGGTCGACAACCATTATCTGCGCACGTTCGGATCGGCGATCCTCGTCGCCCTGATCGGGGCCGGGACCGAAATGATGCTGCCGCAGGACCGCAACAGCTTCGGCACGGCCAACAGTGCCGAGGACGCCGCCCGGCGCTCCTTCGCCGAAACCTTCGGGCAGATCTCCGAGCAGACGGTCTCGCGCAACCTCAATGTCCAGCCGACACTCGAGATCCGTCCAGGCTACCGGTTCAATGTCCTGGTCGACCAGGACGTCGTCTTCCCCGGGTCGTATCGATAGCTATGACCCCTTTCGTTTTCAACGCACCGTGCAGAAGGGTCGCCTTCTGTCGCACGGCTTGCCATTGGACCCGCCCACCATTGAACGCCAATCTGCTCAATCTCATCGACAGGCTTTCGCTGCCGCTCGACGAGCGTGCGGCCCGTGGGTCTTTGCGGGATTTCGCGGAAGATACGGGCTTCGACTTCTTCGCCTACCTCTATCTTCGCGGTCCCGAGAGTTTTGCGGTCTCGAACTACCCGCGCGCGTGGCAGGAGCTCTATGTGCAACGGGAGTTCATTTGGGTCGATCCGGTGGTGACCAAGGCAAAGCACGGACCGCCGTTGTTCTCATGGTCGGCGGATGAGGCGAGGCGCAACGGGCGGCGGGACGTGATCAGGTTCTGCGTTGAGGCGGAGCGGTTCGGCATCAGGTCCGGGATCTCCATCTCGATTCCTGTCGGATTCAGGGACCGCATGGTGTTTACGCTCGCGAGCGGGAGGGCTGTATCGACGCTGAGCGAGGACATCGATCCGGTGACCGCTGCGGTTGCGGTCGCTTTCGTGCACTCGCGGTTGGGAGCGGCGAGCGGAGACGTGTCGCTTGCCTCCGGCATCCGGCTCTCACCGCGCGAGGCGGAGTGCCTGCGCTGGTTCGCGGAAGGGATGGCGATGCAGGACATCGCGCACATGCTGGACATCTCGTATCGGTCGGTGCGGTCCTACATCGACACCGCTACAAGCAAACTTGGCGCCGCGAACAACCGACAGGCAGGCACTATTGCCACGCGAATCGGGCTGATCTAATCACGACCAAGCCGGCTAATTGAGTACCGGGCGCTGTCCGTCGACCTCGGGCACGAATCCGAGACGTTCGATCACCAGGCTCACTATTAGATGCTGGGCGTGGAGGTTGAGCATGGCGATCCAATAGTCGTGCCCCAGATGCCCCAGATGCCCCAGATGCCCCAGATGCCCCAGATGCCCCAGATGCTCGTCTCTCGAACCGGCGGCGTCAAGCCGGCTGACCTCCTCGAATAGCTCCTGTGCTTTCTGGAGCCGGCTCCTGTTCTCCCGGATAACCGCGACGGCCACCTGCTTCAGCTCGTTCTCTGACAGCTCAGCCAGGAGAGCCTGAATGACACTGGATGTCGCCGCCCGGCCGGGTCCTATGTCGACGTCTGGTTTCCTTCGCATGCAATCCCTGCGGCTTGGTTCGCGGTGCGCCCCCGCGAACGATAAGATCTCGACCCCAAGCCGGGGGTTAGAAAACCGCCACAGACGGTCCCTACGACCTTTAGCACGAGTGCCTGGACATACGCCGCAGGCCCCCGGCCGATGGCCAGAGGATCCTTTGGTGTCGCGATAGCCGACACCTGCTCTGTGGTGGGGTTTCTAAGCCCCAAGGCGGCGCGTACCGCCTCGGGGCCGTTATAGGACATGATTGCCGCGTCGACCAGAGAACCATTTGACAAAAGCGGTGGTCAATCAGACGTGGCGGGGACCCGGAATCTGCTGCGGCTCAAAGGTCGCCAGCACAGGCGCGAGAAGCCTGCCTGCTTCCCCCAATCGCTCTCGCATGTCGTCCGACATGTCGAACACGCCGGCATAGGTCATCGTCCTACCGATGCGGGTCGGAGTTCCGATGATCTCGAAGGCGCAGTCGATCGAGCGAAAGATCCGAGCCATCCGCGCGTCGAAGACCGACACAACGTGCTCGATGCCGGCACGCTGGCAAACCTCGACGATGCCGCAAAGAAGCTCGATCGTTGTGCGGTTCACGACATGGTTGGCTTCCGCACGTTCGCATGCGTTGAGCGCGGCAGGATTTACGGCGAACCGGGAGCTTTCCCAGATGAGGGGGCTCGCCGGCGCCCCACCCGGCACAAGAACCGGAAAGACGTCACGCAGCATATTCGGGCCGGTGGTCGGCAGCAGTCGGACCGCCCCCTGCAGCGCCCCGGTCCGGTCGTCGAGCGAAAGTAGGTAGAGGGGATCTTCGGCGTCGAAGCGGTCGATCTCCCTGCCATCGGTGACGGCGACGTCCCATTCGAGCCGGTCGGCGAAGACCGCTGCTCGCATCCGAAACATTTCATCGATCAGGGTGGAGTGACGCTCGCGCTCCGCGCCTTCGACGATGGTGATCATGGTGTTGCTCCTTGCGTTTGTTGAAAACGCTGAAGCAACTAACCCCCGGGAGAAGGACCCTAAATCCGGTGTATCTGCCGGATTTACGGTATTTGGCTGAGCAGACTAGCCTTGCCGGCTTTGTTCACCGCATGGGTGTTGTTGGCAGCTCCGAGCTTATGTCTGGCGCTCTCGAGGTAGCAGCGCACCGTGTGCTCCGACAAACCCAGGATGATAGCGGTTTCCCACGCCGTCTTCCCCTCGGCGACCCACAACAAACATTCCCGCTCGCGCGGAGACAGGCTGGCGGTCTCCACTCTCTGGCCCTCCAGCCGCAGGATGGCCTGATGCATATGGAGGGCCAGCATTTGGAAGTCGCGCATGTAGTAGAGGCGTAAGTGTCTCCAGTCCCGATCGCTGGCGTCGCTCGTGATCGAGACCAAGGCCCTGTCACCATGCTGGCCGTGGACGGGAAGAGAGATGCCGCGGCGGCCGAGTCCGAACTCAGCGGCCTCACCGAACAGACGCCGCACGTTCTTGTCTCTCCGATCGAAGGTATCCCAGTCGATCGGCAGCATGCGTCGCATGCCGATCTGCACAGCAGGATCAACATCGACGAAGCGCTGGGCCTTGTAGTGATCGACCCAGTCGTCCGAATAGGTTACCGCGAGGTATGGACCTTGCCCAGGCTGCGCCGCGAGCCCAGAGCCCAGATAAGCGACGGACTTCAGTCCATAAATCTCGAGTAGCCTGCACAAGAGCGCGGGAATCCGAGTCGCTTCTGCGATCTCCTCTAGGTTTGCGAGCAGTTCGAACAGTTCTAGATCATCGTCATGTCGATCGCGCCGTCTCATGCTCAATGCTCCTCCTGCAGTGCTGTAGTGCGTACGACCGCTGATCGTTGATCAAGGAAGACTGGACCAAGCGACATTCCTGCCCCGTGATGCACGAGGATTCTATGCCGGCCCCAAGGCAACTTCTGAGGCCCAACCGAGAGGAACCCAAGAAAGGAGCCGCAATGCTCAACCATCGAATCTCCTCGTAACCGCCGCAGCGGCGACAATCACGCGGCCAGCCACCGTTCGGGCGCCCGAACCGCTCACGTTCTGGGGCTGCTGGCCGCGCCTCCATCGTGCTCGTCCAGGCCGTAGCGAACGGTACGCTCGAAGCGATCGCCCGTCGGTCGCATTCAAGACCTGGCCTACGCCCGACGAAATGGCGCCGGGATCAGCTCCGGCTCAATGAAGGCGATCATTGTCCCGAGCTATGTGGTCGCAAATCTCCACCTGACGCCCTGTTTTTGCTGCGTGAGTTCGAGGGCTAAAAGATGACTTTTTTGTTCATCTTTTAGATGCACAACGGCTGCAGAAAATCAAGGAGCATGCGTGATCAGATCCGAGCCTTCGCAAATGCTCTTCATGATCGGGTTGTACTTTCCATTTCGGCTTGGTTCGCGCCATCTAATTTCTGCGAGAAGACATCGCCGCAGGTAGCGTGGTCCCCTGATGCGAACCGTACAGCCCGAAAAAACAGAAATTCGCAGTTCCTTGAGGCTGAGGCAATTTGCATAGCGACACGGGGTGCGGATAGCTCAGCGCCCATTGTCTGCTCCTCTCAGATGTTGAACGCCATGATAAGTGGAAGATCGAAGAGCCGCGCCCAGGCAATGGTTGCTGACTTCTGAATAGCGACGATGCTTGTGCCGTCTGTCCACCAGCCGTTTCCCGTCGCCACAATGATGTCGGGTGCGTAGAGTGCCGATTGCAGGACGGGCCAGACAATCAGCTGCTCATAACATATCAGCGGCGCCAACCGCACACCGCCGGTTTCGACGATCGGATTGGCGAAGAAGTGCGCGCGCGCGCCGCCGGACTCGCCAATCAGCGTTAGCCAGGGCTGCCACATTGAGATTGGCACCGGCATTCTCTCTCGGTAGAGGATGCGCGCTCCTTCGCCCGAGATTTCGACCATGACATTGTCATAGCCCTGCCCGTCAACCAGGATCGCTCCGGCATTGACGGTGACGTCGACTCCCTTGAGTTCACGGACCCAAAGGCGTTCAACGGTCGGCGACCACACACCGGCGGCACCCTCGGGCAGTACCACGATCTTGTTGCCCTGGGCCGCTGCCGCCTTTACTGCGGCGATCGTCTCGCGATGCTGGAACAACTCGGCATATGTGCCGCGCTCACCCCCGAATTTCGTATCGACACCGATCCAGCCCTGGGGCAGGCTGGGCTCCGTCCAGGTTGCGGCGGACCAGACAAACGCTCCTCCCCAGACGAGCGTTGCGATCGGCCAAAACTTCGTTGTCATGGCGAGGAGGCCGATCGCGGCCGCCACGAGGCCCCACCATCCCCAGCCCGGGAACACGATCCCGGCCGCCGTGATCGGATGCGCCCAACCCACGATTCCGAAGGGCGGCACGCTCATGAGGATTACCGCGGCGGCATATCGAAGGGTTCGTCCCGTCCCGGGCCGCGATGTCCACAGCACAGCATGCACGGCGACGAAGGCGAGCGATGCGCCAAGCCAGAGCGCGAGACCTTCGGCGATCCCGCTGCCAAAGTAATTGACAACACCCTGTGGCAGACCGCGTGACGCGGCGAGGAAATATCCCGCCGACACAATTCCGGCCGCGATCCGGGAAGGAGAATTGGCCCACAGGACGGGAAAGGCGAAGGCGAGCGGGAGGGTGAGGGGATTGCCGCTCCATGCGATTGCTCCGGCGGCAACGGCAAGCACCGCGAGCCCGATGGTCTTTGCGGCGTTAGGGATCACTGGTAAGGACCGGACGCGCCAGGCCGAGGACACCGGCGATCGGGACCGGCCCGAAATATCTCGAGTCATATGAACCTGCGAAATCAGAGTGGAGAAAGATGTGATCGGGCGGGACGATGCCGCCGGGGTAGCGAAGAAGCGCCCTTCCCTCGGCGTCCGCCGCGCGCAGCTCGGAGCCTGCGAGCGGCATTCCGTCGACGGAAACGGAACCGGCGATCTCCACGCGCTGTCCCTGCATCGCAGCGATGGTCTTGATCAGCGGGCTCAGCCATCCCGGGCATAGCCCCGAATGCAGATATCCCCGCAGCCGCGCGAGTGTGAATGCAGACGTTGGCGGCGGACAGATGATGACCAGGTCGCCGACAGCAACCTCGCGATCGAGTGGCACGATCCGCCAGACTCCGAGCGGATAGCTCGGCGTAAGATTAATGCGCAGGCCGCCTACATAGCCGAGGGCGAACAGGCTGATCACGGAAGTGGCGCCGATCCCGAGAATTGCGAGCGCGCGACGCCTGCGGGTCATTTGAGCACCTGGGACTGACGCTGGCTCTGACGCAGCGCCTCGGTTTCCTTGAGCGCCTGGACGGTGCCCTCGTGGGCCGCGAGCTGCTGCGCCGTGCGCATCATTGGCCAGGCCGCTGCGAGCTTTTCGCGTTCGGCCGCTGGCAGGCCGAGAGCTGCCTTGCTGAACACGGCGCCTTCGGTGTCCCGCGCGGCATTCGATAGCAATGTGCGTTCCCCGAACCGTTCGGAAACCGCCTTGTTGAAGCCGTCGATTTCGGCTTTGGCCATGCGATCGGCCAACGCGAACCCAAGTGCTGCCGAAAGATCATTGCTGTCGATCGCGTCGCGCACCTTTTCGAGCACGACGCGCGCAGCGGGTGAAAGCGCGGGAATATCGATAGAGACGCGATGGCGCAGCGCCGTTTCATCGGCCTCGAGCCTGCGCGTGGCCGCTTCACGCAAACGCAGGTAGCGCTCAATCTCGCGCCCGAGTGCCGGGATATTGGCCTCGGCCTCACGTCGTGCCTCCCGTTCCGCCCGGCCCGCCAGCAATCCTTCACGGCCACGCAGCGAACCGATCGAAGCGGGTTCACGCGCGAGCTGTCCGAGACGCTCCGATGCTATTGCGGGATCGGCGAGAATGGCATCGAAGCGCAAGGCGCGAAACGCCGCCTCCGGATCGGAAAAGACCAGACGGAACCGGTCGGAGACCTCCTCCCACTGTCTGGCAACCTCCTTTTCCGCGTGGACCCTCTCGGCCGCGACGTCGGTAATGGATTTGGCGAATGTGGTGACGCCCTTGACCATCGGCGCGGCCTCCATTTTCGATTGGACGGCGGACAGGGTGGTGTCGAAGAGGCCGATGCGGGTGCCGACGGCGCGAAGCTTTCGGCCGAGATCGGCAAGGCGCCGCTTCTGGCGCAGCGTCCATTCCAGCCGGTCGCGAGCGAGTGTGCGGGCGACCCGCATAAGATGAAGTCCACGGCTGTTGGCGAAGCTGAGCGCCTGCCGGTAGAAGCGTCCGGCGGCATAGTCGAGCGTGGTTTCCTTGGCGTTGCGCCGCGACAGGAGCCTGTCGAGCCCACCCGCGATCTGGAACGACCGCGCGCCGTAAAAGAGCTGGAGGTCCTCCCTATGCCGGGTCATCGCCACATAGGTCAGATGCCGGTCCAGCGAGAGCGAGGCGAGCACTTTCACGCGATCGACGGTCGCGCCCTGGCTCTTGTGGATCGTGGTGGCGTAGCCGAGATCGAGATTACGATAGAACCGCTCCTCGACTTCAACGCGGCGCTTGTCCGCACCCTCGCCGATCTCGGCGACGATCTTGCCTGGCCCGGCTTCGACCACCTTGGCAATCATGCCGTTCTTGACACCGAGCGCGCCCTCATTCCTGAGGAACACGATCTGGTCACCAGCGTCGAAATGCCGTGTTCCCTCTTCCGTTTGAAACGTGAAGCCCTCGCCGACGATGCCGCGCACGACCAGCTTTTCGCGGGCGAGACGGTTGAGTTCACGCACGTCGCGACGCAGATTGGCCAGGATGAGCGTGGACTTTTCGGGATCATATTCACGGTTCCAGGATGCGATCAGACTCTCGACCGCCTGGGCCTTCAGCTTCTCCCCGATCACCATGCCGTGGCCTCTATAGGCCGAGAGCGCCGCCGTCACATTGCCGCGCGCCAGATCGAGCGAGGCGGTGCGCATCCAAGCGTCCTTCTGGCGGTAGATCGTCTCGAGTTCGGCATAGCCGGTACGCTCGACGATGGCGCGGAAGGCGGCACCCGCCTCGATCGGCTGGAGCTGTTCGGCGTCGCCGACCAGGACGAGCTTGGCGCCTGCCCTCGAGACGGTCTCGACGAATGTCGCCATCTGCTTCGAGGCGACCATGCCGGCCTCGTCCATGACGAAGATCGTCTTGTTGTCGAGGCGGTTGCGTGCCTCGTTCCAACGCAGTTCCCAGGATGCCAGGGTGCGGGACGGGATTCCCGCTTCCGTCTCGAGGCCCTCGGCCGCCTTGCCGGCAAGCGCGCCGCCGACCACGGTGTAGCCTGCCGCCTCCCATGCCTCGCGCGCCGCGCGCATCATGGTTGTCTTGCCGGCGCCGGCGCGGCCGACAACGGTGGCAATCCGCGCGCCGGAGGTCACGTGCGCGATGGCCGTGCGCTGCTCGTCTGAAAGACGGTCGTGACGCGCGAAAACGTCGGCGACAATCTTCTCCCGGACGCCGAATCCCTTCGCCTTCCCAAGCGCGGACGCGCGGGATACCATCTCCGCTTCAAGGCGGATCAACTCGCGCGTGGTGAGCTTGTCCGGCAAGCGCGCACCGGTCGCGAAATCGACGGTCCCGGTTTCGAGACGAAGACAATCCGGGCTCTGAAGAATCCGCGCCAGGAGCTGCTGGAACGCTACCGGATCGTCGATATAGCGATGAAGCACCTTGGCGATGTCGCGCTCGTCGAAGACGCTCTTTTCGCGGCTGAGGAGATCGAGCACGATCTCCGGCCGGGCCTGAATGCGCTCGGCGTTCACCGCGCGCGCAGCCGCATGCGATGCGAGACGTTCGAGGCTGGTGTCCCTGCCCTCGCGCATTGCCCTGCGCTCGATCGCCTTTGCGCCCGGGCCGATATGGGTTGTGGGCACGAGATCGATGCCGCGCTCCGCATAGGAACGTCCATCGACGCGGATCTCGAAACCGCCCAACGCGAGGTGCTGGTTCTGGAGATCGAGCCAGCGTTGCCGCTGCTCAAGGAACTCGGTCTTCTCGCCGGCCCAGAGACGATACTGGATCTTGCCGGTTTTCGTGCGGGCCGCCTGGCCGTCAGCACCGATCACGGCGACCTTCTTGCCTCCGAAGCCGCTCTCAGTCAGCGGGCGCAGCGTCGTCATCAGATGCACATGCGGATTGCCCGGATCGTCGTGATAGACCCAATCGGCGACCTGACCGCGGCCGAGCACCTGCTCTTGGACGAACTGGCGCACCAGGGCGATGTTCTGCGCCTTCGACAGCTCCACCGGCAGGGCGATGATGAACTCCTTGGCGAACTGCGCGTCGGCGCGTTGTTCGAACGCCTCGACCTTGTTCCAGAACGCTTCCGCGGCGCCCGCGACCGAACGGTCCGCGATCATCTCACGCGCCCACTTCGGCGCATTCCCAGGAAGCAGGAATTCCTCGTGAGCGAGATTGCGCTTGCCCGAATAGTCGACAGCCCTGGCCTCGGCCGCATGCTCCATCTTCGCGCAGTGGCGGTAGGCGGCCGACAGCACGGCACTGCGCCCGTCAGCGCGTCCGATGATCTGGGGCGTGAAGTGTGTGATGGCCACGGTGTCAGCAATCCCGGCAGTTGAACGACATGCGTTCCGCAGGCCACGCCTCCCCTGGACCGGGGGCCGGGCGCGGAACGTCGCGTCAGCGACGTATTACTGCGCCCTTGGAGGCATTCCTTCGGAACGCCGGGATGATCTCTCAAAGCGTCGGCTTCGCCGACCCGTCATTTCTGCCGGGTCGCGCTGCGCGCGATCCCGGCCGATCCTCACCATCGCCACAAAGCGAATGGTCGAGAAGGAGACGACCGAAATGAAGAAGCCGTCATCGAAGATCAGGGAAGAAATCGCCAGGTTGCAGGAGCAGCTCAAGCAGGCCGAAACGCGCGAGGCCGAGCGCATCGGACGGCTCGCGCTCAAGGCCGGTCTCGGCGATATCGAGATTGACGAGCGCGCGCTCGTGACTGCATTCGAGGAGCTCGCGACGCGATTTCGCAAGGGGTCCGGACGGGCGACCAGGCCCGCGTCCGCGCCGGTCGCGCCTGGCGCGGCTCGGGGGCCGTCTGGCGAGGCTTGAGCGGATGCGACAGGCAAGGCAGTCAGAGGCGCGCAAGAAAGATACGCGCGAGAAGATCCAGCTCGGCGGGCTGATCGCCAAGGCCGGGCTTCGCTACGAGAAACGCGCACTGCTGCTCGGCCTTCTGATTGACGGCGCAAGCCGGATAAGGACCGACCAAGCCGAGCGCGCGCGGCTGATGGCGATCGGGATGAAGGCGTTCGCCGATGACCCCGACTAAGCTCGCCTTGCTTCTTGCCCCGGTCATCATCATGACGGGTGCCTGTCTCGCCCTGACAGGCATAGAACACTGGCTCGCAGGCTTCGCCCGCGCGCCGGACGCGCGGCTGATTCTTGGCCGGATCGGCATCGCGCTGCCCTACGCGGCAGCAGGCGGGACAGGCGTCGTCTTTCTCTTTGCGGCCAGGGGCGCGATCTCGATCCGGCGCGCGGGCTGGGGAGTCGTCGCCGGCACGTTGGTGTTGATCGCGATCGCGACGGTCCGCGAGATCGGCCGGCTCGCCGGATTCGCCGCAACGGTGCCTCCAGGCACATCGATCGTCGAATACACCGACCCCGCTACACTGACAGGGGCGGTCGTTGCGGCGGTCGCCGGCGTGTTCGGTCTGCGCGTCGCTCTGCGCGGCAATGCCGCTTTCGCGTCGGCCGCGCCCCGCCGGATCCGGGGCAAACGTGCCATCCATGGGGAGAGTGAGTGGATGACCATCTCCGCGGCCCGACGCCTCTTTCCCGAGGCCGGCGGCATCGTCGTCGGTGAGGCCTGTCGCGTCGACAGGCAAGCGGACGGCAGGCGCGGTTTCCGCGCCGACGACCGCGAGACATGGGGTGCTGGGGGGAAATCGCCGCTGCTGTGCTTCGACGGTTCGTTCGGCTCCTCGCACGGGCTGGTCTTCGCCGGGTCGGGCGGCTTCAAGACCACCTCGGTGACCGTTCCGACGGCACTCAAATGGGGCGGCGGGCTGGTCGCCCTCGATCCATCAAACGAGGTCGCGCCGATGGTGATCGGGCACCGGCGCAAGGCCGGCCGATCGGTCTTCGTGCTCGACCCGAAGGAGCCGGGCACCGGCTTCAACGTGCTTGACTGGATCGGGCGGTTCGGTGGGACAAAGGAGGAAGACGTGGTGGCGGTCGCCACCTGGGTCGTAACCGACACCGCTCGCCAGGCATCGATCCGCGACGACTTCTTTCGCGCGTCCGCGCTTCAGCTCATCACCGTGCTGATCGCCGACGTATGCCTGTCGGGGCATACGGAAAAGGAAGACCAGCATCTGCGGCAGATGCGAGCCAACCTCTCCGAGCCGGAGCCCAAACTGCGCGAGCGGCTGCAACTGATCTACGACAATTCCGAATCCGCGTTCGTCAAGGAGAACGTGGCGCCCTTCATCGCCATGACGCCCGAGACATTCTCCGGCGTCTACGCCAATGCGGTCAAGGAGACTCATTGGCTTTCCTATCCGAACTATGCCGCCCTGGTTTCCGGCGACAGCTTCTCGACCGACGATCTGGCGGATGGCAACACCGACGTGTTCGTCAATCTCGATCTCAAGACGCTCGAAGCGCATCCCGGCCTGGCGCGCACCGTCATCGGCGCACTGGCCAACGCGATCTACAACCGCAATGGCAAGGTGAAGGGCCGCACGCTGTTTCTGCTCGATGAGGTCGCGCGGCTTGGATATCTTCGTATTCTCGAAACCGCGCGGGACGCTGGGCGCAAATACGGTATCAGCCTGCTGCTCCTGTTCCAGTCCATTGGGCAGATGCGTGAGACCTATGGTGGGCGGGACGCAGCGAGCAAATGGTTCGAGTCCGCCTCGTGGATTTCTTTCGCTGCAATCAATGACCCGGAAACCGCCGACTACATTTCGCGGCGCTGCGGCAACACGACGGTCGAGGTGGAGCAGCTCAGCCGGACTTCGCGCATGTCGGGATCGTCGCGGACGCGCTCGCGGCAGCTCTCCGCGCGGCCGCTGATCCTGCCCGAGGAGGTTCTGCGAATGCGCGCCGATGAACAGATCGTCTTCACGGCCGGCAATCCGCCGCTCCGATGCGGCCGCGCCATCTGGTTCCGGCGAGAGGATATGATCTCGGTGGTCGGGGAGAACCGGTTTCAACGGACCTAGCCAGGGACGGTTCTCAAAAAGAGCTTCCGGCATCAACGGCATGAATCGATCAGCCTTGATCGATTCAGAAAATGCGTTGGACGATGCTTCCGCGTCGAGCGAGACTTCCGGACATGAACGAACTCCATCCGGTTCATCTTCGTCGCATCGACCCATCGCAGAACATGCGGCGGTTCTACAGCCTTTCCGTTCAGCCCACATTGTTTGGAGGAGTGTCCCTCGTGCGTGATTGGGGTCGGATCGGAGCGCGCGGACAGTCGATGATCGAAACCTTCGATACACCTGCCGAGGCCGGCAATGCGATGACGCGGCTCGAACGGAGGAAGCGGCGCCGGGGCTATCTCGACCCGCATGCCTCGCGGAGCGGCAGGCGGGAGTGAAGTGGACGATTGGCGTCGAATGTGGCGGCCGCCGTTTCGTCGACACAGAAACGGCCCCGCTTTCTCGGCGGGGCCGTTTGGGACCTCGTCAGTCCCGATTGCCGTTGGGGCGGGACCAGATGAGCTGCACGCCTTCCTGGCCTTCCACCTCGATCAGTGTGGCGTAGATCGGAGCCGGGAAGCTCGGGTCGTCCAGCTTGACCGAAAGGTAGTCGCGTTCGGTCTGCTTGGCCTGTTTCTGCCACGCCGCACCCAGCTCAACTGCACCCGAGAAGATGCGGAAGTGCGGTCCGTTCTCGGAAGGGTTTTCGACGCGCTCGAAGCGGGCCTTGACGTTGAGCGTGAGGGTCTTGATCGCTCCGGTGAAGCCGAGTTAGGGCAGCCGTCAACTGTATCTTTGCGCGGAAGCTGTTGATCTGACTTCGAGATTCTCTGAAGGACACTTCTGAGTGTCCTTTTGCCGAGCTGCGGCGCCACTGGATAAAGCACAGTGTGC
>NZ_JARKMU010000013.1:0-176225 GCF_037625995.1 Aminobacter sp. Piv2-1
GTTGTTGAGGCGTATATAGTCGCCGCCCCTTCAAACTGTCAACGACCTTTTTCCGACTTTTGCGAATTTTTTGCGACAAAAACCCAGACCCCTTAAAAACCCTGCGTAAGGCCCACCAAGAAACTGCAAACACACACCCTCGACCCAAAGACAAGCCGCAATCTGGACGGGAAGCTGCCCATAAGGTCACAGCAATTCGGACGAAATCGGTCTCGTTCAGCCGGCGCGAAGCACTCGATCGGGGCAAAGCTTCCAGCTTCTGATGCGGCAAATGCTGCGAAGCCGGCTCCACAACGGTGGACAACGCCCGCCTCGACCGCCCAGCCTCAATCCCGCCCCAATGCAGGCGAAAGTCTCGTTGTGTCCCAGGGCGCGAAGCGCGGCCGGGCCGGCGCTTGAACGCTCTCTATATATAGGAGAGCGATTGCGGCTCCGGCACGGTATCCGCCGCTTCGTTGACTTGGGCGGCCATGACAGGCAAATGTCTTGGCATTCAAAAGCAGATGGGCGCCAAGCGTCGGGGACTTTAGCCGTACTGGATGCAGGATACGGACCAGACCATAGCCGAGCTCGGCAATGAGCCGCCGCTGATCGCGGACGGTCGCGCCGGCCCGCCGGACCGGCGCGAGGTGTCGGCCCGCTGGCTGTCGGGCACCTTCCTGACCGGCGTGACTTCGAGCGTGCTGATGGGCGTCGCCTTGTTCGCCGCACTCGACGGCCGCGAGAAGCTGGCCACCCCGCCCGAGATCGCCGAACTCGCCAGCACGGCCGCCGGCAACGATTCCGGCGAGCGCGCCAAGACCGCCCGGGTGGCGCCGCTGCGCCAGATTGCCAAGGCCAAGGACCGGCGGCGCATGGAAGTGTCGATGATGACCAAGGTCGGCGACCGCGACGTCGTCCGCACCATGCCCTTCGTCCAGATCAAGATGGCGCTCGCCGCCAACCGTCCGTCGACGCGCAACTATCCGCCTTTCGACCCCTTGAGCGTGTTTGCCGAGGAGGGCAGCGCCCAGCCGGCTTCCTCCGCCCCGACCGGACAGATCTACGGCGTCAAGGTCGAGAGCGAGATGAGCCTGAAGACGGTCGACTTCCCGATCGAGACGGCCGCCTTCGACGAGACCAGCGCCATGTCGGCCGCCGAGGTCGAGAAGGTGGTGCGCGATACCGGCGGCAACCTGACCGAAGGCGACATCCAGGTCGCCGCGCTGCACTACGTCGATCCGCAGCGCTTCGGCGACGCCTTCGCCGACCAGACGCTGGCCGGCTCCTACGGCATCAGGATCGTGCCCGAGAACCTGTCGGTCTCGGTGCGCGAGGAGATCGACATCAACACGCTGTCCTATGCCGAGGACATCATCCCCTTCGAGAGCGACCGCAAGATCGTCGACGCGCTCGCGACCGCCGGCTACGAGGGCGACGACGCCAAGGGCATGGCCAACGCCGTCTCGCGGCTGCTCAATGCGACCGCGCTCAAGGCCGGCACCGTGCTGCGCGTCGGGCTGGAGGTGCGCGGCGACGCCGGCAAGATCGTGCGCACCAGCGTCTACGACCGCACCCAGCATGTGCTGACCATCGCGCTCGACGACCGCGGCCAGTTCGTGCCCGGCAACGAGCCCGAACCCAATCCCGAGCTGGCGACTGCCTTCGAGAGCACGCCGACCGTGACCACCTCGCGCGGCGCCCTGCCCAGCATCTATGACGGGATCTACCGGGCCGCCTATTCCTACGGCATGTCGGAGGACATGACCAAGCAGTTGGTGCGGCTGCTCGCCTCCGACGTCGACTTCCAGTCGCGGCTCAATCCGTCGGACCGCATCGAGGTGTTCTTCTCGCAGCCCAACGGCGACGACCAGATGTCGGAGGATTCCGAGCTCCTGTATGTCTCGGCGACCTTCGGCGGCAACACGCGCAACTTCTACCGCTTCCGCATGGAAGACGGCACGGCCGACTATTTCGACCAGGACGGCCGCAGCTCGCGCCAGTTCCTGCTGCGCAACCCCGTCCCCAACGCCCGCTTCACCTCCGGCTTCGGCGCGCGCAAGCACCCGATCCTCGGCTATGTGAAGATGCACACCGGCGTCGACTGGGCCGCCCCGACCGGCACGCCGATCATCGCGCCGGGCAACGGCATCGTGGAGAAGGCGGGCTGGGCCGGCGGCTACGGCAAGCAGACCATCATCCGCCACGCCAACGGCTACGTGACGTCCTACAACCACCAGAGCCGGATCGCCCCCGAGGTCGTTGCCGGCGCGCGGGTGCGCCAGGGACAGGTCATCGGCAATGTCGGCACGACCGGCCTGTCGACCGGTTCGCACCTGCACTACGAGCTGATGGTCAACGGCACCAAGGTCGATCCGATGCGTGTGCGCCTGCCCACCGGCCGTGTTCTCGCCGACGGCGAACTCGAGGCGTTCACGAAGGAACGCGAGCGTATCGACGAGTTGCTCAAGGAAGGCAACGAGGACGCGCTCAAGGTCGCGAGCACCGACAAGGTCAGCGGCTAGCCTTCTCCTTCCTCGCCCATGACGGCTGGGTGAACCAGGCGACAAGGGCCGACAGCCAGCACATCGCCGCCGCGATCCAGGCGATCGCCGAAAAGGCCCGGTTGGTCGCCTCGACGCGCAGCGCCTCCACCGCAGGTTCGAGCGGCGCGGCCGTCAGCGCGCCGAATTCCACCCCGGCCGCGGTCGTACCCAGGACCTCGGCAAAGACGATGCCGGCCACCGCGCCGAGCGCGGCGACCGCCATCAGCCCGGCCGCGCGCGCCAGCGCATTGTTGATCCCGGAGGCGAGGCCGGTGTCCTCGTCGGGGGTCGCCCGCATCACCGCCGCCGAGATCGGCGACACCACGATGGCCATGCCGATGCCCTTGAGCAGCAGGATCGGGAACGTCACCTGCCAAAGCAGCATCAGCGGCATGGTGAGTGCGAGCCCGGCATAGGACAGGCCGACGATCGCGGCCCCCACCGTGAGCGGCAAGCGCGGACCGATCGCATCGGCGAGGTTGCCCGAGCGGCTGGAGAACGCGCCGATGAACAAAGACAGCGGCAGAAACAAGAGGCTTGCCTCCCATTCAGACGCGCCCCAGCCGGAAATCACCGTCATCGGCAGGAAGAACAGCACGGCGTTGAAGGCGAAGAACAGGATCAGCGTGTAGAGGTTGGCACCGGTGAAGGCGCGCGAGCGAAACAGCTCGAGCTTCACCATCGGCGCCCTCGCCCTCTTCTCCCAGACCACGAAGGCGACGAAGATCGCGGCGCCGATGGCGATCCAGGCCCAGGGCGAGACGGCACGCGCTTCCGCCGGCAGGCCGAGCGCGGTCAGCCCCCAGGCCATGAGGCCGAGGCCGACGGTGGCGAGCAGCGCGCCGCCGACATCGAGCCGCCGCCTGGACGACGGCCGGTCCTGCGGCACTTTCGAGAACAGCATGTAGAGCGCGACCAGGCCGATGGGCACGTTGATGGCGAAGATCAGCCGCCACATCCATTCGGCGCCGAACGACAGCACCATGCCGCCGACGAACGGCCCCATCGCCGTGGTCAGCGACGAAAACGCCGCCCACTGGCCGATCGCCTTGCCGCGCGTCTCGTTGGGATAGGACTTGGCGATGATGGCGAGGCTGCCCGGCACCATGAGTGCCGCGCCGACGCCTTGGGCGGCGCGCATGACGATCAGCATGTCGGCGTCGACCGCGAGCGAGCATGCCGCGGAGGTGACCATGAAGGTGAGGATGCCGAGCGCGAAGATGTTGCGCACGCCGAAAACGTCGCCGGCGGCCCCGCCGAGCAGGACGAGCGCCGACAAGAACAGCATGTAGCCGTTGCTGATCCACTGCGCGTCGACCAGCGAGGCGCCGAGATCCTCGCGGATGATCGGCATTGCGAGCGACACCACCGAGCCGTCGATGAAGCCCATGCTGGAGGCGAGGATCGCCGACACCAGCACATAGCGCCGCGCTTCGGGCGGGCAGAAGGCGGGGGCGGACGCGGCGGCGGCTGGCTGATTCATGGCAGGAACCCTATTTCGAGCTTTCCCATACGTGAAGTGACCCAGCGGCACGATTTGTCGGAGCCAGGGCGGCTCGCGGTCTCAGGGTGGCCCCACTCCGATCCTCAAGGGGGGAGAAGCGCCGCGACCGCCTCATTCCTTCCCACCCCCCTCTGTCCTGCCGGACATCTCCCCCACAAGGGGGGAGATTGGCAGCTTCGGCGTCCCGCCCTTTTCTGCCTCTCCTTAAGGTCGGGACCTTGATGAAGGCCCAATCTCCCCCCTTGCGGGGGAGATGGGCGGCAGCCCAGAGGGGGGCGCTGTCCCGCATGCCTATCCATTGCCACGCCCCGTTTCCGGTCTGGCCATTGTGGTGAAAAGTTCGGGAAGCGGGGCGCGCGGCCGAGCCGTCCGATAGTTTTGTACGTGGCGCGAACCTCGCGCCCCGCCCGGTGTCTGTCCCTCGGTCGACCGGTCACAGGTCCGTCCCACGGTCTTTTCGTGGCCTGAACCCGCGGCTTCTCCGCATCCTCCGGCACCCGCCATTTGCGGCGCGCGCCGGACGACGCCGGCCTGTCGACGGGCCCTCGGAGCCACGGCTACCGTAG
Organism: Aminobacter sp. Piv2-1; assembly: GCF_037625995.1. Lineage (NCBI taxonomy): Bacteria > Pseudomonadati > Pseudomonadota > Alphaproteobacteria > Hyphomicrobiales > Phyllobacteriaceae > Aminobacter > Aminobacter sp. Piv2-1. Next base: position 4,596 of record NZ_JARKMU010000013.1, read on the forward strand.
CCGTGGCGGGAGGTCACCGCCGCCCTTCCTGACACCCGGTGCGCACCAGGTCCCGACAAGGGCGATGGCACAAGAATACCGGAGGTTTTGGAGGGGTGGAAAAACGGCAAGATTTCTCCACGCGGTCTGCTGACAGAGTTCCTGACAAACTGGCGGACGTCTGAAGCCGCTTCGGGAAGCAAACCTTCAGCGCCTCATTCCGTCCCACCCCCCTCTGTCCTGCCGGACATCTCCCCCACAAGGGGGGAGATTGGGCCGTCATCAACGCCCCTCCAAACCACCAGCGTTGCAGGAGAATTGCCCTGAGAGCCGGCAGAAACGGGCGTGACGGCGGAACTGCCAATCTCCCCCCTTGTGGGGGAGATGTCCGGCCCTTCGACAGGCTCAGGACAGAGGGGGGTGAGAAGGATCACGACGGTGGAGGGTAAATTTCGCTCGCCCGTGGACAATATCTCCACATACGAACAAACGTCACGGCATGGATCCCAGGGTCTTCGCGACGGCGCCAATGCGCCTGCTTCGCCCTGGGATGACGAAAGCGCTTATCGCTGCCACCCCCTGTGCGTTTCGCTGCCCTCTCCCCACAAACAGTATCCGGCCACGGAAACTTTTTCTTGCCGGGCTGAAATACCCGCGATAGTTTCCGCATACGGAAACTGTTTGAGACATCCCGCGATGACCCTGACGCTCTACATCCATCCCCTCGCCTCCTTCTGCCACAAGGTGCTGATCGCCTTCTACGAGAACGGCACCGACTTCCGCCCGGTGACGGTCGATCTCGGCGATCCCGGCCAGGCTGCGGCGCTGATGGAAAGGTGGCCGGTCGGCAAGATCCCTGTGCTGCACGACGCGGCGCGCGGTCGCGTGGTGCCGGAAACGAGCATCATCATCGAATATGTCCAGCGGCATTATCCGGGACCGGTGCCGCTCCTGCCCGTGGACGAAGACCAGCGCCTCGACGCCCGGCTGTGGGATCGCTTCTTCGATCTCCATGTCGGCGTGCCGATGCAGAAGATCGTCACCGACCGGCTGAGGCCCGAAGGCGGCAACGATGCGATCGGCGTCGCCGATGCCCGGCGCGCGCTCGACACGGCTTACGCGGTGATCGAAACGCAGCTCGAGGGGCGGACATGGGCAACCGGGGAGGCCTTCACCATCGCCGATTGCGCCGCGGCACCCGTCCTGTTCTTCGCCTCGATCGTGCATCCGTTCGGCAGCGACCAGAATAACCTCGCCGCCTATTTCGAACGCCTTCTGGCGCGGCCGTCGGTGCAGCGCGTGCTCGCCGAAGCCAGACCATATTTCGCGCTGTTTCCGTATCGCGAGGCGATGCCGCAACGCTTCCTGGCAGAGGAGGCGCTGGCATGATCGAAGCCGCCCCGCTCGACCGCATGTTCACCGCACTCGCCGATGCGGGCCGCCGCGGCATGGTCGAAAGGCTGAGCCTCGGTCCCGCCACGGTCAAGGAGCTGGCCGGCCCGATCAACATGGGGTTGCCGTCGGCGCTGAAGCACCTCAAGGTGCTGGAGGACGGCGGCATCGTCGTCTCCCGGAAGGTGGGGCGGACACGCACCTTTTCGATGCAGCCGGACGCCTTCCGCGAGATGGACGAATGGGTGCGGGCGCGCAAGGCCGCCATGAACATGGCCTTCGACCGGCTTGCCGAAGCGATGAAGGCGTTTCCCGAGGAGGACGGCACTTCATGAACCCGGTCCTGCACACCACCTTCGTGATCGAACGCGAACTACCGGCGAGCCCGCGGCATGCCTTCCGCTTCTGGTCGGACCAGGAACTCAAGCGGCGCTGGAACGACTGCCATCTCGACTGGCGCGTGCTGGAAGACGTGTTCGACTTCCGTACGGGCGGCATCGAGAGCAAGCGCTGGCGCATGCCGGACGGGGCCGAGCTGGCCTTCCGCGCCGACTATTTCGACATCCTGCCGGGGCAGCGCATCATCTACGGCTTCGAGATGAGCATGGGCGGCCAAAGGATCTCGGCCTCGCTCGCGACCCTCGAATTCGCCGCCCACGGCGCCGGGACGCAGATGAAATACACCGAGCAGCTGGCCTTCCTCGGCGGGGCCGACGCCATGGCCGCGCGCATCGCCGGCACTGGCGACGGCTTCGACCGGCTGGTGGAACTGGCCTTACGGGGCACCGCCAGCGTGAACTGACAGGGGCCGCGACGAGCGGCGTGGCGGCCACCCAGGAAAAGTGGGCAGCGGTTTTCCATCCGGAATTGCGCAAAAACAAAGAGATAGAGCGTTTCCGCGAACAGAAGAGAAGCGGAAATGCCAGCGGCGGGCATTCCGACGAATGCAGTCACGCCGCCCTGGCCAGCTTCTTTTCTTGGCCGCATTGGTGCGACGCCAGACGATCTCGCCTGGCTGCGAAATGCCCTATCCGCCGTTGACCAGATCGAGGATGAGCCGGTGGACATTGCCGCCGTCGCTCATTTCGGCGCGGTCGAAGTCGCTGCTCTTCCGGCGCTGGGCGAGCGACAATTCCGCGAGCTGCTTGGTGAGCTCGGCGCGGACCTTCTGGCACTTCGGATCGGCCGGCGCCGAAAACCCGATGCTGACGGCCTCGATGGCCTTGACCATCTCCTTGATGTGCTCGCCATGCACCTGCTCGTGCTTGTGGACGCCGGCGGCGAAGACGTCCCAGTTCTTGCCGACCGCGGCCGGCAGGCTGCCGGACGGTTTTGGCAGCCGGTAGGTGACGATGAGCTTGGGCCTCGCCGAGACCAGCGTGCAGGCGCCGTCGGCCTGCGGCTCGTATTTGCGCTGCCAGGTCAGCTTGAAGTCCGTGTAGGCGATGGTGCGGATGCCGTTGCCGGCCTTCGGGCCGTTCTCGCCGATCGAGGCATAGAGCTCGGGGCCGGTCTTGCCCGAAATGGCATAGGGCTCGATCTTCTCGACCGGCTTCCATTCGGCATGGGCGGGCCAGGCCGCCAAACACGCCGCAAACAGGATCGATCGGAAAACGGTCTTCACGCGGTGTCCCCTGCCGGAAAGCTCTTGCCCGTGCCTCATAGCGGCAAGCGGCAGCCGATGGCTAGACCCAGTCGGCGCTGCAGCACCGGCGTCAGATGGTCTTGCCGTTGGAGGCGAGGCGGAAGCTCTCGCGCCCGCCGTTCGGCACCACCACCAATTGCTTGACCTTGCCGGCCTTGAAGGCGGCGAGGAAGCGCGGGTAGTCGGCAAAGGCGACGCAGCCGTGCGATTCCTCGCGACCGCCGCGCAAAAGGTAGCTGTGGGTGAGGAAGCCGTCGCGGCCGTATTTGTTCCTGCCGTCGACGGGCAGCATGCGGATCGCCTCGACGCCGTGGAAACGGGCTTCGCGCATCCTGAGATTATAGGTGTGCGGCGGCGTCGGGCCGTTCATCTTGACGTTCACGTAGCGAGGGTCGTCGGCCATCTTGCCGATGCCCGAATGGGCCTCGAGCACGCTGCCGTCGGGCATGTAGACCTTGGCGGCACTGATGTCGTAGACGGCCACGCCATTGCCTGCCCGCGTCCCGCCGCCGAACAGGCTCCTGAGCGACTGGCCGAGGCTGCCGCCGTTCTTCTTCTGCGCCGGCTCGTCGGGCCGCGCAGAGGCGACGGCCTGCGGCCTGGCCGGTTCGGCCTCGCCGGAGTTGCCGGCCGCGGCCTTCGGCTCGGCCGCAGTTTCCGGCTGGACATTGGACTGGCCGGCGCGCGGGCTCGGCTGCGGCAGGGGGCCGTCGGACGGCGTTTCCTCATAGACCGGCACCGCAGCAGTCGCGTCGGCCTCGGCATCGGGATCCTGGGCGGCGGCGGCACCTTCGCCTTCCGGGCCGACCAGGAGGGTGGAGAGCGCGGTACCGGCATCGGCGCCCGCCGCGGGATCGGCATAGGCGAGCAGGGCCTGGCCTCGAACGCCTTCGGCCGGCGAGGCGAACCGGTCCGCCGCCGGGACTTCGGCGACATCCCCTGGATTGTCGGTTTGCGCGAACAGGGCGGCGAGCCTTTCGGAGGTCAAGGCCGCCCGGCTGACCACGGCGTCGAAGCGCGTGGCGTGGCCGGCCTCGGCATGGAGGGCGGATTTGCCGATGCTACCGGCGACGCTGGCCAGGACGGCGGGATGCGCCTTGGAGATGACCGTCCGCGCCGCCTTGTCGGTGCTGACATAGGCGACCGGCGCCCGCACCTTGGCCTGCTTCAGGCTGTGGTGATGCTGCCTGGGCATGAGCTGGCCCGGACCGAAGGCGGCGGCGCTGCCGACCGCCACCATGCCGGCCACCGACCAGACGGCGGCGCCCGCGAAGGCGGTGCCCAGGGAGGTGATCAGCAACGGACGCAACAGGCGGCGCAGTGACTGCGCAGGAACGATCTTACTCAAACGCGTAGCAAACCGGTGAGCCGGCATGGGCCTTCGGATCGACGGGCGACCGTGGCTGCGAGACTTCCGGATTGTCCCCAACTTTGACCAGTGACTGACAAAGGGTGGACAAATATGGTTAAATTTTGCTTGCCGGCGGCGGCGATCATGCAGGGGCGGACACGACGAGGTGGCAGGCGCACCGGCGCCGGTGCGGACGGTTCAGTTCCCCTGCTCCTCGACAGCCTTTCTCAACCCATCGCGCAGGACCTGGATCCTGTGGTTCAGTTCGAGCAGCTCCGAGGGAGTGAAACCCGAATGACGCAACAGCGCTTCCGTCAGACAGCCCGTGCTGGCATGCAGGCTGCTGCCCTTGTCGCTCAGGTACACCTCCACCTGGCGCTCGTCCGAGACGCTGCGCCGGCGCTCGACAAAATCCGCGGCTTCCAAGCGCTTGACAGCCGGCGTGATGGTACTCGGTTCCAGCCCCAGCCTGTCGGCGATGGCCGTGATCGTGAGGCCATTCCTCTCCCATAGGGCGCTGAGCACGAGATACTGCGTATAGGTGACGCCGAACTCGTCCAGCATCGGCTTGTAGACACGATTGACGGCAATCGAGGCCGAATAGATCGAGAAGCAAAGCTGGCTGTCCAGCGGCTGGGTGCGTGGGTGGGTCATAGCGGTCTCCATGCTCGATTCCACCCGTTACCACAAAAATAGATATCGCGATAAGAAATCACTTTACAAGGGCGTGATCATGGCATAGCGATTAATTATCGCGATAATGATTATCGTGATATAAAAGGAGAAAGCGAAATGTCCAAGATCCTTATTGCCGCTGCGGCAGTCGCCCTTGCCACATCCGCACTCGCCCCGGCCCAGGCAGCGCCGACGGGTGCCAAGAACGTCGTACTCGTTCATGGCGCCTTCGCCGACGGCTCCAGCTGGAAGGGTGTCTATGACATCCTCAAGAAGGACGGGTACAACGTGACCGTCGTCCAGAACCAGACAGCCACGCTTGCTGATGACGTGGCCGTCACCAGGCGAGCCATCGCCGCGCAGAACGGCGAGGTCGTTCTCGTCGGCCATTCCTATGGCGGGGTCGTCATCAGCGAGGCCGGCACGGACAAGAAGGTGACGTCGCTCGTTTATGTCGCTGCCTTCGCCCCGGACAAGGGCGAGTCCGTCTCGACACTGATCGCCAATCCGCCGGCCGGGGCTGCGGTGCCGCCGATCCTGCCTCCGGTCGACGGGTTCCTGTTCCTCGACAAGGCCAAGTTCGCGGCGGCCTTCGCGGCCGACGTCGATGCCGGAGCCGTCGCCTTCATGGCGGATTCGCAGATGCCGTGGGGCGTCGAGGCGCTTGCCGGCGCAGTCAGCGACCCCGCCTGGAGGAGCAAGCCGAGCTACTACCTCGTTGCCACCGAAGACCACATGATCCCGCCGCCGGCGCAGCGCCAGATGGCCAAGCGCATGGGTGCGACCGTTTCTGAAGTCGCCGGCAGCCATGCGGTCTATGTATCGAACCCGCAGGTCGTCGCAGACGTCATCGAGCAGGCTGCGACCGCCAAATAGGCGATCGACCCCATGGAGGCACCGGGGCGAATTCCTCGCCCCGGTGCCGTTCACTGCGGGGCACCCGTGCGGCGGCGCATTGACGAACCGGGAAGCTGCCTACTCGATGAACTCGACCGGCACGCCGGCCTTGACGATCCTGGCGAGCTCGCGCGCGTCCCAGTTGGTCAGGCGCACGCAGCCGTGGCTGGCGGTCTTGCCGATCTTGGAGGGTTCGGGCGTGCCGTGGATGCCGTAGGTCGGCTTGTCGAGCGCGATCCACACCGAGCCGACCGGACCGTTCGGCCCCGGCGGGATGGTCAGGACCTTGTCGTTCTCGCCCTGCTTGAAATTGATCTTGGGGTTGTAGGTGTAGTTGGGATCGAGCGCGACGCGCGACACCGCATGGATGCCGGTGGGCGAAGGCGTGTCGGTCGAGCCGATGGTGGCCGGATAGGCGGCGACCAGCTTGCCGGCCTCGTCATAGGCGCGGACCTGCTTCAGGCCCTTGTCGGCGACGATGCGCGCCACCGGCTTGTTCACCAGCTTGCCGAAATTGGCGACCTTGATGATGGTGCCCGGCCGGTTGAAGTTGGCCTCGGGGTTGAGCGCCTTGAGATAGGCCTCGTCCATGTGGAAACGCTCGGCCAGCATCTCGGGCACGGAGGTGAAGCTCATCCGCTCGAGCCTGGCCTTCTCGCCGTAGTCCTCGGGGATCGAGGCGACATAGGGGCCGGCGGCATCCTCCGGCGTGATGGTGTAAGAGCCGAAGGCGTCGCCGCCGCTCTCGGCCAGCGCCTGCCTGATGCCTTCGGCGTCGGTGGATTTCAGGCTCGTGCCGGTCAGCTCGTTGTAGGCGGCCAGCGCCTTGTCGACGTTGGAGCCGAAGCGGCCGTCGATGACGCCGGGCGAGGCGCCGGCGCGGTCGAGCAGGATCTGCAGGGCGGCGATGTCGTCGCGGCCGCGCACGGCGATGGAGGGCTCGATCGCCTTTTCGGTGATGGTGGGCGGCTCGCGCACGGCAAGCTGGTCGTCCGTGCCGGGCAGCGGCTCGCGCTCGACGACGCGCGGCCCGGGCGCCTCGGGGAAAGCGTTGGGATCGTTGCCATAGTCGTCGGCGTAGGGGTCGGAGGGCTGTGCCGGATAGTCGTCGGAATAGGCGCCGTCGACCGGCCCATCGAGCAGGACGTCGCCGTCACGGTAGTCACCGCGCAGTTCCTGCCGGCGCGTCTCGCGGCGCAGCGCCTCGCGGCTCATGCGCGAGCCGGGCGGCTGCACGGCGACGACCTTGCCGGTGTAGGGATCGACGATGACTCGGTTGCCGCGGCCGTCGTAGAAAACCTCGTAGTCGGTGGCCTGCGCCAGCATGACGGCGCCGGCAGGCGACGCGGCTTCGCCGCGACCGTCCTCAGGCACGACGGAGCCCGCCGCATGCCCGGCCGATACGCCGGCCAGAAGGGCCGACAGCACGATGATCCTGCGCAACATGGTCGCCGTTCTCTCCGGTAACTGGCTTTCCAATGCCTGTGCGGGCGAAGCGTTCCGCCGCCCGCTACTCCTTATTCACCAAACTGGTTAACCCTTCCAACATGAACCGGGCATGAAAATGACCGGTACCGCGGCATCGGCGGCGGGTTCTAGAGCGGGATGCCGAGGTCCTTGCGCACCGCCCTGGTGAGCTTGGCGGCGATGAGGCGGTGGCTCTCGCGCAGGTAGTCCCTGAGCGCATCGGCATCCATGCTCTCGCCGCTGCGGCGCTGGATCCACTTCATGCCGCGCGAGGCGAGATAGGGCGCGGGGCGCAAACCCGGCTGCTCCTTGAGCACGTCATAGGCCATGTCGGAAACCTTGAAGGTGACGGCGAGGCCGTCGCCGTCGCTCCAGCCGCCGATGGCGAAGACCTTGCCGCCGACCTTCCAGACATGCGCGCCGCCCCACTGCACGACATGCGTGGTGTGCGGCAGCGAGGCGCAGAAGCCGTTGTATTCGTCGAGAGTCATTGTCAAATGCTTCCCTGCACATCCTTCAAGTTCTCCGGCGAGAAGGCTGGCTTTACTTTCATGCTCATGATGTCAGATTCGCGCATGCTTCATCCTAGCAGCGCTCAAGGAAACCGCCGATGGAAAATGATGGAAACATCTGGTCCGCATCGTTCCGAATCATGAAAAAAGATGCCGCTTACGTCTTGGCTTATTGCGCAGCAATTCTGATTTTCCTTGCAATACAAGAAACAATGGAGATGACGTCCGGAAACACTATCGCGCTCGTATTCGCATCAATGATATTGGCGATCCCAGCACATTTGTCGGTCCTTTCGCGCCTCAGCACGGCAGAAGCCATGCGGGAACTGCACAGCAAGGATCCAAGATACTTCATTAGCTTTGCGTTTCGAACAATTGCCTTGGGAATAACTTCCTGCGCGCCAGTGCTCGCTCTGATCATTTTCCTGATTGGAGGCGCCTTGGGAAGGACCAGCGTCATTGCCATCGCCGTTTTGTCGCTGTTCTTGTTTGCAGCCTTGGTATTCGCAAAGTGGGGAACCATGTTGCCCGCCATCGTGATGCAGAGCGACAAATCGTTTGCAGCCGCCGGGCGCCGCGGGAGCGTCAGCTTTTTCTATACGTTCCCTCGGCTACTTCTGTCGTTCGGCTTGATGAGCATTGTACACTTTGCAGCCGTTGCTGCCTCGGTCATCTGGCTTGGGGCCGGCGAGTACTTTTTCCCGGCAGCAGGTGGCTTTGATTTCGCTTTCCTGGTCAGCGCGATGATCAGCACTGCCATTAACGGATATCAGATCATCATGTCCGCGGTCATTCTCTCACGCGCCTATCTGCGGGCAGAAAACGCCGCGAACATCAATGATTTGGTTCCGGTCGAGCCGATTTGAACTGGCCCTTGCTGTTTCCAGAAGAGCCAGTTCGCCACCTCAAGCAGCAGCGTCGGTTTCCGTCACCACGCCCGCCTTGGAGCGGAAGTTGAGCCGGTCGGAGCCCGCCGTGATCTTGACGGTCGAGCCGTCGAGGATCTCGCCGCCGAGGATGCGCTCGGCCAGCGGGTCCTGCAGTTCCTTCTGCATGACGCGCTTGAGCGGACGGGCGCCGTAGGCCGGGTCGTAGCCCTTGTGCGCCAGCCACTCGATCGCGTCGGGCGCAAGCTCGAGCGTGATCTTGCGGTCGGCGAGCAGCTTTTCGAGCCGCTTGAGCTGGATTGCCACGATCTTGTCCATGTCCTGCTCGCGCAGGCGGTGGAACAGCACGATCTCGTCGATGCGGTTCAGGAACTCCGGCCGGAACGCCGCCTTGACCGCGCCCATGACCTCGTCGCGGACCTCGTCGACATCCTGCCCCTCGCCGAGACCGACGAGGTATTCGGCGCCGAGGTTAGACGTCATGATGATCAGCGTGTTGCGGAAGTCGACGGTGCGGCCCTGACCATCGGTCAGGCGGCCGTCGTCGAGTACCTGCAGCAGCACGTTGAACACGTCCGGATGCGCCTTCTCGACCTCGTCGAACAGCACGACCTGGTAGGGCCGGCGCCGGACCGCCTCGGTCAGCGTGCCGCCCTCCTCATAGCCGACATAGCCGGGAGGCGCGCCGATCAGCCGGGCCACGGAGTGCTTCTCCATGAATTCGGACATGTCGATGCGGACCAGCGCATGCTCGTCGTCGAAGAGATAATCGGCGAGCGCCTTGGTGAGCTCGGTCTTGCCGACGCCCGTCGGGCCGAGGAACATGAACGAGCCGATCGGCCGGTTCGGGTCCTGGAGGCCCGCGCGGGCACGCCGGACGGCCTTGGAAACCGCCTGCACGGCCTCACCCTGGCCGACGACGCGGACACCCAGCTCGTCTTCCATGCGCAAAAGCTTCTCGCGCTGGCCTTCGAGCATCTTGTCGACCGGGATGCCGGTCCAGCGCTCGACGACATGGGCGACGTGATCGGGCGTGACCGTTTCCTCGACCATGGAGCCGCGGCTCTCCTGGGCCTCGGCTTCCACGAGCTTCTTCTCGAGCTCGGGGATGCGGCCGTAGGCGAGCTCGCCCGCCTTCTGGAACTCGCCCTTGCGCTGGGCGATGGCGAGCTCATTGCGCGCCTCGTCGAGCTGACCCTTGAGGTCGGCGGCGAGGCCGAGCTTTTCCTTCTCCGCCATCCACTGGGCAGTCAGCGTGGCAGATTCTTCCTCGAGCCCGGCCAGCTCCTTCTCGAGCCTTTCGAGACGATCGCGCGACGCGTCGTCCTTCTCGAGCTTCAGCGCCTCGCGCTCGATCTTGAGCTGCATGATGCGGCGGTCGATCTCGTCCAGCGCCTCGGGCTTGGAATCGATCTGCATGCGCAGCCGCGAGCCGGCCTCATCGACCAGATCGATGGCCTTGTCGGGCAGGAAGCGATCGGTGATGTAGCGGTTCGACAGCGTCGCGGCCGCGACCAGCGCCGAGTCGGAGATGCGCACCTTGTGGTGCTGCTCGTACTTCTCCTTGAGGCCGCGCAGGATCGAGATGGTGTCCTCGACCGTCGGCTCCTCGACGAAGACCGGCTGGAAGCGGCGGGCAAGGGCCGCGTCCTTCTCGACGTGCTTGCGATACTCGTCGAGCGTGGTGGCGCCGACGCAATGCAGCTCGCCGCGGGCGAGCGCCGGCTTCAAAAGGTTGGACGCATCCATCGCCCCGTCGGCCTTGCCGGCGCCGACGAGCGTGTGCATCTCGTCGATGAACAGGATGATGCCGCCGGCGGCCGCGGTGACCTCGGAGAGAACGGCCTTCAGCCGCTCCTCGAACTCGCCGCGATACTTGGCGCCAGCGATCAGCGCGCCCATGTCGAGCGCCATCAGCTGCTTGTCCTTGAGGCTTTCCGGCACGTCGCCGTTGACGATGCGCAGCGCCAGGCCTTCGGCGATCGCCGTCTTGCCGACGCCGGGCTCGCCGATCAGCACAGGGTTGTTCTTGGTGCGCCGCGACAGCACCTGGATGGTGCGGCGGATCTCGTCGTCGCGGCCGATCACCGGATCGAGCTTGCCCGAGCGGGCGTCCGCAGTCAGATCACGCGCGTATTTCTTCAAGGCATCGTAGCCCTGCTCGGCACTGGCCGAATCTGCTGTGCGACCCTTGCGGATCTCGTTGATGGCCTGATTGAGCGCCTGGGCGGTCACGCCTGCCTTGGCCAAAATCTCGGCGGTCTTGGCCGACTTCTCGACGGCGAGCGCGGTGAGCAGGCGTTCGACGGTGACGAAGCTGTCGCCGGCCTTCTTGGCCATGTCCTCGGCAGTCGAGAACACCTTGGCGAGGGGCTGCGCGAGATAGAGCTGGCCGTTGGCGCCCTCGACCTTGGGCATGGCCTTGAGCGTCGCCTCGACGCCGAGGCGGACATCACCGGCCTTGCCGCCGGCGCGTTCGATCAGCGAGGCGGCCATGCCTTCCTCGTCGTCGATCAGCACCTTCAGGATGTGCTCGGGCGTGAACTGCTGGTGATTGTTGGAAAGGGCGTAGGTCTGCGCGGACTGGATGAAACCGCGCACGCGTTCGGAATACTTCTCGATATTCATATCTGTCTCCACTCCGTCGCCGGCCCGCTTTGCGGCACCGGTCTGGTTCAAGGTGACGGGTCCGCCCAATCGGGCCGGACCCTGCTGGGCGTGATATGGGGAGTAGGACGATATCCCTCAAGGAGCTTTGATCGAAGTCAAAAAACAAAAACGGCGAGATTTTCATCCCGCCGTTTCGCAATCCTCAGCAATGCTTCGAGACAGTGCTTCGCCGGCCTGGCGATGCCTGCATCAACCCTCGACGGTGACCGGCGCCTCGCTGCCAGCCTCGGCCTGCGGCTCGGCGGCAGTCTCGCCACGGCGCGGGCGACGGGTGCGGCGCGGAGCGGGAGCAGCCTCGCCCTCTGCCGCGGCGGCAGGCGCGGCCTCGGCCACGGGTGCGGCCTCGGCGACGGCGGCCTCCGGTGCTTCCGCCGCGGCGGCCTCGGCCGGTGCGGCAGCGACCTGCGGCTGGTCGTTATGGCGGCGCTCGCCGCGGCGGCCCTCATGGCGGTTGCGGCCGCGTTCACGGCGTCCCTCGCGCGGCTGCTGGCCTTCGGCGGCTTCGGGGTTCAGCGCCACTTCTGCAGGCGTGCCTTCGATCTCGGGCTGCGGGCCGGTGCCGTTGGCGACCGGCTGCGGCTGCTGCTGCACGGGCTGAGGTTCGGCGGCGTTGCCGACCATTTCCTCGTCGCGCTCGTCATCCAGGTCGGCGTCGAAGTCGTCGCGGGCCTGCTGCTGGTGCTGGATCGGCATCTGCGCCAGGGCGGCGGCAATGATTCGATTGTAGTGCTCGGCGTGCTGCAGATAGTTCTCGGCCATCACGCGGTCGCCGGAGCTTTGCGCGTCACGGGCGAGGGTTGCGTATTTTTCGGCGATCTGCTGCGCGGAGCCACGGATCTTGACGTCTGGACCGTTGCTCTCGTAGTTGCGCGTGAGGGGATTGGGTCCCTTGCGGTTGTTATTGTTGTTATTGTTATTGTTGTTGTTGTTGCGCCCGCGCATGCGCCTGTTCTGCTGTTGTGGCCTCATCAGATTCTCTTCGTGTTGAAATCTTGCTCCGAACCGCTGCCCTTCCGGAAACAGCCGGTTCGTGTTCTTCCGCTGGTGTTCGCCCGCAAAGCCTGCGCTGGCGCCACATGCCGTCCTTTGTCGGTTACATGTCTGCCGAACGATCCCCGCACGAAGCTAGAGCGTCGTCTACGCAAGAAGGCAGCAAGTTTCCTTGGGAAACCGAACGTAAAGAGTACTGCCTGCTTCGTCTCATCCGGTCGCCCGGAACCTAGCGGCATTCACATTCCTTGCCAAGCGGTTTTTTGCAGTGCCGCAAGGCCTTTCACCGTCTGAACACGAGCACCCGGTCGTTGCCGCCCAAGTCCTTGTGCTGGGCGATCAGATCATAGCCGGCCTGCTCGAACAGTTCGGTCACGTCGCGTCGCTGGTCGTGTCCTATCTCAAGGCCGACGCAACCGCCCTCTTCGAGGTGGCGGGCGGAGCCCGACGCAATGGCTCTGTATGGTTCGAGACCGTCCGGGCCGCCATCCAGCGCCCGGCGCGGATCGAAGTTGCGAACCTCGTGCTGCAAATCCTCGATCTCTGATGAGGGAATATAGGGAGGATTTGAGACGATTAAATGGTAGCGGCCGGTAATTCCGGCGAACCAGTCGGATTTTTTTGCCGTGAACCGCTCGGCGACGCCGAGACTGGCGGCGTTGGCAGCAGCGGTGGCGAGCGCGTCTTCGGAGACGTCGACGCCGGTCGCGACCGCATGCGGCTCCTGCGCCAGAAGCGCCAGCGCGATCGCGCCGGTGCCCGTGCCGAGGTCGAGGATGCGGCAGACGCCCTCGCGCGCCGCGGTGTCTCCGACGAAGGGCAGCAAGGCGTCGACCAGGGTTTCGGTGTCGGGGCGCGGCTCGAGCGTCTCCGGCGAGAGACCGAGCCGCATGCCGTAGAATTCGCGGAAGCCGAGGATGCGGTGCACGGGCTCGCCGGCAATGCGGCGGTCGAGGGCGGCCTCGACCGCGTGGGCGGTTTCGGCCGGGACCGGCGCGTCGGGACGCAGCACCGCGTCGGTGCGGGTGGTGGCGGTAAGATGCTCGACGATCAGGCGGGCATCGAGGCCGGCATCGGAAATTCCGGCGGCGGCGAGGCGGCGGCGGGCGGCGAGGTGGAGTGCTGCAAGTTTCATTTAACGGCCACTCCGAGGAGAGTTCGGCCTAGCGCCCTACGTTGCCCCCGGCAGGACAGAGGGGGGCGCGAAGGAACCCGGCTCGTCAAACCTAGTCCTGTCCCATGTCCGCCAGCAGCTTCGACTGGTGGTCGGCGATCAGCGCGTCGACGACCTCGTCGAGTTCGCCCATCATCACCCGGTCGAGCTTGTAGAGCGTCAGGTTGATGCGGTGGTCGGTGAGGCGCCCCTGCGGGAAATTGTAGGTGCGGATGCGCTCGGAGCGGTCGCCGGAGCCGACCTGCGACTTGCGCGAGGAGGAGCGCTCCTCGTCGGCGCGGCTGCGCTCCATGTCGAAGAGGCGGGCGCGCAGGATCTGCATGGCGCGTGCGCGGTTCTGGTGCTGCGACTTCTCCGCCTGCACCACCATGATGCCGGTGGGCAGGTGGGTGATGCGCACGGCGGAATCGGTGGTGTTGACGTGCTGGCCGCCCGAACCCGAGGCGCGCATGGTGTCGATGCGGATGTCCTCGGCGCGGATCTCGATGTCGACCTCCTCGGCCTCCGGCAGCACGGCGACGGTTGCGGCCGAGGTGTGGATGCGGCCGCTGGCCTCGGTGGCCGGCACGCGCTGGACCCGGTGCACGCCCGACTCGAACTTGAGATGCGCGAACACGCCCTTGCCCGAGACGCCGGCGATGATTTCCTTGAAGCCGCCGGCATCGCCGTCGCTGGCGGAAACCACCTCGAAGCGCCAGCCGCGCGAGGCGGCGTAGCGCTCGTACATGCGAAACAGGTCGCCGGCGAACAGCGCCGCCTCGTCGCCACCGGTGCCGGCGCGGATTTCGAGGATGGCGTTCTTCTCGTCGGCGGCATCCTTGGGCAACAGCAGGACCTGGATCTCGTGCTGCAGGCCCTCGATGCGCTCCTCGACCTCGGGCTTGTCCATTTCGGCAAGCGCCCGCATCTCGGCGTCGGTGCCCTTGTCGCCGAGCATGGCGTCGAGGTCGGCCAGCTCCTGCTCGGCGCCGCGCAGGGCGCGGATCTTGCCGACGAGATCCTGGATGTCGGAATATTCGGACGCCATCTTGACGTAGGCGTCGGGGTCGGGGCCGGCAGCCATCTGCGCTTCGAGCATGTCGAATCGCTTGACGACTTGGTCCATTCGGTCGCGGGGCAGGGAAATCATAGGGGTATGGAACGGTCGTCCGCAAAGGCCTGGAGCAGCGCGCGCATGGGCAGGCTGGCCGCAGGGCCGGAAAGGTTGTCGTCGAGGAACGACTTGAGCTCCCCAAGGGGGAGTTCGGTGAGCATCGCCTTGACCGGGCCGATGGAGGCCGGAGACATGGAGATGGAGCGGTAGCCCAGGCCGATCAGCGCCATGGCCGAGATCGGCTTGCCGGCGAGTTCGCCGCACAGCGTGACGGGCGTGTGGTTGCGCACGCCGGCGTCCGCGATCTGCTTGAGCACGCGCAGGAACGGCACCGACAGCGGGTCGAAGCGGTCGGCGAGTTGGGTGTTGCCGCGGTCGGCGGCCATGACGAACTGGAACAGGTCGTTGGAGCCGACCGAGACGAAGTCGACCGCCTGCATCAGCTCGTCGAGCTGCCACAAGAGCGACGGCACCTCGATCATGGCGCCGAGCTTGAGGCTGGTCGGCAGGTGGTGAGCGAAGCGCGACAGATGCCGCACCTCTCGGTCGATGATCTCGCGCGCCTGGGCGATCTCGGCGAGCTCGGTGACCATCGGCAGCATGACCTTGAGCTCGCGCCCGCCGGCGGCCTTGAGCAGCGCCCGGATCTGGGTGCGCAGCAGCCCGGGACGGTCGAGGGTGAGGCGGATGGCGCGCCAGCCGAGCGCGGGGTTCTCCTCCTCCTGCACCGAACCCTTGAAGTAGGGCAGCACCTTGTCGCCGCCGATGTCGATGGTGCGGAAGGTGACGGGACGGCCCTTGGCCGTGTCGAGCACGTCGCGGTAGAGCTTCTCCTGCGCCTCTGCGCGCGGGAAGGTGGAGGCCACCATGAACTGCAGCTCGGTGCGGAACAGGCCGATGCCGGCGGCGCCCGCCTCGGCGAGCTGCGGCAGGTCGACCGCGAGGCCGGCGTTCATCAAAAGATCGACCTTGATTCCGTCCTTGCTCTCGGACGGCTTCTTGCGCAGCTCGCGGTAGAGCTCCTGCCGGCGGGCGCGGAAGCGCACCTTCTCGGCGTACGCCGCCTCGAGGTCGGGCTGCGGCCTCAGGTGGATCGTGCCCTCGTCGCCGTCGACGATGATCGGGTCGCCGTTCTCCGACATGGAGACCGCGCCCTTCATCTGGCCGGCGACGGGAATGCCCATGGCGCGCGCCACGATGACGACGTGGCTGGTCGGTGCGCCGTCCTCCAGCACCAGGCCGCGCAGCCGGTCGCGCGGATAGTCGAGCAGCTCGGCAGCGCCCATCGAGCGGGCGACGATGATGGCATCCTTGGGCAGCGAGGCTGCGATGGTCTCGGGGCCGCGGCCCATCAGCTGGCGCAGCAGCCGGTTGGCGAGATCGTCGAAGTCGCTCATCCGCTCGCGCAGGTAGGGATCGGTCATGTGCAGCATGCGGGCGCGCATGTCGCTCTGCACCTTCTCGACCGCGGCCTCGGCGGTCAGGCCGTTGCGGATCGCCTCTTTGAGGCGGCGCACCCAGCCGCGGTCGTTGGCGAACATCCGGTAGGCTTCGAGAACCTCGCGGTGCTCGCCCTCGAAGGCGACGTCGCGGCGCGACAGCATGTCGTCGATGGAGAGCCTGAGCGAGCCAAGCGAATCCTCAAGCCGGCGCATCTCCTCGTCGCTGTCCTCGTTGAACAGGTTGGTGACGACAATGCGCGGCTCGTGCAGCACGACATGGCCGAGACCGACGCCCTCGTTGAAGGAATTGCCGGTGAACGACGCAGGCCGGGTGAGATCGAGCTCGAGGCCGGGGCGGCTCAACCGGGCGATGTCGCCCGAGGCGATCATCTCGGCGATGACCATGGCGGTCGTTTCGAGCGCCTCGACCTCGTCGTCGCGGTAGTGGCGCATGGTCTTGTTCTGGACGACGAGCACGCCGAGCGTGCGCCCTGCCCTCAACACCGGCACGCCGAGGAAGGAGTGGTAGATCTCCTCGCCCGTCTCCGGCAGGTAGGCGAAGGCCGGGTGCTCCTGCGCGTTGGACAGGTTGAGCGCGCGCGCGCTCGCCGCGATCGTGCCGACAAGGCCCTGGCCGAGGCGCAGCTGGGCGAGGTGGACCGCGTTGGGGTTCAGGCCGACGGTGGCGTAGAGTTCGAGGACGGAGTCGGCGCGAAGCACGTAGAGCGAGCAGACCTCGGCCACCATGTTGGCGGCGATGTCGCGCACGATCCTGTCGAGCCGCTCCTGCGGTTCGAGGGGCTCCGCCATCAATTCGCGGAGCCGTTTCAGAAGTACGCGAGGCCCTGCGGCCATGTCACGCATCATTCACCGTCTCCAATGCTTTGGAACCGGCGCGGCACATGCTGCACGCCGGCAACGCGGTGACGCTCGATTCCTTATACTACTGCTTATCGAGACCGTAGACGGAATGCAAAGTCCGAACAGCAAGTTCGGTATACGGACCGTCGATCAATATCGAAATCTTGATCTCCGACGTGGTGATGGCGCGGATATTGATGCCCTTGGAGGCCAGCGCCTGGAAGGCGGTGGCGGCAACGCCTGCATGGCTGCGCATGCCGACGCCGATGACCGACACCTTGGACATGCCCTCGTCGTGCTGGACGGCGTCGAAGCCGATGTCGGGGCGGATCTTCTCAAGCACGGCCAGCGCCTTGTTCACGTCGCCCGAGGGCACGGTGAAGGTCATGTCGGTGAACTTGCCGTCCTCGGAGATGTTCTGGACGATCATGTCGACATTGATGTTGGCCTCGGCGAGCGGCCCGAAGATGCCGCCTGCCACGCCCGGCCTGTCGGCGACGCGGCGCAGCGAGACCTGGGCCTCGTCCTTGGCGTAGGCGATACCGGTAACGACCTGCTGTTCCACGATTTCATCCTCGTCACAAATGAGAGTACCAGGCGGGTTGAGGAAATCGCCCATGCCGGGCGCATCCGGATCCTCGAAGGAAGAACGCACGAAGGTGCGCACCTTGTGCACCATGGCGAGTTCGACCGAACGCACCTGCAGAACCTTGGCGCCGAGCGACGCCATTTCAAGCATTTCCTCGAAGGAGATCTTGGACAGGCGCCGGGCCTTGGGCTCGATGCGCGGGTCGGTGGTGTAGACGCCGTCGACATCTGTGTAGATGTCGCAGCGGTCGGCCTTCACGGCCGCCGCGATCGCGACAGCCGACGTGTCGGAGCCGCCGCGGCCAAGCGTGGCGATGCGGTTGTCGGGCGCGATGCCCTGGAAGCCGGCAACGACCGCCACCTGGCCTTCCTGGAAGCGCTTGATCAGGAACGAGCCGTCGATGTCGAGGATGCGCGCGGCGCCATGCGCCCCGTCGGTCTTGATCGGGATCTGCCAACCCTGCCACGAGCGGGCATTGACGCCGATCGACTGCAGCGCGATCGCCAGAAGGCCCGAGGTCACCTGCTCGCCGGACGCCACGATGGCATCGTATTCGCGCGCGTCGAAGAACGGGCTGTTCGCGCCGGTGGCCTTGGGCATGCCCTGGACCCAGCCGACAAGTTCGTTGGTCTTGCCCGACATGGCCGAGACGACGACCGCGACCTCATGGCCGGCATCGACCTCGCGTTTGACGTGCCGCGCCACGTTGTGGATGCGGTCAAGGTCGGCGACGGACGTCCCGCCGAACTTCATCACGATGCGCGCCATGGAAGCGAAATGCCCTTGCCTGTGCGCCGGCCTCGCGAAAGACCGGAAAATGGTTGAAAACACCGCCGGTTGGCGCGGTGCCGAATGCGCGGCCTCCATATCCAAAACGGGCGCCTTCCGCAAGGACGCCCGGCCAGACAAATCACCGCGCCCGGTTTGCCGGCGCGCGACGGACGGCTGCCGAAAAGCCGGTAGCCGAGGCCGGCGGCTGCCAGGCGGCGCAGGCGATAGCCCCGCCGGCATCGACTGGTCGCACGCATCGATCGCGGTCACGGCCTGGCGAACGGAAACCTAGAATACATGCGTATTCGCACCCCCGACGGCCGATCTGCCGGCGGCTCCGCTGCTGCCGGCCGGCCCACCGGTGCCGAAAACGTGCCTTGACAATCCCGGCCCCAGACCCGACTTGCTTCTGCTCGAAGGAGACCACATTGATGCCAGATCCCCGCCCATCGACCATCGATGCCGGAGAAGTCGAGCGGTTCTCGGCGCTCTCGGCCGAATGGTGGAACCCGAACGGCAAGTTCCGCCCGCTGCACAAGTTCAATCCCGTCCGGCTCGGCTATATCCGCGACCAGGTGGCCCAGCGCTTCGGCCGCGACACCCATGCGGCGCGGCCCTTCGAGGGGCTGCGCTTCCTCGACATCGGCTGCGGCGGCGGGCTTCTGTGCGAGCCGATGTCGCGCCTGGGTGCCGAAGTGGTGGGCGCCGATGCCTCGGCGACCAACATCGAGGTGGCGAAGCTGCATGCGGCGGAGTCGGGCGTGAGCGTCGACTATCGCGCCACCACCGCCGAGGACCTGGCCGACGCGGGCGAAAAATTCGACGTCATCCTCAACATGGAAGTGGTCGAGCACGTCGCCGACGTCGAGCTGTTCGTGAAGAAGTGCGGCGAGATGGTGAAGCCGGGCGGCATCATGTTCGTGGCCACCATCAACCGCACCTTCAAGGCGCTGGGTCTGGCCATCGTCGGCGCCGAATATGTGCTGCGCTGGCTGCCGCGCGGCACCCACCAGTACGGCAAGCTGGTGCGTCCCGAGGAGCTCGACAAGGCGCTGACCGGCGCCGGCCTCGCCACCATCGACCGCACCGGCGTGATCTACAATCCGCTGGCCGACCGCTGGCAGAAATCGCGCGACATGGACGTCAACTACATGGTGCTGGCCGAAAAGGCGGCCTGACGCCGACCGGTCCACGGGCGGGCCGCGCGAGCTTGCGCCGTCCGCCGCGATCCCTCACCTTCGTGGGCCGACCATGACGGGATCGAGAGCCATGACACCTGAAGATGTCAGACGGATCGCCCTGGAACTGCCCGGAGCGACCGAGAAATCGCATTTCGGCAAGCCTGACTTCCGCGTCCGCGACCGCGTCTTCGCCAGCCTGCCCGAGGACGGCAACGCCGTGATCAAGCTGACGCGCGACCAACAGGAGATGATGTGCGCGGCCGAAGCAGCGGTGTTCCAGGCGCTGGAAGGCGGCTGGGGCAAGCAGGGCTGGACCCGCCTGCTGCTCGCGGCCGCCGACGAGAAGACGCTGCGCAGCGCGTTGACGACCGCCTGGCGCAATGTGGCACCGGCGACGTTGTGCAAGGCGTTTGATCTGGCGGTGGGCGATGGGTGAGGTAGTGTGGCCTCAACGCCGCCATCCGTCCGGATACGCACGAGCCAGATGATACTCGTTCTGCTCGTCGGTATAGCCGAGCAGCCTGCCTTGCAGCCATTCAAGCTGAGAACACCAAGCGCCGCGATGCAGCAGTTCAAGCAATAGCGAATAAGCTTCCACGCGCCACTCTTCGCCAGGAACAGCGTAGAAGTAGTAGTCGACATCAAGGGGAACGCCCTCGGACGTGCCTCGGAATGTCCTGACGTGCTCCGACAGCACACCGCTTTTCACGTGAGGTTCAAAGTCCTGGCCTGCCAAGGCATCGGGTTTCTCGAACCCCTCGACACGCTGATGGGAGAACGCGGCAAAAGGTTTCGTGCCGGCCAGCATCATGTCAAGTTCGCGGTTCGTGTGAAGGCTGTAGGGATAGGTCGGCTGGCCGGGCTTCTGGGCTTCCAATGCTTCCTCCAGCAAAATGGAAGCCTTGGCTCCCGATCAGTTCCTGTCGTCGGGAAACACCGGCAGGGGCATGAAGTCGATGCCGTCTTCGGCAAGGCCCTTGGCTTCATCGAGGGTGGCAGCACCGTAGATGCCGCGCGCTTCGGCCTCGCCGAAATGGATCTTGCGGGCTTCCTCGGCGAACTTGTCGCCGACGTCCTCGGCGTTGGCCCGCACCTTCTCGGACAGTTCCTTCAGCGCGGCCATGACCTTGCGCTGCTCGTCGCCCATGGCGAGCGCGATTTTTTCCTGCTTGCGCGAGGTCGACACGGCCGGCGCCATCAGCGCCTTCTCGACCTTGCGCGAACCGCATTCGGGGCATTCGACGAAGCCGCGCTTGCGCTGGGTGTCGAAGTCGTCGTTGCTGCGGAACCAGCCTTCGAAGTCGTGCGCGTTGTCGCAATGAAGGGAGAAGCGGATCAAGATGCGGCTCCCCTGAGAGCCCCCTCGCCCGGCTTGCGCAGCGAAACCTCGAAGGTGCGTGCGTTCTTGAGATTGGGGATCTTCTTGCGCGCATCGGCGGAATGGCGGGTGTCGATCTCGGCAACGATGACGCCGGGCTCGTCATTGGCGGCCTCGGCGAGGACGCGGCCCCACGGATCGATGATCAGCGAGTGGCCGAAGGTCTCGCGGCCGTCCTCGTGCCTGCCGCCCTGGGCGGAGGCGACGACGAAGGCGCCGTTCTCGATCGCCCGCGCACGCAGCAGCACATGCCAGTGGGCGAGGCCGGTCTGGCGGGTGAAGGCTGCGGGAACGGTCAGCACCTCGGCGCCGGCCAACGCCTCGGCGCGGAACAGCTGCGGGAACCGCAGGTCGTAGCAGATGGCGAAGCCGAGCCTGCCGAGGGCCGTGTCGGCGACGACAGCGTCGGTGCCCGGCTCGTAGGCCGAGGATTCGCGCCAGCTCTCGCCATTGTCGAGGTCGACGTCGAACATGTGGATCTTGTCGTAGGTGGCGAGCGCCGCCCCGTCGGGCCCGAACAGGAAGGCGCGGTTGGCGAGCTTGCCGTCGGCACGCACGATCGCGGTGGAGCCGACATGGAGATGGATGCCGAGTTCGGCGGCCAGCTTGCGGCCCGAAGCGACGACGAGGTCCTTGTCCTCGGTCGTGAAGGCTGTCGCGCGGGCATCCTTGTCGCCGACGATGGCACCGGTCATCTCCGGCGTCTGGACATAGGTCGCCCCAAGTCCGGCGGCCTCGCGCACCAGCGCCTCGAAATCACGGACGTTGCGCTCAGGCTCCTTGCCCGAGCGCATCTGCACCGCCGCCGCCTTGAAAATCGCCATCGTTCGTCCTCACCCCAGCGAACCGGTTGCCAGAAGGCCGTCGAGGCGGCCCTGCGCGTCGAGATCGTGCAGGTCGTCGCAACCGCCGACATGCACGCTGCCCACGAAGATCTGCGGGAAGGTCGAGCGCCCCTTGGCGCGCGTCACCATTTCCTGCCGAAGCTCGGGCGAGAAGCTAGCGTCATGCTCGGTGAATGCAACGCCCTTGCGTTCGAGAAGGCGCTTTGCAGCGGCGCAGTAACCGCACATCATGCGGGTATAGATAGTGACGTCGACCATGATGAAAACCTGTTGTCCTTGGCCGACTATATAGTGTCCGTATCGTCGGGCCGGAAGTCCCCAGGCAGGACGCGCGCGAAGGTAAGTACATCAACGGCACCTGCCCCGCCCTTCCTCAGCGCCCGCGCGACGGCCGAGACCGTGGCGCCTGTTGTATAGACGTCGTCGACGACGAGCACGCGCCGGCCGCGGATGGCATCTCCGTCCCGCGGCGGCACCGCGAAGGCGGCGCGGACGTTCTCGGCGCGTTCGCGCTGGCCGAGGCCGACCTGCTGGCGCGTGCGCTTGACGCGTCGCACCGCACCCGGGGCAAACGCCAGGCCGGAGAGCGATGCCACGTTGCGGGCGAGTTCCCCCGACTGGTTGAACTGCCGCCACAGGAAGCGGCGCCAGTGCAGCGGCACCGGCACGACCACCTCCGCCTCGGCGACGAGTTCGGCGCCGGCGCGCAGCATCCAGCGTGCCATCCACGGCGCGAGATCGGTGCGGTCGTGGAACTTGAGGCCCTGGACCATGCGCCGGGCGACGCCGGAATAGACGACGGCGGCGCGGGCGCGGGCGAAGGGCGGCGGGCTGGCGATCGCCTCCGCCGAAAGGAAGCCCGGCCCGAAATCGTGGCTGAAGGGCGTGCCCATCACCTCGCACCACGGCTTCTCGATGAAACGCAGGCCGGACCAGCAGGCGCCGCACAGCGCGCCGGGCTGCGCCAGCTGGCGCCGGCAGCCGGCACAGGCCGGCGGAAACAGTATCCGTGCCGGCCAGGCGGCGACGGCATGAGCGAGGCTCTTGATCTCCGGCATCGGATCGGCCACGAGGGTTGCCACCGCATTCTGCCTTCCGACGATCGGAATCGATTTTCGCAAGGCAGAATGCGAAGATTCAAAAGTGCCGGAGCGTCCTTTGCGCGGCGCTCCAGGTCGGGCGACGATAGCAGAAACCCGGCGAAAGGAAATTTGGACGTGCAACCGATCTTCGACGCCAGTCTCGTCATCGCGCATCGCCGCCGCGCGCTGATGCGGAACGTGCCGGGCGCGGATTTCCTGATGGCGCGGGCGGCCGACGACCTGGCCGAACGGCTGGCGACGGTCGAGCGCAGCTTCGCGCGGGGGGCGGCGATCTTCTGCCACAGCCCGGCGGCGGCGGCCGTGCTGGCTGCCAGCGGCAAGGTGGCCGAGACGGTCCGCGTCGAGGCGGACGCGGCGTTCCTCGGCGGCGGGCCGGGCATCGTCTCCGATGCCGACACGATCGCGCTGGAGCCGGCGAGCGTCGACCTCGCCGTGTCGCTGCTTGCGCTGCAGGAGGCCAACGATATCCCCGGCCAGCTGATCCAAATCAGGCGGGCGCTCAGGCCCGACGGGCTGTTCCTCGGCGTGATCGCCGGCGCAGGCACGCTCGCCGAGCTGCGCGAGAGCCTGCTTGCGGCGGAAACCGAAATCAGCGGCGGCGCCAGCCCGCGCGTCATCCCTTTCACCGACGTGCGCGACGCCGGCGCGCTGTTGCAGCGGGCGGGCTTCGCCCTGCCGGTGGCGGACGTCGAGACGGTGACGGTGCGCTACGACACCATGTTCGGGCTTCTGGCCGATCTGCGAGCCATGGGCGCGACCTCGGCGCTCGCCGACCGCTCGCGCAAGCCGGCGACGCGGCGGCTGTTCCAGCGCGCGGCGGAGATCTACGCGGAACGCTTCTCCGACCCGGACGGGCGGGTGCGGGCGAGCTTCTCGTTCGTGTGGCTGTCGGGCTGGGCGCCGGACCCCTCGCAGCAGAAGCCGCTCAAGCCGGGTTCGGCGCAGGTGTCGCTGGCCAAGGTGCTGGGCGAGGATGGCAAGAAGTAATTCACGGCGCGAATGCGAGCCAGGCTAGGGATTCAGCCCCTTCTGGATTTCGCCGTTGTTGTCGCCCCAGAGCGCCTGAAGCTGACTGGCCAGCTGCGAAAAGCCGCCGACGATCGCCGCGGCGATCAGCGTCGCGATCAAGCCGTATTCAATGGCCGTGGCCCCGGAGTCGTCCTTCAGGAATCGCCAGATCATCGGTCGCGTCCACCCGTCATTTTGCTATCTGACCGTAGCGGCCACAGATTAAGAAAGGTTAACGGCTTAGCATTAACGGGCGATGAAGCCTGCGGCCGCCACGCCCGAACGCTCAGCACGCGCCGCTGCGCAAGCCGTTGTCGCGGATAATGCAGACCGATTGCGGCGACCCCTGCAGCACGCTGCGGCGCACGGTGTAGCCGATGTTGCGGCGGATGGAGCCGGTGGCGGTGTAGTCGAGCCCGTCGAAGCGCAGCTGGCCGATCTGCGGGCGGATGCGCTGTTCGAGCATCGGCGTGACGATCAGGGCGAGCGCCACCGCAACAAGGCCGAACAGCAGGGTGACCCGCAGGATGCCCGCGCGCGCCCGGCTTGCCGAGGACTGGCGTTCGGGCCGGATGAGGTCCCACTCCTTGTCGGCCTGCACAGGCAGCATCCCCCCGCGAGTTCGTGTCGGCGCACGCCGAGGCAGCCGGCGGCAGTTCAACATTTCACGATTGGATAAACTTTGCCTTAACGCTGGCCCGGCGCATCGGCCCAAAATCGGTCCCGATCCTTGGAAGGCACGATGCGCAGGTTCAACCGGTCAGAGCAGATCGATGAGGAAGGGGATCAGCGGCTCGTCGGCGGGCGGCATGGGGTACTCCCGCATCTGCTTCGGGCGCACCCACTTCAGCGCCTGCCCTTCCTTAGGCTCGGGCGTGCCCCAGAAGCGGCGGCAGACATAGAGCGGCATCAGCAGATGGAAGCTCTCGTAGGTGTGGCTGGCGAAGGTGAGCGGGGCGAGGCAGGCGATCTTGGTCTCGACGCCGATCTCCTCGCGCAGCTCACGCACGATCGTCTCTTCCGGCGTCTCCCCCGGCTCGACCTTGCCGCCGGGAAACTCCCACAGCCCGGCGAGCTGCTTGCCCTCGGGCCGCTGGGCGAGCAACACGCGGCCGTCGGCATCCACCAGCGCGCAGGCCGCCACCAGCAGCAGTCGTTTTCCCTGGTCGGTCAATTCAGGCCTCCGGCGGACGGCGATAGTGGTAGCGGTAGACTTCCTTGAAGCCCATCTTGCGATAGAGACGCAGCGCATCCTCGTTGCCTGCCTCGACCTGCAGCCAGGCCTGGCGCGCACCGCGAAGACGTGCCCATTTGAGCGACGACAGGATCAGCCGGCGGCCAAAGCCCTTGCCGCGCTCGGCTTCGGTCGTGGCGATCTCGAACAGGCCGGCGAGGTCGTTGTCGTGGACGCAGATGGCGGTGGTCACCGGCTGCTCGTCCTGCTCGAGGATGAACAGGCCCGCTTCGGGCTGGATGGCGCCGATGATTTCCGACAGGCCCGGACGCAGCGACGGGTCCAGCCCGTGCACGGCCATCGAGGCGCTGACGAAGCGGCCGATGTCCTTGAGCGGGATCTGGTCCATGGCGTGCTCCACGACGCCGTCGTCGAGCGACAGGCGCATGACCAGCGATTCCGAGAACACGTTCCAGCGCTCGCGGTCGAGATGGGCGGCGATCGCCGGGCCGGACAGCGGCGACATGCGGAAGGTGAGCGGCCGGCCATAGGCCTCGAAGCGCCGGCTGGCGCGGGCGATGCGATCGGGGATGTTGCGCACGTCGGCCGGGTCGAGCGGATTGACCGAATTCAGCCGCTTGGCCGGGTGGCCGGCAGTCAACCGGACGAGCCAGGTGCCGTCATAGTGGACGGCCGCCGCCGGCCAGGCGCGAAAGCCCGCCGCCTCGTAGCGTCGGACGGTCGCCAGCTTGTGCGACGGATAGTTCTGGTTCACGTGACCGTCAGCTCCGGTAGTCGCCGTTGATGGCAACATATTCCTTGGTCAGGTCGCAGGTCCACACCGTGGCCTTGCCGCGGCCAACGCCGATGTCGGCTCGGATGGCGATGCTGTCGCGCTTCATGTAGGCCGACGTCGCGGCTTCCGAATAGTTCGGGTCGCGCTCGCCATTGTGGGCGAGACGATTGTCGCCGAACCAGATCGACAGGAGGTCGCGGTCGGCCGGCTCGCCGGCCTTACCGACGGCCATGACCACGCGGCCCCAGTTGGCATCCTCGCCGGCGACCGCGGTCTTGACCAGCGGCGAATTGGCGATCGACAGCGCGATGCGCTTGGCCGAACGCGCCGACTTGGCGCCGGTGACGGTGACCTCGATCTGCTTGCGCGCGCCCTCGCCGTCGCGCACCACCTGGACGGCGAGCGTCTTCAGCAGCTTGTTGAGCGCCCGGCGGAAGGCGCCGAGGCGCGCATCCTTGGGATCGGTGATCTTGGGCGCGCCGCGCTTGGCGGCGGCACCGGTGGCGAACAGCATCAGCGTGTCGGAGGTCGAGGTGTCGCTGTCGACGGTCACCGCATTGAAGGTCTTGGCGGTGCCGCGCGACAGCATGTCCTGCAGCACCTCGGAAGCGATCGGCGCGTCGGTGGCGACGAAGGACAGCATCGTCGCCATGTCGGGCGCGATCATGCCGGCGCCCTTGGCGATGCCGTTGATGGTGACGTCAGTGTCGCCGAGCTTGACGGTCGCGGTGACCACCTTGGGATAGGTGTCGGTGGTCATGATCGCCTTGGCGGCCTCGGTCCACTGGTCGGGCCTGGCGTCCTTGACCATGCCGGACAGCAGGTGGCTGAACTTGCCGGCGTCGAGCGGTTCGCCGATCACGCCGGTGGACGCGAGGAACACTTCTCCCGGCGTGCAGCCGGCGGCCTTGGAAGCGGCCTCGCCGGTCATCGAGGTGGTCTCGCGGCCCTTCTTGCCGGTGAAGGCGTTGGCGTTACCCGAATTGACCACCAGGATGCGCGCCTTGCCGCCCGAAAGGTTCTGGCGGCAGAAATCGACCGGGGCCGAGGGGCACTTGGAGCGGGTGAAGACGCCCGCGGCGGCGGTTCCCGCGTCGAACACCATGGCCAGAACGTCGGTGCGGCCCTTGTACTTGATGCCCGCCTCGGCGGTGGCGATGCGCACGCCTTCGATGGCCGGCATCTTGGGATATTTCTTCGGCGCGAGCGGGGAAACGGCGGTCGACATCAGGGAACCTCTGCGGGCTCGGGAAAACGGTTAAGGTCGGCACCGTTTGCCCGATAGCGCGAGGCTTCGCAAGGCGTTTCGCCTCACGAAGACGTGGGCCACGTCCTCAAATCACCGCCGGATTGAGGAAGCGGCGGAACAGGCGCTGGACGCCCGGGATCAGGCCCCAGATCATCGCGCCGACCATGATCGGGACGATCACCAGGGTGCGCTGCCAGGTGGACCAGCCCTCGGTCAGCGGCATGACGACGTAGAGGAGCCCGGTGATCAGCGGATAGACGGCGAGCATGACCATGAGGGCGAAGCGCGGACGGGAGAAGCGGGTTGCGGAAGCTGTCATTTCAATCTCCATCGGAACGAAACGTTTCGTTATATAAAACGGTCCGTTTCGTTTCGTCAAGGGGTGATGTAAGGTCGGGCGAAGAACGGAGAAAAAGATGAGCGTGGAAACGGAAGCTGCACGGAAATCGGTGGGCGCCAGGCGCAGCCTGGAGAGCTCGGAGGCGATCCTCGAGGCCGCCGAGGCCGTGCTGGTCGAGAACGGCCATGCCGGGTTCTCGATCGAGGCGGTGGCGCGCCGTGCCCGCGCAGGCAAGCCGACGATCTATCGCTGGTGGCCGAGCAAGGCGGCCCTTCTGCTCGAGGTCTACCAGCGCCAGAAGCGCGACGTCGACTATCCCGACACCGGAAACATCGAGGAAGACCTGTTCCGCTTCGTGAAAAGCCTATTCGTCCACTGGCGCCAGACGCCGTCGGGCGGCATCTTCCGGTCGCTGCTCGCCGAGGCGCAGGCGGACCCGGCGGCCGCCGAAGCGCTGGCCGGCTACGCCGCCGGACGGCGGGCGCGCACCGGCAAGCTGGTCGCGCGGGCGAAGGCGCGCGGCGAAGTGGCCGACCACGTCGATCCAGAACAGGTCGCCGACATGGTCGCCTCCTATGCCTGGGTGCACCTGCTCACCGGCCGGCTGGACGAGGACGACGCGACGCTGCGCCGGGCGGTGCGCATGCTCGTCGACGGCATCAAGGCCTGAGGCTGGTTCGCCACGAGCGCCCGAAGAAGCTGCGCTTAGCTCCGCTGAAGCGCGACGTGCACGCCGAGGCCGACCAGCACCGCGCCGCCGGCACGCTGCATGAGCCGCTGCATGCGACCTGAGCGCTGGAGGCGGCCGATCACCAGCCCTGCGAGCACCACGCTGACGATGTCCGCAACGGTGAACATCGTATTGACCAGCATTCCGAAGACGAGGAACTGCAGCCAGACAGGGAATGCTGCGGACGCATCGATGAACTGCGGCAGGAACGCCAGGAAGAAGATGGCCGTCTTGGGGTTCAGCACTTCGACGGCCACGCTTTCGACGAAGGCGCGACGACCGGATTTCTGGCCGATGCCCAAGGCATCGAACTCGCCCTGTTTCCGCCCGCGGAACATCGAAATGCCCAGCCAGACCAGATAGGCGGCGCCGGCGAGCTTGACGGCCACGTAGAGCCACGGAACGGCGTGGAACAGGAACGACAGGCCGGCGGCGGCCGCGACGACGTGGACATAGCCGCCGATGTGGATGCCCAGCGCCGCCATGAAGCCGGAGCGCCGTCCGCGCGCCATCGTCCGGGCGGCGGCATAGAGCATGGCGGGTCCGGGGATGAAGGCGAAGATCGCCGCAGTCGCGAGGAAGGCAACGATCAGGTCGGTCGACGGCATGCGCTGCTCCTTGAAACGGGGCTATCCGGCCTGTCACTCGAGGCGGGCGTCACTCACTCTGCCAACGGCAGCGGCCAAGGTCATTCGGCCACCGGCGCAGGGCGAACACGCCAGGCGACGGCCCGTTTGTGCACGTCACAATGAAAAAGGGCGACGCCATCGGCGCCGCCCTTCTGATGAGTTCCGATCGAACCGGGCCTACTTGGAGGCTTCGATCGCCTCGATCGCCTTCTTGAGCTCCGGATCGGCGATGTCGACCTTGGCCGCGCCGCGGATGCCCTTGACCAGCTCGATGTACTTCTCGCGGATCAGGAGAGACCTGACCTCTTCCTTCACCTGATCGAAGGCCGGCGGCTGCTGGGCGCGCTTGTCCTCGACCCTGATGACGTGCCAGCCGAACTGGGTCTGCACCGGCTCCTTGGTGTACTTGCCGACTTCGAGCGCGAGCGCC
The DNA here is from genome assembly GCF_037625995.1 of Aminobacter sp. Piv2-1. Taxonomy (NCBI): domain Bacteria; kingdom Pseudomonadati; phylum Pseudomonadota; class Alphaproteobacteria; order Hyphomicrobiales; family Phyllobacteriaceae; genus Aminobacter; species Aminobacter sp. Piv2-1. Next base: position 33,854 of record NZ_JARKMU010000013.1, read on the forward strand.
GCCTTCTCGAATTCCGGAACCATCTGGCCCGGGCCGAAATAGCCGAGGTCGCCGCCGCTGGTCTTGCCGCTCGGATCGGTGGTGTTCTCGTTGGCGAGCTTCTGGAAGTCTTCGCCGCCGTCCAGCTTCTTGATGATGGCCTCGGCCTCTTCCTTGGTCTTGACCAGGATGTGGCGGGCGTGGACCTCGTTGACCGGCGGCTGCGCGGCGATTTCCTTGTCGTAGCGGGCGCGGATGTCGGCGTCGGTCAGCTTGCCGGCGACTTCCTTCTCGACCATCTCGCCATGCAGGGCGCGCTGGGTGAGGAAGGCCATGCGGCGCTGGAACTCGGCGTCCTTGTCGAGGCCCTTCTCCGCGGCCTGGGCGGCGAGCAGCCTGATCTCGATGATCGACGACAGCGCGGCGGCGCGGCGCTGTTCCGGCGGCAGGCGGCCGAACTGGGCGCCGAGATCGGATTCGGCCAACGTGATGTCGGCCTCGGTGATGTCCTGGCCGTTGACGGTCGCAACGACCTTGGCCGGATCTACCGGAGCGGCCGCCGCGGCGGCCGGTGCAGCGGGAGCGGTTTCCTGCGCCGCGAGGGGAAAGGCAGTTAACGCAATAAGGCTCGCCGCCAGCCCGAGACGGGCAAGCGAGGCGCTACGAATCGAAAATGACATAAATACTCTCCGGTAGAGGGGAACGACCGCACTTCCAATCAACGCGAATGTGGCGGAATTTGGCGCCTGTTGCTCGCTCTCGGCAGCGTTGACATAAGTTGTGCCCCCTCTTATCTGTCCAACGTCCTCGCGTCCAGAACCGTTTTCCGGGCGCTTTTCGCGTTGCACCTGCCCCCGCCTTACCCCTCGGCAGGTTCGGCCGGCGGACAGTCGGCTTCATTCGGATTGAAAGGGCCACTTGATGGTCAGTCTCGGCGGCATCGCCCGTAAGATTTTCGGTTCCTCCAACGACCGCCGCGTCAAATCGACCCGGCCCCGGGTGGAAGCGATCAATGCTCTGGAAAAAGAACTGCAGGGGCTGTCGGACGAACAGCTGCGCGCGAGGACCGCGGAGTTCCGCCAGGAACTCGCCGACGGCAAGAGCCTCGACGACCTGTTGATCCCGGCCTTCGCCACGGTCCGCGAAGGCGCCAAGCGCGCGCTCGGCCTGCGTCCCTTCGACGTCCAGCTGATCGGCGGCATGGTGCTGCACGGGCGCGGCATCGCCGAGATGCGCACCGGCGAGGGCAAGACGCTGGTGGCCACCCTGCCCGTCTACCTCAACGCGCTGAGCGGCAAGGGCGTGCATGTCGTCACCGTCAACGACTATCTCGCCAGCCGCGACGCCGAATGGATGGGCCGTCTCTACAAGTTCCTCGGCCTGACCGTCGGCATCATCGTGCACGGCCTGTCCGACGAAGAGCGCCGCGCGGCCTATGCCTGCGACATCACCTACGCCACCAACAACGAGCTCGGCTTCGACTACCTTCGCGACAACATGAAGTATGAGCGCGCCCAGATGGTGCAGCGCGGCCACAACTTCGCCATCGTCGACGAGGTCGATTCGATTCTGGTCGACGAGGCGCGCACGCCGCTGATCATTTCCGGTCCGCTCGAGGACCGCTCGGAAATGTACAACACGGTCGACGCCTTCCTTCTCCATCTCGTCCCCTCCGACTACGAGGTCGACGAGAAGCAGAAGACCGCCATCTTCACCGAAGAGGGCACCGAGAAGATGGAGAACATGCTGCGCGAGGCGGGCCTGCTGAAGGGCGAGTCGCTCTACGACGTCGAGAACGTCGCCATGGTCCACCACGTCAACAACGCGCTCAAGGCCCATCGCCTGTTCCAGAAGGACAAGGACTACATCGTCAAGGACGGCGAGATCGTCATCATCGACGAGTTCACCGGCCGCATGATGCCGGGCCGCCGCTTCTCCGAGGGCCTGCACCAGGCGCTCGAAGCCAAGGAGCACGTGGCGATCCAGCCGGAAAACCAGACGCTGGCCTCGGTCACCTTCCAGAACTACTTCCGCATGTACGACAAGCTCGCCGGCATGACCGGCACGGCGCTGACGGAAGCCGAGGAATTCGGCAACATCTACAATCTCGACGTCACCGAGGTTCCGACCAACCTGCCGGTCAAGCGCCTCGACGAGGACGACGAGGTCTACCGGACAGTCGAGGAGAAGTACAAGGCGATCGTCCGCGAGATCAGGGAAGCCAACGCCAAGGGCCAGCCGACACTGGTCGGCACCACCTCGATCGAGAAGTCCGAGCAGCTCGCCGAGCGGCTGCGCAGGGACGGCTTCAAGAATTTCGAAGTGCTGAACGCCCGCCACCACGAGCGCGAGGCTGCGATCGTCGCCCAGGCCGGCAAGCCGGGCGCCATCACCATCGCCACCAACATGGCCGGCCGCGGCACCGACATCCAGCTCGGCGGCAACGCCGACATGCGCATCGCCGAGGAACTGGCCGACACGCCGGCCGGACCCGAGCGCGACGCGAAGGAAAAGGCGATCCGCGAGGACGTCGCCCGCCTCAAGGAAAAGGCGCTGGCCGCCGGCGGCCTCTACGTGCTGGCCACCGAACGCCATGAAAGCCGCCGCATCGACAACCAGCTGCGCGGCCGCTCGGGACGCCAGGGCGATCCGGGCCGCTCGAAGTTCTTCCTGTCGCTGCAGGACGACCTGATGCGCATCTTCGGCTCCGAGCGCATGGACGGCATGCTGCAGAAGCTCGGCCTCAAGGAAGACGAGGCCATCATCCACCCCTGGATCAACAAGGCGCTGGAGAAGGCGCAGAAGAAGGTCGAGGCGCGCAACTTCGACATCCGCAAGAACCTGCTCAAATACGACGACGTGCAGAACGACCAGCGCAAGGTGGTGTTCGAGCAGCGCATCGAGCTGATGGACGCCCAGAGCCTGTCCGAGGTAGTCGCCGAGATGCGCCAGGACGTGATCGAAGACCTGGTCGGCAAGCACATCCCCGAGACCGCCTATGCCGAGCAGTGGGACGTCAGCGGCCTCAAGGAAGACGTCATCCAGTACCTCAACCTCGACCTGCCCATCGCCGACTGGGCCAAGGAAGAGGGCATCGCCGAGGAAGACATCCGCGAGCGCATCACCGCGGCGACCGACCAGGCAGCAGCGGACCGCGCCGAGCGCTTCGGTCCGGACGTCATGACCTATGTCGAGCGCTCGGTCGTGCTCCAGACCCTCGACCACCTGTGGCGCGAGCACCTGGTCAATCTCGACCACCTGCGCTCGGTGGTCGGCTTCCGCGGCTACGCCCAGCGCGATCCGCTCAACGAATACAAGGGCGAGGCCTTCGAGCTGTTCCAGGCCATGCTGACCAATCTCCGCCAGGCGGTGACGGCGCAGCTGATGCGCGTCGAGCTCGTCCGCCAGGCGGCGGACGCACCGCCGCCGCAGGCGCCGGAGATGCACGGCCACCACATCGACGGCACCACCGGCGAGGACGATTTCGGCGAAGGTTCGGTTGCCGTGCTGCAGGACGCCCGCGTGGTCGCCGAGGAAGACCGCGACCCCAACGATCCCTCGACCTGGGGCCGCATCGGCCGCAACGAGCCCTGCCCCTGCGGCTCTGGCAAGAAGTACAAGCACTGCCACGGCGCCTTCGCCTGACCGGCAGGGCACAAATGTGAAAAGGCCCGGCCACGTGCCGGGCCTTTTCACATTCAGGGCGCCTCGCGCTCGGCCAGTGCGATGAGATTGCGCAGTGCGGCGACGCCGAGCGAATTGATGTGTCGTCGCCCGAGCGCGATGTTCATGCGCATGGCGATCTCGTGCGGATCGGCGCCGCGCAGGTCGGCGAGCCGCTCGATGCCGATCTCCTCGAGATAGCGGATCATCGTCGGGCCGATCGAATGCGCCCTGAGCATCGACTTGCGCTCTTCTTCCGGGATCACCGGCTCCTCCCCGCGATACACATGCCGTCCAACCGTTTCTTAATCGCTCTCCAGTAGAGCCTGAGCGGGAATATTGCGGAAGATGGAGTTTGCGTTGCGCTTTTCCGCAGCGACGACAGCCGAGCGCCTGTTGCCGGGGCCGATCGCCACGCGCGTCATGCCGGCGCTGCGCCGGATCGACGCCGCGCTGTTCAGCGCCGACGAGCGCGGCGAGGCCGGGCGCATGTCGCTGTTCGCCTTCGCCGTCCGCATCGTCAGCGCCGCGATCGCCTTCGTCAGCCAGGTGCTGCTGGCACGCTGGATGGGCAGCTTCGAATACGGCATCTTCGTGCTGGTCTGGGTCGCCATGGTGATCGCCGGCAGCCTGTCGTGCCTCGGCTTCCACACGTCAGTCATCCGCTTCATCCCCGAATATCGCGAGAAGGGCATGTTCGCCGAGCTGCGCGGCATACTCCGCGCCAGCCGCCGGCTCGTGCTCTTCGCCTCGACCGCGATCGCAGCCCTCGGCGCCGCCGGCGTCTGGCTCGTCTCGGCCAGGATCGAGGCCTACTACGTCGCGCCGTTCTTCCTCGGCATGTTCTGCCTGCCGATGATCGCGCTGTCCGACCTGCTGCAGGGGCAGGCGCGGGCCAACAGCTGGGCGTATTCGGCGCTGCTGCCGGCCTACATCATCCGGCCGGTGCTGATCCTCGCCTTCATGGCGGCAGCCCTCGCCTCAGGCCTGCCGGCGACGGCCGAAACGGCGGTGCTGGCGTCAATCGCCGCCACCTATGCCACCACCCTCGGTCAGCTTGTCCAAATTCCGGCGCGCGCCGAGCGGCGCGTTCCCCCCGGCCCGCGCACCGTCCGCCTCGGCTACTGGCTGAAGATCTCGCTGCCGATCTTCCTGGTCGAGAGCTTCTTCTTCCTGCTCACCAACGCCGACGTGCTGATGGTCGGCTTCTACATGGATCCCGACCGGGTGGCGGTCTATTTCGCCGCGGTGAAGACGCTGGCGCTGGTGCACTTCGTCTACTTCGCCGTCAAGGCGGGCGTGGCCCAGCGCTATGCCCGCTTCGCGCATGGCGAGCCCGACAAGCTGGCCGCCTTCGCCCACGAGACGGTGTCCTGGACCTTCTGGCCGTCGCTTCTGATGGGCATCGTGGTGCTGCTTTTGGGCGAACCGCTGCTGATGCTGTTCGGGCCCGGCTTCGACACCGGCTATCCGCTGCTCTTCCTGCTGGTGGCGGCGGTCGTCGCGCGCTCGGCGGTCGGCCCCTGCGAGAGCCTGCTCACCATGAGCGGCAACCAGAACATCTGCGCCCTCGTCTACGCCATGACGCTGGCGCTGAACATCGCCATCAACGTGGCGCTGATCCCGAGCCTCGGCTTGTGGGGCGCGGCCATCGCCACCTCGGCGGCGATGATCTTCGAGGCCAGCGCGCTGGCCCTCACCGTGTGGCGCAGGCTCGGCATCGTCATGCTGGTGTTCGTGCCCATGCGCGGCAGGGAGGCTGGGTGATGGCGGCGGTCCCCCTTCTCGAGGAGGTGAGCGGCGGGCCTGCCGGCTCGATGATCGCGGGCCTCGCCGACGCGCCGGGACACCCCGCCGACCAGGCGCAGCTCGAACTGGTCTCTTCCGAGCGGCCGCAGCGGCGGCTGGCGATCTACCCCGCCTCGGCCGGCTTCGACCTAGTCGAGGAGCTCGACCATCTGTGCGCCCGCACCATCGAGCCCAACGTCTTCTTCAACCCGCGTTTCCTCGCGCCCGCCATGCCCCGCCTGGAGGACCGCGAGGTGCGGCTTGCCGTCATCCGCGACGGCACCGAATACCGCAACAGGCTGCGCCTGCTGGTGCCCTATTCCATCGAGGGGCCGGCAGTACCCCTCGGCGTGCCGGTGATGCGGACCTGGTCGAGCCCGTTCGGCCCGCTCGGCATGCCGCTCGTCGACCGCGACGACCCCGCGGGCGTGATCGAGGACTTCTTCGCCATGCTGGCGCGGCCCCGTCTCAAGCTGCCGCGCGTCTTCGTCTTGCCCGACATGCGCCTCGACGGCGCGGTCGCCCGCCTGCTGGGCGCGGTGGCCGAGGCACGCGGCCTGCCGATCGAGACGACCGGCCGCTTCGACCGCCCCTTCCTCGAAAGCGAGCTGGACGGCGAGGACTATCTCAAGGCGGCGCTGGGCGGCCGCCACCACGGCGAGTTCAAGCGCCTCGGCCGGCGGCTCGCCGAGCAGGGCACGGTCGAACACAAGGTGGCCCGCAGCCAGGACGAGGTGCGCCACGCCATCGAACAGTTCCTGACGCTCGAGGCCTCGGGCTGGAAGGGCCGCAAGCGCACCGCCATGGTGATCGACCGCTACCGCGCGGCCTTCGCCCGCGAGGCGGTGCACCGCATGGCCGAACACGACCTGTGCCGCATCCATTCGCTGACCCTCGACGGCCGCACCGTAGCCAGCCTGGTGGTCTTCGTCGAAGCCGGCGTCGCCTACACCTGGAAGACCGCCTATGACGAGAGCCTGTCTCGGTTCTCGCCCGGCGCGCTGCTGATGATGGACGTCACCGCGCGCCACCTCGAGGACCCCAACATCATGACGACGGATTCCTGCGCGGTGCCGGACCATCCGATGGTCGGGCGCATGTGGAGCGAACGCAAGCCGTTCGGGACCATCGTGGTCGGGCTGACCCCCGACGCCGACCGCGCCACGCGCCAGGCCGCCTCGCAACTGCATCTCTACCGAGAGACGCGGAAATTGGCGGTCAGGCTGCGCGACCGGATGCGTAGCCTGCTCGGAAAGCGCTAGGTAGGCCGCGCCTCGCGGCGCGCGCGCTCGCGGAAAATGCGGCGGATGACCTTTCCGGTGGTGGTCAGCGGCATGGAATCGACGAATTCGACCTCGCGCGGGTATTCGTGCGCCGAAAGCCGCTCGCGCACCCAGAGCTTGATCTCCTCGGCGAGCGCGGCATCGGCCGTAACCCCCTCCTTGAGCACCACATAGGCCTTGACGATCTCGGTGCGCAGCGGATCGGGCTTGCCGACGGCAGCCGCCAGGGCCACCGCCGGATGGCCGGTGAGGCAGTCCTCGATCTCGCCGGGGCCGATGCGGAAGCCGGCAGAGGTGATGACGTCGTCGTCGCGGCCGAAGAAGGTGACGTAGCCGTCCTTGTCCTCGATGCCCTGGTCGCCGGTGGTCATCCACTCGCCGATGAACTTCTTCTCTGTCGCCTCGGGGTTCTGCCAGTATTCGAGGAACATCACCGGGTTGGGCCGGGCAATTGCGATCTGGCCGGGCTCGCCAACGGGCACGCGGCGGCCCTCGCCGTCGATGATGGCGACGCGATGGCCGGGCACGGCCTTGCCGATGGCCCCTCCCCGGCTGACGCCGATCCCGGCCGAGGAGGCGAGCACGGCGTTGCATTCGGTCTGGCCGTAGAACTCGTTCACCGTCAGCCCGAGCTGGGCGGCCGCCCAGTCGTAGGTTTCGCGGCCGAGCGATTCGCCGGCCGAGCCGATGCTGCGCAACGACAGCCGGAAGCGCTTGCGGATGTCGGGGACGACCTTGAGCATGCGCAGTGCCGTGGGCGGGATGAAGGCATTGCGCACGCCCATCTTCTCGACGAGCACCAGCGCCGCCTCCGGATCGAACTTGTCGAAGCGGCCGGCCACCACCGGCAGGCCGAAATAGAGCCCGGGCAAGAGCAGGTTGAGCAGGCCGCCGGCCCAGGCCCAGTCCGCCGGCGTCCACATCAGGTCGCCCGGCTCTGGCATGAATTCCTGCGCCATCTGGATGCCCGGCAGGTGGCCGAGCAGCACGCGGTGGCCGTGCAGCGCGCCCTTGGGCGGTCCGGTGGTGCCCGAGGTGAAGATCATCATCGCCGGATCGTCGGGGCCGGTCGGCTCGGCTGAAAACACCGGCGAATGGCCGGCGACGAGGCGCTGGAAGTCGTCGCCGCCGCCGCTGCCGACCACCACGATCGTCTCGAGTTCCGGCAGCCGGCCGCTGATCTGGCCGACCTTGGCGAAGCCGGCCGCATTGGTGACGATCGCGCGTACGCCCGCGGTCTGCAGCCTATATTCGAGCGCCTCGACGCCGAACAGCAGCGCCAAGGGCACGGCGACGGCGCCGAGCTTGTAGATGGCGACATGGGCGATGGCCGTCTCGAAGCTCTGCGGCAGGAGCAGGGCGACACGGTCGCCGCGGCGCACGCCGCGGGCCCTGAGCGCGTTGGCGAAGGCGTTGGAGCGCCGGGCGAGCTCGCCGAAGGACAGCGTCTCGGCCTGGCCCTCGGCGCGGTATTCGAAAAGCGCCGTGCGGCCGGGATCGATTGCGGCCCAACGGTCGGACACGGCGGTGCCGATGTTGAATTTATGCGGGATGTTCCAGCGGAAGTCGCGATAGAGGGCGTCGTAGCTGTCGCGCCGTTCGAGCATGGACGGTCGTCTCCGCTCCTCCGCGAGTGGAAATGGTGCCGGGGCCTATGAGGCCAGGCACCGTGAACAGGCTTTGTCGGGTAGCCCCGCTCCCGGGCGACGTCAAGGGACCTGTCTCAGCCAGGCGTGCCGTTCAGGCTTGGCGTCGCGCTCGGCTCGATCCTCCACGAGGGAAAATACAGCTGCAACAGGAACAGCAGCACCAGCACCGGCAACCACATTTCGTTGATCTCTTCGAGCGCCCGGGAATATTTCATGGCCGTTTCGGAAAGGGCGCTCCCGGCCTGCCGGAACCAGCGGGGAATGGCGTCGAGAACCTTGAGGGTCGGCAAGTAGGCCAGGAGCACGACCGCGCCGTAGGCGGCGGGTGGCCTGCGAACCAACAGATCCTTGATGTGGTCCTTCGACCTCGTCAGCGAAACCGCCAGGACGGTGCCGATGAGGACCACGACGCCGGCGCTGGCCAGTTTCTCGACAAGCGAAACTTCCGGCCTGAGATATTGGCGAAGATTGAACAGGCCGAATGTGGTGAAGGCGTGATGCCAGTCCAGCTCGCGCGCGCCCAGGAGCAGTGCGGCTACCGCGATCGGCCCGGCCAGCCCACCGCGACGAAGCCAGAAGCCCGCCGCAACCGCCGCGACCACGAAGTGCAGAACCGCACTCGCGACCTCCACCGGACCATTCTCCTTCAACAACGCCTTGACAGTGTCCGCGGACATCGATGCCCCGGAGAGCACGCTCACGCCGATCCCCGCCAACAAAACCCAGAAAAGCAAGAAACGGAAATTCAGGAACTTGAACACATCGGATTCTATATTAGACAATTGCACTTCTCTTTGGATAGCTCACGGCAACCCTATTCTAGAGAGCTTTTCCGATCGAGCAAGTCAACTGTGTGCGCGTGATCGACCCAGGCCGCTGCCGACGCTTCCGGCACCGGTGCGGTGGAAGCAACAACCCTTTCGAAAGGGAGATGGTGCCCCTAGCCGGGATCGAACCAGCACTCCTTGCGGAACTCGATTTTGAGTCGAGCGCGTCTACCAATTCCGCCATAGGGGCCTGCCGCGAGCGGGCAGAACGGAGGCGGACTATACGGTCCGCGGCCCGTCCGTCAACCGTCTCGGCGCGCGATTGTGCGACTGATCGTGCACGCTTGGCGTGTTTCACATTCGTGAATGGCGCCGGCATTGTGCGGCGCGGCATTTCTGCCTACACAAGGCGCGCAATCCAAGAGGACCCGATGCTTCGCCAACTCTACGACTGGACCCTGTCGCTCGCGGCACGGAAATCCGCCGAATGGTGGCTGGCCATCATCGCCTTCATCGAGAGCTCGATCTTCCTCGTGCCGGCGGACGTGCTCTATCTGCCGATGGCGCTGTCGCGGCCCGACCGCGCCTATCGCTACGCGCTGGTCGCGACGGTCGCCTCGGTGCTCGGCGGCATCGCCGGCTGGTATCTCGGGCACTACGCCTTCGAGGCGGTCGCCCGGCCGGTTCTCGAGTTCTACGGCAAGTTCGACGAGTTCGAGGCGCTCAAGGTGGCCTCCGGCACCGGCATCATCCTGTTGATGCTGGTCACCTCGGGCCTGGCGCACCTGCCGCCGATCAAGGTGGTGACCATCCTCGCCGGCGTCGTCGGCTTCCCGCTCGGCTGGTTCATCGTCTCAGCGATCGTCGCCCGCGGCGCACGCTTCCTGTTCCTCGCCTGGCTGCTCAGGACCTACGGCGATCCGATCCGCCATTTCATCGAAAAGCGCCTCGGCCTGCTCGCCGGGATCGCTGCCGCCGCCCTGATTTTGCTCTATCTTCTCGTCAAGTATCTCGCCTGACCGGCTCAACCCATTCGGACCTCGCCCCATGACCTCGCTTGCCTCCGACACCAGCCGCCGCAGCCTGACCGCGACGGCGCTCTTCCTCGCCGTCGCCATGGCCGTCGTCGTCGGCACCGCGCTCGGCTTCCAGCACATCGGCGGCTACATGCCCTGCAAGCTCTGCCTCGAGCAGCGCACCCCCTATTATGTCGGCGTGCCGCTGATGGCGCTGGCGACACTCGCCTCGGTGATGCAGTGGCCGGCCTGGACGACGCGTGCCCTGCTGGTCGCCGGCGGGCTGCTGATGACCTACGGGCTCTACCTGGCGGTCTTCCATGCCGGCGTCGAATGGGCCTGGTGGCAGGGTCCGACCGACTGCGCGGCGGTCGCCGGCCCGGTCGACACCGGCGGCAAGGGATTGCTCGACGTCCTCAACGAGGTCGTGCCGCCCTCCTGCAACAAGGCGGCGCTCAGGGTGCTGGGCCTGTCGTTTGCCGGCTGGAACGTGATCGCCAGCGCGATCCTGGCCGTCGTCGCCTTCCGCGGCGCGTTCAGGAAGGGGTGATGGTCGCAGGCGGGCAGCGATCCTTCGCACCCCCCTCTGTCCTGCCGGACATCTCCCCCACACGGGGGGAGATCAGCCTTCATCAAGGCTCCAGTTCGACATCCCAGTAGAGATAGTCCATCCAGCTTTCGTGCAGGTGGTTGGGCGGGAACAGCCGGCCGTTGTTGTGCAGGTCGTGCACCGTCGGCTGGAACGGCTTCTGCAGCGGCCACATCTTGGCCTGCGCCGGCATCATGCCGCCCTTCCTGAGATTGCAGGGCGAGCAGGCGGCGACAACGTTTTCCCAGGTCGTGGCCCCGCCGCGGTGGCGCGGGATGACATGGTCGAAGGTCAGATCCTCGGGCGTGCCGCAATACTGGCACTGGAAACGGTCGCGCAGGAACACGTTGAAGCGGGTGAAGGCCGGATAGCGCGACGGCTTGACGTAGTTCTTGAGGCTGACGACGCTCGGCAGCTTCATCGAGAAGGTGGGCGACGAGACGGCGTGCTCGTATTCGGCGACGATGTTGACGCGGTCGAGGAACACCGCCTTGATCGCGTCCTGCCAGGACCACAACGACAAGGGGTAGTAGCTGAGCGGGCGATAATCCGCGTTCAGCACTAGTGCTGGAAGCCCATCCGGAGACACGGCAACCGTCACTTCGCTTACCTCCTTTGGTCTTCGAACCTAACGGCACGAATACTGTAAGCCCGAGGTGACAGGAATGTGAAGCGCCTGGCTGGCCGGAAAATCGCTCAAAAAGTCGCGATTGCGTCGATTCAAGCGGGATTTCCCGCAGGCGGCGCGCCATCGCGACCGCGGGTGTTCCGATAATACGCCCAGAACAGCCGCGAAGCGACCCCTCGCCAGGGCGCCCATGATTCGGCAAGCCGAATCAGTGCCTTCTCGCCGGGGCGCGGATCGATGCCGAGCGCATGCCCCACCGCACTCTGCAGCGCCACGTCGCGGGCGGGGAAAATGTCGGGGTGGCCGGCGGCGAAGAGCAGGTAGACCTCGGCCGTCCACGGCCCGATGCCCGGAATCCCCACCATCGCGGCCATGGCCTCGCGCGCGTCGAGCCGGCAGAGGCCGTGCAGATCGAGGCCGTCGGCGGCGGCCCGCGCAACGGCAAGCAGCGTGCGCTGCTTGGGGCGCGACAGGCCGGCCGTGCGGAACACCTCTTCCCCGGCCGCCAGAAGCGCTTCCGGCGTCAGCGGATCGACGAGGACGGAGAAGCGGCCGAAGATCGCCCTGGCGCTCGCCGTCGACACCTGCTGCGAGACGATGATGGAGGCAAGGCTGGCAAAGCCCGGTTCCGACAGCCGGAGCGGCACTTCGCCTGCCATTTCGCGGACGGCGCCGAGGCGCGGATCGATGGCGCAGAGTTGGTCGAGGCCGCGGTTGATGTCGTCGATGTTGGAGATGCGGCGCATGGCATGTCTTGTGAGGATCGGGCCGGCAACGTAGCAATCGGCAAAGCAGACATTCAATCCGAAACCGCAACGCTCATGACGGCTCCTGTCTTCCGCTTCGCGCCCAGCCCCAATGGCGAGCTGCATCTCGGCCATGCACTGTCGGCGCTGACCAACCGGCGCATGGCCGACCGGGCTAGCGGCAGGCTGCTGCTGCGCATCGAGGACATCGACCTGACCCGCTGCACGCCCGAATTCGAGGCCGGCATCTATCGCGACCTCGCCTGGCTCGGGCTCGCCTGGGAGGAGCCGGTGCGGCGCCAGTCGGAGCATTTCGGCGACTACGAAGCGGCGCTGCAGCGGCTGCGGCGCGAGGAACTGGTCTATCCCGCCTTCATGAGCCGCGGCGAGATCCGCGCCGCGATCGTCGAACACGAGGCGGGCGGGGCGAAGTGGCCGCGCGATCCCGACGGGGCGCCGCTCTATCCCGGCACAGACAAGAGGCTTGCGGAGAGCGAGCGCAAGCGCCGCATCGCGGCCGGCGCCCCCTTCGCCTGGCGCCTCGACGCCGAGGCGGCCGCCGCGCGCCTGGAAAGCCCTTTGCACTGGCGCGAATGGACGGACGAGGCGATGACCGCCTCGGACGAGATCGCCGCCGAGCCCGGGCAATGGGGCGACGTCGTCATCGCCCGGCGCGAGATCCCCACCAGCTACCACCTCGCGGTGGTGGTGGACGACGCGCTGCAAGGGGTGAGCCATGTGGTGCGCGGCCGCGACCTCTATTTCGCGACGTCGATCCAGCGCCTGCTGCAGCAAATCCTTGGCCTGCCCGTGCCGAGCTACTTCCATCACCGGCTGGTACTGGGGCCGGACGGCCGCAAGCTGTCCAAGAGCCTGCGCGACACCGGCCTCGCCGCCTTGCGCGCGGCGGGCGAAACACCGGATACGGTGAGGTCGCGGCTGGGACTATAGCATCCGGGCGATGCCGGCCTTGAGAAGGGCCAGCAGGCTGATGAAGACGAATGCGCCGCCAAGGCCCCAGGCGACCGCGAATTTCAGGTCGCGCAGGATGATCCCCATGTTGTTGGCGAGCAGCACGGCACCGAAGAAGCCGGCGGTGAACAGCACCGTGTTTCCGATGGGGCCGAAGCCGTCATCCTTCATGATGGCGTCGAGCGCGGCGCCAAAGAAAAAGGCCATGACGGCGACGAAGGCCACCGCCATCATGAGCCAGCCCGGGTCGAGATTCCACAGCATGCTCGGTCCTTTCAAAGGCCGCCAGCGCAACTATCCCAGGCCGCCTCCCGGGCAAGCATCCCCCCGACCGCCTCGTCGATCAGGTCCGCTGACTCTATGGATCAACCGTTTCGTTTTGCTTGCCCGAATATTCGGCATTAGAGCGATCCCGTTAAGTTCCCCCGAGACCCCGCCCGAGATGCACCAGACCGGACACACGATGACCCCTGCCAAGCGGCTGATCCCAGCCACCTTCGTACTCCTGTGGGCGACCGGCTTCATCGGTGCGCGCTACGCCATGCCATGGGCCGATCCGTTCACCTTCCTGGCTGTCCGGTTCGCGATCGCGGCGGTGATCCTCGGCGGCATCATGCTGGCCATCGGCTCGAAGCATCTGATGCTGCGGGGCGCCATGCATGCGATGGCGATCGGCATGCTGCTGCACGGCGTCTATCTCGGAGGCGTGTTCTGGGCGATCCACCAGGGATTGCCGGCCGGACTTTCAGCACTCATCGCCGGGCTGCAGCCGCTGGTGACGGCGGTACTGGCGGGCGCCCTGCTCGGCGAGGAAATCCGCCCGCGCCACTGGCTGGGGCTGGCGGTAGGCTTCGTCGGCGTGGTGATCGTGCTGTCGCCCAAGCTCGGCACGATCGGCGGCGGCGTGACCTGGCAGACGCTGACGGCGTCGCTGATCGCCATGGCCGGCATCAGCGCCGGCACCATCTGGCAGAAGCGCGTCGGCACAGCCGGCGACCTCGTCGCCGGCACCTTCTGGCAATATGTCGGCGCCGGCGTCCTCATGACCCTCGCCTCCTTCGCCTTCGAGACGCAGCAGATGACCGTCAATGGCGAGCTGATCTTCGCGCTCGCCTGGCTGGTCTTCGTGCTGTCGATCGGCGCGATCTTCCTGCTGATGGTGATGATCCGCGACGGAGCCATGTCGAAGGTCGCCTCGCTGTTCTATCTCGTGCCGGCGGTGACGGCGGTGATCGCCTGGCTGCTGTTCGGCGAGCAGCTGTCGCTGCTGCAGCTTCTGGGCATGGCGATCGCCACGCTGGGCGTCGGCCTGGCGACGGCTCAGCCCGGCACGCGGGCGCGCGCCTCGAGATAGCGGCTGATGGCGGCGTTGAGCTCGCCGCCGAGGATGAAGATCGCCGAGATGATGTAGAGGAAGACGACCGCGATCAAGATCGAGGCGAGGCCGGCATAGGTCGTCACATAGGAAGCGAAGGTGTCGAGGTAGGCGGCAAACACCGTCGAGCCGATCAGCCAGGCGACCAGCGTGAAGGTGATGCCCGGCACGAGGCTGAGAAAGCCGCGGCGGCCGTCGGGCAGCCATTTGTGGACCGCGAACAGGCCGAGCACGATGACCGCCGAGGCGATGGTGAAGCGCCAGATGGTGATGGTGCCCATATAGGGCCTGATCCACTCGAACTTGGCTTCGAGGATGCGCGCGATGATCGGCGCGAACACCAGGAGCACGCTGATGGCGACGAAGCCGATCGTGGCGATGAGCACGAAGATCAGGCTCTGGGTGCGGCGGAACCAGATGGTGCGGGTCTCGCGGACGCGGTAGGCACGGTTGAGCGAGGTGCGCAGCGCCTCGATGCCGTTGGAGGCGAAGAAGGCCGCGAGCAGGACGCCATAGGTGAGCAGGTCCGTGCGCGGCACGGTGAGCACGTTGACGACCTCGCGGGCGATGGGGGCCGCGATCTGTTCGGGCCAGGTGTCGAACACCAGGTGCACGGCGGTTTCGGCGAACCTGTCGGCGCCCAAGAACGAGGCAAGCGTGGTGGCGAAGATGAGGAACGGAAACAGCGCCATCAGCGCCGAGATGGCGAGATGGCTCGCCATGGCCCAGCCGTCGTCGTCATGGAAGTGGCCGGCTGCGTCGTAGAGCACGCGCCGGATGGCCACGATCCTGCGCAACAGATCCAGTTTGCCGCTCCGTCCGATTGTTTCCAGGCCGCGAATATGGGAAGGGTTTGCCCCGGTTTGCAAGTCTTGGCGGCAGCGACGTGAACACGATCAAGGAGTTACGCACGATTATCGTGACCGGAACGTCGTCCGGGATCGGCGCTCATTGCGCCCGTGCACTGAAGGCGGAAGGCTGGCGCGTGTTCGCCACGGCGCGCAAGCCGGAGGATATCGCGGTACTCGAGGCGGACGGACTGGAAGCGCTCTATCTCGACTACGCCGAGCCGCAGTCGATCGAGGCGCTGGTGGAAACCGTGCTCGAGCGCACCGGCGGCAGGCTCGACGCCCTGTTCAACAACGGTGCCCATGCCCAGGCCGGCGCGGTCGAGGACCTGCCGATGGCGGCGCTACGCGACCAGTTCGAAGCGAACTTCTTCGGCTGGCACGACCTGACCCGGCGCATCGTGCCGGTGATGCGGCGCCAGGGCCACGGCCGCATCGTCCACTGCTCGTCGATCCTCGGCCTGACGCCGGTGCGGTTCCGCGGCGCCTATGCCGCCTCCAAGCATGCGCTTGAAGGCCTGATGCTGTGCATGCGCCAGGAGCTTCAGGGCTCGGGCGTGCATGTCTCCATGATCGAGCCCGGCCCGATC
This sequence comes from Aminobacter sp. Piv2-1, assembly GCF_037625995.1. Taxonomy (NCBI): domain Bacteria; kingdom Pseudomonadati; phylum Pseudomonadota; class Alphaproteobacteria; order Hyphomicrobiales; family Phyllobacteriaceae; genus Aminobacter; species Aminobacter sp. Piv2-1. The sequence goes on from NZ_JARKMU010000013.1 coordinate 49,747, forward strand.
GCCTCCAGGATCGCCAGCAACGGGTTGCCCTGGTTCCTGCGCTACATCGACCACGAGAATTCCGTGCATCGCGAAGCCTATCAGGCGCAGCTGGCGCGGCTGCGCGGCGGCGGCAGCAAGTCGTCCATGAAGCTGGGGCCCGAGGCGGTGCATGCGGTATTGCGACACGCCCTGCTGTCGCCTCGCCCGCGGCCGCACTATGTTGTGACGACGCCGGCGCGAATCGGCGTCATGCTGAAGCGCATCTTGCCCGCCTCGCTCCTCTACAAGATTCTGGCCCGGCAGGCCTGAGCCGGCCGCGGTGACGTCCAAGGGAAACTGGAACCTCGCATGGGAACCACATTCAACATCATCGCCATCGTGTTCATGGCAGCCGTCGCGATCGTACTGGTGCGCGGCCTGTTCAACATGATGCGCGGCGGCTCGGCCAACACGTCGAACAAGCTGATGCAGGCGCGCGTGCTCCTGCAGGCGATCGCGCTGGTCTTCATCCTGCTCGCGCTGTACTTCTCGCGCGGCGGCTGAAGGCGCGACATGGTCAAGCTCAACAAGATCTACACCCGCACCGGCGACGACGGCACCACCGGGCTGGGCACGGGCGAACGCCGGCTGAAATCCGACCTGCGCGTCGAGGCCTATGGCGCCGTCGACGAGGCCAATGCCTGCATCGGCATGGCGCGCGTGCACACCGGCCCGGCACATCCCGAGATCGACGCCATGCTCGGCCGCATCCAGAACGACATGTTCGACCTGGGAGCGGATCTGGCGACGCCGGAGGGCGGCAAGGACCTGGGCTACGAGCCGCTGCGCATCATCGCCGCGCAGACCGCGCGCATCGAAGCCGACATCGACAGGCTGAACGCCGACCTTTCGCCGCTGAGGTCGTTCGTGCTCAACGGCGGCTCGCCTGCCGCCGCGGCCCTGCACCTCGCCCGCACCGTGGCGCGGCGGGCCGAGCGCGTCATGGTGGCGCTGGCGCAGGACCCGGCCGAGCATGTGAACCGCGAAGGTATCCGCTACATCAACCGTGTCTCGGACCTGCTGTTCGTGGCCGCCCGCGTCGTCAATGACAACGGAAAATCCGATGTGCTATGGGTGCCCGGAAAGAACCGCTGACCAGGGCAACGGATGCTCTGGCGCCGGGAGGGCGCATCCGTGAGCATGTTCATTCCGCTGTACGATTCCAACCATCTGCGCCACATCAGGCTGCAGTATGTGACGTTCGGCCTGATCGCCATCAACGTCATCGTCTATTTCGTCACCACCCTGGGCAGCGAGGATTTCGCGACCGCCGCCGTGCTCGGCCTCGGCTACATACCGTCGGTGGTGAATGACACGGCGGAGCTTTCGCCGGACCTCGTCGTCATCCCCGAGAAGCTGAGCTACGTCACCTACTCATTCCTGCACGGCGACATCTTCCATCTCGGCGGCAACATGCTGTTCCTGTGGGTGTTCGGCGACAATGTCGAGGATGCGCTGGGCCATTTCCGCTTCCTCGCCTTCTACCTGCTCTGCGCCGTCGCCGGCGCCTTCCTGCACGGGCTGATCCTGCCGGATTCGCAGACGCCGCTGATCGGCGCGTCGGGGGCGATCGCGGGCATCGTCGCGGCCTATCTCATTCTCTACCCGAGGGTGAAGGTCTGGGTGCTGGCCTTCGGCCGTATCCCGCTGCGCATCCCCGCCTGGATCCCGCTGATCCTGTGGGTCGCCTTCCAGTTCCTGATGATCGCCATCGGCGGCGACGACGAGGTGAGCTGGGCGGCCCATGTCGGCGGCATCGTCGCCGGCGCCGTGCTGGTGCTGTTCCTGCGCAGCCGCGACGTGCCGCTGTTCGCCCCGGCCGAGGATACGGTCCCGGCGACGCCGGAAAATCCCGAAGCGGGACAAGCCGCGGAGCCTGCCCCGGTCGAGCCGCCGCCGGCTTCGCCCGCGCCGCGCTGGGGCCGCAGGTAGCGGGTCGCGGCAGGGCGATTTTCAACCGATTTGACGTCCATACGGATATTGACAGCGCGCTTCGCCCGCAACTACGGTCCGCGCGCTTGCGGCAGCCACCCGCCACCGAAAGCGCATGGTCAGGTCTGTTTTTCCGCCCAATATGTCGGCAATCGACAATTGCAGCGGGCCAAGCGCTGCTATAGCGCGCACTAAATCGCTTTTCAGAGAGGTACCAATCCGATGAAAGTTCTCGTCCCGGTCAAGCGGGTTGTCGATGCGAACGTGAAGGTTCGGGTGAAGGCCGACGGTTCTGGCGTTGAGCTGGCGAATGTGAAGATGGCGATGAACCCGTTCGACGAGATCGCGGTCGAAGAGGCGATCCGCCTGAAGGAAGCCGGCAAGGTCGAGGAGATCGTCGTGGTCTCGATCGGGCCTGCCCAGGCCCAGGAAACGCTGCGCACCGCTCTCGCCATGGGCGCCGACCGCGCCATCCTGGTCAAGACCGACGATGCGGTCGAGCCGCTCGGCGTCGCCAAGGTGCTGAAGGGCGTGGTCGAGGCCGAGAAGCCCGGCCTGGTGCTGCTCGGCAAGCAGGCGATCGACGACGATTCCAACCAGACCGGCCAGATGCTGGCAGCACTGCTGGGCTGGGCCCAGGGCACGTTCGCCTCGAAGATCGAACTCGGAGGCGACAAGGCCAAGGTGACGCGCGAGGTCGACGGCGGCCTGCAGACGGTCGAGCTGAAGATGCCGGCGATCGTGACGGTGGACCTGCGCCTCAACCAGCCGCGCTACGCCTCGCTGCCCAACATCATGAAGGCCAAGAAGAAGCCGCTCGACGAGAAGTCGGCTGCCGATTTCGGCGCCGACATCACCCCGCGCCTCAAGGTCATCAAGACCGAGGAGCCGGGCGGCCGCAAGGCAGGCGTCAAGGTCAAGACGGTCGCGGAGCTGGTCGACAAGCTGCGTAACGAAGCCGGCGTGCTGTGAGAATTCCGATGAGGCCGGCCTGCAAACGGCTGGCTTCTGCGCTTCCGGTGCTCACGTACTGAAGTACGCTCCGCTCCGGTTCTCGAATCCAACCGTTTTCGGCACGGCCTGACCGGAATTCAGGTCGCGCGGGAACGAGAAGACAGGAAAGATAAAATGGCAATTCTCCTCATCGCCGAACACGACAACGCTTCGCTCTCCGACCAGACCGCCAAGGCGCTGGCGGCGGCGCTCAAGATCGGTTCCGACGTCGACGTGCTGGTGGCCGGCAAGGGCGCCAAGGCGGCCGCCGATGCCGCTTCGAAGCTCAAGGGCGTGCGCAAGGTGCTGCTCGCCGAAGCCGAAGAACTGGCCGAGCGCCTGGCCGAGCCGACCGCTGCCCTGGTCGTCGGCCTCGCCGGCGGCTATGACGCCATCGTCGCCGCCGCCACCTCAACCGGCAAGAACGTTTCGCCGCGTGTCGCGGCCCTGCTCGACGTCGGCCAGGTCTCGGAGATCATCGAGGTCGTCTCGGCCGACACCTTCAAGCGCCCGATCTATGCCGGCAACGCCATCCAGACTGTGCAGGCAACCGACGCCAAGAAGGTGATCACCGTGCGCACCGCCTCGTTCCAGGCGGCGCCCGAGGGCGGTTCGGCCGCGGTCGAGACCATCTCCGCCGCTGCCAACCCCGGCCTGTCCTCCTTCGTCGAGAACAAGCTGTCGGAAAGCGATCGTCCGGAGCTGACCTCGGCCAAGATCATCATCTCGGGCGGCCGCGCGCTCGGCTCGGCCGAGAAGTTCCAGGAAGTGATCCTGCCCGTGGCCGACAAGCTCGGTGCCGCCGTCGGCGCTTCCCGCGCCGCCGTCGACGCCGGCTACGCCCCCAACGACTGGCAGGTCGGCCAGACCGGCAAGGTGGTGGCGCCCGACCTCTACATCGCCTGCGGCATCTCGGGTGCGATCCAGCACCTCGCCGGCATGAAGGATTCGAAGGTCATCGTCGCCATCAACAAGGACGAGGAAGCCCCGATCTTCCAGGTCGCCGACTACGGCATCGTCGGCGATCTGTTCACCGTCCTGCCCGAACTCGAAAAGGCGCTTTGACGCCCTGCCGACTGCGGTATTAAAATGTGATGGCCGGGGTAGACGAACGCTATCCCGGCCATTTAGTTTGCATTGCACAAATCTAAAAAAGCCTTCGACGGGACGAGTGTGATGACGGGTAAGATCGAGACGGTCGGCATTGTCGGCGCGGGCCAGATGGGCAGCGGCATCGCGCATGTATCGGCACTCGCCGGCTACAACGTGCAGCTCTACGATATTTCGCCCGATCGCATCGAAAAGGGCATCGCCACCATCAACGGCAACATGGCTCGCCAGGTTCATTCGGGCAAGCTCGAAGAGCAGGCCCGCAAGGATGCCATGGCCCGCATCTCGTCCGCCCCGGCGATGGCCGACCTGGCCAGCGCCGACCTGGTGATCGAGGCGGCGACCGAAGACGAGACGATCAAGCGCAAGATCTACGCGCAGCTCTGCCCGCAGCTGAACCCCGAGGCGATTCTCGCCACCAACACCTCGTCGATCTCGATCACGCGGCTGGCCGCGCAGACCGACCGGCCGGAGCGCTTCATCGGCATCCACTTCATGAACCCGGTGCCGTTGATGAAGCTGGTCGAGCTGGTGCGCGGCATCGCCACCGAGGACAAGACCTTCGAGAGCGCCAAGGACTACGTCCGTCACCTCGACAAGACGGTGACCGTGTCGGAGGACTTCCCGGCCTTCATCGTCAACCGCATCCTCTTGCCGATGATCAACGAGGCGATCTACACGCTCTATGAAGGCGTCGGCACGGTGGAGGCGATCGACACGGCGATGCGGCTCGGTGCCAACCACCCGATGGGGCCGCTGCAGCTCGCCGACTTCATCGGCCTCGACACCTGCCTGTCGATCATGCAGGTGCTACACGACGGCCTGTCGGACTCCAAGTATCGCCCCTGCCCGCTGCTGGTGAAATATGTCGAGGCCGGCTGGCTCGGCCGCAAGACCGGCCGCGGCTTCTACGACTATCGCGGCGAGGTCCCGGTTCCGACGCGCTGACCGCAAGGGCGGCCTGCCGGCCGCCTACGCCTTTAGGCTGCCGGTCCGGCCGCCGCGGCGCGGAAGCTACTCCGGATCGATGCGCAGCATCCTTTGAGGTGAGAGCCGGCGATATTGCGTTTGCCGGCCCCGCCGCCATTCTTGTCCCGTTGAAACTCCGAGCGACCGAACCTCGGTCGCGGTCGAAGAGATCGCCCGCTGCGGCGAGGACGGCATGGCAAGAGCTTGGGCGCAAGGTTCCGGCGGGGGCCGGGTCGGACCGGTCGATTCGCTGCGGTGCTTTGCCATGACCGCGGTGGTGGCGCAGCACAGCGGCCTGATGCCATTCGGATGGACCGGGGTCTGGCTGTTCTACGTCATCTCCGGATTCGTCGTCACCCTGAGCGTGATCGGCCGTGAGGACGACACAGGACCAGGACAACGGCTTTTCCGCTTCTTCGGCCGCAGGGTCCGCAGGATCGTTCCCGTCTATTACCTCTACGTGCTGGCCGGCATAGGGTTCACGCTTCTCCTCGGTGGCCAGGTCGACGGGCTGGCAGCCGGATCGCTGCTCGGCTTCTTCAACAACGTGACGATGGCGCTTGGCCGCGGCGAACTGGTCGGCTGGCCGGTGGGCCATCTCTGGACCATTTCCGTGGAGATGCAGTTCTACCTGGTCTACGGGGTCATCCTCGTCTTCGCCCCGCGCAGGATCGTGGTCGCGCTGCTGTTTGCGGCACTGCCCCTGGCACCGGCGCTGCGTGGCTTGGCATCAGAGGGGCTGGCCGCGCTCGCCTGGCCCGACGAGGCCAAGGCCTACGCCATCTATTCGGGCCCGTTCCTGCACATGGACGCCTTTGCCTCGGGATCCCTGCTCGCGTTCGCCAGCCGCAGGCAGCTCCTGGCGCGGATCGCGACGCCGCTGGCAGTTCTTGGCCTGCTCGCCCTGGCCACCTATGCGGCGACCTATGTCTACGTGAACCACGCCATTGTCGGCGCGCGCGGCATCGACGTGCTGCGCAACGTGGTCTCGGGCATCGTCTGGGGCCAGCACAGGGAAATCTTCGCCTATTCGGCGATCATAGCCGCGTCGGCCGGCCTGGTGGCGCTGGCCGCGACCCGGCACCCGGCGCTCGACTGGCTGTTGCGGCATCCGGTGCTGCGGCGGATCGGAGAGATCTCCTACGGCGCCTATGTCTACCATGCGCTGGCAATCACCATCGCCTGGCAATTGCTGTTCCGGCATGTCGACGTGCCGGCAGACGGCCTGCCCGTGCCCTACCGGCTGCTGCTGTTCTGCAGCTCGTTTCTCCTGACCATCGCGATGGCCGAGATCTCGTTCCGCTGTTTCGAGGGCCGCTTCCTGGCGCCGCGGCCGAAGGGCGGCGCGCTCTCCGCCCGCCCCTCGTCGTCCCCCAACTAGGCGCGCCTCAGACCCGCTTGCCGTCGCTGCCGAAGAAATGCAACTTCTCGCGCTGGGCGAAGACCGGCAGCTGGTCGCCGGCGACGACATCGGTGCGGCCGGGCACGCGCACCACGACGCGGCTGCCGGCCGCCTGGCAGTAGAGGAAGCTCTCGGCGCCGACAGGCTCGACGCCCTCGACATTGGCCATCAGCCTGAGCCCGCCCTCGGAGGCCGGACCGTCGGCGCCGACCTCGCAATCCTCGGGCCGGAAGCCGAGCGTTGCCGCATTGGCGGGAACAGCGGGGACCGAGATCGCGCCGTCGAACTGACCGCTCCTGAGCGGCAGAAGGTTCATCGGCGGCGCGCCGATGAAGGAGGCGACGAAGGTCGAGGCCGGCTTCTCGTAGATGTCGAGCGGCGCGCCGAGCTGTTCGACCAGGCCGGCATTCATCACCACCAGCACGTCGGCCAGCGTCATCGCCTCGAGCTGGTCGTGGGTGACGTAGACCGAGGTGACGCCGAGGTTGCGCTGCAGGTTCTTGATCTCGACGCGCATCTGGCCGCGCAGCTTGGCGTCGAGGTTGCTGAGCGGCTCGTCGAACAGGAAGACCTTGGGGTTGCGCACGATGGCGCGGCCCATGGCGACGCGCTGGCGCTGACCGCCCGACAGCTCGCGCGGGCGCCGCTCGAGCAGATGCTCGAGCTCCAGCGTTTTGGCCGTCGAGCGCACGCGCTTGTCGATCTCGTCCTTCGGCGTGCCGCGGTTGCGCAGGCCGTAGGCCATGTTGTCGTAGACCTTCATATGCGGATAGAGCGCATAGTTCTGGAACACCATGGCGATGTCGCGCTCGGTCGGGCCGACAGTGTTGACCGTCTTGCCGTCGATGGCACAGGTGCCCGACGAGATGGTTTCCAGCCCCGCGATCATGCGCAAGAGCGTGGACTTGCCGCAGCCCGAGGGGCCGACCAGCACGCACAGCGCCTTGTCGGGAATGGCGATGGATACGCCCTTCACGGCTTCGACGCCGCCGGCATAGACCTTGCGGACGTCCTTGAGATCGACGGTTGCCATTATTTCTCCGTTTCGACGAGGCCGCGGACGAACCAGCGCTGCATGAACACGACCACCAGGATCGGCGGCACGATGGCGAGCATGGAAGTGACCATCACCAGATGCCATTCGGTATCGGCGTCTGCGAAGGAGATCATCTTCCTGAGCGCAATGACGATGGTGTTCATGTCGTTGCGGTTGGTGACCAGTAGCGGCCAGAGATATTGCGTCCAGCCATAGATGAAGAGGATGACGAAGAGCGCTGCGATGTTGGTGCGCGACAGGGGCAGCAGGATGTCCTTGAAGAAGCGCCAGGGGCCGGCGCCGTCGACGCGCGCGGCCTCGACCAGCTCGCCCGGAATGGTGAGGAAGAACTGGCGGAACAGGAGCGTCGCGGTGGCCGACGCGATCAGCGGCACGATCAGCCCGGTGTAGGTGTCGATCAGGCCGAGGTCGACCATCACCTTGTAGGTGGGCAGGATGCGCACCTCTACCGGCAGCATCAGGGTGATGAAGATCAGCCAGAAGAAGAACATCCGGCCCGGAAAGCGGAAGAAGACGATGGCATAGGCCGACAGGATCGAGATGACGATCTTGCCGATGGCGATGCCGAAGGCGACGATGGTGGTGTTGATGAGCAGCGTCGCCACGCTGACGCCGCCGATGCGGCCGACGCCGCCGAACAGCGCCTCGCGATAGTTGTTGAAGAACTCGCCGCCGGGCAGCAGCGGCAGCGGCGGGCGCAGGATCGTCTGCAGCGAATGGGTCGAGGCGACGAAGGTATAGTAGATCGGGAACGCCACGATCAGGATGCCGAGGATCAGGATGGCATGCGCCATGTAGACGCCGGCCTTCGACTGGCCGATCATCAGCTTGTCGTGGCCGCTTGCGGGCGGAAGTGCCTTCGGCTCAGCCATAGTGCACCTTCTTCTCGACATAGCGGAACTGGATGGCGGTGAGCGCGATGACGATGACCATCAGGATCACCGACTGGGCAGCCGAGTCGCCGAGGATGAGATTGACGAAACCGTCGTTGTAGACCTTGTAGACGAGCGTCTCGGTAGCCTTGCCCGGCCCGCCGCCGGTGACGGCGTGGATGATGCCGAAGGTGTCGAAGAAGGCGTAGACCGTATTGACCACCAGGAGGAAGAAGGTGGTCGGCGCAAGCAGCGGAAACACGATCGTCCAGAAACGCTTGTTCTCGCCGGCGCCGTCGATGGCGGCGGCCTCGATCAGCGACTTGGGGATGGCCTGCAGGCCGGCGACGAAGAACAGGAAATTGTAGCTGATCTGCTTCCACGATGCGGCAGCGACGACGAGGGTCATGGCCTGCGAGCCGTCGAGCAGCGGATCCCAGTTGATGCCGAGCCAGCGCAGGCCATAGGCGAGCGAGCCGATCGACGGATTGAACAGGAACAGCCAGAGCATGCCGGCAATGGCGGGCGCGACCGCATAGGGCCAGATCATCAGCGTGCGATAGAGCCCTCGGCTGCGCACCACCTTGTCGGCCATGACCGCGAGCAGCAGGGCCGTGCCCATGGCGACGACGGCGGTGGCGATCGAGAAGACGACCGTGACCTGGACCGAGTTGAGGTAGTTCGGGTCCGACAGCACCTTCTTGAAGTTGGCGAACCAGACGAATTTCGACGACAGGCCGAACGGGTCTTCCCTGAGCATCGACTGGTAGAGCGCCTGGCTGGCCGGCCAGTAGAAGAACACGGCCGTGATCGCCAGCTGCGGCGCGACCAGCAGATAGGGCAGGATGCGGTTGGGAAAGACGACGCGTGGGGTCAATGAGTGGCTCTCGTGGCGCGTTGGCCTAGAAGGTGGGACGGCTTGGTTTCGGAGGTATCTTTCGCTCCATCGTCGGCGCTGCCCTCACCCTTACCCTCTCCCCGTGATCCTTCGGCTAGCTCAGGACGGGGAGGGAGGGGCGTCCACGTTGCCGCTTGTCCCTTCTCCCCGTCGTTACGGGGAGAAGGTGCCGGCAGGCGGATGAGGGGCAGGCTACGATGGCATCAGACCGGGGCTCAGTTCCCCAGCGCTTCCTGGATCGCCTTGTTGCCGCGCGCAACGATGTTGTCGAGCGCCTGCTGTGCGGTCTGCTGGCCGGCGAGCATCTTTTCATACTCTTCGTTCTCGATGTCGCGGACCTGCGGCAGGTTGACGAGGCGGACGCCCTTCGAGTTTTCGGTCGGGGCCTTGCCCATCATCTGCTTGATCGGGATCTCGCGGGCCGGGTTCTTGTCGTAGAAGCCCGACTTCTTGGTCTCCTCGTAGGCGGCAAGTGTGACCGGCAGGTAGCCCGATACCTGGTGCAGGCGCGCCTGGATCGGGGTCTGCGACAGGAAGTTGAAGAAGGTGGCGACGCCCTTGTACTGGTCGTCGGAGAGACCGTTGAACACCCACAGCGAAGCGCCGCCGGGGATGGTGTTCTGCGGCGCGCCCTGGGCTTCCGGTTCGTAGGGAAGCTGGCCGGTGCCGTAGTTCATGCCCGACTTGACGATGTCGCCGAGGCCGCCCGAGGACTCGGTGAAGATGCCGCATTCACCGGCGAGGAAGATCTGCTTGGCCTCGGAGGTGCGGCCGCCATACTTGAAGGTGCCGTCCTTGGCGAGGTCGGCTAGTTCCTGGAAGTGCTTGACGAAGACCGGCGAGTTGATCTTGAGCTCGACGTCGGTGCCGGCGATGCCGTTCTCGTTGGTGCCGTAGGACAGGTTGTTCCAGGCGGCGAAATTCTCGGTGTGGATCCAGGTCAGCCAGGTCGAAGTGAAGCCGCAAGGGGCCGCGCCGCTGGTCTTGATCTTCTTGGCTGCCTCCCAGACTTCCGGCCAAGTCTTGGGCGGATTGTCGACGTCGAGGCCCGCCTTCTGGAAGATGTCCTTGTTGTAATAGAGGATCGGCGAGGACGAGTTGTAGGGGAACGAGAGCATCGTGCCGTCAGGCTTCGAGTAGTAGGAGACGATGCCGGGCAGGTACTGGCTCTTGTCGAAGGCCTGGCCGCCCATCGACAGGATCTCGGCCACCGGCTTGATCGCGCCTTCGGCGGCCATCATCGTGCCCGTGCCCGCGTCGAAGACCTGCATGATCGCCGGCGGCTGCTTGGCGCGGAACGCGGCGATGCCGGCATTCAGCGTCTCGGGATAGGTGCCCTTGAAAACCGGAACGATCTTGTAGTCGCTCTGGCTCGCGTTGAATTCCTTGGAAAGTGTCTCGACCACCTCGTTGTTCGCGCCGGTCATGGCGTGCCACCACGTGATCTCCGTGACGGCGAAGGCGGAGGTGCTGGACAACATCGTGATTGTCGCGGCAATTCCGGCCGCGAAGCCTAGGGTCTTCATGTCTCGCTCCCGTTCTGGTTGGCGAAAGGTTTAGTTCCGCGGGGAGCAGTATTGACGGTTTGTGACAGCCCTACAACAGTTTTGTAGCGATCGTATGAAGGTCGCGGCCGGCGCGTATCGCTTTCGCTTACGGCGCAGCTTGGAAAATCAGTTTCGCTTTTCCGAAAAGCGAAAATGGTATGCCGAAAAACCGACATTCCGTGGAGCTTGAAAATGCCGGCTAACGAAAGGGCCGACGGCCCGAGGCATGCGGCGATCGGCCCTTTCGCCAAGCCGGCCGGCGAAAGGGCACCGATGGTCATGCAACCCGTGGCTGCATATCCACAAATCGACGCAAGCGCCGCCCTTACAGCGCCAATGCCGCCTCGATCAGCTTCTTGGCGTCCGGGCTTGCCCATTCCGCCGGCCCGTTCATGTTGGCCAGCAGGCAGCCCTCGCCGTCGATCAGCAGCGTGACCGGCAGCCCGAGCGCAAGGCCGCGCGTCTTGAGATCGTTGAAGACGGTCAGCGTGTTGTCGCGGTAGTAGCCGAGCGAGGCGATGCCGATCTCCTGCAGGAACTTCTTCGGCTTGGTGTCGTCTCCGGTGTCGACGTTGATCGCCACGACCTCGAAATTCTCCCCGCCCATCTCGCGCTCGAGCGCGTCCAGCGCCGGCATCTCGGCGCGGCAGGGCGCGCACCAGGTCGCCCACAGATTGACCAGCAGGACGCGCCCCTTCTGGTCGCCGATGGTCATCGGCTTGCCGTCAGGGCCGTTGAAGGCGAGGCCCTTGAGCGACTGCGGCGGGTCGGCCGGCATCATCGCCGCGACCTGCCCGGTGGCGGCGGCACCGATCTTCTTGGCGGCGTCGGCCTTGGCAGCGCAGACCTTGTCCTGGCTGCTGGCATCGGCGGCGACGGTGGCCGCCGTACCGGCGGTCAGCTCGGTGTCGTTGTTGCCACGAAGGGTGGTGGTGACATATACCGCGACCGCGCCGGCGATCACGCCCGCAACGGCGGCTAACAGGATATGGCGTGGCGCGGGAAACATATTTCTGCGGTCCATCTATTCAGTTTCTCTCCGGAGCCCGGGTATCACGATGAGCGACAACAAGGCCAGCAACCAGATGTGGGGCGGACGATTTGCCTCGGGCCCGGCCGCGATCATGGAGGCGATCAACGCCTCCATCGGCTTCGACAGGAAGCTCTACGCCCAGGACATCCGAGGCTCGATCGCCCATTCAGAGATGCTGGCGGAAACGGGCATTATTTCGGCCGCGGATCAACAGAAAATCGCTCACGGCCTGAACACGATCTTGCGAGATATCGAGGACGGCAAGTTCGAATTCTCGGCCCGTCTCGAAGACATCCACATGAATGTCGAGGCGCGCCTCGCCGAGCTGATCGGCCCGGCGGCCGGCCGCCTGCACACGGCGCGGTCGCGCAACGACCAGGTGGCTGTCGACTTCCGCCTCTGGGTCAAGGACGAGTTCCATCGCGTCGCCGAGGCGCTGAAGGGTCTGATCGCGGCCTTCCTCGAACGTGCCGAGCAGCACGCCGCGACCGTCATGCCCGGCTTCACACATCTCCAGACGGCGCAGCCGGTGACCTTCGGCCATCATTGCATGGCCTATGTCGAGATGTTCGCCCGCGACCTCGCCCGCGTGCGCGATGCCATCGAACGCATGGACGAGAGCCCGCTGGGCGCCGCAGCGCTCGCCGGCACCGGCTTCCCCATCGACCGCTTCCAGACGGCCAAGGCGCTCGGCTTCCGCGAGCCGACCCGCAACTCGCTCGACAGCGTATCGGACCGCGACTACGCGCTCGAATTCCTGTCGGTGGCGGCGATCTGCGCCACGCACCTGTCGCGGCTGGCCGAGGAGATCGTCATCTGGTCGACGCCGCAGTTCGGCTTCGTGCGCCTGTCGGACAGTTTCTCCACCGGCTCGTCGATCATGCCGCAGAAGAAGAACCCCGACGCGGCCGAGTTGGTGCGCGCCAAGACCGGCCGCGTCAACGGCCATCTCGTCGGCCTGCTGACGGTGATGAAGGGCCTGCCGCTGACCTATTCCAAGGACATGCAGGAAGACAAGGAAGCGGTGTTCGACGCCGCCGAGACGCTGGACCTGATGCTGGCGGCGATGACCGGCATGGTCGGCGACATGACGATCAACGAGCAGGCGATGAAGAAGGCGGCCGGCTCGGGCTATTCGACCGCGACGGATCTCGCCGACTGGCTGGTGCGTTCGCTCGGCATGCCCTTCCGCGAGGCGCACCACGTCACCGGCCGCGCAGTGGCGCTGGCCGAAAGCAAGAAGGTGGGCCTGGAGAAGCTCACCCTCGACGAGCTCAAGTCGATCCACGACGGCATCACCGACGGCATCTTCTCGGTGCTGTCGGTGCAGAACTCGGTGAAGAGCCGCACCTCCTTCGGCGGCACCGCACCCGCCGAGGTCAGGAAGCAGGTGCGCTACTGGAAGAAGCGCCTTACGAAAGCGTGATCGAGCCGGGGTGCAAAGCCCAAGAATCTCCGCTACAAGCAGCGGGGAAATTTTCGCGGACGGATGGATCATGACCGCTGGCAGGATTTTGGTGACGCTCGGGCTGATTGCCGCCGTCGGCGTGGTTTCGGCCTGCGGCCGCAGGGGCGACCTCGACACGCCTTATGACGCCGCCGTGCAGGCGCGCAAGGACGCCCAGAAGGCCGGCCAGCCGGTGCCGGCCGAGCCGCAGAAACCGGTGGCGGACAAGCCCTTCATCCTCGATCCGCTGATCTGACCATTTCACCATATGCCCGCTCACCCGGCCTCCGCTTCGCTCGGCCACCCTCTCCCCGAGGGGAGAGGAGATGCTCGGCGCCGCGGCTTGCCTCTTCTCCCCAGCAGGGAGAAGGTGGCCCGCAGGGCCGGATGAGAGTGCCGATAGCCCAAACGGAACTGCCGTGAACCACTTCGACTACCGCGACGGCGTCCTGCATGCCGAAGACGTGGCGCTGACCGACATCGCCGCGGCCGTCGGCACGCCGTTCTACTGCTATTCGACGGCAACGCTGACCAGGCACTTCAAGGTCTTCACCGCGGCCTTCGCCGATCTCGACGCACTGGTCTGCTACGCGCTCAAGGCCAACTCCAACCAGGCCGTGCTGAAGACGCTGGCCAAGCTCGGCGCCGGCGCCGACGTGGTGTCCGAGGGCGAGATGCGGCGCGCGCTGGCCGCCGGCATCCCGGCGAACAAGATCCTGTTCTCCGGCGTCGGCAAGACGGCGCGCGAGATGGATTTCGCGCTTCAAGCCGGCATCCTCTGCTTCAACGTCGAGTCCGAGCCGGAGCTGGAGCTGCTATCGCATCGCGCAGTGGCCAACGGCACGAAGGCGCCGGTTTCGCTGCGCATCAACCCGGACGTCGACGCCAAGACGCACAAGAAGATTTCCACCGGCAAGGCCGAGAACAAGTTCGGCATCCCGATGCAGCGCGCCCGCGAGGTCTATGCCCGGGCAGCAAGCCTGCCCGGCATCGAAGTGACCGGCATCGACATGCATATCGGCAGCCAGATCACCGAGTTGCAGCCCTTCGACGATGCCTTCGCGCTGTTGGCCGAACTGGTCGAGACCCTGAAGGCCGACGGCCACGCCATCGACCATGTCGATCTCGGCGGCGGCCTCGGCATTCCCTACAAGACCGACAACAACCCGCCGCCGCTGCCCGACGCCTATGCCAGGATCGTGCACAAGCACGTCGCCAAGCTCGGCCTCAAGGTGATGTTCGAGCCGGGCCGCCTGATCGTCGGCAATGCCGGCATCCTCGTCTCCGAAGTGATCTTCGTGAAGGAGGGCGACGCCAAGAACTTCCTCATCGTCGACGCGGCGATGAACGACCTGATCAGGCCGACGCTCTACGACGCCTACCACGACATCCGCCCGGTGGTTCAGGCCAAGGCCGACGCCCCGCGCATGACCGTCGACATCGTCGGCCCCGTCTGCGAGACCGGCGACTATCTCGGCCTCGACCGCGACCTGCCGAGGCTCAAGGCCGGCGACCTGATCGCGGTGGGTACCGCCGGCGCCTATGGCGCGGTCCAGGCGGGCACCTACAATACGCGGCCCTTGGTGCCCGAAGTCCTGGTCGACGGCGACCGCTTCCACGTCGTGCGCAAGCGCCAGACCTACGACGAGCTGATCGGGCTCGATTCGCTGCCGGACTGGCTGTGAGGAGCAGACTGAGCAGCCACAAGGCTGGTGCAGTTGGTCGGTCGTGCGTCCTTCGACAAGCTCAGGATGAGGACCGTTGATGCCGACAGTGCTCATGTTGAAGGACGCGCCTATGTTGAAGAAAGTCGATCTGGAAAATTCGACAAGACGGCCATAGCGCCGGCGGTCCTGTTGAGAAGTCCAACGAGACAGCGTCGGCGCCACCGATCCTCATCCCGAGCTTGTCGAAGGACGCACGACAGACCAACAGCATTCAATCAGCCGTGAGATTGGCGAACATCATCTTGGCGGCGGCTCCCTTCACGATTGTGTTGGTCGCCTCGCGTTCGCCGCGATTGATGGTATTCTGAACGAAGGCATGGCGGCGGCATCCCGCGCTGCCCAACGGAAGGGCCGATGACCGAACAGGCCAGATCAGCGCTGCATCGCGACATAGCCGCCAGCCTGGGCAGGACGCGCCTGGCCATCGGCACGGCGATGCTGGTCGAGCGGGGCTGGCCGCTGGTCCTGCCGCTGCTCGTCATCGCCAGCCTATTCCTCAGCCTGTCGTGGCTGGGTGTCTTCAGGCTCCTGCCCGACATGGCGCGGCTGGTGCTTGGCGCCGCATTCGCGATCGCCGCCCTGGCGTCGCTCTATCCGCTTCGCTTCTTCCGACTGCCGTCCTGGGCCGAAGTCGACAGCCGCGTCGAGCGGGCCAACAAGCTCGAACATACGCCGGTGCAGGTCCAGACCGACCGCCCCTCGGGCCGGCCCGACAATTTCGCCGACGCGCTCTGGCGCGAACACCAGAAGCGCATGGCCGAAAAGCTCGGCAGGCTGGGCGGCGACCTGCCGCGAACCCTGGTGCCGGAGCGCGACCCCTGGGCCTTGCGTGCGGCGGCGGCGCTGCTGTTCGTGATTGCCTTCGCTTTTTCCTTCGGGCCGTGGGGCGGCCGCGTCGGCGACGTGCTGCAGACGCATGCGGCGCGCGACGCGGTCCCCCCGCGCATCGACGCCTGGGTGACGCCGCCGCCCTATACCGGCAAGGCCCCGGTCTTCCTGACAACCGGCGCGGGCCACGAAGCTGCCGTGCTCACGGTGCCGCAAGGCAGCGAACTGTCGCTGCGCGTCACCGGCGGCACCGGCGAGGAGACGCTCGCCTTCACCGCCCCGGACGGCACGGCGCGCGACATCGCGCCGGCGGCACCGAAGACCGACGCAGCGAAGCCGGCCACCACCGGGCCGGTCGCCGCGGTGCGGCAGTTCTCCGACAAGCTCGACGCCGAAGGCCGGCTGACGCTCAAGTCCGGCGAGGACGAACTCGGCAGTTGGGCTTTCGCGGTGACGCCCGACAGCCCGCCGGCCATCCGGTTCGTCGGCGAGCCCAGGCGCGCCGTCAACGGCACCTTCGAGCTCAGCTACCAGATCGAGGACGACTACGGCGCAGCTTCCGCCCGGACCGACTTCGCTCTCGCCGAACCGCAGGCGCCCGACGCACGGCCACTCTACGGGCGGCCGGAAATGCCCCTGGCGCTGCCGCGCCGCGGCGCCGGCAACAAGCCCACCAAGGCGACACGCGACCTGACCGAGCATGTCTGGGCGGGTACCGAGGTGAAGCTGACGCTCCTCGCCGTCGACGACGCCGGCCAGGAGGCCAGGAGCGAGACCAAGACGCTGGTGCTTCCCGAGCGGCCCTTCACCAATCCGCTGGCGCGGGCGGTCATCGAGCAGCGCCGGCTGCTCGGCCTCGATGCCAACGCCAAGGCCCGCGTGCTCGCCCTCATGGATGCCATCACGCTCCGGCCCGAGGACACGATCGACAACCTGTCGCACTACCTGGCGCTGATGAGCGCCCGCACCCGCCTGAAGATGGCGACGACGGACGACCAGCTGCGCGAGGTGGTCTCCTATCTCTGGGAGGTGGCGCTCGGCATCGAGGAGGGCGACCTTTCCACCGCCGAGAAGCGGCTGCGTCAGGCGCAGCAGGCGCTGCAGGACGCGCTGGAGCGCGGCGCCAGCGACGAGGAGATCGACAAGCTGATGGCCGAGTTGCGCGCCGCTATGGACGAGTTCCTGCGCGAGTTCGCCGAGCGTGCCCAGCAGAACCAGAACGCGCAGTTGCCCGCCCCCGGACAGGAGCTGCGCCAGAGCGACCTGCAGCGCATGCTCGACCAGATCGAGAACCTGGCGAAGTCGGGCAATCGCGACCAGGCCAGGGAGCTCTTGTCGCAGCTTCAGGACATGATGAACAACCTGCAGGCGGGACGGCGCCAACGCGGCCAGCAGGGCCAGCAGAACTCCGAGCTGCGCCAGCAGATGGACAAGCTCGGCGAGATCATGCGGCGCCAGCAGGAGACGATGAACGAGACCTTCCGCATGGACCAGATGCAGCGCGGCCAGCAGCCGGGCCAGGACCAGGACGAAGAGTTCGGCGACAACGGCCAGCCCGGCCAGGACCAGCAGCAGGGCCAGGGCCAGCAGGGACGTCCGATGACCCCGCAGGAATTCGCCGACGCGCTCAAGCAGCTGCAGGAGAGCCAGGGCCAGCTGGAGAAGGACCTGGAGGCGCTGATGAAGGGGCTCGAAGGCCTCGGCATCAAGCCGGGCGAAGGCTTCGGCGAGGCGGGCAAGTCCATGAACCAGGCCGAGGGCGCGCTACGCGACGGCGAAGGCGACCGCGCCGTCGGCCACCAGGGCCGGGCGCTGGAGGCGCTGCGCAAGGGCGCCCAGGACATGATGCAGCAGATGCAGGCGATGCAGGGCGACGAGGGCGGCAGCGAGGAAGGTGGCCGCCAGCGCAACGCCGACCGCGATCCGCTCGGCCGGCCGCGTGCCACGACGGGCCCGGACTTCGGCGATTCCGTCAAGGTGCCCGACGAGATCGACGTGCAGCGCGCCCGCCAGATCCTCGATGCGATCCGCAAGCGCCTCGGCAACGCGCTGAGCCCGGAACTCGAGCGCCAGTATCTCGAACGCCTGCTCGAGCTCAAGTAGCTGCAACCGACGCCCGGCGCCGTCGCGCCCGGCGACCGGGGCGGTATCCCGGCCCAGGCGCATCAATCGGGCCCATGCAACATCGGAAAGCCGCGGACGGCCTCTCGCCGCCCCCGGTCAGCCGGCCATGCCGGCCTCGCGGGCGAGCTCGAAGTCCTTCTGGCTGTAGCGTTGGAAGGCGGGCCGCGCCGCCAGCCGCTCGAAGTAGGCCTGGAACACCGGCTTCTCCGGCAGGACCTTCAGCACCCGGATGCCGTAGTTGATGCCGCCGCCGATCTGCGTGTCCGCCGCGGTGAAGCGGTCGCCGGCGATGTAGGGCCGCGACGACAGCGTACGTTCGAGATTGGCGACCATCTCGGAGAACGAACCGTAGGAATAGCCGCCGCCCATGAACTCGTGGCCGTGGGCCTTGGCGGCCAGCACCGGGTCGAACACCGCATCGGCATAGACGAGCCAGGTGAGATAGGGCCCGCGCATCGCATCGCCGACCAGAGGCGCGAGGCCGGCCTTGGGGAAGGCATCGCAGAGATAGGTGCAGATCGCCGCCCTCTCGGTGACGACGACGCCGTCATGGACGATCGCCGGCACCTTCTTGTTGGGCTGGATCGCCCGGTAATCCTCCGGCGCCCCGCCGGGCGCACGGATGTTGACCTTCTCGATCTCGTAGGGGACGCCGAGCTCCTCGAGGAGCCAGAGTATGCCCGAGGAGCGGGACCAGGGCGCGTGGTAGAATGTGATCATCTTCTCCTCCTCTTCACTGGCTAGGACACTAGCACGGTCCTGCTGACAGCCTTTTGTCAGGAACAATGTCAGGAGGAATCGGTTGGTCCAGCAATCAGCCGCGCTGATGGAAAGCATCGCGAATGGCGTCCGCCATGGCGTCCACGGCTTCGCTCACGGCACGCGGATTCCGGTGCAGCACGACGCGGGTCGTATCGATCTGGCCGAAGCCGTCGGCCTCCGTCAGTTCGCGGCAGTCGGGCGGGATGTTGCTGCGCGAAATCGGCGCGACCGCAAGGCCCGCGGTCACGGCGAGCACGAGCCCGTTGGTGGTGTCGCTGGTATAGGCGAAGCGGTAGTCGATGCTCCGGCTCTCCAGCGAATCCAGCACATATTCGCGGCACCAGCCGTCGCGGCCGTAGACGGCGATCGGCAGCGGCCGCTCCTGGTGGATATGATGGTGGTTGGAGGAGGCCCACACCGTCGGATCCTGCATCAGGACCTCGGCGCCGGAAGGCGCCTGCCACTCGAAAACCACCGCCAGATCAAGCTCTCCAGCGGCAAGGGCGGCCATTTGAGCGGCCGAATAGCCGAACCTGACGGTGACCTCCACCTGGGCATGGCGCTTGGCGAAGGCGCCCAGCGCCCGCGACAGGATCGGCTGGCCGTACTCTTCGGGAAGGCCGATGCGCACCGGCCCGCCCAGTTGCGGAACCCGCATCGTCGAGGCCGTCTCGTCGAGCAGGTCGACGATGCGGCGGGCGTTGCCGACGAGGTCGCCGCCCAGCCGGGTGAGTGCGACGCCGCGGGCGCCGCGCACGAACAGCTCGCCGCCGATCACCTCTTCCAGGCGCTTGATCTGCATGCTGATCGCCGACTGAGTGCGCCCCACCGCCTCCGCCGCGCGGGTGAAATTGCCGCTCTCGGCCACGGCGAGGAAGGTACGCAGCAACTCGCTGTCGAGACGGACGGACATGGCCTACCCCGCCAGGCATCAGGATTTCTGATGACTGCCATCATTTCAATTCGTTTGCATAGAGTCAAACGGCAACCGATAGTCCGCTCACCCATTGGAAGGTGGCCGTCAGATGCGGCTACGGACTGGTGTTACCGTCCTCACTTTCACCCGCCGCGGTTTTCTCGGCGGGTTTTTTCTTGGCGGGCAGCGGTCCGGAGGTGGACCGGGGCTCGGCCCGAGACGCTTCAGCAGGCATTCGCAACAGCTTCAGGCAACCACTTTCATGAACAGAACGCTTCTCGGCATCCTCTGCCTGTGCCTGGGTGTGCTGGTATTCTCGATCCAGGACGCGCTGATCAAGGCCGTTGCCGGCACCTACCCGGTGGGCGAGGCGCTGCTGATCCGGGCGGTCGTGGCCCTGCCGCTGCTGCTGTTCATGGTCCACCGCGACGTCGGCCTTAACGCCCTCGCCTCGCCCAACTGGCGCTTCCTCGCCTCGCGATCGACGATCCTGTTCGTGTCCTACTGTGCCTACTATCTGGCGATACCGGCGCTGCCGATCGCCGATGCGGCGGCGCTGTTCTTCATGGCGCCGCTGATCATCATGGCGATGGCCGGCCCCTATCTCGGCGAGCGGGTGCCGTGGCAGAGCATGACCGCGGGCGCCATCGGGCTCGTCGGCGTCGTCGTCATGGTCGATCCTGGCGCCGGCATCTTCGAATGGGCGGCGCTGCTGTCGCTCGCCTCGGCCTTCCTCTACGGCTTCTCCCAGCTGATGGCGCGCAAGATCGGCGCGGATGAAAGCGCCACGACCATGGCCTTCTACCAGAACGCCGCCTATCTGGTGGGAGCCCTGGTCGTCACCGCAGTCTTCGCTGCTGCCGGCCTGCCGCAGACGGGGCATCCGAGCCTCGACTTCCTGATGCGGCCCTGGGTGTGGCCGACCCTGTTCGATTTCCTGATGATGGCGGCCTGCGGCGTCATCGCCGCCATCGGCATGGTGCTGCTGGGGCAGGCCTATCGGCTGGCGCCAGCCAACAGGGCGGCGACCTTCGAATATACCGGGCTCCTGTGGGCGCCGCTGTGGGGTTTCCTGTTCTTCGCCGAGGTGCCGGACGGCGGCACGCTGGTCGGCGCGCTGCTCATCGTCGGCGCGGGCATGTTCGCGCTGAACGTCGGTACGCGGGCGCCTCAGGCGGCGCCGGCCAGCACCGCCGTCGACTGACCGGACCTGACCAGCGCAAGCGAAACGCGGTCGCGGATGTCGGCGAGCGTGAATGGCTTCTGCACGACGTCCAGGATGATGGCGTCGAGTTCCTCGGCGCGCTCGCGCTGGTCGGCATAGCCGGTCATCAACAGGATCGGCAGGCCGGGAAAGGCGCGCGCCGCGGCCTGCGCCATCTCGATGCCGTCCATCTCCGGCATGCGGATGTCGGAGACGATCAGGTCGAAGCGGCCGCCCGCGGCGCGGATGCAATCCAGCCCCTGCGCGCCGTCGCAGGCGACATCGACCATGTGGCCGGCGCGTTCGAGCGCGCGGGCGGCGAGGGTGCGGACGGACTCATCGTCCTCGACGATCAGAAGCTTTGCCATGCCGCGATATTTGCCGCGACAGGTTGACGATTCCTGAAGGCCACGCGATTTCGCGCCTGCCCCGGCGTCAGGCGTCGCCCTTGACCACGCCGACGAAGGGCAGTTCGCGGAAGGCGTGCGCGACATCCATGCCGTAGCCGACGACGAAGTAGTCGGGGCAGTCGAAGCCGACATAGTCGGCGTTGAGATCGGTCTGCCGGCGCATGCGCTTGTCGAGCAGCACAGCGATGGAGCAGCTCTTGGCGCCGCGCGACAGCATCAACTCGCGGGTGAACTTCAGCGTCTTGCCCGATTCGAGGATGTCGTCGATGAGCAGCACGTCCCTGCCCTTCACCTCGTTGTCGATGTCGCGCAGCACACGCACCTCGCCGCTGGTGGTGCCGGAGCCGTAGCTGGAGATGAAGATGAACTCGACCTCGGGCGACAGGCCGACGTCGTGCATGGCGCGGATCAGGTCGGCGGCGAAGATGAACGACCCCTTGAGCACCGAGATCACCAAGAGGTCGGTGTAGTCGTGCGCCGCGATGTCCTTGGCGAGTTCCAGATTGCGCCGTGCAATCGCCGAAGCGGAGAACAGCACCTCGATTTCCTTGTCGCGCACAACCGGCATGACGTCATCCTATTCCGAGAAAGCGACCGTAACGGTCCGTATCCCGTTCATAGGCACGTCGAGGCGGCTCGAAAAGTCCCATCTTGCCCCAGGCGCAACGCGGGCGGCCCCTGTCCCCAGCCTGTAGTGCAGCATCCTGCCGTCATTGGTGGCGATCGAGACGTCGATCGGCGGCAGTTCGGCAGGACCCGCTCCATCGTTGACGGCAGCGCCGTCGACGAGCAGCACGGGTCTCTGGCCGGACAGGTCGACGCGCGAACTGACCTCGGCGATCCGGAACGATGCGCCCTGGCCGGAGAACGTCAGCGCCGACGCGCGCAGGACGGCATGGCCGCCGGCCACCCAGAAGGCCGTGGCCGCCAAGACAATGCCGGCGAGCCAGAAGGCCACGCCGCCGCGGCTGCGGGCTGCGCGCTCCCGCCCCCCGGCAAGACGCAGCATGTCCATGCCTTCCGCTGCGGCGGACTGGTCGGGAAAGGCCGCCTGCCCCGCACCTGATTCGCCGTCGGCCGGACCGGCCGGCAGCACGTCGAAATCCGCATCGACGATGTCGGCCAAATCGCGCTGCGGCACCTGGGCGCATGTGTCGCGGCTGCCCGCGGCCATGATTTCGCCGGAAACCGGGCGTGCTTTCCGCGCGTCAGCCATCGGACCCCTTAGACATTCTGCCGGAAGTGGGTAAACGGAATTGGTTAATGCTTCGCCACCGGGGTGCTTCGCGCCTCGACACGGTCCGGAAATTAACCGTTCGTTAACCATGCGGACCCATGGTCGTTTCGTAGAAACGGGCGGCGAGGGTCCCGAACCACTTACGGGATCAATCAAGGTCAGCAGCACGTGATCCGCTTCGAGAATGTCGGCCTCAGATACGGAATGGGTCCGGAGATCCTGCGCGATGTCTCCTTCCACATTCCCGAGCGCTCGTTCCAGTTCCTGAGCGGGCCTTCCGGTGCCGGCAAGACCACGCTGCTGCGGCTGCTGTTCCTGTCGCTCAAGCCGACGCGCGGACTGATCCGCATCTTCGACAAGGACCGCTCCCGCATCACCCGGGCCGAACTGCCGCTGCTGCGCCGGCGCATCGGGGTGGTGTTCCAGGACTTCCGCCTGCTCGACCACATGACCACCTACGAGAACGTGGCCCTGCCGCTGCGTGTCCGCGGCCGCGAGGAGGCGAGCTACCGCACCGACGTGACCGAACTGCTGAAATGGGTCGGGCTGGGCGAGCGCATGCACGTGCTGCCGCCGGTGCTGTCGGGCGGCGAGAAGCAGCGCGCCGCGATCGCCCGGGCGCTGATCGAACAACCCGAGGTCCTGCTTGCCGACGAGCCCACCGGCAACGTCGACCCGCCGCTGGCGCGGCGGCTGCTCAGGCTGTTCATCGAGCTCAACCGGCTCGGCACCGCCGTCGTCATCGCCACCCACGACCTCGGCCTGATGGACCAGGTCGACGCCCGTCGCATGATTCTCACCGGCGGGAGGCTCGACATCTATGATTGACGGTTCCGCCCAGCGTCATGCGGACGAGGCCGAATTCGAGGACGAGTTCGACGACGCCGAGCAGCAGCGCGCCCAATCGCCCGTCCAGCGCCGGACCGCACCCATCGTGCCGTCGCAGAACGTCGCCGGCCGGGCGCTGGTGCTGGTCATCGCCATCATGACCTTCCTGTCGTGCCTGACCTTCGGCGCGGTCACGCTCGTCCGCGACACGGCTTCGGTCTGGGAGAGCCAGATCTCGCGCGAGGCGACGATCCAGGTCAAGCCGGCCGAGGGTCTGGACATGGAGGCGGCGCTGGAGACCGCATCGCGCATCGCCGGCGAGTTTCCCGGCGTGCGCGCCACCAGGATCGTCGATCGCGACGCCACCGCCCGCCTGCTCGAGCCTTGGCTCGGCAAGGGACTGAACATCGATGAATTGCCGGTGCCGCGCCTGGTGATCATCACCATCGACGAAAACGGCCCACCCGATTTCCAGGCCATGCGCGAGGCGATCGCCCCCAAGGTCCCGACCGCCTCGCTGGACGATCACCGCACCTGGGTCGACCGGCTGGTGGCGATGGCGCGCACGACGGTGACCATCGGCACCGGCGTGCTCGTGCTGATGCTGGCGGCGACCGTGCTGTCGGTGGTCTTCGCCACGCGCGGCGCCATGGCCGGCAACGGCCACATCATCGAGGTGCTGCATTTCGTCGGAGCGGAAGCGCGCTTCATCGCCAGCGAGTTCCGCCGCCACTTCCTGCTCACCGGCATGAAGGGCGCGGCCGCCGGCGGCCTGGCCGCGGTGCTTGTGTTCATCGTCTTCTCGTGGTGGTCGTCGCGCAATCTCGCCACCCCCCAGGCCGACCAGGCGACCGCCCTGTTCGGCAACTTCGCCATCGGCGCCAATGGCTATCTCGGCGTCGCCGTGGTGGTTGCAGTGATCGGCGCCCTGACCGCGGCCACCTCGCATTTCACGGTCGTTGCCTATCTCGACGAGATCGACATGCGCCAGCCGGACGGGATGTAGTACATGAGCATCTCCTCACGAAGTGTGTCGTATCGTCATGGAATGTGCGAAACTGGGCTCTGCAAATGCCGCAAAGCCTGCATAATCATGGTGCCGTGATGGGACAGGACGCACTCGCCGCATCGGGGACGGTTTCAGCACCAAGGTTCCGCTCGGCCGTGCGCGGTCCGCGCCGGAGGACCATCGTCCTGCGCCGCCTGCTCTTCGTTCTCGTCATTGCAGCGCTCGTATTCGCCGGCGGCTTCGGCATATTCGCAACCCACGTCAGCAGCCTGAACACGCCCGGCAACCCGTCGAAGGCCGATGCCATCATCGTGCTCACCGGCGGCCAGTCGCGGCTCGACGCGGCCATGGACCTGCTCAAGGCCGACAAGGGCGAGCGCCTCCTGATCAGCGGCGTGCACCCCTCCGCGACCCGCCGCCAACTGCAGCTCGCCACCGGCAGCGACACTGAGCTGTTCAACCGCGTCGACATCGACCGCGCCGCGCTCGACACGATCGGCAATGCCGTGGAAAGCGCCAAATGGGTGCAGAACCACGCCTACCAGCGCATCATCCTGGTCACAAACAACTACCACATGCCGCGCAGCCTGCTCGAACTGGGGCGACTTTTGCCGCGCGCCACCCTCGACCCCTATCCGGTGGTCAACTCCAGGCTCGACAAAGGCAACTGGCTGGCCAAGCCGGAGGCGCTGCGCGTGCTGTTCATCGAATACAACAAATACCTGCTGGCGCTGGCGCGCGGGATCGTGCCGGTCAAGCCGAGCGCCGAAAACATGGTGGTCGTGCAGGCCGAGGCCACGGAATAGCAGCCAGGGGCCAGCCTTCGCCGCGACAGCATTTTCCTTTTCGGGCTGCTTGGTGTAACGAACGCGGATTCCCGTCCTCAGGCACCCCACGCAAAAGATGCTCCAAATCCGCTCGCTGGCGTTCAACCTCGTCTTCTATGTCAGCCTGGTCGTCCAGATGATCCTGTGGACGCCCTACTACTTCCTGTCGCCGCGCCACCGGGCATGGTTCGTGCCGAAATTCTGGGCGCGTTCGAGCCTGTGGCTGCAGGAGAAGATCGCCGGCACGAAAAGCGAGATCACCGGCATGGAGAACCTGCCCGAGGGCTCGTTCATCCTGGCGCCCAAGCACCAGTCGTTCTGGGATGCGATCGCCTTCTTTCCCTATCTGCGCGACCCGCTCTACATCCTCAAGCGCGAGCTGATGTGGATCCCGTTCTTCGGCTGGTACATCAAGAAGATGAACATGATCCCGGTCAACCGCGGCAAGCGCTCGGCGGCGCTGAAGGCGGTGGTGGTCGCGACGCGCAAGGAAATGCAGAACGACCGCCAGCTGATCATCTACCCCGAGGGCACGCGCCGCGCGCCCGGCGACGAGCCGGCCTACAAATGGGGCATCGCCGAGCTCTACTCGGCGCTCAACCTGCCGGTGGTGCCGGTGGCGCATGTCGCCGGCCTCTATTGGCCGCGCCGCAAGTTCCTGCGCCATCCCGGCACGATCAAGGCACGCTTCCTCGAGCCGATCCCGGCCGGGCTGGACAAGGAAGAATTCATGCGGCGGCTGATCGCCGAAACGGAAGCCGCCTGCGACGAGTTCCTCATCGACGCGGCCAGGTCGGCCAACCCGCCGCCGATGCCGGACACGGCCGTCAAGCGCCTCAAGGAACTCGGCGTCAGCTGACCGGGGCCGCGCCGCGGCCGACGGCCATGCGGCGTTCGTGCTCGAGCAGCCAGCGCTTGCGCCATAGCCCGCCGCCATAGCCGGTCAGGTCGCCGGCCGCGCCGACCACCCGGTGGCAGGGGATGACGACGGCTATGGGATTGGCGCCGTTGGCGCGGCCGACGGCGCGCACCGCGGCGGGATTGCCGATATCGGCGGCGAGGCCGGAATAGGTCGCCGTCGTGCCGACAGTGATGCGCCGCAGCCCACCCCAGACCTGCTGCTCGAAGGACGTGCCCAGCGGCGCGAGCCGGGTGGCGAAATCGGCCGACCGTCCGGCGAAATAGGCCGAGAGTTCGGCCTCGACCTGGCCGATCGGCGCCGAACGGCCGAAGGCAATGGCCGAGCCGGTGGCGGCCTGCAGTTTCCTCACCTCCGTCGCCAGTGCCTTGCGCTCGAGAAATTCGAGGATGTGCAGGGCATGGTGATCGGCGATCGCGATCATCGGGCCGATCGGCGTCTCGATCCAGTCGGCCTTGAGCATGGCCTTGCCGCGCAGCCTGGCCGGGGTCTCGCCGAGCAGCCGCGTCACTGCCGCGCGAAAACCGCTGCCGGACGAGAAACCGGCGTCGAGCTGCGCATCGACGACGCTGTCGCCTTCGGCTAGATGCGCCGCCGCCTTGCCGATGCGGCGCAGCCGCGCCATTTCGAGGAAGCTCATGCCGAAGCGGCGCCTGAAGGCACGGCGCACGGTCGAGGCATCCAGGCCCATGGCGACCACGTCGGCCTCCAGCCAGCGGCGTTCGGGCTCGCGGTCGAGCGCATCGAGCAGCGTGGCGACCAGCGGCTCGGGCGCACCGGTGCCCATCATCGGCCGGCAACGCCGGCAGGGCCGGAAGCCGGCATGCAGGCACTGGGCGGCGGTATCGAAGAAACGCACGTTCTCGCGCTTCGGCTTGCGGGCGGCGCAGGTGAACCGGCAGAAGATGCCGGTCGACGTCACCCCGACATAGGCGAGGCCGTCATAGCCCGGATCGCGGGCGATCAGGGCATCGTAGAGCGAGTCGTCGGAAGGTCTTTCGAAAAGCATGGGCAATGAATAGCGCTTGTCCGCAAGTCTTGCCGCCGAAAATCGGGCATGCATTTTTCGCTGCTGACACTCATGGATGGACGCGGCGCGCCACCTCTTCCAGCCAGTGGTCGCGGATGCCGAGCGCCTTGAGATGCGCAACGGCGCTGAGCACGTAGTCCTCGTTGCGGCCCGACACGCCCACCGCGCCCGAGACGATCTCGGCGGCATGGGCGGCATCGAGATTGCCGGCGTATTGATGGTGATTGCGGTCGGCGATGTAACAGAGCGCCGGGACCTTGTTGCCCTGGTCGAGCCGGATCGCCAGCTCGCGTTCCAGATAGACGCTGGTTACCAGCTCGCGCTCCCTGAGATAGGCGATGACCTCGTCGCGCAGGTCGCCGGGGACACGGAACGCCATGCCGACGCAAGAGCCGCCGCGGTCGAGGCCGAGCACCAGGCCTGGGCGCTGCTCGGTGCCGCGATGCACCCAGGAGCGGATGCACAGCGAGCGGCGAAAGCCCATCAGGCGCGCGCGCCGCGTCTCGACATGGGCAAATCCCGGCCGCCACATCAGCGAGCCATAGCCAAACACCCAAAAATCGCCCATATCGCCAACCCTGTTGGTGGTCCGCACACGCGTTAACGAGAGCCCGAGCATGACGTCAAGCCGAGAGCCGAAAACGAACTACACCCGCCGCTTCCTCGGGCTCGGCCTGTTCATCATCGTCCTGTTCGGGGGCTACAGTGCCGGCTGGTTCTGGTTTGCCGGCAGATCCGAGGAAGCCGTGCGCGCGGCGATCGCCGATTTCAACGGTAACGGCATTGCCGCCGATTGCGTCAATCCGGGCATCAAGGGCTTCCCGTTCCGCATCGGCCTGACCTGCGAGCGGGTGGAATACGAGGACTCGCGGCAACGCATTTCGGCGAGCGCCGGCAACCTGCGCACCGTGGCCCAGATATACCAGCCGTCGCGCGCTCTGGTCGAACTCGACGGGCCGCTGCGCGTGACCGCGCCCGACCTGCCCCAGCTCCAGTTCGACTGGGAACTCATGCACGCGAGCGCGCGTCTGGCCAACCCTGTGCCGCAACGGCTGTCGGTGGAGGCGCGCAAGCTGACCGGGCAGGCCTCCTTCAGCGATGGCGTGCCGATGCCGCTGTTCGGCGCGGAAAACATCCAGGCGCACCTGCGCCCCAACGGCGCCGACCTCGACCTTGCCGCCACCTTTACCGGCCTGGTCGTCGACCCCGCCGCCCTGCAGGGCCGCAAGCTGCCGCCGCTGGACGGCAGCGCCGACACTTCGCTGGCCAACGGCGTGGAGATGGTCGCGAAGTCGGACCTGCGCCTGCGCGGAAGGGCCGGCACGATCCGTTCCATGACGCTCACCACCGGCGGCAGCGCCGGGGTTTCGGTCAGCGGACCGTGGTCGGTCGCCGGAGACGGGCTGATCGACGCCGACCTGACGGTCAAGGTCCTCGACCCCAAGAAGCTGTCGGCCGTCCTGTCGGAAGCCATTCCCGAGGAGCGTGAACGGATCGAGGCGGCGCTGTCGGGCCTTGCAGCGCTTGGCGACGCGCCGACCCTGCCGCTGAAGATCGCGAGCGGCAAGGCAACGCTCGGCTTCATTCCGCTGGGCACGGTGCCGGCGGTAGCGCGGTAGCGACGACCGGGCAGCACGATCGGCTCCGACGCCGGCCGCAATCGCGTCCGGACAGGCAGCCGCCGCGGACACCCTCGACTACCCTAAGTTGCCTATTGCATTCATGCAACCAATAGATGCAATCTGCACTTGCAAGATACAACCCTTGCGAGTGGAGGACATGGCAATGACCGCGACTGACTATCCCTTCGGCATGATCTGGTCATCCGACCCCCAGTACCCATGGTACGACGAAATCCTGCCGCCAGGCCTCAAAACCGAGGAGCAGATCAAGCAAAACTCTCAACGCCAGATTTGGGAGCAATATGAAAGCATGAATGCCCTTGCGAAGAGCCGCAAGGATTCGAGCAATCCTTTCCCGATCAAGGGCGTCGTTGCCAATGGCGACCTGACAGCCTTCGGTCACGATTGGCAGCTCGACAAATATCGGGAGATCGCCTCGATATTGCAGATGCCCTTCTATCCCGGCCTGGGCAACCACGACTACCAGAACAATGTCGACGACAGCTACAACAACAACGGCGCCACCCGTATGGTCGACTTCATGTACGGATGGCTAAAGTCCAACTCTGGTCTGGTACGGTACGATTTTACCGAGGTCTCTTACTACAAATTCCCGGAACTGCGGACGGACTATACGGGAAGCCTCGCATATTCCTTCAACATTGGCAGGGTGCATTTCGTCCAGCTTCAGAATTTTCCTTCCTACCAGGACGACTGGAATTCGTGGAACGCGGGAGCCGCACGCCGCGACTTCTACTTCATCAAGCCGTCGTTCTACTGGCTGAGGAACGACCTGGCGATCGCCCGCAACCGTGGCGACATCATCATCGTCAACCTCCACGACTACCATGACAATTTCATCGAGCCGGGCGTCACGACTTTCAACGGGATCATGGTGGAATACGGGGTCTCGGCGGTCTTTGCCGGCCACATCCATTCGACCTGCGAACGCATCGGCACCATCGGCAACTCCAGCATCCCGTTCTTCCGTTCCGGTTCGGCGTCGTACCAGGACTATCTGGTGGCCGACATCGATCCGAACCAGAGGACGATGCTGGTCCGGAAGATGGAGTGCCCGTTCGACGGGTATTACGGCTTCACCAACGACAGGTGGGAATGCGCGCTCAACGACACGGTACCGAATCCGCCGCTGCCGATCCCGCCACTGGAAGGCCACGTGACCGTCTTCAACGAGGGCGGCTTCGTCGCCAAGTTCCAACTGCGATACAGCGAAAACGGCGAGCCGAAATCATTCGAGACTGGCGAAATGCCGCTCGGCAACAAGAAGACCTATTACATCCCGCCCTACGCCAAGGACGTGTGGCTCGTGGGTTGGGAGCAGACCGGGCTTGTCTGGGAAGGCTGGCGCAAGGTGTTCGACCTGCGTTTCTCCGCACCGCCGAACCAATGCTTCAAGCTCTACGGCACCACGCTCAATCCGAAGTGGAACAACGACTGCACGTGAGCGGGTAGTGAGTAGTGAGTAGGGCCGATTTCAGCCGCGCGGGCCGAGGCAAGCCGTCAGTCCCTACTCACTACTTCACCATTCCCTAGTTTTTCACCGGATGCTCGACCGCCTGGCGACCGAAGTCGGGTGCGTCGATTTCCTGGCCGGCCTGGATGATCGAGCGGCGGATGGCGCGGGTGCGGGTGAAGAGATCGAACAGCTTCTCGCCGTCGCCCCAGCGGATCGCCCGCTGCAGCGAGGCGAGGTCCTCCGAGAAGCGCGCCAGCATCTCGAGGATCGCGTCCTTGTTGTGCAGGCAGACGTCGCGCCACATGGTGGGATCGGAGGCGGCGAGACGGGTGAAGTCGCGG
Organism: Aminobacter sp. Piv2-1; assembly: GCF_037625995.1. Taxonomy (NCBI): domain Bacteria; kingdom Pseudomonadati; phylum Pseudomonadota; class Alphaproteobacteria; order Hyphomicrobiales; family Phyllobacteriaceae; genus Aminobacter; species Aminobacter sp. Piv2-1. The sequence continues at coordinate 80,289 of NZ_JARKMU010000013.1, forward strand.
AAGCCCGAGGCCGAGTACTTGATCACTTCAGACTTGGTCACCGCCTCGAGGTCGTCGGCGGTGCCGACGATGTTGTAGGCGATTATGTGGGGCAGATGCGAGACGATGGCGAGCGTCATGTCGTGATGCTCGGGGTCCATCGTGTCGATGTTGGAGCCGCAGCGGCGCCAGAACTCCGACAGCTTCTCGAGCGCCGCGGCATCGGTGCCCGGCAGCGGCGTGAAGATGCACCAGCGGTTCTCGAACAGGTCGGCGAAGCCGGCGTCGGGACCCGACTTCTCGGTGCCGGCCAGCGGATGGCCGGGGATGAAATGCACGCCCGCGGGTACGTGCGGCCGCATCTGGGCGATGACGGAGGCCTTGGTGGAGCCGACATCGGTGAGGATGGCGCCCGGCTTCAGCGCAGGCGCGATCTCCTCGGCCACCGCGCCCGACGAGCCGACCGGCACCGAGACGATGACGAGGTCGGCGTCCTTGACCGCCGCCCTGGCGTCGCTCGAATAGCTGTCGCCCAGGCCGAGTTGCTCGGCGCGGGCCAGCGTGGCGGCACTGCGGGTGGAGATGGCGATGTGGCGGGCAAGCCCTTCGCGGCGGATGACGCGCGCCAGCGACGAGCCGATCAGGCCGATGCCGACCAGGGCGATCTTTTCAAACAGGGGTTCGGACATTTTTCAGCTTTTCAGGAATTCGGTGAGGGCAGCGATGACACCGCGATTTGCCTCTTCGGTGCCGACGGTCATGCGCAGCGCATTGGGGAAGCCGTAGCCGGCGACCCTGCGCAGGATATAACCGCGCGCCGAAAGATACTCGTCGGCCGCCGCGGCCGAGTGCTTGCCGTCGTCGGGGAAGTGGACCAGCAGGAAGTTGCCGACCGATGGCGTGACGCGCAGGCCGAGCGTCTCGAACTCCTTGACCAGCCACTCCGCCCACTGGGCGTTGTGGGCGATGGTGCGTTCGACATGGCCGCGATCTTCCATCGCCGCCACGCCGGCCTCGATTGCCGCCGCGTTGACGTTGAAGGGCCCGCGCATCCGCTCGAGCACGTCGATGATGTGCGACGGCGCATAGATCCAGCCGATGCGCATGCCGCCCAGCCCGTGGATCTTCGAGAAGGTGCGGGTCATGACGACGTTCTCGTTGGCCGCGACCAGCTCGACGCCGGCCTCGTAGTCGTTGCGACGGACATATTCGGCATAGGCGGCGTCGAGCACCAGAAGCACGTTCTTCGGCAGCGCCGCATGCAGGCGACGCACCTCCTCGAACGGCAGGTAGGTGCCGGTCGGGTTGTTGGGGTTGGCGAGGAAGACGATCCTGGTCCTCGGCGTCACCGCCGCGATGATGTTGTCGACGCTGGCCTTTTCGGAATCTTCCTTGGCGACGACCGGGGTGGCCCCGGCGGCCTGGGTGTAGATCTTGTAGACCATGAAGCCATGTTCGGTGTAGACGGCCTCGTCGCCCGGCGAGAGGTAGCTCTGGGCGAGCAGGCCGATCACCTCGTCCGAACCGTTGGAGCACAGGATATTGGCCGGGTTCAGCCCGTGGGCCGACGCGATCGCCTGTCTCAGGCGCGACGCCGACCCGTCGGGATAATATTCCATCTTCCCGGCGAGCTTCCTCACCGCCTCGATCGCGTGCGGCGAGGCGCCCAGCGGATTTTCGTTCGACGAGAGCTTATGGACCTTGGCGACGCCTGCCGGAGCGGTGCTCTTGCCGGGGACATAGGCTGCGATGTCCATGATGCCGGCGCGGGGTTCGGGGCGAATCTGCTCAGGTGCCTTGGTCATGTCGAAAATCCTGGATTGGCGCCTCCGGGCGGAGGCCGCAGCGGAAATACCCCTCGGGGCCGGCAATGTCGAGGAAAACCGGCGAAAGCGGCAGCCCTGCCCGCACGAATGGGTCACGGTTGACGCAATCCGTCGCCGGGCGTAATAGCTAGTCCTCGATCCGTGGTGATTTGGCCGGTCGGCTTGCAGCCACGTTAAACAAGTCGCTAAAGGGCCGTTTGCGATCCGTAAACCGGCTTTGCGACAGCAATGCCGGTTTTTTGTTGCTTGGAGTTCGCACAGTGCCGATCAAGATCCCGGATCAGCTGCCCGCCCGCGAAGTGCTGGTGAAAGAGGGCGTGTCCATCATGGACGAGCAGAGCGCGCTCCGCCAGGACATCCGACCGCTGCAGATCGGCCTGCTCAACCTCATGCCGAACAAGGTCAGGACCGAGACCCAGTTCGCCCGCCTGATCGGCGCGAGCCCGCTGCAGGTGGAGCTGACCCTGGTGCGCATCGGCAACCACAAGGCCAAGAACACCTCCGAAGACCACCTGATCGCCTTCTACCAGACCTGGGAAGAGGTGAAGGACCGCAAGTTCGACGGCTTCATCGTCACCGGCGCGCCGGTGGAGCTTTTGCCCTTCGAGGACGTGACCTACTGGGACGAACTCGAGCAGATCATGGATTGGACGAAGACCAACGTCCATTCGCCGTTCTTCATCTGCTGGGGCGCGATGGCCGCCGCATGGCACTTCCACCGCGTTCCCAAGCACACGCTGGAGCGCAAGGCTTTCGGCGTGTTCCGCCACAACAACAATGCCCCGGCCTCGCCCTATCTCGCCGGCTTCTCGGACGACTTCGCCATTCCGGTGTCACGCTGGACGGAGGTCCGCGCCGCAGACATTCCCGAAGGCTCGGGCCTGGAGTTGTTGATGGAGTCGGAGGAGACCGGCCCCAGCCTGCTCGCCGAGCAGACCGGCAACCGCCTCTACATGTTCAACCACATCGAATACGAATCGACCTCGCTCAAAGAAGAGTACGACCGCGACGTCGCCGCCGGCGTGAAGATCGCGGTGCCGCACGAATACTACCCCGAGGACGATCCGCAGCGCCGGCCGCTCAACCGCTGGCGTTCGCACGCGCATCTGCTGTTCGGCAACTGGATCAACCGGGTCTACCAGACCACGCCATACGATCTGGACAACATCGGCAAGTAAATGCCGAGGAGAAGACCGCGCCCGGCATCCGGGCACGTCTTTTGAAGCATGGTGCTGAAAATCAGTGACCGGTCAGGTTCGACGCTACTCGTCGAACATGCCTTCGGCTATGTCCCGATGCCCATCGAGAACCCGGATAACGTCTACAGAGCCTTCCCGTATCTCGTAGAAGACGACATGCGTACGGATCGCAAAGCTGCGCAGCCCCTGGGCAATTTCATCCCGCTTGCGACCGGCTTCCGGATGTTCGACAAGCAACTGGAAGACCTCGTTGATCCGCTCGAGCAAGCGCTCCGCGGCGGCTATGTTGTCATGGGCGATGTAGGCCCAGATCTGCCCGAGGTCAGACCTGGCTTTAGGTGTGAGGCGAATCCTACGCGCCACGCTTGTCCGAGCCCCCGCGAAGCTCGCTCATGAAGGACTGGAAATCGAAAGGCTCGGGCGCTCCACTTTCGACGCCCTCTCGGACGGCTTCGCGCAATGCCTCCAGCTTGGCCTGGTGCCGATCCTCGCGCTCTTCGAGCAGACGCAACCCGTCACGCAACACCTCACTGGCGGACGCATAGCGACCGCTCTCGACAAGGTCACGCACCAGCCCCTCGAAGTGGGCACCGAGAGTGTAGCTCGATGGCATTAACGCCTCCGATTGCAACTATCATTTTATGATAGTTCGGCAACACGTCCAGGGCAAGCCGAGCCTACCGACCGCAAGTCCGCGATGCGTCGCGGACTTGCTCCGCTGCTCGGCGCATGGGCGCTTCAGGCGGTGGCGGCCGCCTGGGCCATCTCCTTTATGCGCACGCGCTGCAGCGCCGGCCCGCGCTTGTCCTTGGCGAGATGAACGGTCCTGTCGAACAGGTCGCGGCTGTTGCGCGCCGGCCCGAAATAGACCACGCCGGTCTTGGCCAGCTCGCCCTCGAACATTTCCCGCACCCGCTGGTGCGCGGCCGCATCGAGCGTGTCGAAGGCTTCGTCGATGATCACCCAGTCGGGCTTGTGCAGCCTGATCCGCGCGAACGCCACCAGCCTGAGTTCGTCGCTGTTGAGTTCCTCGTTCCACGGCGCGATGCGGTCGAGCGACGGCGCCAGGCGCTCCAGCCCGACCGCGCCGAGTGCGGTGGCAAAGTCCTCGTCGGCGAATTCGCGGCCGTCGGACGGGTAGGACAGCACGGTGCGCAGCGAGCCCGGCGGCAGGTAGGAGGCACGGGGAAGGAAGGTAAGCTGCCTGCCGGCGGGCAATTCGATCCGCCCCCGGCCCCACGGCCAGAGGCCGGCGAGCGCCCTGAACAGCAGCGTCTTGCCTGCGCCCGCCTCGCCCGTCACCAGCAGGCGCTCGCCTGCCTTGACCCTCAGATGCGGGTCGGAAAGCTTGGTGCGGCCGCTCGGCGACACGAGTTCGAGCCCGTCGAGCCCCAGGCTGCCGTCGAAGCTCTCGCCGAAGCCGATCCGCTCTTCCGTCTCGTGCAGCACGTCGGCGGCGACCAGCACGCTGCGGATCATGCCGACGCGCATCAACGTGGCGCGCCAGTCGGCGATGGCACCGACATTGTTGATGAACCAGCGCAGCGACGCATGCACCTGGTTGAAGGCGCCGACGGCCATCATCAGCCCGCCGAAGCTCAGGTCGCCGGCGAAATAGACCGGCGCGGCGACCAGGATGGGCGCGACGACGGTGAACCAGCCATAACCGTCGGTCACCCAGGCCAGGTTGATCTGGGTGAGGAAGATGCGCCGGAGCGCCATAAGCACGCCCTGCAGGTCCAGCTCGAGGCGGCGCTTCTCGTCGGCCTCCCCGCGCGCCAGCGATATGGCATCGATGTTCTGGTTGATGCGGACCATCGAGAACCTGAGCTCGGCCTCGCGCGAATAGCGCTCGCTGTTGAGCCCGATCAGCGGCCGCCCGACCAGCCAGCTCAGCCACGAGGCCGAGCCGGCATAGATGATCGCCGCCCAGACCATGTAGCCGGGAATGCTGAACGAGCTGCCGCCGACATGGAAAACGAAGCCCGAGGACAGGCTCCAGAGCACGCCGACGAAGGAGGCGAGCAGGATCGATGCCTGCAGCAGGCCGACGCCGAGGTCGGTGGTGAGGTCGGCGAGATGGCCTGCATCCTGCTGCATGCGCTGGTCGGGATTGACGCCGACCGCACCCGCATTGGCGAGGCGGAAGGCGCGCCCCGGGCGCAGCCATTCGGTGATCAGGTCGACCGTCAGCCCCTCGCGCAGCTTGAGGCGGATCATCTGGTTGAGCCATTGCTGCAGCACGTTGAGGACGAGCAGCGAACCGGCGATTGCCGCAAACACGATGAGCTGGTTGAGGAATGCCTCAAGATCACGCCGCTCGAGCGCGTCGTAAAAGGGCTTGCTCCAGCGGTTGAGCACGATCTGGCCGACCGAGGTGGCGACGATGACGGCGAGTATGCCGATGCAGAGCCAGGTCAGGGACCGGCGCACCGGCGAGCCCGCCAGCGCCTGGCGCGCCATCTTGAGATGGATGGGAAACCCGCCGTCGGGAACACTTGCAGGCAGAGGCTCGGGATGGGCCTTGTTGTCCGAATTGCCCGTCATGCGAATCCTCCCGCTGGTCATCCGAATCGCGACGTCGCCCGCCATTGTGCCACTCAATGGCGGCAGCGTATCGCGGGGATGGATCAACAAGCGTGTCATCGACACGCAGGCGGCCCGCCTAGGACTTCGGCACGAAGACCCGCACCGACTTGGGCCGGATGCGGAAATGCGCCGGCGTCCAGGTCACAAGTTCGCCGTCGGTATTGACCGGCCGCGGTTGCTTGGTGCGGATGGTCACCTCGGTGGTCTTGAAGGCGCGCACGTCGTCCCACTGGCCGTGCGTGCCCTTGCGCAGGCTGGGCAACAGCCGCAGGAGCCGCCACCAGTGATCGACTTCGAGGCTGTAGAGATCGAGCCAGCCATCGTCGGCGGTCGCCGTCTCCTCGACGGTCATGCCGCCGCCATAGTGGCGGCCGTTGCCGACGGAGACCTGCATAGTGCGGATCTTCTCGGTGGTGCCGTCGTGGTCGACATAGGCCGAAAACAGCCGCGATCGCATCAGGATCCGCGCCGCGACGATGCCGTAGCCCAGCGTGCCCCAGCGTTTCTTGGCGTGTTCGGTGAGTTCGGCCGCGAGTTCCGCGCTGAAGCCGATGCTGGCGACGTTGAAGAACAGGTGGCCGTTGACCTCGCCCAGGTCGACCGTGACCTCGCGGCCGGCGGCGATGATCTCGGCCGCCTTCACCGGGTCCGGCGGGATGCCCATCGTGCGGGCGAAGTCGTTGGCAGTGCCGAGCGGCAGCACGCCGAGCGTGAGGCCGGTATAGGCGAGGCCGGCGGCCGCATTGTTGAGCGTGCCGTCGCCACCGCCGACGATGGCCATGTCGAAATGGTCGGCGTTGCGCGAGATGAGCTCGGAGGCGTTCTCGTCCCTGCCGGTCACCATCTCCTCGATGGCGATGCCGGCCTTCTCCAGCACCTGCCTCGCCTCGGCGATCGAACCGCCGCCGCGGCGGGCGCGCGGGTTGACGATGAGCATGGCCCGCCGGACGGGAGCCTGCCCGGCTGTACGCTTTTCATGGATGACGTCGGTCAGGACCGTGTTTCCCGTTGCTATCGCCGGCATGGCGGACTGCGTTGCTTGAGCCGCCATTTAGGAAGCGAGCACGCCGATTTGAAGGCAATCGGGGCAATCACAAGGCCAGACAAGCAGATGTGACCGCCTGTCCGATCAACCGCCGGACACCGCGCGCCCGTCCCTAACGGTCGAGTTCCGGGTAATACGGATCGGAGTAGATGCGCCTGTCGCGCTCGCCGGCCATGCAGTAGCCGGCAGGGGCGGCCTCGACCTTGACCGGCGGCGGCGGCGCGGCCGTTCCGCTGACTTCGAGGATGAGCTTGAGCCTGATGGCAGTGGCGAACTCCGCGACCTTGCGGATAGGCAGGACGAACGATCCCGGGCCGCCGATGACGCATTCGGCATAGTAGCGGTCCAGGTCTTCGACCGTCCCCGACGGCCGGATCAGGATCGGCAGGCCGTTGATGACGATGCCCTGCGCCAATGCGGCATCGCGCGCCAGGGTAACCGGCGGGCCGGCATTGTTGGGCCCGTCGCCGGAGATGTCGATGACGCGGCGCCAGCTTTCCACCTCGTTGTTCCGGAACAGACCGGCACCATGCGAGATCGCGCCCGAGATGGAGGTTCCGCGATAGCCGCCGAAGGGCCGCGCCTCGAGCCTGGCGGCAAAGGCTGCGGCACTGGCCGGCCCGTCGACGATCTGCCACGGCACGGCAGATTCCCGCCGGACCGTGCCCGCCCATTCGAAATAGGTGACGGCGATCCGCCGATAGCGCCCCGCAAGCACCGCCTCGACGAAGTCGGGATGCCGCAGCGCCTCGACATAGCCGGCGCGCTGCAGGGCGAATTCCTCGGAATCCATCGAACGCGAGACGTCGACGGCGAGAACGAGCTCGACGTCGACCGCGACCGCATCCGCCCGCAACACGCCGTCCACCGGCGCGTCGCAAGCCAGGCACATGATCAACGCCAGTGCTTTCAGCATCGACGGCTGACCCAGGGGTTACGCCGGAAGAGTTTGCCGCAACCGTGGCGGAATGGAAGAGGCAGCCAGCCTCCCGCGAGACGATTCAGCCGCCGCGTTCATCCCCGCGCCGCAGCGCCGGAAAGCCGCGCGTGGCGCCGCTCGGCGACAGGACCGGCACGAAGACGCGGCGCGACGCCCGCTGCGCCACCGGCACGCCCTGGTAGACGCGCTTCTGCGCCTCGACGACGATGACGCCCGAGAAGATCGGCCAGAAGCTGCGGCCGGCGCGTTCGAACAGATGATGGAAGCGCATCATCCATTTCCGCCGCGACGGCGGGAAGTGCAGCGCATCCGACCACGAGGCCACCGTGAAGTTGGCCTCGCGCAGGAGTTCGTTGAGCTGGCCGGAGGAGAACGGCCGCCCGGTGCCGAACGGCGTATGCTCGAAGCGTGCCCAGACGCCGCGCCGGTTGGGCACGACGATGACGACGCGACCGGCGGGCGAGAGCACGCGCCAGATCTCTTTCAGCGTCTCGCGCGGGCTTTCGGCATGTTCGAGCGAATGCACCAGAAGCATCCGGTCGATCGAGGAATCGACCAGCGGCAGCTCCTCGTCGAAGACGAGCGCCGTGGACGTCGGCCCCTCCGATGGCCACACCACCGCGCCTTGCGTCGCCGGCATGAAGGCGAAGACGCGCTCGGCATCGGCACCGAACCGGTCGAGCCAGGGCAGCGCATAGCCGAGCCCGACCAGCCGCTCGTTGGGCACGCCGGCCCAGACCGATGACAGCGCCATGGTGATCGACTGTTCGGCCAGTCGGCCGAGCGGTGACGAATAGAACGAGCGAAGGTCGACGATGTCGGAGTTCATGACGCGACGGTAGCGGCGAGACGCGCGGACTTCAACGATGCGCAGCGCGGTCCCGGCAATTGGGGTGACAGGCCGGGGCGCGCGCCCTATCGTCTCGGGATGAACGGAGTTTCGCGATGACGGTCGAGATCGAGCTTTTCATGTGCCGCACTGACAATTTCGGCGCGCTGCTGCACCATCCACAGAGCGGCGAGACGGCGATCATCGACGCGCCCGAGGAAGGCCCGATCCTCGCGGCGATAGAACGACGCGGCTGGCGGCCGTCTATGATCCTGACGACGCACCATCACGGCGACCACGTCGAGGCGAACCTCGCGCTGAAGAAACGTTTCAACCTCCGCATCGTCGGGCCCGAAGCCGAGCGCGACCGGATTCCCGGCATCGACGACACGGTCGAGGAAGGCTCGGTCATACCCTTCGGCGACGAGACGGTCACGGTCATCGAGACGCCGGGACATACGGCAGGCCATGTCTGCTACCACCTGCCCAAATCGAAGGTGATCTTCACCGCCGACACGCTGTTTGCGCTGGGCTGCGGCCGCCTGTTCGAGCGCCCCGCGCCGGTGATGCACGGCTCGCTGAAGAAGCTCGCCGCCCTGCCCGCCGAAACGGTCGTCTATTGCGGCCACGAATACACGCTGTCGAACGCACGCTTCGCGCTGACGGTCGATCCCGACAACGCCGCGTTGAAGGCACGCGCCGATAAAATCGAGAAGCTGCGCGCCGAAGGCAAGGCGACGCTGCCGACGACGATCGGCGAGGAACTCGCCACCAATCCGTTCCTGCGCTGGGCCGATCCGGCGGTCAGGCGGCATCTCGGCATGGAGAAGGCCGCCGACGTCGACGTGTTCGCCGAAATCCGCCGCCGCAAGGACAATTTCTGAGATGTATGCCGCCGAGATCATCGCCACGCTCGGCATGCGCCGCCACCCGGAGGGCGGCTGGTATGCCGAGACCTTTCGCGACGCCCCGGCCGGCGGCCCGCATGGCGCACGCGGGCATTCGACGGCAATCTACTTCCTGCTCGAGCGCGGCGACGTCTCGGCCTGGCACCGGGTCAAGGATGCCGCCGAGATCTGGCTTTTCCATGCCGGCGACCCGATCGAACTCAGGCTGCACCAGGCGGGCGGCGGCATCTCCTCCCATAGCCTCGGCGTCGACCTCGCCGCCGGCGAAAGGCCGCAGATCATCGTGCCGGCCGGCTGGTGGCAGACCGCGCGCAGCCTTGGCGACTGGACGCTCGTCAGCTGCACCGTCGCGCCGGGCTTCGAGTTCTCGCAGTTCGAGCTCGCCGAACCCGGCTGGGAACCGATGTAGGCCGGTTCCTCAGGCTCCGGCCCCGTCGGTGGCCGCGCGGCCTTGGGCCCGCCTGCCGAAGATGAGCGATTTCGCCGCCAGCACCGCGCCGCCGGTGATCAGCACGCAGGCGGCGAGGATGCGCAAGCTGGGCTCCGCCACGCCGGCCACGATCAGCACCAGCGTCGACAGCAGCGGCGCCGCATAGCTCGCAGCACCCAGCACCTGGATGTTGCCGCGCTTGACGCCGATGTCCCAGGCGTAGAAGGCAGCCCCCACCGGCATCAGGCCGAGCCCGAGCACGGCCAGCCACTGGCCGGCATCGGCGGGCAGCACCGTCTCCTCGAGCGCGAGGTGGGAGATGAAGGAGAGCACGGACGTGGCCAGGCAGAACCAGGTGACGACCGTGGTCGGCACCGCCGGGAAGCGCCGCGACAATAGCGAATAGCCCGACCACAGGAACGCGCAGGCGAAAGCCATGGCGTAGCCGAAGCTGTAGCGCGGATCGAAGGCCAGCCCGCCGCCCTTGGTGACGATCAGGAAGGTACCCGCGAGCCCCATCAGAGCGCCGGCGATGTGATTCCAGTGCAGCCGCTCGCCCGGCATCAGCGCCGAGCCCAGCACGATGAACAGCGGCCAGAGATAGGCGATCAGGCTGGCCTCGACCGCCGGCGCGTTGCGCAGCGCGGTGAAGTAGAAGAAGTGGTAGCCGAACAGGCCGGCGATGCCGATGACCCAGACCTGCGGCGGAATTCTCGCCGCCCGGTGGGGCTTCGGCATGAACAGCCGCGCCACGAGCCCGACGACGGTGCCGATGGCGAAGGTCATGGCCGAGAGCAGGAACGGCGGCACCGAGCCGGACGCGTCGGTGAGCAGCGCCAGCAGCGCCCACATGGCGACCGCCGAAAAACCAATGAGTGTCGCCCGCGCCACTACCCCTCCCCGGGCGCAGCCGCCCTATTCGGTCGCTTCGAACCGCCGCGCCCTGACCGTGATCGTGCCGATCTCGGTGCCGACGGTGGCGTAGATCGGTGCGTATACTCCGGTTTCTCCGACCGGCGCAAACGTCACCATGATCCGGCTGCGGTCGCGCAGGAAGACCAGCGCCTTCTTGTCGGTCCGGTAGCCCGAGACCGGCTGGAAGCCCATGCGGCAGGTGACGGTCTGGCCCTTGAAGCCCTCGGTCGACATCTCCCCGGTCGAGACGGCCGTCAGGCGCAGGTCGACACGGAGCTCGCCGTCATACATCTTGACGGTCCGGCCGCAGACCTTGTCGAGGCTGGGCGCCCGGACGATGGTCGCCGCGATCGGGTCGGCGACGCCGCGCAGGTCGTCCGCACCGAGCGGTATCCAGGTCTTGCCGCGCTTCTTGGGGGCCGGAACGACCTCAGTGCTGGCGACCTTGTCGCCGGAGAAGCGGATGTCCACCAGCGAGGCCTTCTTGCCGGACACATAGTCGGCGCGGAACGACGTCGGCCGGATGCCCGCCTCGCCGATGCTGCCGCGCGACGAGATCGTGCCGCGCGTATCGTCGAAGATGGCGCCGAGCCCGGCGCTGGAGACCTTGCCGCTGATCGCGTAGGTGCCGCCGTCGTAGCTGCTGTCGAAATTGGCCCTGGCCAGGGGAATGCCGAGGAAGGACAGCGAATAATCGCCCCTGAAGGTCTGCTCCGCCGCCACCGAGGGCGAGAGCGCCAGGGCCAGTGCGAGCGGGGCAAGCGCGATGCGGCGCATTGGCGAATAACCTCAACTTCAGCGGAAGCAGGCTTCCGGCTGTTCGCGTCCCTCGTGAGCGGTTATAGAAGCAATTCCGGCCTTTGTATGAAGTTGGGGGCAAGTCGGAAGAACCACGCATGCGCTTGACGCGCCGGTGAAATGCAACTATGGAACGCCAACTTTTTCCATGAGGCCGCCTGACTGAGACCGCGCGCCATTAGGTGCGTCACAGCCGCTTGGTCCGCCAGAACTGAAGGTATGTAACATGTCCCGCGCTTGCGAACTCACCGGTAAGGCCGTCATGACCGGCAACAATGTGAGCCACGCCAACAACAAGACCCGTCGTCGCTTCCTGCCGAACCTGGTCAATGTCACGCTGATCTCGGAAGTTCTGAACCAGAACGTCCGCCTGCGCATTTCGGCCAACGCGCTTCGCTCGGTCGAGCACCGCGGCGGTCTCGACGCCTTCCTGGCCAAGGCCGACGTTGCCGAGCTGTCGCAGCGCGCCCGTCTGCTCAAGAAGCAGATCGCCAAGAAGACCGCCGAGCAGGCTGCCTGATAGCGAATCAAGGCGGGGGACGACCGCCTGGAGCCTCTGAGCGCCCGCAAGGACGAGAGAGGCTCCGACCAAATGCCCGGGCACTGCCCGCAAAGCTGGTTCCATCACCCAGGATAAAAAAATGAACTCCGGTTCAAAGTACCTGCCCTTCGTGGCGGCCATGGCGCTTGTCGTCGTCGCTTCCAACATCCTCGTCCAGTTCCCGATGCAGGGACAGGTCGGATCGCTCGCCCTTGCCGACGTCCTGACCTGGGGCGCCTTCACCTATCCCTTCTCGTTCCTGGTCACCGACCTCGCCAACCGCCGCTACGGCCCGAAGATGGCGCGGCGGATCGTCTTCGTCGGCTTCATGACCGCGGTGGTCTGCTCGATCGTCATCCCGCCGGTCCTGTTCAGCTATGGCCTCATTCCCTTCGACACCGCCGCCGCAAGGCTGGCGCGCATCGCCACGGCCTCGGGCGCGGCGTTCCTGACCGCGCAGCTGCTCGACGTCACCGTGTTCAACTGGCTGCGCCGGCAGAGCTGGTGGCGCGCGCCGATCTTCGGCACGCTGGTCGGCTCGGTGTTCGACACGGCGATCTTCTTCGGCGTCGCCTTCGCGGCGGCCTTCGCCTTCATCGGCCCGGAGGACGCCTTCGCGCTCGAACCGGCGCCGCTGTTCGGCGTCATGGCCGCCGAGGCGCCGCGCTGGGTGTCCTGGGCGCTGGGCGACCTGATCGTGAAGCTCTTGATCGCTTTCTTCGCGCTCATCCCCTACAGGCTGATCGCGGCACGCTGGAGCCAGCCAGCCCTCGCTGCCGGCTGATTCCCCCTATCGGTCGATCCGCGTCGACAGGATGATCGACGACAGGGTGCGCTCGACGCCTTCGAGCGCGCCGATCCTGTCGATCACCGCGTCGAGATCCTGCACCGAGGGCGCCTCGACGACGACGATCATGTCGAAATTGCCGCTCACCGAATGCAGCGTGCGCACCTCGGGGATCCGCTTCAGCACCGCCTCCACCGCCGCAGAGACCTTGGGAAGTGCCGTGACCAGGATGTGGGCGCGGACGAGGTTCTTCTCGTAGTCGGGCGACAGCCTGACGCTGTAGCCGGCGATCACCCCGCGCTTTTCCAGCCGCTCCAGCCGGCTTTGCACCGTCGTCCGCGACACGCCGAGCTTGCGGGCGAGGTCGGCGGTCGAGGCGCGCGCGTTCTCGCGCAGGAGGTTCAGCAGGGTGCGGTCGGAGTCGCTTGTCATTTCGCCGATACTCTTCGTCGTTTCGACCAAAACATATCGACTTTTCGTCGTTCTCGATACTGCCTTTCGACGAGACGCGACCGTAGAATCGCGCGCGAAATCGCACTCCAAGGGGACATGACCATGAAACAAATCGTTGTCGTAGGCGCAGGCAAGATCGGCTCGACCATCGCCGACATGCTGGCGGAGACCGGCGACTACAAGGTGACCGTGGTCGACCGCTCGCAGGCCGCGCTCGACGCGCTGGAGGTGAGCGGCAACGTCGAGACCAGACAGGTCGAGATCGCCGAGGCCGGCGCGCTGGACGCCGTGCTGGCCGGCAAATTCGCCGTGATGTCGGCCGCACCCTTCCACCTGACCACCAGGATCGCCGAAGCCGCCGCCAAGGCCGGCGTGCACTATCTCGACCTGACCGAGGACGTCGCCTCCACCCGCATCGTCAAGGAACTGGCCGCCAAGGCCAACAGCGCCTTCATCCCGCAGTGCGGCCTGGCCCCGGGCTTCATCTCCATCGTCGCCAACGACCTCGCCAAGCGCTTCGATTCGCTGGAGAGCGTGCGCATGCGCGTCGGCGCCCTGCCGCAGTACCCGTCGAACGCGCTCAACTACAACCTGACCTGGAGCACCGACGGCGTCATCAACGAATATTGCGAGCCATGCGAGGCAATCGTCGAGGGCGAGCTGATCGAGGTTCCGCCGCTCGAGGAGCGCGAGGAGTTTTCGCTCGACGGCATCACCTACGAGGCGTTCAACACCTCGGGCGGCCTCGGCACGCTGTGCGAAACCTATGAAGGCAAGGTGCGCACGCTCAACTACCGCACCATCCGCTACCCCGGCCATGCCTCGATCATGAAGGCGCTGCTCAACGATCTCGGCCTGCGCCACCGCCGCGAGGTGCTGAAGGACATCCTCGAAAACGCCCTGCCGGCGACGCTGCAGGACGTTGTCGTGATCTTCGTCACCGTCAGCGGCCGCAAGGGCGGACGCCTGCTGCAGGAGAGCTACGCCAACAAGATCTATAGCCGCCAGCTGGGCAAGCTTGTCCGCAGCGCCATCCAGATCACCACGGCCTCCGGCATCTGCGCCGTGCTCGACATGCTGGCCAACGGCGCGCTGCCGCAGAAGGGCTTCATCCGCCAGGAAGACATCGCGCTCGACGCCTTCCTCGCCAACCGCTTCGGCCGCAACTACGCGCAGGCCGCGGCAAGCCATCTGGCGGCCTGATCGCCGGACGCCTTGCGGGGAGGATACCCCGGAGGTCAACAAGTTACGAGCAGCGAGGGGTTAGGGGACCCCTCGCTTTTTTTTGCGTCGTGCGTGGGTTCGGCGTGAACTCGGCGCCGCTTTGCTATCGCAGTGAAGGCACCCCCACCCCTAACCCCGCCCCTAGAGGGGGAGGGAAAGCCTGAGCTCAATCCTCGTGGAGCCTGAATTCCAGGTAGAGATTGCGCTGCAGGATCGAGTGGTTGTCGTCCGAGATCAGCGACACCATCTGCGCGCCGTCCTCCCGCCGCCAGACGTCCAGCCCTTCCATGTTGTCGATCTGGTAGCCCATGTCGGCGGTTAGCAGTACCGGCCCGTCGGCGACCTGGCCGCGGCCGATGCTGTCGCCGGCGATGCGCCGCAGCCGCATCTTCACGCCCGAGGCGATGGAGAAGCTGCGTTCGAGCAGGAGCAGGTCGCCACCAGGCAGGAAGGCGCCGTCGGTGATGTCGAATTCGCCGTCGCGGCGGACCGTGAAGACGCCCTTGTTCGGCCCTTCGATGATCGCCGCGAAGATGTTGCCGGCCTTGTCGAGGCTCTTTTCGGAGACCACCACCAGCCCACCCTTGTCGGCAGAGTAGGCGACCGTCTCGAAGCCGCGGTTCTGGCGCAGTTCGTTGCGCGGCACGACGAAGTCGAGCTGGCGGAAATCCGACTTCATGGCGTCGGGCTCGATGCGGAACTGGGCGACGCGGTGGGTGCGTTCGAAGCCGACGGTGGCGATGCCGTCCCTGGCATCGAGACCCTCAGCATCCGCCAGCCACTTCTTCTCGATGACGTTGCCGGAGGCGTCGACCATCTGGACCATGCGGAAACTCTCGATCCCGACCGGCCGCATGTCCGCATCCCTGACGACGCTGCCGAAGAACCAGAAGCCGGTGTCGGCAACGCCGATGAAATCGCCGCCCGGCTTGAGGAAGCGGAACGACGAGAGCGCGCCGAGATTGCGCGACAACGAGGTGAGCTCGAGCCCGCCGACGAATTCGAGCGGGCCGAACATGGTCTCGTCGCGACCGACCTGGAACCTGTCGATCGGACGCACGGAGACCTCGATCTGCTCGATCGACGGAATTTCGGCGACCGACGAACCAGTCAGCGACGCCGACATGGCCAGCGCCGCGACCGCAGCGAAGGCCAGGTGCCTCAATCGGGCCAGTAGAGACGTCATCCAGCGCGCCGGAAGCCGCCGCGGCGCGTGTCGCGCGCGCTTTCCTCGTCGAACAGCGAGGCGAGCTGCTCGGTCATGGCACCGGCCAGTTCCTCGGCGTCGACGATGGTGACGGCGCGGCGATAGTAGCGCGTCACGTCGTGGCCGATGCCGATGGCCAACAGCTCGACCGGCGAGCGCGTCTCGATCAGGTCGATGACGGCGCGCAGGTGGCGCTCCAGGTAGTTGCCGGGGTTCACCGACAGCGTCGAATCGTCGACCGGCGCGCCGTCCGAGATCATCATCAGGATCTTGCGCTGCTCCGGCCGCGCGATCAGGCGCTGGTGCGCCCACAGCAGCGCTTCGCCGTCGATGTTCTCCTTGAGCAGGCCCTCGCGCATCATCAGGCCGAGGTTGCGGCGGGCGCGGCGCCATGGCGCATCGGCGCTCTTGTAGATGATGTGCCTGAGGTCGTTGAGGCGGCCGGGATTCGCCGGCTTGCCGTCCTTCAGCCACTTCTCGCGCGCCTGCCCGCCCTTCCACGCACGCGTGGTGAAGCCGAGGATCTCGACGGAGACGCCGCAGCGCTCCAGCGTGCGCGCCAGGATGTCGGCGCAGGTGGCGGCGACCGTGATCGGCCGGCCGCGCATCGAGCCGGAATTGTCGAGCACCAGGGTGACCACGGTGTCGCGGAACTTGGTGTCGCGCTCCTGCTTGAACGACAGCGGCTGCATCGGGTCGATGACGACGCGCACGAGGCGCGCCGGATCGAGATAGCCTTCTTCCAGGTCGAAATCCCAGGAGCGGTTCTGCTGCGCCATCAGGCGGCGCTGCAGGCGGTTGGCGAGCCGGCCGACCACGCCCTGCAGGTTGGCGAGCTGCTTGTCGAGGAAGGCGCGCAGGCGGTCGAGTTCGTCTTCCTCGCACAGCTCCTCGGCACCCACCGTCTCGTCGAAGGACGTGGTGAAGACCTTGTAGTCGATTTCCCTGGGCAGGTTGGCGAAGGGATTGTCCTGGCGGCGGGCCTCGCCCGGCGTCTCGGAATCGGTATCGTCGTCGTCGGACATGTCGTCGGAGGTGGCGTCGGCCGCCTCCATCTCGCCCGAAGGCTCCTCCTCGGCCGAGGATTCGGCATCGTCGGATTCCGACTGGTCGGCGCCCGAATCGTCCTCGCCGCCCTCCTCGCTCTGGTCGTCGCCCTGCTGCTCCTCGTCGTCCTGATCCTCGTTGTCCTCGGTCTCCTGGTCGTCGCCCAGTTCCTCGGCCATTTCGAGCGATGCCAGCATCTCGCGCACGACGCGCGCAAAAGCCTGCTGGTCGCCGAGATTCTGGGCGAGATGGCCAAGGTCCGCGCCGGCCTTGTCCTCCACCCATTTGCGCCAGAGCCCGACCATGCGCTCGCCGCTCTTGGGCGCCGGGCGGCCCGTCAGCTTCTCGCGCACCATCAGGGCCAGCGCCTCTTCGAGCGGCGCTTCGGATTGTTCGGTGACGTCGGCGAGATTGGCCTTGGCGTATTTGTCCTCGAGCATCGAGGAGATGTTCTCGGCGACGCCGGCCATGGCGCGGCTGCCGATCGCCTCGACGCGGGCCTGCTCGACGGCGTCGTAGATGGCGCGGGCCTGTTTGCCCTCGGGCGCGAGCCGGGCATGGACACGGTTGTCGTGGCAGGCGCGCTTCAGTGCCATGGAATCGCCGAGACCGCGCGTCACCGCGATGTCGTTGGCGGTGGCCTTCTTCGGCAGCTCGGGCAGCCGGGCGCGGTTGCCGGCGAGCGCCGGCCGCTCCTTGGCGAAGGCGACCTCGAACTCGTTGTCGCCGGAAATGGCGCGCATGCAGACGGTCATGGCGCGCTTGAAGCCGTCCGCTTCCGAGCCCGTCTTGGATTTGTTGCGCGTGTTGTCGCCCGGCCCCGCCATTTGAGCCCGTTCTACCCCAACACGACGTTGGCGGATGATTCCGGCAGGTCCTCGCCGAAGGCGCGCTGGTAGAACTCGGCCACGACCGAGCGCTCGAGCTCGTCGCACTTGTTGAGGAAGGTCAGCCGGAAGGCCATGCCGACATCGCCGAAGATCTCGGCGTTCTCGGCCCAGGTGATGACCGTGCGCGGGCTCATGACCGTCGACAGGTCGCCATTGACGAAGGCCGAGCGCGTCATGTCGGCGACGCGGACCATCTTGTTGACGATCTCCTTGCCCTTCGCATCGCGATAGTGCTTGGCCTTGGCGACGACGATGTTCACTTCGTTGTCGTGCGGCAGGTAGTTGAGCGTGGTCACGATCGACCAGCGGTCCATCTGCGCCTGGTTGATCTGCTGCGTGCCGTGATAGAGGCCGGTCGTATCGCCGAGGCCGACCGTGTTGGCGGTGGCGAACAGGCGGAAGGCCGGGTGCGGGCGGATGACGCGGCTCTGGTCGAGCAGCGTGAGCCGGCCCGAGGATTCGAGCACGCGCTGGATGACGAACATCACGTCGGGGCGGCCCGCATCGTATTCGTCGAAGCAAAGCGCAACGTTGTGCTGGTAGGCCCAGGGCAGGATGCCGTCGCGGAACTCGGTGACCTGCATACCTTCCTTGACGACGATGGCATCCTTGCCGACCAGATCGATACGGCTGACGTGGCTGTCGAGATTGACGCGCACGCAGGGCCAGTTGAGGCGGGCTGCGACCTGCTCGATATGGGTCGACTTGCCGGTGCCGTGGTAGCCCGACACCATGACGCGGCGGTTATAGGCGAAGCCGGCGAGGATCGCCATCGTGGTCGCCCTGTCGAACAGGTAGTCGGGATCGACATCCGGGACATGCTCGCTGGCAACCGAATAGGCCGGCACGACCATCTTCGAATCGAACCCGAAGGTGTCTTTCACCGACACCGTCGTGTCCGGCAGGTTGGTGATGTCGCGATCGACCTTGTTCATAGCGTCTCCACGCGCGTGACGTCAGGCCACGCCGGCAATCGAAATTTCTTCGCGGGCGGTCTTAATGCCTTTTCCAGCCGGAGGATAGTTGGAAAAAAGCCGCGCCCGCGGCTGGCTCAACACAATCCCGCCTGCTTGAGCACGCGGTAGGCCTGGAGCACATCCCTGAAGCGCTCCTCGGAGCCGCGGTCGCCGCCATTGGCGTCGGGGTGGTGACGCTTCACCAGTTCCTTGTAGCGCGCCTTGATGTCGGCGCCGGAGGCCTTCGAATCGAGCCCCAGCGTCTCCAGCGCCTTGGCTTCGAGCGGCTTTGCCTTGCGCTGGCGCGGCGTGCCCTGGCCGCCGAACATGTTGAAGGGATCGCGCATGCGTGCGTAGTAGCCGGCACGGCCCGAGCGCTGCTGGGCGAAATCGGGCGCCGAGCGCGTCGAACTGTTGGCGCCCATGGTCCACGTCGGGCGATGGCCGGTCAGCGCCTCCTTCTGGAAGCGCGCGATCTCGCTGTCGGCGAGGCCGGAGAAATAGTTGAAGCCCTTGTTGTACTCGCGCACGTGGTGGAAGCAGAATTTGAAATACTGCCCCTCGGCCATGCGGCCGACCGGGGCACGATGCGTGCCCGGCTCGTTGCAGCCGTCCCACTGGCAGAGCGGCGCGCGCGCCTTGGCCTCCGCTTCCGGATCGGGCCGGACGCGGATCTTGTCGAAATATTTCGGGTTCGGCTTCATCTGATGACATTTACCGCCTGAACGAGCGGCGAAACAAGAATTGACATTTCCAGGATGATCGCCCTAACCCCTGATTTGCGGCCCAATTGAGCCAGAAGGCTGTGATTGGTGGCGACGAAGACACATGTGGTGAAAGGTGAGCCCGATGTCCATACAGGCGTCCATCGAAGACAAGCTCAACAAGGCATTTTTGCCCGAGCGCCTTGCCGTCATCAACGAAAGCCACCTGCACGCTGGCCATCACCATGTCGACGGCGGCCATGAAGCGGTTTTCGACGGCTCCGGCGAGACGCATTTCCGCATCCGCATCGTTGCGCCAGCCTTTGCCGGCATGAGCCGCATCGACCGCCACCGCGCCGTCAACGAGGCACTGGCGGCCGAGCTGAAGGCTGGCCTGCACGCACTCGCCATCGAGCCCGCGGCACCCGGCGAAGCGACGCGCTGGTAGCCAGCAACTCCGCACCGGACGGCAACCAACCGTCATCCAGCTGTCACATATATCCATTAGTCTGGATATATGGATGCAAACGAGACGATCGAAGCGCTGGCAGCACTTGCCCAGCCAACGCGGCTGGAGGCCTTCCGCAGGCTGGCCGCCGCCGGGCCCGACGGCATAGCCGCCGGCGAACTGGCGCGCCGCCTCGGCGTTCCGCAGAACACCATGTCGGCGCACCTCGCCGTGCTCGTCCGCGCCGGCCTGGCCGGTAGCGACCGCAACGGCCGCTCGATCGTCTACCGCGCCGACCTGCCTGCGCTGCGCGGCGTCCTCACCTTCCTGCTGGAAGATTGCTGCGGCGGCAGGCCCGAAGACTGCACGCCGCTGCTTGCCGACCTTTCCCCCTGCTGCGTTCCATCGGAGTGACCCCGTGACCCACCGGCCCTTCAACGTGCTTTTCCTCTGCACCGGCAACAGCGCCCGCTCGATCCTGGCCGAGGGCATCCTGCGCAAGGACGGCGCGCCCCATTTCAACGCCTTCTCCGCCGGCAGCCAGCCCAAGGGCGCGGTCAACCCGTTTGCGCTGAAGGTGCTCGAAAGCTACGGCTATCCGGCCGACGGCTTCAGGTCGAAGACCTGGGACGAATTCGCCGTCGAAGGCGCGCCGCAGATGGATTTCATCTTCACCGTCTGCGACGACGCGGCCGGCGAAGCCTGCCCGATCTGGCCCGGACATCCCGCCAATGCCCACTGGGGCATCGAGGATCCGAGCCATGTCGAGGGCACCGACATCGACAAGGAAGCCGCCTTCGTCACCGCCTTCAAATACATGCGCAACCGCATCCGGGCGTTCACCTCCCTGCCGATCGCCAGCCTCGACCGCATGGCGCTGACCTCCCACCTCGAGGAGATCGGCCGGATGGAAGGCGCTTCGGGCAAGGCCGGCGCGCGTGCGAAATGACCAGTGAGCCGATGCCCCGCCGCCTGTTTGCCGAAGCGCTCGGGACTGCCTTCCTGCTTGCTGCCGTCGTCGGCTCGGGGATCATGGCGGAGCGATTGTCGGACGGCAATGTCGCGCTCGCCCTGCTGTGCAACGCGCTCGCCACCGGGGCGATGCTGGTCGTGCTGATCACCATATTCGGACCGGTTTCGGGTGCACATTTCAACCCGGCGGTCAGCCTGTCCATGGCACTCGAACGTCGCCTCGCATGGCCGGACTTGGTGCCTTACGTCGCCGCACAAGTGGCCGGGGCAATCCTCGGCGTGGCCGTCGCGCACGTGATGTTCGACCTGCCCGTCCTGCAGCTGTCGGCGACGGCCCGCAGCGGCCCCGGCCAGTGGCTGGGCGAGGCGGTGGCGACCTTCGGCCTGGTGCTGACCATTTTCGGCTGCATCGCCCGGGCGCCGAAATTGACGCCGGCGGCGGTCGGCCTCTACATCCTGGCCGCCTACTGGTTCACCTCGTCGACATCCTTCGCCAACCCGGCGGTGACGGTCGCACGCGCGCTCACCAACAGCTTTGCCGGAATCGCGCCCTCGGACGCACCGGCCTTCATCGCCGCGCAGCTGGCGGGGGCCGCGCTCGGTCTCGCAGCCGCCAGATTGCTCTGGCGCGATGCTTGATCCCACGCGTCGACGAAGGAGTGTCGGCTCCCCTGAGCTACCAGATGCTCTTCACATGCGGATAGAGCGCGATCTTGCTGTCGGCCGTTACCAACGGCGCCGCCAGTTCACGGGCCAGCGCGACAATCATGCGATCCGCCGGATCGGCATGGAACTCACCAGGCAGGGTAACGCTGCGAACAGCGAGCAGGTTGTCGACCGGAACAAAGCGAAAGCCCTCGATCCCGCCGGCGAGGCCCAGCCAGCGCTCGACATCCATCGCCAAACTCAGCCTCCCCTTCGAGACCAGCATCACGATCTCCCAGGCGGAGATAGACGACGCCACGACGCCATCCCCGATCAGTGCAACGTCGATGGCATTCCTCGCAGCCGACGACAGTCTCGAGGCGTCGCCACCGATCCACCAGACGAGCGCATGGGTGTCCAGGACGATCATCTCGACGCGTCCCAGTCCTCCGCGCCGACAGGCTCGAACGGATCGTCATAACGAAGCACCGACCCCTTCAGCACATCCAAGGGGTTGCGGTCCTTTTCGTCGATGCGCCGAATCTCCAGCTTCGGCTTGCCATGATCGGTGACGATCAGCGGCTCGCCGGTCGCCTCGATTTCCCGGAAATATTCGAGCGCTTTTGCCTTGAACTCGGATTTGGAAACGCGAGCGGTCATCGCACCATCTCCTGCTTGGCAAACAAGATAGCTCAATTATGACCATGGTCAATGACCATGGTCACGACTTAGGCGATCCCGGCTGCGGCTCCACCGTCGCCGGCCTGATGCGGATGCGCGCCAGCCGGTTCTTGTCGCGCTTCATGACGATGAAGCGCTTGCCATGGAAGGTGAAGGCCTGCTTCTCCTCCGGGATCGACTGGGTCTCGTGGATGACGAGGCCGGCGATCGTCGTCGCCTCGTCGTCGGGCAGGTGCCAGTCGAGGGCGCGGTTGAGGTCGCGGATCGGCACGGACCCGTCGACGACCACCGAGCCGTCGGACTCCTGCTTGACGCCCTGGACGTCGATGTCGTGCTCGTCGGCAATCTCGCCGACGATCTCCTCGATGATGTCCTCGAGCGTCACCAGCCCTTCGACCTCGCCATATTCGTCGACGACGATGGCGAAGTGCTGCTTGCGCCGCAGGAAGGCGTTGAGCTGCTCCTGCAAGGTGGTGGTGTCGGGAACGAACCAGGGCTTTGAGGCAATCTTGAGCACGTCCACCCTGGCGTAGTCGCCCTCGACCTCGTTGAGGGCGCGCAGCAGGTCCTTGGCGTGGATGACGCCGACGATGTTGTCGATGGTGCTGCGCCACAGCGGCATGCGCGTATAGGGGCTCTGCAGCATCTCGCGCACCAGCGCTTCCGGCGCGATGTCGGCGTTGAACAGCCGCATGTTGGTGCGGTGGACCATCACGTCCGAGACTTCGAGCTCGCGCAGGTCGAGCAGGCCGCCGACCTGGTCGCGGTCCTGCTTGACCACGTGCCCCTCGCGGTGGAACTCGTCCACCGCTCCGCGCAGTTCGTCATGCGCCGAACGCTGCGGCGTCAGCGCGACGATCTCGTAGCCGAGGGCCGCCAGCAGCCCGCGACGGAACGCCAGAAAGGCCAGGATCAGCCCGGCCAGAACCGCCGCGACGATCCAGCCGGCGCCTGTCATTGCCGATGAGCCTCGCCCGCAAACTGCCCCTCATCCGCCTGCCGGCACCTTCTCCCCGCTTGCGGGGAGAAGGACGAAGCTCCGGCGTTGACGCCCCCCTCTCCCCGCCTGCGGGGAGAGGGTAAGGGTGAGGGGCGAATTATGGCTAAGGCAGCCGTACTCATCCCGGGTGATTCTCCTTGAGGAAGGACAGCACTTCGGAGGCCGGCACGTCCTTGGCGATGAAGGACTGGCCGATGCCGTGCGTCAGGATGAAGGTGAGCGCGCCGCGCGTGACCTTCTTGTCCTGGGTGATGTAGCCGAACAAAGCATCGGCATCCGGCAGGCTGCCGGGGATGTCTGACATGCGCCACGGCAGGCCGACGTCGCGCAGATGCGCCTCGACGCGCGCCGCCGCGTCAGGGCTCGCGAGGTTGAGGCGGGCCGAGAAGCGGTGCGCCAGCGCCATGCCGATGGCGACGCCCTCGCCATGGACCAGCCGGGCGCCGTCATAGGCGGTTGCCGCCTCCAGCGCATGGCCGAAGGTGTGGCCGAGATTGAGCAGGGCGCGGTCGCCGGTCTCGAATTCGTCGCGCGCGACGACGTCGGCCTTGGCGCGGCAGGACTGGGCGATGGCCTCGGTGCGGGCCGGGCCGCCGGAGAATACCTCCTGCCAGTTCTTTTCCAGCCAGGCGAAGAAGTCGGGCCGGTCGATGAGCCCGTATTTGGCGACCTCGGCATAGCCGGCGCGGAACTCGCGCGCGGGCAGCGTGTCGAGGGCGTCGGTATCGGCCAGCACCAGCTTCGGCTGGTGGAACACGCCGATCAGGTTCTTGCCGCGGGGGCTGTTGATGCCGGTCTTGCCGCCGACGGAGGAATCGACCTGCGCGAGCAGCGAGGTCGGCATCTGCACGAAGTTCATGCCGCGGCGGACGATGCCGGCGGCAAAGCCCGTCAGGTCGCCGATGACGCCGCCGCCGAGCGCGATGACGGCGTCGCCGCGTTCGAGCCGTGCGGCCAGGATCGCGTCGACCACCGCCTGCAGGTGCTCGAAGCTCTTTGTCTTTTCGCCGGCCGGAAGCTTGATGACGGCAGGCGGGTTGCCCGTCGCCGAAAGGCTCTCGACCAGCGGCTCGAGATGCGCAGCAGCCACGTTCTCGTCGGTGACGATTGCCGAGCGCGCCTTGGGCAGGCGCTGATGGACCAGTTCGCCGCCGCGCGCGATCAGCCCCGGGCCGATGAGGATGTCATAGGCGCGATCGCCGAGCCCGACTTCGACTGTGACCGTCATTCGTGATCCTCCGAAGCATCAGAGACGTGGATCCGGACGGATACGCCGAGATGGTTGCACAGCGTCTCGATCACCTCGCTGGCGATCGCTTCCTTGCGGTCGTCGCGCGTCGGCACGGTGAGGTCGGCGAGCGCGTAGACCGGATAGCGCTCGTCCATAAGCTTGGCGAGCACGGCGCGCGGGTCGGCATTCTGCAGCAACGGCCGGTTCTGCTTCTTGGAGACGCGCTCCATCAGAAGGTCGAGTTCCGCCTTCAGCCAGACCGAGACGCCATGGGCGGCAATCGCCGCCCGGGTCTGGGCGTTCATGAACGCGCCGCCGCCGGTCGACAGCACCTGCGGTCCGCTTTCCAGCACCCGGCCGATGACCCGCTGCTCCAGCGCCCGGAACTCGGCCTCGCCGTAGCGCTCGAAGAGTTCGGGAATGGTCATGCGCGACACCGCCTCGATCTCGTGGTCGCTGTCGATGAAACCGAGGCCGAGCGCCTGGGCGACCTTGCGGCCGATGGCGGTCTTGCCCGCGCCCATCAGCCCGACGAAGACGATGGAACGGGTGCCGAGCCGTTCGAGCAGCGCCGTGCTGGAGCCGTCGGGCGATGGGTTGTGCGCGTCGGGTGTCATGGCTTCCCTTTCGTCGGCGTATCGACATGAAAAGCCCCGTTGCGTCAAGCGCATGCGCCGTTCCAACCTTGAAATGGCGCGAACGCCGTCCCATAAGGGCACACGACTCACTGATACCGCGACTTAGGGCAGACGGGCGAACACATCGATGCCGACGCTTTTCCGGTTCCTTGTCACACTCGCGGTTCTGGCGGGCATCGCCTACGGCGCCATGGTCGCGCTGGTGATGTTCGTCGAGCCGAAGAAGGCCGAGATCTCGGTCCGTATCCCGCCCGAGAAGCTCACCCCGAAGAAATGAACAGCGGCGCGCGCATCGAGGCCTTCCTCGAAATGATGGCTGCCGAGCGCGGCGCCGCCGACAACACGCTGGCAAGCTACCGCCGTGACCTCGAGGACGCCTCCGACCATCTCGGCGGCCGCCTCGCCGACGCCGACGCCGCCGGCATCCGCGACTATCTCGACAACCTGGCCGGCCGCGGCTTCGCCACGACGTCGCAGGCGCGCAGGCTGTCGGCCCTGCGCCAGTTCTTCCGCTTCCTCTATGCCGAAGGCCTGCGCGGCGACGATCCCACCGGCATCGTCGACAGCCCGAAGAAGGACCGCGCCCTGCCCAAGACGATGAGCGAGGGCGACACCGGCCGCCTGCTCGACCGCGCGGCAAGCGAGGCAGCAAGCCCGGAAGCAGCCGGAACCGACGGGCTGGCCGCCGCGCGCCTGCATGCGCTCGTCGAGGTGCTCTATGCCACCGGCCTGCGCGTCTCCGAGCTGGTCAGCCTGCCGCTGACGGTGGCGCTGCGCGACGAACGCTTCTTCGTCGTGCGCGGCAAGGGCGACAAGGAACGCATGGTTCCGCTTTCGGCCAAGGCGCGTGACGCGATGCGGCGCTGGCTGGAGGAGCGCAACGCCAACCCCAGGCTCGCCGAAAGCTCGTTCCTGTTTCCCGCCGCGTCCGAGAGCGGGCACCTGCCCCGCCAGGTCTTCGCCCGCGACCTCAAGGGACTGGCCGCCCGCGCCGGCATTCCGGCAGCCAAGATATCGCCGCACGTGCTGCGCCACGCGTTCGCAAGTCATCTGCTGCAGAACGGGGCCGACCTGCGCGCCGTACAGCAATTGCTCGGCCATTCCGACATCTCGACCACCCAGATCTACACGCATGTTCTGGAAGAACGGCTGTTGAAACTGGTCAACGAGCATCACCCGCTTGCCGATTAGGGCCCATATCGCTATGTGAGTGCCTCGTTCCGCTGGCGCGGCGCCATAAATTCCGGCGCCCCGGCGCCCCTATTTAAGCGTGGTAGTCTGCTCGCCAATGTACAATTACCTCGATTTCGAAAAGCCGGTTGCCGACCTCGAAGGCAAAATCCTCGAGCTCAAGAAGCTCGCCGAGAACGGCGAGGCTGTCGACGTCGGTGAGGAGATCAAGCGGCTGGAGAAGCGTTCGCGCGATGCGCTGCGCGATGCCTACAAGGCGCTGACGCCATGGCAGAGGGTGCAGGTGGCACGCCATCCCGACCGCCCGCACTGCCTCGACTACGTCAGGGCCCTGTTCACTGACTTCACCATGCTCGCCGGCGACCGCGCCTTCGGCGAGGACGCGGCCATGATCGGCGGCTTCGCCCGCTTCCGCGGCGAGCCGGTGCTGGTGCTCGGCCAGGAAAAGGGTTCCGACACCAAGAGCCGCCTCAAGCACAATTTCGGCTCGGTGCGCCCCGAGGGCTACCGCAAGGCCGTGCGCCTGATGGAAATGGCCGACCGCTTCAAGATTCCAGTCGTCATGCTGGTCGACACCGCCGGCGCCTATCCCGGCGTCGGCGCCGAGGAGCGCGGCCAGGCCGAGGCCATCGCCCGTTCGACCTCCGCCTGCCTGGCCCTCAAGGTGCCCTCGATCGCCGTCGTCATCGGCGAAGGCGGCTCCGGCGGCGCGATCGCGATCGCCACGGCCAACCGCGTGTTCATGCTCGAACACGCCATCTACTCGGTGATTTCGCCGGAAGGTGCTGCCTCGATCCTCTGGCGCGACACGACGCGTTCCAAGGACGCGGCGACAAACATGAAGATCACCGCGCAGGACCTGCTCGACCTCAAGATCATCGACCAGATCATCAACGAACCCCTCGGCGGCGCGCACCGCAACGCGGAAGCCGTGATCTCAGCCACCGGCGACCTGATCGCCAAGACGCTCAAGGACTTCGCCGGCTCCAACATCGACTTCCGCGAGCAGCGCCGCGAGAAATATCTGTCGATCGGCCGCAGCCTCTGATTGCGTTAGCTGTGGCCAAAGCTGGCCACAGCACCTTTTCGCCACAAAATCGCCGCCTCGCCAAGTTCAATGGAATTGCCGTGGATTTTGCGCGCGGGGACGGGCCGAAACTTGCGGTAAGGAATTATCAAGGTTAACGACCCTAAGGTCGAAGCAAACCAGGACGGGCCGGAGCCGATGGCGTGCAACCGCCACGGCCGCAATTGAGACGATTCTAGTTCCGATGATTGCCAGCATCACACGCGCCGGATTGCTTGTCGCCGCACTCGCGGTCGGCGGATGTTCGGAATCCGCCATCAACGACTTCGCTCCCAAGAACAAGGGGCTGTCGGAGAAGGTCCTCTCCGAAATGAAGACGAAGAGCATGACGCGCACCTCGCCGATCATGGCCCGCATCTTCAAGGAGGAGGGCAAGCTCGAGATCTGGAAGCAGAAGACCAACGGGCGCTACGACATCATCGCCAGCTACGACATCTGCAAATGGTCGGGCAAGCTCGGCCCGAAATTCACCGAAGGCGACCGGCAGGCGCCCGAAGGCTTCTATTCGGTGCGTCCGGCGCAGATGAATCCGAATTCGAGCTATTATCTGTCGTTCAATATCGGCTACCCGAACGCCTATGACCGCGCCAACGGGCGCACTGGCACGAACCTGATGGTGCACGGCGCCTGCTCCTCGGCCGGCTGCTATTCGATGACCAACGAGCAGATCGACGACATCTATGCCTTCGGTCTCGAAGCCTTCAAGGGCGGACAGACGGAGTTCCAGATCCAGGCCTACCCCTTCCGCATGACCGCCGCCAACATGGCGCGCTACCGCAGCGACCCGAACTATGCGTTCTGGCAGATGCTGAAGGAGGGCTACGACCACTTCGAGATCACCAAGGTTCCGCCCAAGGTCGACGTCTGCGAGAAGCGCTATGTCTTCAACCGCACCCCGGAAGCCGGCGCGGCCTTCAACCCTACCGGCGCGTGCCCGGCCTCGACGCAGCCGCCGGGACTGATGTCCGCCTACCAGGCCTACCAGACCAAGTACGAGGCCGCCTTGGCCAGCGCCACGCGCGGCAACTCCGAAGCCGTCAAGCCGTCGATCGTCGGCGTCCAGGAGGCCAACCTCGTTTCCGACTGGAGCAAGCGGCGGGCCCGCGGCGAACGCGTGACCATCGAACCGCCGTCCATGGCGCATGACGGGACCGTCACCCAGACGGCCCGGATGGGCCGGATCGACTCGCCCGAGGGCCGCAGAATGGCGGCGCTGGATGCCGAGGCGGCCGCAACGAAGAAGGCGGCCGAAGAAAAGGCGGCAGCGGTAGCAGCGGCGAAAGCCGCCAAGATCGCCGCCGAGCAGCAGAAGGCTGCGGCCGCGGCTGCACCGGCGCCCGTCGCCGAGGCGCCTGCCCAGGCCGCCCAGGCGGCTCCTGCCGAGGACGGCAGCGCCGCCTCCAAGCTGAAGAAGAGGCTGCTCGGCCTGTTCGGCAGCTGAGCGACGTGAGCGAGACCACGGACATCTACGACCTCAGGGGGCTCAACTGCCCCCTCCCGGTGCTGAAGGCCAAGCGGCGCCTGGCCGACATGGCGACGGGCAGCCGGCTCTGGCTCGAAACCACCGATCCGCTTGCCGTCATCGACATCCCCGCCTTCTGCCAGGACGCCGGCCACACGCTGGTCGAGACGATGGCGGTCGCGGGCGGCCACCGCTTCCTTGTGGAACGGGGCGGCTGAGCAGCGCGCCAGCGTGGCGTGTCCTTCGAGGCTCGCCTGCCAATGACTTTTTTCGATCTACGTGCGCCGACGAGGTCTCGCACCACAGGATGGGGGGCGGTAGGCCTCTCCACCGATTTCAATCCCCCCTCACCGCCTCGCTTCGCTCGGCACCTCTCCCCCACTTTGTGGGGGCGAGGAATCGCCACTCACGAGGGTCGCGGCCATTGCGGGCCCCATAGTTCGGTGCTTCCTCTTTTCTTCGGATCGCGGAAACGCTCCATCTCCTTGTTTTGACGGAATTCCGGACGGACAACCGCTTCGCGCTCTTCCGGGAAGCGCTCCAGGAGATGCGATCTCGCAGGACATGGGTTCCTCTCCCCCACGCAGTGGGGGAGAGGTGCGGAGCCCTGAGCTTGTCGAAGGGGCGAGGCGGTGAGGGGGAGAGAGCTGCGGAGGGGCCGTGCAAGGCCCTTCAGGAATTGCCCGACGACAGCTCCCTCTGCCGTCCTACCGGCCGGCAATCGCCAGCGGATTGTTTTCCATGGCCTCGCGGTCGGGCGTGTCGATCGCCGGCTTGTTGACGAAGGCCGAAAACAGGCGTTCGACATAGTCGCGCGGCAGGTCGATACCGATCAGCACCAGGCGCGTGCCGCGGACGCCGTCCGGCCAGGACGGCAGGCGTGCCGGCGGATGCAGCAGCTTCTGCACCCCGTGGATGACCAGCGGCCGCGACGCATCCTCGGCGAGTTCGACGATGCCCTTGATGCGCAAGAGCTTGTCGCCCTGGGTCGACAACAAAAGGTCGAGGAACATCTCGACCGTCGAGAACGGCAGCGCCCCGGCATGCACCAGCGTGAAGGAGCCGACACGCGCGTCATGCTGATGCGCGTGGTCATGATCGTGACCATGGCCGTGGTGATGATGGCCGTCGTGGTGGTGGTGTGCGTGTTCGGCCGCCTCGCCCAGCCAGCGGCGGACGTCGGCGGTCTTGGTGGCGGGGTCGTAGAGGCCGCATTGCAGGAGCTGCGCCACCGCCCCCTCGCCCGCCCGGCGGATTTCGGCGCCGGGATTGATGCGGCGCAGCCGTTCCGCAAGCGCGTCGATCCATTCGGGATCGTCGACCAGGTCGGACTTGGTGAGCACCAGGCGGTCGGCCACGGCCACCTGCTTGACCGCCTCGACATGGGCGTCAAGCGTGGCGGCGCCGTTGACCGCGTCGATGACCGTGACGACGCCGTCCAGCCGGAAGGCATGCACCAGCGCCGGATGCCCCATGATCGACTGCAGCACCGGCACCGGGTCGGCGAGCCCGGTGGTCTCGATCACCACGCGCGCCAGCCGCTGGATGCGGCCGGTCTGCAGGCGGTCGACCAGGTCGGCCAGCGTGTCGACGAGCTCGCCGCGCACCGTGCAGCACAGGCAGCCGTCGGAAAGCTCGATCACGCCGTCGGAGGCCTTCTCGACCAGTAGATGATCGATGGCGACGTCGCCGAACTCGTTGATGATGACGGCCGTGTCGGTGAGCGCCGGATCCTTGAGCAGGCTGTTGAGCAGCGTGGTCTTGCCGGCGCCGAGGAAACCCGTCAGCACCGACACCGGGATCGGGAACGCGGCCTGCGGGTTCACGACCGGGCCTTGGTCGCCTGGGCCTGGACCGCGGGCGCCGCCCCGTCCGGGGCAGGCATGTCCGGCCGCCAGGTCGGCAGCGGCACGTCGGCATATTCGACCGGATCGCGGCCGGCGAGTGCCTTCGGCACGGGTCCGCTGGCGCCTCCGAGCGCGACGGCGACCCAGACGCGCTCGCGCGTCATCTCGGGGATGATCGAGACCTTTTCCGGCGCAGCCGCGGCCCCAGCCTTTTCCGGCGCGGCGCTCGCCTCGGCCTTCTCGGGCGCGGCACCCGCCTCTGTCGGCGCCGGACCGTCGGAGGCGACGGCCTTGGCCTTGGGCGAGCAGACCTGTTCGCGCATGCTGGTGGCGATCGCGCGACCATCGCCATAGGGCGCAAGCCCGGCGACGGTTACCGAACTGCCGGCGCGGCCGAAGCCGCCCTGCAGCAGTTCCGCGGCTTCCTCGGCGCGGTCGTCGGGGGAGCCCGCGCCGAGTACGATGGCGGCAAGCGTCCGGCCGTCGCGGGTGGCAGAGGCGATCAGGTTGAAGCCGGATTCGCAGACGAAGCCCGTCTTCATGCCGTCGGTTCCGGGGAAGCGGCCGACCAGGGGATTGAAGTTCTTCAGCCTCTTCTTGCCGGCGACGATGCCTTCGATGTTGAAGTACGAGGCGTATTGCGGGAACTCGAGCCTGATCGCCCGGACCAGGATCGCGAGATCGCGCGCCGTCGTGTACTGGTCGGGCTCATGCAGGCCGTTGGCATTGACCCAATGGCTGTCGACCATGCCCAGCCGCTGCGCCTCGGCGTTCATGCGGTCGGCGAAGGCCTCCTGCGAGCCGCCGACATTCTCGCCGATGGCGGCGGCAATATCGTTGGCGGACTTGACCATGATGATCTTGATGGCGTTGTCGAGGGTCAGCACCGAGCCCGGCTTGTAGCCCATCTTGCTGGGCGGCATCGACGCCGCCTTCTTGCTGATCTTGATCGGCGAATCGAGCGCCAGTTCGCCCGCCTGGACGGCGCGGAACGCGGTGTAGGCGGTCATCAGCTTGGTGAGCGAGGCGGGATGCCAGCGCTTGAAGGCGTCCTGATGCTCGATGACGGCGCCGGTGTTGACGTCGAAAAGCAGGGCCGGATTGGCGGCGGCGGGGGCTGCGCCGATCGCGGTTGCGGCCAGAAGGCCGATCACGATGCTCCTGACGAACTCAATCTTCATCATCTAATCCGAAATCGCCTCTTGCCGATCATAACCGGCCGTCCATAAGATTTCCGTAAACCGGGATGGGAACGCTCGAGCCGGTCAAAGCCTGGCATCGGCGTCGCCGCCGCTGCTAAATAGCCTATGTGACGCCAAGATGGCAGAGCTTGCGCGATCACAATTGCGAATCCGGGAACCTCGCGGTTCCCCCAGACAGGAAGCCGAGACACAACATGCCGATCCTGAACCGAGCCGCGGAAATGCAGGAAGAGATCGCCGGCTGGCGCCGCCACCTGCACGAGAAGCCGGAGCTGAACTTCGACGTCTTCGAGACCGCCGATTTCGTCACCGCCAAGCTCAAGGAGTTCGGCTGCGACGAGATCGTGACCGGCCTCGGCAAGACCGGCGTGGTCGGCCTCATCAGGGGCAGCCTCGGCGCCGGCGGCGTGGTCGGCCTGCGCGCCGACATGGACGCCCTGCCGATCGAGGAGATCACCGGCAAGCCCTATGCCTCCAAGGTGCCGGGCAAGATGCATGCCTGCGGCCATGACGGCCACACCGCCATGCTCCTGGGCGCCGCCAAATATCTCGCCGAGACGCGCAACTTCGCCGGCGCGGTGGCCGTCATCTTCCAGCCCGCGGAGGAAGGCGGCGGCGGCGGCAACGAGATGGTCAAGGACGGCATGATGGAGCGCTTCGGCATCCAGAAGGTGTTCGGCATGCACAACATGCCGAGCCTGCCGGTGGGCCAGTTCGCCATCCGTCCGGGCGCGATCATGGCGGCGACGGCCGAGTTCACCATCACCGTCAAGGGCAAGGGCGGGCATGCGGCGATCCCCCACCGCGCCATCGACCCGATCGTCGCCGGCAGCCAGCTGGTGGCGGCACTGCAAACCATCGCCGCGCGCTCGACCGACCCGGCCGAAGCCATCGTCGTCTCGGTGACCAAGTTCAACGCCGGAACCGCCTACAACATCATCCCCGGGCAGGCGGTGCTGGCCGGCACCGTGCGGACGCTCAAGAAGGACGTGGCGAAGATGGCCGAGGAGCGCATGGGCGCCATCTGCCGCGGCGTGGCGGAGGCCACGGGCACGGAAATCGAACTCGACTACGACGCCAACTATCCGGTCACCTTCAACCACCCCGAGGAAACGGTCTTCGCCGGCGACGTGGCCGCCAGGATCGCCGGCGACGCGCAGGTGCACCGGGCCATTCAGCCGCTGATGGGCGGCGAGGACTTCTCCTACATGCTGGAGGCACGCCCCGGCGCCTTCATCTTCATCGGCAACGGCGACAGCGCCAATCTCCACCACCCCGCCTACGACTTCAACGACGAGGTGATCCCGCACGGCGTGAGCTATTGGGTGCGGCTGGCGGAGACGGCGCTCGCGACCTGATCGCGGTGCAGAAAAGTGCGGACCGGCCCCGAACTTGGCCGGCCCCGCCAAAAACCATTGGCGAATCCGCTCGAAGCCGCTATGTGTGCAGCCGAGTGGTCCCGTAGCTCAGTAGGATAGAGCGGCAGATTCCTAATCTGTAGGTCACAGGTTCGATTCCTGTCGGGATCACCATACGGTTATCTTCACATGACAACCGATCAGCGGGCGGAACCGCGGCCTCGCGCAGCTACGGCCGCGCAGGGCATGTGAGCGGCAGCGCAAACGGCGTCGGCACCTCATTGGAACCGACGCTCCGCTTGCGGCTCGCAGGACCTGGAATCAGGCCAACACCCCGTTCTTCTTCGCCGTCCAGGTGGCGATGTAGTCCATCAGGGCCGGGGAGAGGCAGTCATACGGCGCAAGGCCAAGCTCGTTGAGTCTTTTGCGGATGCCGTCCATCGCCGACGGATCGACGCCGGCTTCGATGACCGAAGAGACGAAGGCCGCGAAGCCAGGCGCGGACCAGCCATTCTCCTGGAACCGCTCCGGGTGGATGAAGTCGAGGCCCTTGAACGGATGGGCGCGCTCGACCGGGCCGTACATGTGGACGCCGCATTCGGTGCAGGCATGGCGCTGGATCAGCGCGCCCGGATCGACCACCGCTAGCTTGTCGCCGTTTTCGAGAACCTCGACGTTTTCGTGCGCGGTGACCGCGACGATGGAAAAGGTTGCGCCATCAGGCTTCCAGCATTTCGTGCAGCCGCAGGCGTGATTGTGGGCGACGTCGCCCTTGATCTTCACCTTCACAGGCCGGTCGGCACAGGCGCAGACCAGGGTTCCGCCGGCAAAGCCGCCCGTTCCCGGCTTGACGCCACGATCGATGGCAGGGTGCAACGATTTCATGTTCTCCTCCATTGCCGGGGCATGCTTCGGCTGGCGGGCCCGGCTGACCGCAGCCAAGATCAGACGACAAAGGCCATCGGGGTCAGAACAGGACGACCGATCGGATGGACTTGCCCTCGTGCATCAGGTCGAAGGCGGTGTTGATCTCATCGAGCGGCATTGCGTGGGTGATGAGATCGTCGATGTTGAACTTGCCCTCCATGTACCAGTCGACGATCCCGGGCACGTCGGTACGCCCGCGCGCACCACCGAAGGCCGTGCCCTTCCAGACCCGGCCGGTCACCAGTTGGAACGGACGCGTCGTCCTTGCCGGTCTCTCGCGCGGATTGGCAAAATGGGTCATTCCGAACCTGCGCGCCATATCTGCTTTTGCGGGATTTATATCCACGCCGATGATCTTGTCGGCCTCGACCATGCGGGCACCCCGACGGCGGCACGTGATTTCAACTGGATTCTCCTTCGCGGCAAACCAGGCCCGGCAATCCACCACGATCAAAGGGGCACCGCCCCACCACATCAAAATTGGTGAAGCGCGACGATCAGTTCCCCGCTAGAGGCGGCCCGCCGGTCACATGACACTGGGGCCGCCCGTGATCGAAAACGGTCAGGAGCCGGATCGCTTGAAGTATGACTTCATGACCATGCCGGCGACTTTCAGGGCGCTGATCTCGTTCGACTGGGCTGACGCTTCCGATGCCTCTCCCGACAGGCGGGCTTCGACATTCTTGACGAACTGCCCGATCAACACGTTTGCGGTCTCAGTGACGATGCCGGTACGGCCGAACTGGGCGATGGGCCCGGCAAGCTGGATATCCGCGTCGATGCTGACGAGCGTGGCGGAACCGGCCTCCTTGAGCTGGTAGTCCATAACCAGCCTGGAGCGGCTGCCGCCCTTCTTGTCGATGCCGCGCCCTTCGGCCCGGCCGACGAAGCTGGCCGGGTCCGCCGTTACCTGCGCCTCTCCCTCGAAGGAAGCACCGAACGGGCCGAGCTTGATGCCGACCCGACCGGCATAGAGGCCGTCGCCCTTGTTCTCGGTAAGTTCGGCGCCGGGCATGCAAGCTGCGACGGCGGGAACATCCTGGAACAAATCCCAGACGGCAGGAAGGGGCCGTGCCACTTCGAAGGATTGACTGATCTTCATGCCTCACTCCCAGTGTCATGCGGACCAAGTTTCGCTACCGGCTTTGCGTACCAGCCGGCATCCGGGTCGGTCCATCCGTCCGGCCGGCTAATTTTCCCGGCGACCTTAAGGTCGTCGAAATATCGACCGCGGTCGAACATCGGCGGCGTGCCGCGCTCCTTCGCCAGCTTGCTGCGCCGGGCGGCCGTCGCCGCGGCATCGGCCGTCCAGTTGCGACCGGACTTTACGAGCTCGACCCCATAGTCGTCGCGTGCCGATTCCGGCGACACCAGCCCGCACTGGACATCTTCGACCACCTTTTCGAGCGGACGCTGCAAAGGGTCGCCCCAGCCGCCGCCGCCGGTCGTAACGATGGTGATCGAGGCACCAACCGGCACGGTGACGGTATCGCACATGCCCGGGTGAACGGTCTCGCCGCCGTCGACATCGCTGACCGACACCTGATAGTTGGCGCCAGCCTTGCCGCCGTTGACACCGTAGCAGCCGAGCAGCGATCGGTCAGCGTTGGAGATCAGGCGGCAATCGCCCAGCATCTTGATACGCTTGTCATAGCCGAAGCCGCCGCGATGGTAGCCAGGACCGCCCGATCCCTGCTTCAGGCCGAGGCGCTCGACCAGGATCGGATAGCGCGTCTCGGAAAACTCGGCCGGCAGGTTTTTCGAGTTGGGCACGATATGGACCACGTCCGAGCCGTCGGCCCAGGGTCGGCCCGGGCTGCCCCCGCCCAGCACCTCGCGGAAGAGGAAGAAATTGTCCTGCGTGTTGCCACCGGTGACACCCCAGATACGGATCGTCTCGTGGTCGGCCGGCATCATGCCGTCGGTCGCCTTGGACAGGCATGCCGCAAACGAGCCGAGGGTTCGCAGCATCAGGAAGAAGCGCATGCCCGTCGGCTTTCCGAAGGTCGGCGTGATCAGCGTGCCTTTTTCGGGGAAGACCACGTCGATGACGTCGAGCACGCCCTCGTTGGAATCGATCTCCGCCGCCCGCTCGGGCGAGGAAGCAAGCGAGCGCAGCGTCGGCGCCAGCCATTTCCGGAAGTAGCGGCCCTCCATTTCGTCGAGCGACCAGTTGATCGGCCCCTTCGCCTCGGGGTCCGTCCCGGTGAAGTCGAGGATGATCTTCTCGGGCGTCTTGATCATCTTGATGCGCAGGGCGTGCAGCCGGGCTTCTTCGACGCCGTCCGCCTCGATGTAGTCTTCGAAGTGATACTCGCCGTCCTTGATGCGCGGAAGGATCTCGCGGCGGAAGATTTCCGCAGTGTTCTTCAGGATCTGGTCGAAAGCGGCTTCCAGGGTGTCGACACCATACCGCTCCGCGAGCGTGACGATGCGCCGGGAACCGAGCTTCGCCGCGCCGATTTCGGCATCGAGATCGCCAGCCAGATGTTCCGACAGCCGCGAATTGCGCACGATGATCTTGAACGCCGCCTCGTTGAGCTTGCCCCGCTCATAGAGCTTGATCGGCGGGATCAGCACGCCTTCCATCCAGCTGTCGGTGGCGTGCACGGGAAGGCTGCCCGGCACGGCGCCGCCGATGTCGTCGTGGTGACCGAACACCTGGCTGAAGCCGATGAGCCGTTCGCCGTGGAAGATCGGCACGGTCGTGCAGAGGTCGGGTACGTGGCCGATGCCGCCGCAGGAATTGTACGGATCGTTCCAGAAGAAGACGTCGCCGGGATGGATGTTGTCGGCACCAAAATATTCGAACACCGGCTCCACGATCGCCGAGTAGGAGCGGCCCGTCAGCTTCCGGCCCTTGGCGTCGAACAACGCGACACGATAGTCGTGCTGGTCGCGGATCATCGGCGAGCGCGCGGTGCGCTCCACCGCCGCCTCGATCTCCAGTTCCGCAGCGCGGATGGTACCATGGATCACCTCGAGCTCGATCGGGCCGAGGGTCGTGCGCTTTGTCTTGTCAAGCATGTGGTGTCCTCCGCTTAGGCGTTCTTGTCCAGGATGAGGTTGCCGTACTTGTCGGCGCGGACGCTCCAGCTCGCCGGAACCACGACGGTCGAGCCGTATTCTTCGACGATCGCCGGGCCGGCTATCTGCTGTCCGACGGCAAGCTCGGTTCGATTGTAGAGAGGGCAGTCCACCCAGCCGGTGGCGCGCCAGTAGGCCATCCGGTGGCCGAACGGCCTAGCGGCATCGCGGGCGACCATGTCCGGCTTGAGATTTGGACGGTGCTGGACGCCGACCGCCTGGACGCGCAGATTGACCACCTCGACGTCCTGTTCACCCTCATAGTGGAAACCGAACGTCTGGTCGTGAACGCGGTGGAAATCCTTGAACAGGTGGGCAATCGCGGCTTCTCCGCCGAGATCGGAGGGAATGTCGACCTGCACCTCGTGGCCCTCGCCGAAATAGCGGACGTCGGCGACGCGGCGGATCTCGATCTTGTCCTTGGCGATGCCTTCGGCCGCGATGTCGGCGATGCCGCCACGCACCAGATCGTCCCAGGCGGTAAGGATTTCGGCGGCATCGGCCGTCGACTGCCGGCGCACCATGGTGCGGATGTAGTCGCGCCGCACGTCGGAGACATGCAGGCCGAAGGCGCAGAGATTACCCGGGTTTGGGGGCGACACGATGGTGCGCACGTCGAGGAAGTCGGCCACTTCGGCGGCAAACAGCCCCCCAGCACCTCCGAATGCGACCATGGCGTAGGCACCCGGATCGCGCCCGCGGGTCGTCGTCACCTGGCGGATGCCGAACACCTGATTGACGGCTGCGATCTCGAGGGCGCCTGCGGCGACCTCCTCCGCCGACATGCCGAACTCGGCGCCCAGTTTCCTATATGCCTCACGCGCGGCATCGGCATCTAGCTTGATCGCCCCGCCGATGAGCGCCGCCGGCAGTCGTCCAAGGGAAATGGCGGCATCGGTCACGGTCGGCTTGGTGCCGCCCTTGCCATAGCAGATCGGGCCCGGATCGGCCCCAGCGCTCTTCGGCCCGACCTTCAGCTGGCCATAGGGATCGATCCAGGCGATCGAGCCGCCGCCGGACCCGACGGTGACGATGTCGAGCATCGGCGTCTTGACCGGATAGCTCTCGACCATCGAGGCCGAGGTGTACATGGGGGTGTAGTTCTCGATGATCGCGACGTCGGTCGAGGTCCCGCCGACGTCGACGGTGAGGATGTCCTTGTAGCCGGCGAGATGCGCCATGTGGATCGAGCCAAGGATGCCAGCCGCCGGCCCCGAGAGCAGCATCGTCACCGGCTTCTCGCCGGCGGTGGAGTGCTTCACCACGCCACCGTTCGACTGCATGATCAGGAACGGAATATCGCCCGACTGAGCGCGAATGCGATCGGCGGCATTCTGCAGATAGGTTTTGCAGTAAGGCTTCACCAGCACGTCGATGAGCGTCGTCATCGCGCGCTCGTATTCGCGGTATTCGGGCAGCACCACCGACGACAGCGAGACGAAGACATCGGGGAAATGCTCCTTGATCAGCGCGCCGATGCGCTGCTCATGAGCGTCGTTGGCGTAGGCATGAAGCAGGCAAACGCCGATGCAGGTCACCCCGTCCTCGACCAGCTCGCGCACCGCCTGCAGCGTCTCGGCCTCATCGAGCGATTGGAGTTCCTCGCCCGCAAAGGTCATGCGACCGCCGACCTCACGAACCAGATGAAGCGGCACCAGGCGCGGCGGCTTGACCCAGAAGAAGGAGTTGCCATAGCCGTCTGGAACCGACTGCCGGGCGATCTCGATCATGTGGCGGAAGCCGCGCGTCACGACCAGCCCCAGCCCGTCGAACTTGTGTTCGAGGACGGCATTGGTCGCCACCGTCGACCCATGCAGCAGCATCTGCAGGTCTTCGTCCTTGCCCCCGGTTTCCTCTAGAACCCGACGGACGCCGTTCAAAAGACCGACGCTCGGATCAGCCGGCGTCGAGGGCGTTTTCACCGCAGTGATCTGCCCCGTCGCTTCGTCGATCGCAACCACGTCGGTAAAGGTACCGCCCGTATCGATGGCAATTCGCAGGCCCATTGGTTCTCCTCCGTATCCACATATTAGATATTGCATTCACATGTTGCAGAAAGCGAACTTCAAATCAAGCGGCTATCTCCAAAATATGGATATCATCGCCTCTATTCGGATAATTCGTATTGATGCCCGGCGGCAGTGTTCGGACGGCTGCGCCACGACCGCGCGCCGCCCGCCTGAAACTGCGTCGGTTACCGACGCTCTTCCCGCAGATATGGCTGTCCGAGCCCGCGCGGTTCGTCGAACCGCCTCTCGCTGCTCTTGTTCAGGTTGGCGTAGACCATGACCGCCAGCGTCGCTATGTAGGGCGTCATCAGCATGAAGTATTGCGGCACCTGCAGGCCGACTGCGGCAACGCGCGGGATCAGAGCCTCGATGCCGCCGAACAAGACGGCGCCGGCGAGAGCCCGCCAAGGCTGCCAGCGCGCAAAGATCACCAGCGCGACCGCAATCCACCCCCGGCCGCCGGACATGCCCTCGACCCACATCTTGGCGACACCGACCGAGAGGTAGGCTCCCGCCAGACCGACGATCGCCGCGCCCGCGACGATCGCGCCGTAGCGGTAGAGTGTAACGCTCGTGCCTGCGGCATCGGCGGCTTCGGGGGCATCGCCGACGGCGCGCAGCCG
The DNA here is from genome assembly GCF_037625995.1 of Aminobacter sp. Piv2-1. NCBI lineage: Bacteria > Pseudomonadati > Pseudomonadota > Alphaproteobacteria > Hyphomicrobiales > Phyllobacteriaceae > Aminobacter > Aminobacter sp. Piv2-1. The sequence continues at coordinate 119,964 of NZ_JARKMU010000013.1, forward strand.
AAGCCCGACCATGGTGTGCGACATCAGGTACGCCACGGCAAAGAAGATCGGCAGCGTCAGGTACACCAGCATGTCCTGGCGAAACAGGATCGGACCGAGCACTGGAATATCGGCCAGAGGCCCGAACGGTATCCGCTCGAGACCGGCAATCGGTCGATTGGTCCATCCCTGCTGGGTACCGATCAATCCGGTCAGGCCCTGGGCCAGGAATACCATGACCAGGCCGGCCACCACCTGATTGACCCTGAGCGTCACGGCCATCAGCGCAAACACCAGTGACAGTGCAGCCGCCGCCAGCGCTCCCGCGGCGAAGGCAACCAATGCATGGTCGCCGATCACGACGGAGGCGCCGGCTCCCGCCAGAGCCCCCATGAGCAGATAGCCCTCGGCCCCCAGCGAAAGGACGCCGGATTTCTCCGTGACGATCAGGCCGAGTGCGGCGAGCGCGAAGGGCACGGCGAACGCCGGAACATTGGCTGCCCAGTTGACGAGGAAGTCGATCATCACGATCCCCTGTGAATGCGGCGGATGCGGTAGCGTATGAAGAACTCCGAAGCCGCGACGCAGATCACCACCACCGCCTGCACGAGTTGCACGACCGAGCCGGGAATCTGGTAGAAGACCTGCAGGCTCTGGCTGGCGATGAACAATGTCGCCACGCACAGTGCCACCAGCACGGCCCCGAGCGGATTGTTGCGCGCGAGGAACGCGATCAAAATCCCGGAGAAGCCATAGCCAACAAAGAAGCTCTGCGTCATCCGGTACTCGACTCCGGCGCTGATGACAAAGCCCGCAACGCCGGAGAGTGCGCCCGACAGCAGCGCTGCACCCACGGTGACTGCGACGACCGGCAAGCCCATCGCCGCGGCCATGCGCGGATTGGCCTGGACGACGCGGGTGAAATAGCCGTAGCGACTGACGTTCAGCAGCCACCAGATGACTGCCGTCAGGACAAGCGCCAATGGCAGCGCATAGGTCAGGCTCTCCCACCCAACCGTCGCGAGCCGCTCCGTTGCCTCGTACTGCTCCGAGTTCGGGAAGCTGCTCTTCGGATCCTTCCACGAGCCATAGAGGAGATGAAGCAGGAGGTTGAACGCCACGTAGTTGAGCAGCAGCGTCGAGATGATCTCGTTGACGCCATAGCGGAGGCGCAGCAGCGCCGGGATCAGCATCCAAATCATGCCGCCCAAAGCAGCGGCGAAGAACATGGTTGCCAGCCGCATCGGCGCCGGCCCGACATTGCCGATGGCCACCGCCGTCGCCGCAATCGAACCGAGGATCATCTGCCCCTCGATGCCGATGTTCCAGAAGCGCACCCTGAACGCCACGGCCGCGGCAAGCCCGACGATGAGCAGCGGTGCGGCTTGTGTCAGCACGTCCGCCAGGCTGCGCGGGGTGGAAAAGATCGAAAAGACGAATTCGTTGGCGAGGTCGGAGAAGCCGACGCCGGACGCCACGAGGATCAGCGCGGCAATGAACAGGCCCGCACCGACACCGCAAGCAAGGGCGACAGCCTGATACCAGGCCGGTGCATGCTGGCGAACCTCGAGATTGAACCGGCCAAACCCGTGTCGTTTGCGCCGCTGATCGGGATTGCCGACCGCAAGCGCGGGCGGGACGTTGTGTTCGATATCAGTCATGGTGCACCATCGCCATTCCCACCGCCTGCCGGTCGACTGGCGCGGCAAACTCCCGTGCGATCCTTCCGCGGCTCATCACCCCGATGCGGTCAGACAACAGCAGGATTTCATCGAGATCCTCGCTGATCAGCAGAACGGCGGCACCGCTGTCGCGCGCATCGCGCAGTCTTTGGTGCACTGCCGCCGTCGCACGCACGTCGAGACCGCGGCTTGGGCTGTGCACGACGACCACCCGCGGCAGCGTCGCAAATTCGCGCGCGATGACCAGCTTCTGGGCGTTTCCTCCCGACAGCAGCGCGGTCTTCTGGCGTGGACCTCGCACGCCGTTGACTTCGAATGTCGAGACCGCGGCGGCCGTCTCGGCTTGCGCGGCGCGGCTGTCGACACGCGCCCAGCCGCCGAACCGGTGCGAACGAATGCCGTGCACCGCGTAGTTGTCGGTGACCGACAGGTCGCCGGCGAGAGCGTATGTCTGGCGGTCGGCGGGTATCGAAACGATGCCCAGTTCGCGGCGACGGCGGGCGCCGTCTCCGCCGATCTCGCCAACCCCGTCGAATTCGATGCTGCCGGACACAGGGCGCAGCACGCCCATCAAGATTTCGGCCAATTCGGACTGTCCGTTGCCGCCGACGCCAGCGATGCCGTAGATCTCGCCCCGGCGCAGCTCCAAGCTGGCATCGGCGAGCGCGCGATGGCCATCGGCGCGAAGGCCGGCAACGCCGGTCAGCTTCAAGATCGGTGCGCCCGGGGCGGTAGCCGGCTTGCGGACCTCTGCCTGGACGTCACCGACAATCAGTGCCGTCAGCTCGTCGATCGAGCGCGACTTCGGATCGACGGAGGCGACGGTGCGGCCGCCGCGCATGACGGTCACCCGATCGGCGAAACGCTGCACCTCCGCCAGCTTGTGGGTTACCAGCACGACGGCGGCACCCTGGCCGGCCAGTTGCCGCATCACGCCGAGCAAGGCCTCGGCTTCCTTGTCGGTCAGCACCGCGCTCGGCTCGTCAAGGATGAGGATGCGCGCGCCCTCGACCAGCACCTTGAGAATCTCGACGCGCTGCTGTTCGGCAACCGACAGCGCACCGACGGGGCGCTTCAGGTCGACCTCGAAGCCGATTGCTTCGCTCTGGCGCCGGATCGATGCCTCGACATCGGCGATGCTCTTACCGTAACGCCCCTTGCCGCATGCAAGAAGCACGTTCTCAAGCGCATTGAATGCCTTAACCAGCTTGTAGTGCTGGTGCACCATGCCAATGCCCAGCCGCTTGGCTGCTATCGGCCCGTCGATCAGGACGTCGCGGCCCTCGATGCTGATGCGTCCCTCGTCGGGTTGGTAAAGGCCGGCAGCGACATTCATCAATGACGACTTGCCGGCCCCGTTCTCGCCGAGCAGAGCATGCACCTCGCCCGGCGCCACTGAGAAGGACGCGGCCGACAGCGCATGGAAGCCGTCGAACGACTTTGACACGCCTGAAAGTTCCATCGCCATCATGATTGCAATCCTGACTCAACGCTTCCGGGAGAAAGGCCGCGGCGCGGACCGCCGCGGCTACGTTTCACTGCTGGCTGACGACTCCGGGCACATACCAATCCATCGCCCACAGGTCCGCGTCATTCAGGACGGCCCCTGCCGGAATACGCTCCTTGCCGTCGCGGTCCTTGAGGGGGCCGGCGTAGACCTTCTTCGTGCCGTCGATGATCGCCTGGCGTTCCGCCTGGATCTTGGCGGCGGCATCTGCCGGTACGCCCGGACCGCAGCAGGATATGTCGGTGCCGCCGTCCTTGATGGAAGCGAAGAACCCGTATTCGTTGGGCTTCCAGGCGCCCTTCTCGATGTCGGCGACGATCGGCGAGAGCAGGCGATCCCAAACCCAGGATGACGTGCAAAGCATCGTCTTCGGCGTGAGCGACGACAGATCGAGATGATGGCCGGTTGCGTAGATGCCACGTTCCTGGGCAACCATCTGGGTTGCCGTCGTCGCTCCGTGCTGGCCGAGGACGTCCATGCCCTGCTCCGCCAGAGCAACGGCGGCGCTACGCTCCTTGACGACGTCGTTCCAGGATCCTGTGTAGATCACCGTCACGGTGGCCTTCGGGTTCATCTGCTGCGCGCCCATCGCGAAGGCGTTGATTGCCCAATTGACCAGGCCGAACGGATTGGGCGCCACGTAGCCAATCTTGCCTGTCTTGGAGGCTGCACCTGCTGCCATGCCGCACAGATACTGGCTCTCGTAAGTGCGGCCGTAGAAGCTCTCGAGGTTCGGACCGTTGGTCGTTCCAGCACCGTTCAAGAAGGCGACATCGGGATATTTTTCGGCCAGTTCCTTGAAGGCGTCGGAATATCCGAATGCCGTGCCGATGATGATGTTCACGCCCTTGCTGATAAGGAGCTCGACAGCCGGGCGAACGGCTGTCGCGTTTTCGGGGATGTTCTCGACCAATGCGATCTTGATCCCCAGATCGGACTCCATCTTCTTTCTGGCATTCTCGAACGCCTCGGACCACGCCTTGTCGTCCTTTGGCGAGTACATGATCATCGCCACCTTTGGCGGACCGGCGAGCTTGAAGGCGGCTTGCGCCGACGCAGAGGCCACGGTGACCAGTGCGCAAGCAGCCACTGCGAGTAAGCTTACAAAAAACCTGCTCATGAGACCCTCCATTTGTCTGGTTGAAAATCCTGACTGCTTGGAATTCTCCGAGACCGGAGGGCGCTCCCTCTTCGCTCGCCCTAGAGACGGTCACTGCTGGCTGATCACACCGTCGACGTACCAGTCCATGCTCCAGAGGTCCGCGTCGCCCAGCACGGCACCGGTCGCCACACGCTCCTTGCCGTCGCGGTCCTTGAGCGGACCGCCATAGACCTGCAGCTTGCCGTCGACGATCGCCTGGCGAGTGGCCTTGACCTTGTCGGCGACTTCCTTGGGCACGGCCTCGCCGCAACAGGCGACATCGGTGCCGCCCTCCTTGATCGACAGGAAGGCGCCATAGGGGCTCGGCTCCCAGGTACCGGCTTCGATCTTCTTGATTTCCGGAAGCAGGAAACGATCCCACACCCAGACCGAGGAACACTGCGTCGCCTTCGGTGCGAACTCCGAGAGGTCGCGATGGTGGCCGGTGCTGTAGATGCCTTTTTCCTGTGCCACCAGCTGCACCGCAGGCGTATCGACATGCTGGCCGATGACGTCGATGCCCTGCTCGGCGAGGGCTTCGGCAGCGGCGCGCTCCTTGACCGGATCGTTCCAGGCGCCGGTGAAGACGACGGTGACGGTTGCCTTTGGATTGACCTGACGGGCGCCCATCGCATAGGCGTTGACCGTCCAGTTCACGAGGCCGAAGGGATTGGCCGCAACGAAGCCCAGCTTGCCGCTCTTGGAGGCGCCGGCTGCCGCCATGCCGCACAGATACTGGCTCTCGTAGGTGCGGCCGTAGAAGCTTTCGAGGTTCGGGCCGTTGGTCGTGCCCGCCGGATTGAGGAAGGCGACGTCGGGATACTTCTCGGCGAGTTCCTTGAACGTGTCGGAATAGCCGAAGGCCGAGCCGATGATGACGTTGAAGCCACGCTGGATCAAAAGCTCCACTGCTGGACGGATCGCAGTGGCATTTTCCGGCACGTTCTCGATCACGGGGATGGAGACGCCCAGCTCCTTTTCCATGCGCTGGCGCGCCTCGTCCAACGCTTGCGACCAGCCGCCGTCGTTCTTCTTGGTGAAGACGACCAATGCGATTTTCGCGGGACCGGAGAGCTTGAAGGCAGCATCTGCCATCGAGGTTGCGGCAACCAACGCAATGGCACCCACGGCAAGCGATTTGCAATATCTTCCAACCATCGGATCCTCCATCAGACCGATTGAACAAAATTGACTTGTTTTCGGATGCGCCGCCCTGCGAGCGCGGGGTCTATGAGGTCGTGGCCTTCTCGAAGGCGGCCATGCCCTCGCCCCAGCTGGCGCGACGCTCGATCAATGTCTTGCTGAGCATCAGGCTCCTTGCCTCGTTCATGGCCAGTGCACCGACCAGGCGGTCGCCGCGGCGATACCAGGCCAGGAACCTGCGCTCGGCGACCGCGCCCTCGACAATGCGGATCTCGTCGGCTGCGGTGATGCCGGCAAACTGAATGCGCACGCCGTATTGGTCCGACCAGAAATAGTTGCTGCCGTGGAATGGCAGCTGTTCGCCGGCATTGGCGAGTAAGTTGCGGGCGACGTGACGGCCCTGCTCCACCGCATTGGTCCATTGCTCACCGCGCATGCGCTGGCCGAACAGTTCGTTCGGCCAAGACGCAACGTCGCCGGCGGCGTAGACGCCCGTGGCCGGGGTCGAGAGCGTGGCATCGCAAACCACGCCATTGTCGAGCGGCAGCCCGGACCCGGCCAGCCAGTCCACAGTCGGCACAACGCCGATGCCGACGACCAGCAGATCGCAGTCGATCGCCGTCCCGTCGGTGAGGCGGACGCGCTCCACGCGACCGCTGCCCTCGATGGAAGCGATCGACACACCCTTGAGGAGCCGGGTGCCATGGTCGGCATGCAGCCCGGCGCAGGCGATACCCATGTCGTCGCCCAGCGCACGTGCCAGTGGCGCCGGCGAAGCCTCGACGATCGTAACCTCCAAACCCAGCTCGCGGGCACTCGCAGCGACTTCGGATCCTATGAACCCGGCACCGACGACAACCACGCGGGGAGCGTTTGCCAAAGCATCGCGAATTGCCACTCCGTCAGCGAGGGTCCTGAGTTCGTGGACGCCGGCCAGATTGACGAGGCTGCCCAACCGGCGCGGCGCAGCCCCTGTGCAGATTATTAGGTGATCAAAATCAACGGACCCATTGTTGGTCTTCAGGCAATGTCCGTGAAGGTCGAGACCGTCGATCCGATGCTCGAGCAGCAAATCGATGCTGAGCTTCTTGTAATACTCGGCGTCGCGATAGATGGCCTTCTCCACCGATGTGGTTCCGACCAGCAGGCTCTTGGAAAGCTGCGGCCGGTCATAGGGCGCAACCGCTTCGGCGGTGAGCATCCTGATAGAGCCGTCGAAACCCTGGCGCCGCAATTCCTCCGCGGCCCGCAAGCCGGCCAAACCACCGCCGGCGATAGCGACACGCCGGCGGTGATGGGGAGGATGGCTGACGCTTGGCTTTATCATGGCATTACTTGACCTTGCGCCCGCCTCGGCACTGGAAGCCAAGAACTGGGCGGCTGCATCCTGTCGGTGACCCGAAGGTCCGTTCAGTCAGTTGGTAGGCGGCCGAAATACTCGGGGGAATATTCCGGCCGGCCTGCGCGACGAAGCCTAGCTGGCCAGTTTGTTGGCCAGTTCCAGGAGCCATCGGCGGTACTCGACCGAGTATTTGTCGACACCCTTGACATGCATCTCGACGGTCAGATCCTCCGGCAGCTCCTCGGGCCGCTGCGACTCCACGACCGGCTTGTCCTGGCCGTAGATGAAGGTGACGAACTCGCCGAGTTCCTTGTCCTTCTGCGCCGGATCGCCAAAATCGCGCGTCGCGACCGTGAAGTTGCGGATCTTCTTCGCGTTGATGGGCGTGGGATGGAAGATCAGGTTGTAGCGATTTCCGTCCTGGAACTGGATGTTATAGATGCAGGTCAGCGGCATGAACACACGCCAGTCGAGCTTGAGCCGGATGTAGGGGTCGGCAGGTTTCTCCTTTCCACCCCAGGCTGCGGTGTCCATTGGAACGCGGACCCACGCATCCCCTTGCTTGTTCTCGAGCTTGTTCTCGTTGCGCCACACCTCGTGAGGTGGGACTTCCGGCACCGTGCTGTCGCCTAGATAGCCGTCGTGCAGAATGGCGAAGTGCGAATAGTCCGTGTAGTTCTCGACGCGGCGCGGCGCGCTGCAGGTCCAATCGTCGGTTGGCACGGTGACGTAGTGGAAGGCCGGGTCATCCCAAAGATGAAACTCGGGCAGCGGGTAGTGCGGCTTGTCCTCGAGGCAGACCCAGACCATCCCGTATCTTTCGACGGACTGGTATTTGCGAACGCTGGCGCGCAGGTGCCCGGCCAGGTCCGGTCGCTGGGGGGCGAGCTTCAGGTCGCCGCTCGAGTCGAACTGCCAGCCATGGTAGGGGCATTCCAGCCTGCAGTTTCCGTCTTTCGTCTCCTTCACGCTGCCGAGCGACAGCCGCGTGCCGCGATGCGGACAAAGGTCGTCGAACACGGCAACCTCGCCGCGCATGCGGACGATGACGATGTCCTGGTCGCACAAGGTAAAGCCGATCGGCTTTTCGGTTACTTCATGCGAGTATGCGACCACATGCCAGAAATGGCGTAGCGATCGATAGACACGCGCTTCGCCCTCGACGTCCAGTTCGTTGGCACGTGTGCTGACGACGGGCTTGAGTTTGGTAACAGCCATTTACGTTCTCCTCTATTCGGTGGCTCTGCCGTTTAGATGACGCCTTGCAGGCGTTCTTGTTTGGCTGCCCGCAGGACGAGCAAATCCGTTGCAGCGTGAGCTGCCAATGCACTCCAGTAATGTTTGGTTGCCGCTAGGCGGTGCTCTTAGGCGATCGCCGTTTCCTCGTGCTCCAGGAGCTCAATCGCTTCGACAGGACAGCACATTGCCGCGTCCTGGGCTTCCTTTTGCTCGGTATTGCTGAGCTCGCAGCCTTTGATGATCACGAGGCGTCCGCCCTTATCCAGATCGAACAGGCTGGGCGCGATGGTAATGCACATGCCGGAGCAGATGCATTTATCCATGTCCACGTGCACTTTCATCTTGCTCTCCTTGTTGGTCAGTCAATCGATGGGCAGTGCAGGACCCGTGCCCACCGGCGGATGTCAGCCGCCGGCTACCGCCGCGTGGATCATGCTCGGGGTGATCGGGATGTGCTGGAACGGAGCGGCGCCGAACGGCCGCAGGGCGTCGTCGATGCCGGAGGCAATCACGGCCCCGACCGGAATGCACCCGGCCTCGCCGACACCCTTGACCCCGAGCGGATTGAGCGGCGACGGCGTTTCGAGATGCAATATCTCCACCTGCGGCACCTCGGTGGCATAGGGCACCAGAAAGTCGACGAAGTTGGCATTGATCATGTTACCGTCGGTGTCGAACTCGATGCGCTCGTACATCGCGCCGCCGATGCCCTGGGCGATGCCGCCCATCACCTGGCCCTCGACGATCATCGGATTGATCATGTTGCCGCAGTCGTGAATGCAGACGTAGCGCTTGACCTTGACCGAGCAGATTTCCGGATCGACTTCGAGGATTGCGCCATGCACGCCATAGGCCCAGGTGGCGCAAGGCGGGCTGTAGTAGTCCGTTGCCTCGAGCCCGGGAGCTTGCCCTTCTCCGAGAGCCGGGCCGTCGTGGCGACTGGCAGGGGCAAACTGGGTGGCGGCCTTGGCTGATTCATTGAAGGCGTAGCGCAGCGGATTGGTGGCCGTCGCCACCGCCGCCAGCGACACCTGGCGGTCCGTGCCTTTCACCCAGGCAGCACCGTCGCGCAACTCGATGTCGTCCGCGCTGGCCTCGAGCATGTTGGCGGCAGCCGTGAGCGTCTTGCTGCGGACGATCAGCGCAGACTTGTGGATGGCGTTGCCCGACACAACCGCAGCACGGCTGGCGAAGGTCGCGACGCCCCAATCGAAGGCCTTGGTGTCACCCTCGACCAGGATGACGTCCTCCACCTTCACGCCGAGCTGGTCCGACACGATCTGGGCGAAAACCGTGTCGTGGCCCTGCCCCTGCGAGGTGAGGCCGGTATTGACGTAGACCTTGCCGGTGATCGGATGGATCTTGATGTGTCCGCCTTCGTAGGGACCGAGACCGGTGCCCTCCACGTAGAAGGCCATGCCGAGCCCGAGATGCTTTCCCGCCTTGCGCGCCTTTTCTTGCTCGGCCGCGAAATTGGCAACGTCGAGCTTGTCATGAAGCATTTCCAGCGCCTTGTGATATTGGCCGCTGTCGAGGCTGACCGGCAGGCCGTCGGCGAACAGCAGCCCCTCGCGCAATTTGGGAAACTCATCCTCGCCGATCAGGTTGCGGCGCCGGATCTCGAAGCGGTCAAGCCCGAGATCGTCCGCAAGCTGGTCCATCGCGCGTTCGATGGCGAAGCAGGCGTGCGGGCGGCCGCAGCCGCGGTAGGGCGTGATCGGCACGGTCGGGGTATAGACCGCCTTGAACTCGACCCAGATGTTGGGGATGCGGTACGGGCCGGCGATCGAGGTCGACGCGACCTGCGCAACCGCGATGCCATAGGGAATGAACGCACCGGTGTCGTGCAGGAAGCTGTCGCGCAGGGCCACGACCTCGCCGGTCTTCTTGGCGTAGAGCTCGATGGTATGGATCTGCGTGCGTTCCTGGGTCGAGCCGACAAAGTTCTCGCGCCGATCCTCGATGTACTTCACCGGCCGCCCGAGATGCATGGCGGCAAACGGCACCAAGAGTTCGTCCGGGTAGAACAGCAGCACCTTCTGGCCGAACCCCCCGCCGACATTGGGCGCGATCACCCGCACCTTGTCCTCGTCGAGCTTCAGGATCGAAGCGAGCCCTCCGCGCACCGAGATCGGCGCCTGCGTGCCGTCCCAGACGGTCAGTTCGCCGGTCACCCGATCGAAAATTGCGGCCACGGCGCGGCATTCCATGGCCGCGGCGGTGGAGCGGTCGACCTGGACCCTCACCCTGGTGACATGCTCGGCCCCGGCGATCGCCTGGTCCGGCTTGCCGGATACCTGCACCAAATGGGCTGCGATGTTGTTTGCGTGCGTTTGGTGGACCAGTGGCGCTTCGTCCAGGATCGCCCTCTCGAGGTCGATCTCGACCTCGAGAGGATCGTAGTCGACATCGACGAGTGCTGCGGCATCCTCGGCTGTGTAGCGATCCACCGCGACAACCATGGCGACGGTCTGCCCGACATAATAGACGTCACCGCGCGCCAGCGGGCGCTGCGTACGCGCGTCCTTCATGGAAGGATGCGGGATGAGCAGCGGCATTTCCAGGTCGAGGTCGCCGATGTTGTCGCAGGTGTAGACTGCCGCGACGCCGGGATGCGCGAGGGCCATCGACACGTCGATCGAATTGATCCGGGCACGCGCAAAGGGGCTGCGCACGAAGCCGACATGCAGCGCGCCCGGCAGCGGGATGTCGTCGACGAAGGACCCCTCGCCGCGCAGCAGTTGCGGGTCGATGTTGCGCTGGACGCGGGAACCGAAAGCTCGGGTCGACATGGGTCCGCTCCCTATCGCGAGGCCAGCGCATCCGCCGCCTGGCGAACGGCAGCGACGATGTTCTGATAGCCGGTGCAACGGCAGAGATTGCCCGAAAGCATGTCGCGGATGCCCTCTTCGGAGAGGTCCATCGGCGTGTCGGATTCGAGATTGCTCAGGATGTTCATGATCATGCCCGGCGTGCAGTAACCGCACTGGAGCGCGTGGCAGTCCCGGAATGCCTCCTGCAATGGATGCAGGCTGCCGTCTTCGGCGGCGACCGACTCGATGGTGCGTACCTCGGCACCCGATGCCTGGACCGCGAAGGTCAGGCAGGAGCGCGCGGCGACGCCGTCGATGATCACCGTGCAGGCGCCGCACACGCCATGCTCGCAGCCAACATGGGTGCCTGTCAGGCCGAGTTCATGGCGCAGGAAGTCGGAGAGCAGCATGCGCACGCTCACCTCCGCCGAAACGGCTTCGCCGTTGACAGTCAGGGCAACGGCTGCCTTGGGATCGATGGAGGTGGCCGACAGCCTCGGCCTGATCGTTCCGCGGTTCATCTGCATATCCTTCATTTCGTCCTGGAAGCGGCCTTTTCGACCGCGCGCCGAACCAGCGCCGCAAGCAGATGGCGGCGGTAGTCGGTAGTTGCGTGCATGTCGTCAGGTGCGGTGACCGCCTCCTTGGCAGCCTCGCTTGCAGCCTTCAGGGCATCAGACCCCAGGCCGCTCTTGGCGAGTATCTCTTCCGACTGCTTCAGCCGTACCGGCCGCGAGGACACGCCGCAGGCGGCAAGCGAGACACGGCCGGCGGTCTTGTCCACGATCGCGGCCACGGCGGCGATCGCATAGTCGCCATGGCGGCGGGTGAATTCCTCGAAGGCCCAGCCGGCACCATCGGGCAGCACAGAAAACCGGGCTTCGGTGATGATCTCGTCCGGCTCGCGCGTCGTGGTCATGTGGAACTGGAAGAAATCCTCGGCAGCGATCTCGCGGCGGCCGCGCGGCCCTTCGGCGACGACGCTGCCATCGGTTGCGAGCAGCACCATCGGCATTTCGGCGGCGGCGTCGGCATGGCACAGGCTACCGACCACAGTGCCGCGGTTGCGGATCGGCACATGCGCGACATGCGCCATCGCTTCGCGGATCAGCGGATTGGCGCGATAGGCGGCATCGCTCAGTTCGAGTTGCCGATGGCGCGTCATCGCCTTCACGACGATCCTTCCATTCTGAACCGAGATGCCCTTGAGGCCTTCGATGTGCTGGATGTCGACGAGGCGGCTGGGACTGGCGAGCCGCATGTTCAGCGCCGGGATCAGGCTTTGACCACCGGCAAGCACCATCGCACCGGGATCGCCAGCCAGCAAAGCGATCGCGTCCTTCAGCGAACGAGGCGCGCGATACTCGAACAGCGGTGGCTTCATGCTACCTCCCGTATGTGCTTGCCGCACGCCCTGGACGGTGAACATCCAATGGCCGGCACCGTGTTTGGCGACCCCTCGTCGCCTCCTGACTGTGCCGACTGCTCATTTTCTGAGCTTCTTGTCTATCCACAATCTGGATATTGCATCCTAAATAGCGATAGTCCGCGATGTCAACAGCAATTGCGACAGGCCGTCATCGCAATTGCATTTTCCTTGAATTGTCAGGATCTGGCCGTGTTTCCCACACGGTTCACGAGCAGGACGCCGATCACGATCAATGCAAGCGCCAGCCATATCCAGAGCGACAGGCTTTCTCCGAACAGCAGCACGCCGAAGCCGACGCCGACGGCTGTGTTCACGTAGCTCATCTGGCTGACATAGACCGGCCCGCCGACCTGCTGCAGGCGGAAGAACAGGCCGTATCCTACCCCCGTGGCAACGCATTGTATGGCAATGAGATGCCAGCCCTTGGCGAGGCCCGCGGCAAAGCCGGGCATCGCCCCTGCGAAGCTCAAGAGGAGCAGGGTGACGGCAATGCCAAGCGCCGCAGCGGCAAGGGTCCACGCCGCGAGCGGCAGCGGGTGCTTGCGCTTCGGCCAGTGGGTCGTGCGGTAGACATTGCCTGCAGCCAGCACCACCGGAGTGATCAGGGCCGCCAAGTACCAATAGAACGGCGCATGAGCGCCATCGCCACCATTACGGGCGAAAAGGATCACCAGCGTACCCACCATGCCAATGCCCAAGCCAATCAGGCGCGGCACGCTCGGCCGTTCCAGTGCCAGTGCATAGACGATGCCAAGCGTGGCGATCGGTGCCAGAGACTGGACTATCGCCGGGATGCCCGCTCCAAGATGCGGCATCACCGTCACGACGGCGGTCCAAGGAATGGCAAAGGTCAGCAGTCCGGCAATCGCCGCGTAGCGGAGAATGGCCCGGTCCGGCCGCAACGAATGGCCCGCGAGCCGGGCAATTGCCGTCAGCACGACGCCGGCACCGGCAGCGGTCGCGCCGACATAGACGAGCGAAGGTATTCCCGCGGCCACCGCAATCTTGCCCAGGGGAAAGATCGAGCCGATACAGATGCCCGCGCCAAACAACAGCAGGACCGGTTCCAGTCGCGCCCTGTGCGTCATGCGTGCTCCATTGGATCGATCGGACGGGCGAGCGATTGTCCGAGTACACCCTCGCACCAGGCAGCCGTCCTGAGCAATTCGGCCTCGCCATGCGGCTTGCCCACGAGCTGCAGGCCGACCGGAAGCCCGGTGGACGTCCGGCCACAAGGGATCGAGATCGCGGGACAGCCGCAGACGGTAATGGCGTAGCCCAGCACCAGCCAGTCGAGATAGGTCGCCAGCCTCTGGCCGTCTATGTGCTCGACATAGCGCTGTTCGACCGGGAACGGCTCGACCGGCGCCGTAGGCGTAATCAAAACGCCGTACCGGTCGAGAAACTCAAGCATGGCAAGCCGCACGCGAGCCCTGTCGGCCTCCGCACCGGCAAGTTCCAGTGCCGTGAGCTTCAACCCTTCCTCGATGTTCCAGATCACCTCGGGCTTCAGCTTGTCGCCGTGGCGCTCCAGCGCGCCACGGCGCAGGGCCGCGAACTGGAACGCGCGCATAGTGCGGAAGGCCGGATCGCTGGCCGCGAGATCCGGACAGGCTTCGTCGACCCGCAGTCCCGAAGACGCCAGCCTGTCCAGCGCCTGACCCATGGCCTCCCGAACGGGACGATCCACTGCCGCCATGCCGAGCGTCATGCTGAAGGCAGCTCGCGCGGGCGGGCGCGGCGCCTGTGCCGCCGCCAGGTAAGACGTGGCGCCGCACGGCCGCGACAGCGGATCGCGGGCATCGAAGCGGGCCATCCCGTCCAGCGCCAGGGCAACGTCCTCCACATTGCGCGCCAGCGGCCCCATCACCGACAACACCTGCCCCGGCAGCGCGCTCGGGCCCTGCGGCACCACGCCGGGCGTCGGCCGCATCCCCACGACATTGCAGAAGGCAGCCGGATAGCGCAGGGAACAGGCGAAATCCGATCCCTGCGCCAGAAAGGCCATGCCGGTGGCGACGGCGACGGCAGCTCCGCCGGACGAACCGCCGGCGGATCGCGACAGGTCCCACGGGTTCAGCGTCCGGCCGAAGACCTCGTTGAAGGTGTTGGCGCCGGCTTCGAACTCCGGCGTATTCGATTTGGCGAAGACGACGCCGCCTTCGGCTTCAATCGCCTCTACGACATAGTCCGACGTCTCGGGCACGTGATCGGCATAGGCGAGCGAACCCCAAGTGGTGCGCACGCCCGAAACCGCAGTCGAGTCCTTGATCGGCCACGGAAGGCCGGCGAACCGTCCCCGATCGGCGACGGGCAGGGCCTCGAGCCGTTCGGCGAAACGCTCTGCCCGATCGAAGCACAGCGTTGGCAAGGCATTGACCATGGGATCGACTGCTTCCACGCGCTGGCGCATGCTGGCGAGCAGTTCGCGGGGCGTAGTCTCGCCGCGCTTCAGCCGCTCCACCGCCGCCACCGCGGTCCATGTCCAGGGCGTATCGGTCATCGCCAGTCCTCTCGGCAGAACGCCTTCAAATATTCAATATTGCATCCATTGAGTGGACAGAAATTATTGCTTATGTATGTGAACGACTTCAACGTAAAGCGGCATCCCAAGTGAGAAATTCCCCTCGCAATTCGCCCGGCGCAACGCCGACCAAGAAGTTGGCAAAGAACAATGACCTGAAGAACGGGGAGGAAGATAGCGCCGAGGATCCGCTGCGTGGCATGGCCCGTTCCTTCGCCGTCCTTGATTTCCTTGCGACCTCGCCGGGGCGCGTGGTCGATGTGACGCGCAGCCTCAACCTGCCTTGGGCGACCGTGCACCGCACGATCATCCAGCTGGAAAAGGCGCAGTTCCTCCGCCGCGATCCGGAAACCAACCGCTACGAGATCGGGCCCCGGCTTTGGCATATCGGCTCTGCCTATCTCGCCAATCACCGCGTCCTCCGTATTGCC
The DNA here is from genome assembly GCF_037625995.1 of Aminobacter sp. Piv2-1. Classification (NCBI taxonomy): domain Bacteria; kingdom Pseudomonadati; phylum Pseudomonadota; class Alphaproteobacteria; order Hyphomicrobiales; family Phyllobacteriaceae; genus Aminobacter; species Aminobacter sp. Piv2-1. Next base: position 135,194 of record NZ_JARKMU010000013.1, read on the forward strand.
ATGCCCTACCTGGCGCGCCTCGAGGGCGAGGAAGGCATTGCCATGCAGGTTGCGGAACGCGTCGGCTGGCACTCGGTTGCGATCTACTCGCACCAGCGCGTCGATGAGGACATTACCAAGGCCCACTACGGCTACCACTTCCCGCTGCATTGCGGGTCCAAGGGCCAGGTGCTGCTGGCGAACGAGGATCCGGAGTTCATCGAGGAATATCTCAAGAGGGATCTCGAGCGCCTGACGCCGGACACCATCACGGACGTAGCGCGGTTGCGCGAAGTCCTGGAGAAGGTGCGCCATGAGGGCTTCGCACTGACCGTTGCCGACGTGCAGCCCTTTACCGGTTCCATCGCTGCACCAATCCGCGATTCAAGCGGCCGTACCATTGCCTGTATCTCCTTCGTGTTCAGGAAGACCCTGGCCAAGAATGCCAAGCGTCTCGACGACCTCAGCGACAAGCTTCTGCAGGCCACCCAATCGATCAGCTTCGATCTCGGCTGGCATCCCGGCCAAAGGTGAGGCGGGGTGCCAGCCTCCCATTTGGCCGGGCCTCCCTACTTCCGTTCCTCATATGAGGCCTGCAGTGCGGTGAAGGTCTCAGCCAGTGCATCGACCACGGTGTCGATGAACACCTTGCCGGCCTCGGCCGACGCCAATGTCGGATCGCCGAAGATCGCCGCATGCCCCGCCTCAGGCCGGGGACGGCGCGAATAGGTTCGCGTCGGGTTGGTCGGTGCGACCAGGTCCCATCCCACCGGACCGTAATACGCGCCGGCAAGCCGCTCCATCTTGACCACCTTCGGCCGCGTGGCGAGCTGGAACGAGGCTTCGAACTCGCAGCCATGGCCCATTCCGCCCGGGACCGACTTGCGCAGGGCGTTGATCTTCGCCGCGGCAGGCTCCCAATAGCTGACCGCCGAAACCTTGAAGTTGCGAGTGGTATCCAGTTCGTCGACCAGATGCCTGGCCACCGCGTCGTTGGCCGTGCCGTTCGGGCGATTACCGTTGAGGATGATCAGGTGGTCGAAGCCCTGCCGGACAAGTGCGGCTCCGACCTCGAACAGCATCGCCTGGTAGGTCGGAATCGACAGCGAAATGGTACCTGGGAAGAACTCGAAGGTCTTCGAAATCCCGTAGGCGACCGGCGGCGCCACGAGCGCGTCGATGCGTTCGGCCAGAAGCCCGGCAATATGATCGGCCTGGTGTGTATCCGTGTCGGTGGGCATATGCGGCCCGTGCGCCTCCGTGGCGCCCGTAGGGAGGATGACCGCCTTCTTGGCAGCGATCGCCTCCCCGACCTCCATCTGCGTCATGAATGACATGCGGCGTTCCATGGCGGCTTCCTTCAGCTTGGACTTGCATCGATCCGACAATCGCGTAATATTCACATTGTGGATACGATATCTAATATATAAGCATCAGAACGCAACGGCAGCAACCGGCTTTTTTTGCAAACAGGATTGGCGACGGCGGAAGGACGACAAGTCGACATGCACGCGTTTGATCGGGAAAGCGTCTTCTTCGGGGAATTGTTCAACGGCATCGCACAGCGCGGCCGACGCCTGTTGTGGAGGCCTCACACGCAGGCGGCATTGCCAACCGAGGGCATCGCCGGCCTGGCGAAAAAGCTCATTTCGAGTCGCGGCGAAGCATCCGGCGTGGCCCTTGCCACCGATCTGCTCAAGGCATGGCGCCTGCTGGGTAGCGAGGCCCGCCTGGAGTGGTTCCGGACCTTGGCGACCGCATTCGGCCCGGACGAGAAGCAGCTCGAAGCCGCGGTCGAAGTCTGGCGCTCCGGCCACACCGCCGAGGCCGCCTCACGCCTGGCGAACGCTTCCGAGCCGCTGAGGCAGGAATTGTTCCGGCGCATCAACCTGGCGCCCGGAGGTACGGCGGCGCTGGTTGCGATGCGCGCCGAGCTTATCCGGCATTTGCGGCAAGCGCCCGAACTGGAGGTCGTGGATCGGGATTTTGTCCATCTCTTCAGTTCGTGGTTCAATCGCGGCTTCCTGATGATGACGCGTATCGACTGGTCCTCGCCCGCATCGATCCTGGAGAAGATTATCCGTTACGAGGCTGTCCATGAGATTCCCGGCTGGGACGACCTGAGGCGCCGCCTGCAGCCGACGGACCGCCGCTGCTTCGCCTTCGTGCACCCGCAGATGCCGGACGAGCCACTGATCTTCGTCGAGGTCGCACTGACATCCGGCACGCCCGCGAGCGTCGACGGCCTGCTCGCCGAGGATCGCTCTGCGCTAGACCCGGCAGAGGCCGACACCGCAGTCTTCTACTCCATCTCCAACACCCAAGTGGGCCTCAAGGGCATCTCCTTCGGCAACTTCCTGATCAAGCAGGTCGTCGAAGACCTGCTCCGCGACCTGCCGAACCTGCGCAGTTTCGTGACACTGTCGCCGATCCCGGGCTTCGCGGATTGGCTTTCCCGTCATCGCGACAACGCAAGCCCCGAGGAGGCCAAGGCACTGCAGCTCCTCGACCGGCCTGACTGGAATGCCGATGCCGGTGCGATCGAGACGCTGGAACCCGTGCTGACCAGGGCGGCCGCAATCTACCTGGTGAATATGAAGGACGCGGCCACGCGTCCCCTCGATCCGGTCGCCCGTTTCCATCTGGGAAATGGTGCTCGCCTCGAGCGAGTGAACGCCGGAGCCGACCTGTCGCCCAAGGGCCTCAGGCAATCGCATGGCATGATGGTGAACTATCTCTACGATCTGCCGTCGATCGAGGCCAATCACGAGGCCTATGCCAACAAAGGTGACGTCGCCGCGTCGAAAGCCGTGCGCAAGTTGCTGGTCTCCGACCGCCTGACCCGCGGTCAGCCAATCTCGCATTTCTAGGAGGATCTGGACCAATCATGAGCTGGTACTATCAGTCGAACCCATCGATCAGGTCGCTTCCTGCGCTCGTGCGAGCCCGAACCGGCGCTCTCGACAAGGTCTTTATGCGCAACGCCGACGGCCGCGATATCAGCTACGCTGATTTCTGGACAATGTCGGGCCGCATCGCACAGGCGCTCGTCGGGGCCGGTGTCCGCAAGGGCGACCGCATTGCCGTCCAAGTGGAGAAGAGCCCCGAAGTCATCGCGCTCTTTCTCGCCTGCGCGCGCACCGGTGCGGTGTTCCTGCCGCTCAACACCGCCTATACGCTGGCCGAGATCGAGTATTTCGTCGACGACGCCGAACCGAACGTCATCGTGGTCGCGCCCTCGCGCGTCTCCCAACTGGTCGACCTGGCCGCGCAGAAGCGGTCGACGCTGCTTTCCCTCGGCATAGCCGGTGACGGCACGCTGATGCAGGCTGCCAACGAGCAGGACGGCGTCTTCCGCGATGTGGCGCTGGGCTGGGACGACCTCATCGCGATACTCTACACCTCAGGCACCACGGGGCGTTCGAAGGGTGCCATGCTCACCCACGGCAATCTCGCGTCCAATGCGCTTGCGCTGGTCGAGACCTGGCGATTCACCGAGGCGGATACGCTGCTCCATGCCCTGCCCGTCTATCACACGCACGGCCTGTTCACGGCCACCAACACGCTGCTCCTGGCGGGCGGCACGATTCTGTTTCGCCCCAAATTCGATGCCGACGAGGCACTGCGGCTGCTACCGCAGGCGACCACGATGATGGGGGTGCCGACCTTCTACACGCGCCTTATTCAGCATCCCGGCCTCACCCGCGAGGCAACCGCGCACATGCGGCTGTTCGTCTCCGGCTCCGCCCCCCTGCTTGCCGAGACGCACGCGGAGTTTGCCGAGCGTACCGGCCACGCCATCCTCGAGCGCTACGGCATGACCGAGACGAACATGAACACGTCGAACCCCTATGACGGGCCGCGCCTGGCCGGAACCGTGGGCAAGCCGCTGCCGGGCGTGGAGGTGCGCATCACCGACCCGTCGACCGCTTCGCTTCTGCCCGCGGGCGAGATCGGCATGATCGAGGTGCGCGGCCCGAACGTCTTCAAGGGCTACTGGCGCATGTCCGAGAAGACGGCGGAGGAGTTGCGCGCCGACGGCTTCTTCATCACCGGCGACCTGGGACGCATCGACGACAACGGCTACGTCTCGATCGTCGGTCGCGGCAAGGACCTGATCATCACCGGCGGATTCAATGTCTATCCCAAGGAGGTCGAGACCGAGATCGACCAGATCGAGGGCGTCATTGAGTCCGCCGTCATCGGCCTGCCGCACCGGGATTTCGGCGAGGGCGTCACCGCCGTGGTGGTTGCGGAGAAGGGCAAGTCCCCGACCGAAGCTGTCATTCTCGAGCGTCTGCAGTCGCGTCTGGCCAAGTTCAAGCTGCCCAAGCGGGTGCTGTTCGTCGACGACCTGCCGCGCAATGCCATGGGCAAGGTGCAGAAGGCGCTGATGCGGCAGACCTACACGGATTTGTATGGAAACTGAACGGCGCGGAGCCGGCATGAAAAGCCATGGGTCACGCTCTCGCCGGATGCCGTCCGAACCGCTCGCGCGGTCCGTTGCGACCGGCGCGGCGGCTGCGCCGCTCCACCAGGATCCGCATGCCGCTTCCTCGTCCAAAGCCAGGCTTCAGACGGCAATCGGCAGGGAGGTCCGATTTCACCGCAAGCGCCACGGCTTGACCGCGACCGATCTGGCAAGCACGGCGGAAATCTCCCCGAGCATGCTTTCCAAAATCGAAAATGGCACGATTTCGGCCACCCTGGCCAAGCTGCAGTCACTGTCCCGAGCGCTTGGGATTCCCCTGTCCTCGCTGATGCGGTGCTCCGAGGACGAAGGGCGTGCCGCTTTCATCAAGGCCGGCGGGGGTGTACCCGTCGAGCGGCGGGGCAGCCATGGCGGCCACCTGTACCAACTGTTGTCCAGTTCCGACGCAAGTGTCGGCGACACCGCCGTGCAGCCCTATCTGATCACCATCGCCGACCGAACCGGGCCGTTCCCTCTATGCCAGGAGAAGGGAATGAAGTTCGTCTATGTGCTGGAAGGCGGCTTTGTCTATCGCCACGGCTCGACGCTTTATCGACTTTTGCCCGGTGACAGCCTGTTCTTTGATGCTGACTGCCTGCACGGGCCCGAGAGCTTTCTCGATCTTCCCGTTCAGTTCCTTTCGATACACTCCTCGTCCACGCTTCCAGGAAACACCTCATAGCACGGCGGCCTGAGGTCTGGCGCGCACAAGCCCTTTGTCACCCGGCCGCGAGCATGCGGTCGATCTCCAGCACCGTGTGCAGCAGCACAGCCGCGCCGTTGGCGCATTCCTCAGGCGAGGAATATTCCAGTTCGTTGTGCGACAGGCCGTCCTTCGATGGAATGAAGATCATCGCGGTGGGGGCGAGTGCCGCGACATGCGCCGCGTCGTGGCCGCCGCCCGAGACCATCTCATCTGCCGAGAGGCCCAGCGCTCGGGCGCTGCGGCGCACGGCATCGACGCAGCGCGGATCGAATTCGACCGGCGCCTTGTTCCAGATGCGGCTGACTTCGGCCGCCGGCGAGACATGCGCGACCTCGTCGCGCAACGCCTTCTCCATCGCAACGAGGCCGGCTTCGGACGGATGGCGCAGGTCGATCTCGAGACGCACCGCGCCCGGCACCACGTTGCGGGAGTTGGGCTCGGCCCGGATGAAGCCGACGGTGCCCACGCCGGGCGCGTTGCGCCGGGCGAGGTCCTGCACGGCGATCACGATGTGCCCCGCGGCTACCAGCGCATCGTCGCGCTGGCCCATCGGCGTGCTGCCGGCATGCGATTCCGTGCCCTTGATGGTGATGTCGAACCAGCGCACCCCCTGCACCCCGGTGACGATGCCGATCTCGGTGCCCGCGGCCTCGAGCGCCGGGCCCTGCTCGATGTGCAGTTCGACATAGGCGGCGAAGTCGGGCCGGCGGGCAAGCTCGCCGCGGAAGCCGATGTCGAGAAGCGCCTGCCCGACGGTCGTGCCCGCCTTGTCCTCGATCGCCTCGACCTCCTCGACGGCGCGCACGCCGGCATAGACGCCCGAGCCCATCATCGCCGGCGAGAAGCGCGAGCCCTCCTCGTTGGTCCAGTTGACCACCGTCAGCGGCCGCCGCAGCCGCACCGACGCCTGACGCAGGCCGCGGACCAGATCGACGCCGGCAAGCACGCCGAGAATGCCGTCGAAGCGTCCGCCGCCCGGCTGGGTGTCGAGATGGCTGCCGACGGCGATGGCGTCGAGGCCCATGTCTTCGCCGGGATAGGTCGCAAACATATTGCCGATGCGGTCGACCTCGACCGTGCAGCCCAGCGCGCCGCACTCGGCCGCGAACCATTCGCGGACCTGCCGGTCCTCCTCGGAAAGCGCCAGGCGCGTTACCCCGGTGGTTCCGGACGCGCCGAATTGCGCGGTGGAAACGATGTCGTTCCACAGGCGGTTGCCGTCGATGCTTGACATGACTTGTCGGTTTCCTATGCGCTGGAGTGAGGCCGATGGCTTCGCGCTGCTCATTCGGCGGCGGGCTTCGCCTTCTCGTCGAAGCGGTACTTGAAGTCGCAGTGCGAGGCGCCTTCCATCACCGTCTGCGTGCGCTCAAGCGTGATGCGCGGGTCGTAGCCGGTGCAGAACACGCCGTCGCGGTTGCACGAGAGCAGATGGCCGATATGGCCGAGACCCATCTCCTTGTAGGTTTCGGCGTAGCGGCAGCGCTTGACGTTGTAGTGGAACTCCTCGTCGGTGGCCTTGGTGACGTCGATGACGAGCGCATCGTCCTGCGTCCACAGGTCCTGCAGTTCCTGGAAGGTCCGCAGCGTCGTGCCGCCGGGCGTCTTGGCGGCAAAGCTCTTACCCGCCGCGATGGCCGCACGCGTGATCGCGGTGTCGAGGATCGACTGCGCGACCTCCTCGCCCAGCCTTTCGCGCATCACCTCGTAGATCGGCGCGATGATGCCCGCCTCGATCTTGCGCCGGGCGAGAATGCCGATCTCGCCGTCCATTGCGGCGCGCGAATCGACTGCCTTGTCCTTTTCCATCTCTGCTTTCCTTCTGCTTGTCCGTCCGGGCGGCAGCGCATGCCGCACGGGCTGCCCTTTTCCTATCAGTCCCTCAACAGGCGGCCCATGGCCGGTATGGCCGCGCGGCTGCCAGCCTTCCGGAGCGCATCCCACGCGAGCGCCTGGTTGCTCGTCACCACCGGCTTGCCGATCGCCTGCTCCACCGCCTCGATGATACCGGAACAGCGCAAGGCCGTGCACGACAGGAACACCGCATCAACGTCGTTCCGCCCGATCTCGACGGCGGCATTGAAGATGTCACGCGGGTCGATGCGGGCGATGGTGACGTCGCTCCCCTGGCGGAAGGTGGCGCGCGCGGCAATTTCGACGCCCTTGCTGGAAAGATAGTCCTCGACCATCGCGTTGACGCTCGCCGGATAGGGCGTGACCAGGGCGATGCGGCGGGCGCCGAGCGCCGAGAGGGCGGCAAGGCTGGCGCTGACCGGATCGGTCACCGCGACCCCTGGGCGAACCCTTCTGGCGATCCCGGCGATCCTGTCCGGACCGATGATCATCGAACCCGAAGTGCAGCCGAAGGCCACGACGTCGAGCCTGTCGTCGGGGAGCAGCAACTCGATGGCCCGCGGCAGGTTGTCGGCCATCGCGGCGAGGCTCGCCGGCGTGAGGTCGCGGGCCATGGGGATGCGGCTCGAATAGACCTCGACGCCCGGCAGCGGCAGGAAGCGCCGCACCTCCGGCTCGATCACCGTGTCGTTGGCGAGCACCACCAGGCCGATCGCCGCCACCGCGGCCGGACCGCCGTCGAGGCTGCAGGCAAGCGTCGCCCAACCGTCTTCATCGTCGCTGCGTGCTGGCATGTGCCACAACCGCTCCTCATTCCCCAATCTGGCAGGCGGAGACCCGGGATGGGCTACCACCTGTTTCCTGAAGCATGGCCCAAGGCGTTAATCGACGAAAGCGATATTTGACCATGGATTGAATACAAAATTTCATTTATCGTCCGATCCATGGATACTTCGCTGCTCCAGTGCTTCCTCACCGTGGCCGACACGCAGAGCTTTTCGGCGGCCGCGCAGCGCCTGAACATCACGCAGTCGACCGTCAGCCACAAGATCGCCCGACTGGAAGACCTTCTCGGCAAGCAGCTGTTCGACCGCACGACGCGGACATGCGCGCTGACGGCGGACGGGCGTGACCTGATCGACCATGCCACGCGCGTGGTGCGGTCGGTCGACGACCTTGAGCAGAACTTCAAGCCCGGGCTGCTGACGGGCACGCTGGTGGTGGGCGTTCCCGACGATCACTACCTGTTCGTGCCACTGACCGCCGCCCTCAAGGACTTCATGCTGGAAAAGCCTCGGGTCGGGGTGGAAATCAGGGGCGGCCTGTCGAGCGACCTGACGCGCGACTTGCGTGAGCGCAACATCGACCTTGCCGTCATCCGCGACGTGCCGGGAACATCGGGCAACGACGTGCTGTGCACCGAGAACCTTGTCTGGATCACCTCGACGAACTGGGTGCCGCCGAGCGACGGCGTCGTCCCGCTGGCACTGGTGCGCGGCTCCTGCGCCTACAGGAAGGCGGCGATCTCGACGCTAGACAGCAACGGCGTGCCGTGGAAATGCATGGTGACCTGCACCAGCCTGCAGGGCGTGTTCGCCGTGGTCCGCGAAGGGCTGGCCGTGTCCGTGGTCACCGAAGGCGACGTCGGCCTCGGCGTCAGGGCCGCTCCCAGGAGCGGCCTGCTGCCGCGCCTGCCGACCTCTTCGCTGACGATCAAATATTCGGAAAAGGAGCCAACGCTCGCTGCGCGTGCATTGGCTCGCACCATGGCCGATGTGCTGACCGGAATGGCCAGCGCGAAATAGTCAGGCGGCCTTGGCCGCCATGCCGAAGATCAGCTGCCGCAGGCGGTGCCGCAACTGCGTGAACTCGCGATCCTCGGTCTGGTCGATGGTCCGCGGCCGCGGAATGTCGACCTTGACGATCTCGGCGATGCGGCCGGGATGTGGACAGAGCACGACGATACGGTCGGCGAGCAGGATCGCCTCGTCGATGTCGTGGGTCACGAACACCACCGTCTTCTTTTCCTGTATCCAGAGATCGACGAGGAACGACTGCATGTCGACGCGCGTCAGCGCATCGAGGGCACCGAACGGCTCGTCCATCAAAAGGATGCGCGGATCGACGGCAAGCGCCCGTGCGATCGCCACCCGCTGCTGCATGCCGCCCGACAGCTGGGCCGGGTAGGCGTCGGCGAATCTGGACAGCGCGACCCGTTCCAGGATCCGGTGGGCCTTGGCGATCCGCTCCGCCTTGGGCACGCCGGCGAGTTCCAGTCCGAAGGCGATGTTGTCGCGGACGCTGAGCCAGGGGAACGACGTGTAGGACTGGAACACCATGCCGACGATGGGGTCGCGGCCATCGACCGGCCGCCCGTCGATGCGGATTTCGCCGGCGGAGACGCTGCTCAGCCCGGCGATGAGCCGCAGCAAGGTGGACTTGCCGCAGCCCGATGGCCCGAGGAACACGACGAACTCTCCGTCCTCGACGGACAGCGAGACGTCACGCAGCGCGGTTACGGCCGCGGTTCCCGAGCCATAGGCTTTGGACACATGGTCGACTTCGATCAGATTGGCCATCACTGCACCTACGAACGGGAACGCTGGAGATAGGGGAACAGGCGGCGGCCGGCGGCGATGAACAAGAGGTCGCTGGTCAGGCCCACCAGTCCGATGGAGATGATGCCGACGAAGATCGTCGCCGTGTCCATGTAGCGGGACGCCTTGAGGATCACGTAGCCGACGCCGCTGGAGGCGGCGACGATCTCGGCGATGACGATGTAGGTCCATGCCCAGCCGAGGACGATGCGCAGGTCGTTGAAGATCGCCGGCTTTGCCGCCGGCAGGATGACCTTGCGCACCAGCCTGGCCGGGCTCGCACCTAGCATCATCGCCGATTCGATGAGGGCGATCGGCACCGACAAGGTGCTGACCATCACCATCAGCGTGAGCGTGAAGAAGGTGCCGACGAAGATCACCGAGAACTTCTGCGCGTCGTCTATGCCCAGCCAGAGCACCAGCAGCGGGATGAATGCGGTCGCCGGCATGTAGCGCATGAAGGCGAGGCAGGGCTCGAGCATCGACCGGAACAGTTGGAAGGAGCCCATCAGAAGGCCGAGCGGGACGGCGATGAGTGCCGCCAGCAGGAAGCCCACGCCGACGCGATGGATGCTGACGGCAAGGTCGAGCACGAAGCCGTCCTGGAAATACAGCTGGCGTGCGGTCGCAAGCACGGCGAGCGGGCTCGGCAGGAAGAAGTCGCTGACAACGCCGAGCCCGGACACGGCTGACCAGAGCACGAGCAGCACGGCAAAGAAGGCCAGCGACATCGCCGTGGAGGTGGCCTTGTCCAGGCCCTTGCGGACGGCGAACAGGTTCGACCGGCGGCGCCTGACGGCAACGGCCTTGCTGGTGGCCGGCGCGGACCAGTCCGCGCCGGGGCCGATGGAAGTTTGGACCGAATCCGACATCGGGCGGCCGCCTAATGCTTCGCCTGGCCGCCGAGGGCAGCAGCCAGCGGCCGCCCGTCGACCACGCTGGCCGGATCGAGATCGGCCTTCAGCAGGCCCAGGCCCTTGTAGAAATCGGCGCCGCGCTTGGTGACCTCGGCGATCTTTCCGGCCGTGTCCGCCGAGCCGATATATGCCGCGTTGTCCTCGCGCGAGACGAATTGGAGGCCGGCGAGCGAGGCGCGAAACTCGTCGATCTTGATGCCGAGCGCATCGGCCATGATCTTGTTGGCTTCCTCGGAATTGGCCTTCCAGTAGTCATAGGCGTCGAAATAGCCCTGGATGAAGCCGGCCACCGCCTCAGGATGCTGCTCGATCACGTCGGAGCGAAACGCCACGGTGTCAACGATCAGCCCCGGCTTGTCCCTGGAGCTGACCAGGACGTGGCCCGAGCGCTTGCCCGCCTGGGAGAGCCAGGGATCCCAGGTCGCGGCGCCGTCCAGCCGCCCGGCCACGAAGGCGGCGCCGGCATCGCCGGCCCGCATGTTCTGAAGGTCAATGTCCTTCAGGCTGAGGCCTTCGTCGGCAAGCACGTTGAGCAGGAAGAAGTAGGTGGCCGAGCCTTCCTCGGCACCGATCCGCCGCCCCTTCAGGTCCTTGACGGTCTTGATGTCGCTGGCCGTGACGAGACCTTCGCCGCCTGCGGAGAAGTCGACCGCCAGCACCTGCTTCACGCCGATCTTCTGGGCATTGTAGAAGATGAAGGTGTCGACGGTGGTTGCCCAGCCGTCGAGGCGGCCGGTGGCAATGGCTGCCGCCGTCGAGGCCTTGTCCTGGACGCTGACCAGCTCGACCTTGGCGTCGTGCGCGGCGAAAAAGCCCTTCTCCTGCGCGAGATGGAGCAGGCCATAACCGACCCAGGTCGTCATCGCCACTTTCAGCGACGGGGTTTCGGCGGCGAAGGCAGGCTTGAAAAGTGTGGCGGCGGCGATGATGCCGGCCGCGATTGCTCTCTTGATCATTTGCTTCTCCCTAGGCGCAAGCGCGCCTTTCCTCTCGTTTTGGCGGCGCAGCGAGACCGGGACCGGCAGCGCGCGGGAGCAAATGACCACGATGGATAAAATTACATAAGCGAATAATCCGCATCGATTAATGCAGCATCACGATAGGCGCGGATACCGGATTGCCGCCGCCTCTCGTCTACATATGCCCGAAACACTGGGTCACCCCACCCGGCAGGCCGACGCGTCCTTGGACCGGCCCCGCGGCGATCTCCCGGGCTGGCGTCAGGAGGCGTCGCGGCGGAGGGGCCTGTCGAGGATGGCCGTGCCGCCGGCCGCCTGGACGGCGAGGCTGCCGAAGGTGACGCCCGCGGCGAGGCAGGCTTCGTCGCTGGCGCCCGACATCCAGGCGTCGATGAAGCCGGCGTTGAAGGCGTCGCCTGCGCCGGTGGTGTCGATGACCACGACCTCTTCGGCGCGACGATGCAGAACCTGCCCTCGCGCCTTGAGCCAGGCGCCGTCGCCGCCTGCCTTGAGCGCCACGATCGGGAACGCCTCGGCGAGGATGCCGACAGCCGCGATCGGGTCGCCCTCGCGGGTGATCGCGATCGCCTCTTCCATGTTGGGCAGGAAGATGTCGACGCCGGCGCAGCGGTCGAGCAGCTCGGCCTCGTAGATCAGCGTCTCGTCCCAGCTCGGATCGAGCGAGACCGTCAGCCCCCTCGCCTTGGCGCGTGACACCAGATCGGGGATCTCGTGCAGCGTGGCATATTCGGCAATGTGGAGATGGCCGGCTGCCTCCCAGGCAAGTGCTGCGTCCAGCGTCGCCGGCAAGGCCGTGCCGGCACGGCGCGACAGGAAGGCGCGGTCGTTGCCGATCACCGAGGCGACGGTGACTTGCGGGCCGGCGCCGGGCGACTGTTCGAGGAAGCGCAAGTCGACATTGGCCCCGCGCAGCTCCGGCTCGATGCCGGCCGACAGCGCGTCGGTGCCGAGGCGCGCGACAAGCGCCACCTCGCGCCCGGCATGCGCCAGATGCGCGGCCGCGATGAAGGCGCCGCCGCCTGCCGCCATCTTCATGTCCTGGGCAAAGACCTCCCGGCCCGGCTCGGGCAGCGCGCCGAGGCCGGTGAAGATGAGGTCGCAATAGATCCGGCCGATGCTGAGCACGGCCGGGCGCTTGGCATTTCCCGCAGTCATTACCGGCCCAGGCTCTTTTCGGTCTTGGCGTCGAACAGGTAGAGGCTGCCGGGCGCAGCACTGCAGGTCAGCTTGCTGCCCGCCGCCGGGATGAACTTGCCGGGTGCCGTGGCGATCACCGCCGAGCCGTCGATGTCGAGATGCACCAGCGTCTCCGGCCCGAGCGGCTCGACCGCAGTCACCGTACCGCCGAGCGTCAGGCCGCCGATGGCCCCATTGCCGTCGGGCGAAGCGATCAGGTCGTGCGGACGGACGCCGACGAGGATGTCGCCGCCCTGCCCGATCTCGACGCCGTGGCCGTTCTTGCGGCCCGGCACCAGGTTCATCGACGGGCTGCCGATGAAGCGCGCGGTAAACACGTCGACCGGGTTCTCGTAGAGATCGGTCGGCGTGCCGGTCTGCAGGATGTGGCCGTCGCGCATGACGACGATGCGGTCGGCCATGGTCATGGCCTCGACCTGGTCGTGGGTAACGTAGACCGTGGTGGTCTTGAGCCGCTGGTGCAGCCGCTTGATTTCGATGCGCATCTGCGAGCGCAGCTGGGCGTCGAGGTTCGAAAGCGGCTCGTCGAACAGGAAGGCCGAAGGGTTGCGCACCATGGCGCGGCCGATGGCGACGCGCTGGCGCTGGCCGCCCGAAAGTGCGGCCGGCCGGCGTTCGAGATATTTCTCCAGGCCGAGGATGCGAGCCGCTTCCTCGATGCGCTTGTCCTTCTCGGCCTTGGGCAACTTCGAGGTGTAGAGCCCGAAGCCGATGTTCTGGCGAACCGTCATGTGCGGGTAGATGGCGTAGTTCTGGAACACCATGGCGATGTTGCGCTGCTTGGGCTCGCGCTCGTTGACCACCTCGCCGCCGATCTTCAGCTGGCCGCCGGAGATGTCCTCGAGGCCGGCGATCATGCGCAGCGTCGTCGACTTGCCGCAGCCCGAGGGGCCGACGAAGACGACGAATTCGCCGTCCGCGATCTTGAGGTCGATGCCCTGCACGGCGTCGACCTTGCCGTAGCGCTTGACCAGCTTTTCGAGTTCGATCGTCGCCATCAGCGCGCCTCCACCAACGCCTTGAATTTCTCGCCGAGTTCCTTCGCGGCCTTCGCCTCGTGCCCGGCATGCTCATGTGCAACGGCTTCGAAAGCCGCCGCCCTGTTCCTGTAGACGCCGAGCGCCTCTGCCATCGGCTCGGGCGCGGGTCCGCCGAAGCGGGCGCGCACGGCGACGAAATGCTCGGGCGAGACGATCTCCTCGAAGGTGTCGCGGCCGAAGGACGGCTCGCGGCCGGTCGAATGCCTGAACGCTTCGAGGAACGGCGCGTAGCCGTCCTTGGCGAGCCCGCCGCCGGCAGCCACCACCGCCTTGGCCACGGTCGCGGCGATCTCGTGCGCCTCGCGGAACGACAGGCCCTCGATGCGGACCAGCGAGTCGGCGAGCTCGGTGATGGTGATGCAGGAGCGGCGGATGTTGTCGGCCACCCGCTCCGGGTCGATCTTGATCGCGGCGACGAAGGCGGCAAGCAGGTCAAGCACGCGGGAGGCTGCCGCGAACGCCTCGTAGCCCATCGACTGGGTCTCGCCCTCGCTGTCGTTCATGTCGGTGAACGGCGTGTTGTGGATGACGTTCAGCACCGTGCGCGCGCGGCCCATGGTCTGGCTGGCCAGAAGGCGCATGTGCTCGATCGGCACCGGGTTGCGCTTCTGCGGCATGATCGAGGAGATCTGCACGAAGGCGTTGGGCACGTAGATCTGCCCGACCTCGAAGGCGGTCCAGAACTGAAAGTCCTGGATCAGGCGGCCGAGATGCAGGAACATCAGCTCGATCGCCGAATAGGTCGAGGTGATGTAGTCCGGTGCCGCGATGCAGCTGTAGGAATTGCGCAGCGGCGCTGAAAAACCGAGCAGCTCGGCGACGCGCTTCCGGTCGATCTGGAAGCCTGAGGTGGTGATGGCGGCAGCGCCCATCGGCGACTGGTCGACGATCTTGCGCGCCTCCTCGAAACGCTCGATGTCGCGGATCAGCACCTCGATGGCAGCCGACAGATAATGCCCGAAGGTCGAGGGCTGCGCCGGCTGGCCGTGGGTGTAGGCGACGACCAGCGTTGCCTTCTCGCGCTCGGCGGTTTCGATCATGGCGCACAGCAGATGGCGCGCCTTGACCATCAGCGCGTCGATGCGCTGCTTGAGGCCGAGCTTGAACAAAGTGTGGTCGACGTCGTTGCGCGAACGCGCCGTGTGCAGGCGGCCGGCGACGTCTGGCCCGAGGCGGGCCTTCAGTTCCTTCTCGATGAGGAAGAAGAAGTCCTCGACCTCGCCGGTATATTCGAGCTTCGACGGATCGACCTCGCGGTCGATCGCTTCAAGGGCGCCGGCGATGGCCGACGCCTGCCTGGTGTCGAGGATGCCGGTTTCGGTCAGCATCACCAGATGGGCGCGGTCGATGGCGCGGAAGCCGTCGACATGATGGGTCTTGGCACCGTCGAACAGCGGCCTCAGCACCGTCTCCTTGTAGACCGGATCGGGGAAGACGCTCTTGTCGGCGAGCTTGGGGTTCAGTTCAGGCATTTTCTATCCCTTGAGCCCGGCGAGCATGACGCCGCGGACGATGTAGCGCTGGAGCACGAGGAAGACGACCAGCGTCGGCAGGGTGGCGATCGCCGCGCCCGTCATGATCATCTCCCACTGGATGGACTGTTCGACGGCGAAGCTCGAGAGGCCCACCGGCAGCGTGTAGAGCTCGCGGCTGGTGGTGACGATCAGCGGCCAGAAGAACGCCGTCCAGTTGCCGAGGAAGGTGAAGATGGCGAGCGCCGAGAGCGCCGGCGTCACCAGCGGCATCGCCACCTTCCACCAGATCTGGAACTCGTTGAGGCCGTCGACGCGCGCGGCTTCCAGGAAGTCGTTGGGCACGCTCTCGAAGAACTGCTTCATCAGGAAGGTGCCGAAGGCCGTCATCATGCCGGGGAACATGATGCCCCAGTAGCTGTCCAGCCAGCCGAGCTTGGCCGACATCAGGTACCACGGGATGACCAGCATCTCGGTCGGGATCATCAGCGTCGACAGGATGGCGAGGAAGATGAAGTAGCGGCCGCGGAACTCGAACTTGGCGAGCGTGTAGCCGACGAGGCTGTCGAAGAACACGTTGGAGACGGTGACGGCGACGGCCACGATCATCGAGTTCATGAACCAGCGCACGAAGCGCCCGTCGGCGAGGATGGCGATGTAGTTCTGCAGCGTCGGTGCGGCGGGGATCAGGCGCAGGTCGTAGACCTGGCCGGCCGTCTTCAGCGACGTCGAGAACATGAAGACCAGCGGCGTCACCATGATCAGGCCGCCGATGAACAGCAGCGTCCAGGCGATGATGCGGCCGGGGCGAAGATTGGCGTGTGACAGCGCCGGGGGTTGGGTGACGGCGCTCATTTCTTTTCCCTCAGGATCCAGAGCTGCAACAGCGACACGCACAGCAGGATGGAGAACAGCACGACCGTCTGCGCCGCCGCATAACCCATCGCATAGGAGGAGAAGGCGGTCTGGTAGATCATCAGCACGAGCGGCTTGGTCGATCCGAGCGGGCCGCCCGGGTCGTTGGTCGTCATGTTGTAGACCTGGTCGAAGATGCGCAGGAAGCCGATCGACGAGAACACCACCAGGAACACGGTGGTGGGCTTGAGCAGCGGCAGCGTGATCTTGCGCAGGATCGCCCATTCACCGAGGCCGTCGATGCGCGCGGCCTCATAGAAGGTGTTGGGGATGGCGCGCAGGCCGGCCATGAAGATGATGATCTGGAAGCCGAGGCCGGCCCAGATGGCGGTGACCATGATCGACGGCAGCGCCTGGTCGACCGAGCGGATGAACTGCTGCTGTGGCATGCCGATGGTGCCGAGCGCGTTGTTGATCACGCCGATCGGCGGCGGCTGGTAGAACCAGCGCCACACCCAGGCCATGGCCGCGGCGGTGGTGAGATAGGGCAGGAAGTACATGCCGCGGATCAGCCCGTGCATGAAGCGCACGCGGTCGAGATAGAACGCGATGACGAAC
The DNA here is from genome assembly GCF_037625995.1 of Aminobacter sp. Piv2-1. Classification (NCBI taxonomy): domain Bacteria; kingdom Pseudomonadati; phylum Pseudomonadota; class Alphaproteobacteria; order Hyphomicrobiales; family Phyllobacteriaceae; genus Aminobacter; species Aminobacter sp. Piv2-1. The sequence goes on from NZ_JARKMU010000013.1 coordinate 151,880, forward strand.
GACAGCAGCAGGCTGATCGGGGTGCCGATGACGAGATAGGCGAAGGTGTTCTTGAACACCTTCCAGAATTGCGGGTCGGCGAACAGCTTCTGGTAGTTCGCCAGCCCGATGAACTGTGGCGGCTTCAGGAGATCCCAGTTGGTGAGCGAGAGCCAGAAGGCCTCGATCGTCGGATAGAAGCGGATGACCGAATAGAACAGGATCGGCACGGCGAGGAAGCTCCACACCCATACCAGCCGCTTCGTCCGCATGGAACGACGGTCCCAGAAGGTCCCGCCGGGGCGGCTCACCGCCGCCCCCTCTCGATCCGCTGCCACAGTCATTGATGCCCTGCCTTACTTGGCTGCGGCGTCGATGATCGCCTGTTCGGCGGCGGCACCCTGAGCCAGCGAATCCTTCACCGACTGGCCTTCGAGCAGGATGCGGTTGGTCATGTCGATGGTGTTCTGGCGCTGGGCCGCCTCGTCCACGAACATGGTGGTGCGGGCGTATTCGAGGCCCTTGAGGAACGGACCGTAGATCGGGTCGGCAAGGTTGGCCTCGGTCATCGCCGCCGAACGGCGCGCCGGCAGCTCGCCGACCGTCTTCAGCCAGACGTCCATGGCCTCGGGCGACGAGATGTAGGCCAGGAACTTCTTGGCCGCCTCGAGCTTCTCGCCGCTGGTGGTGGCGCTGATGCCGTTGGCGAAGTAGCTGGCATAGTTGGAGCGCACGCCCTCGGCATTGGCCGGAAGCTCGGTCACGCCCCATTCGAAGCCCTCGATCGACTTGAAGGCGCCGAGACGGAAGGTACCGTCGATGGTCATGCCGGCCATGCCGCCGCGGAACGCCGCCTGGCCTTCGTCCATGAAGCCGGCCTGGCCGATCTTCTTCTCGAGCTGCAGCGAGGTGTAGAACTTGAGCGCCTTTTCGCCGGCCTCGGTGTTGTAGGCCACCTTGCGGTCGCCGTCGGTGTAGGGCTCGCCGCCGAACTGACGGATCAGAACCTCGCGCCACCACTGGTGATCCTGCCCGCCCATGTCGAGGGTCGAACCGGCGACCAGGAGGTTGCCGCTGGCATCGCGCTTGGTGATCTTCTCGGCCGCCGCGACGAACTCGTCCAGGGTCTTCGGCGGGTTGGCCGGGTCGAGGCCGGCCTCGGTGAACAGCTTCTTGTTGTAGAACAGCGCCAGAGAGCGCACGGCAGTCGGCAGGCCGTAATAGTCGTCGCCGCGCTTCATGGCGCTGACGATCGGGAAGAATTCGCCTTCGATCTTGTCGTGCGGGAAGGCGTCGGTCGGCAGCGGCTGCAGCAGGCCGCCGGCAACGAACTTGTCGAGCCAGCCATAGAACAGCTGCATGACGTCCGGGCCCTGGCCGCCCATCTTGGCCGCGATCACGCGGGTCTGGTAGTCGGCATAGGGGAAGGTCGTCTGCTTGACGGTGATGTCGGGATTGGCCTTCTCGAAATTCTCGATCAGCTGGTCCATCGCCTTGACGCGGGTGTCGAAGACGTACTGCCAGTATTCGATCTCGACGGCCTGGGCCGCGTTGAGTGCCAGCGTGCTGAACCCGGCGATCAGTCCGGCAAACAATGTCGCTTTGCGCATTTTCAACCTCCAAAGACGCCCGCCGGAACTCCCGGACATCGGGCGATTGCTTCCCCTAGGCCCGCGCCGTCCCGTGCGTTCGGGATGCGGGCCGCTTGCTTGAATTCATGGGTCATCCAATGCGGGCGGATCACGCCCGACAGCATTGACTCCAACGAGCTGCGGATCCTCCCCGCACCTAGGCTATACGGTTCCCTGTCGCCGGACGTTTGTCAATAAGATAATTTACTTGAATTAATCTATTGCAGGCGCGCCGGCTTACGCGTTATCAGTTTTGCGAGGAAGGTCAGGGTGGGCGGAATGGCATTTCAGCCGGGCAGCACGCATCAGGTCACTTTGGGAAAGAATCCGGAGCGCAGCCGCGATCACAACCGGCGCGTCGTGCTCGACGTCGTGCGCCGCAACGGCTCGCTCGGGCGCATGCAGATTGCGCGGCTCACCCATCTCACGGCGCAGGCCATCGCCAACATCGTCGACGAACTGGTCAGCGAAAAACTGTTGATGGAGACGGGACGCCTGCGTTCCGGCCGCGGCCAGCCGCCCATCCAGTTCGCCGTCAACCCCGACGGCGCCATGACGATGGGCATCGAGGTGGCATCCGACCACATCGTCTCGACCGTGCTCGATCTCTCCGGCCAGCCGCGCACCAAGCGGATCACCCCTGTCCGCGACACCAGCCCCAGCCAGGTCATCGCCCATCTGCGCGCCGAACTCGACGCCGTGCGCGCCGCCTTCAAGGCGCCGCTCCTCGGCATCGGCGTGGTGATGCCGGGGCCGTTCGAGATCGAAGGCATGACCTCGGTGGGTCCCACGACCTTGCCCGGCTGGGCCGACATCGATGCCGCGAGCCTGCTCACCGAGGCCTGCGGCGAGCAGGTCACCGTCGAGAACGACGCCAATGCCGCGGCGGTCGGCGAGCGGCTCTTCGGCGCCGGCCATTCGATCTCCAGCTTCGCCATGATCTATTTCGGCGCCGGCGTCGGCCTCGGCATGATCCAGGACGGCACACCCTTCCGCGGCGCCTTCGGCAACGCCGGCGAGATCGGTCACGTCGTCGTCGCACCGCGCGGCAAGGCTTGCCCGTGCGGCCAGCACGGCTGCCTCGAACGTTACGCCTCGCTCCACGCGCTGCGCGAAAAGCTCGCCGAAGCGGGCATCGCCGACGCCGATTTTGCCGACCTTTCCCGGCTGCATGCGGAGCGCCACCCGGTGTTCGTCGAATGGATGGACGAGACCGCCACCTACCTCGCCCCGATGATCGCCATGATCGAGAACATCCTCGATCCGGAAACCGTGATCCTCGGCGGCACGCTGCCCGACGCCGTCATCGACGAGCTCATCGGACGCATGGGGACGTTGCCGATATCGGTGGCCAGCCGCCGGAGGCGTGCGCTGCCCCGGGTCCTGCGCGGCCAGACCGGACAGTTCACCGCCGCGCTGGGAGCGGCGGCACTGCCGCTGTTCGAAGTCGTGACGCCGAAGCTCGAGACTTCCGCGCCCCTTCCTTTCGACTAGCCGCCTGACATACGCATACGGAGGACCAGCATGCTCACCGCCCGCGAACGCATCGAGAGACAGAAATCCAGCCCGTCTTTGCTGAGGCTTCACCGGGCGCTTAGCCGGCTCAAGTCCACCGTCACGATGATGAACACCGGCGCCCATCCCGACGACGAACAGAGCGGCCTGCTCGCCTGGTTCCGGCTCGGCCTCGGCATGCGCGTCATCGTCGCCTGCTCGACGCGCGGCGAAGGCGGGCAGAATTCGCTCGGGCCGGAGCGGCTCGGCGTGCTCGGCATGATGCGCACGCGCGAGATGGAAGAGGCCGCCCGCGCGCTCGACGCCGATGTCCACTGGCTCGGCCACGGCCCGGAGGATCCGGTCCACGATTTCGGCTTCTCCAAGGACGGCGACCAGACCTTCACCCGCTGGGGCGAGATGCGCACGGTCGAGCGGCTGGTGCGCGCCTATCGCAGCGAGCGGCCCGACATCGTCATCCCGACCTTCCTCGACGTGCCGGGACAGCACGGCCACCACCGCGCCATGACCCGCGCCGCCGAGACCGCCATCCGCATGGCCGCCGATCCGGAAGCCTTCCCCGAGCACTTCGCCGAAGGCATGAGCCCCTGGCAGGTGGCGAAGTATTACCTGCCGGCCTGGTCGGGCGGCGGCGACACCTATGACGACGAGGTGCCCCCGCCGGACGCGACCGTCACCGTCAATGCGCCGGGCCGCGAGCCGGCGACGGGTGCCGAATACGACCGCATCGGCGAATGGTCGCGCTACTATCACGCCTCGCAGGGCATGGGGCACTGGCCCGACCGGGCCGACACGCGCTGGCCGCTGCACCTGCTGCTGGCCCGGGACGGTACCAAGACCGAAACTTCGGTGCTTGACGGCCTGCCCTCGTCGCTCGCCGATCTCGCTACTTCAAAAGATCTCTCGGCGGATGCCGCCAATGCGCTTGCGACGGCGGCAGCTGCCATCGACAAGGCGATTGCGGCCTTCCCGCATGCAGAAGCGATCATCGCCGCCCTCAGCGAGGCAGCGCGCCAGCTCGGCAGGGCAAGAGCGAACGCATCGCCCGCCTTCCTCGACCTCCATCGCCACCGCCTCGACCGCAAGGCGCGCGAAATCGATGCAGCGCTGATCGAGGCGGCTGGCATCTTCGACCGCGCTGTGCTTGCGCCGGCGACGCTGTCGCCCGGCGAGACGGGCGCGCTAACCGTCGACCTGGCTCCGGGGGCCGAGGGCCGTTCGGTCAAGATCGAAGCGGTCATGCCTGCGCTCGTCTCTGCCAAAGCCGTTGCCGCCAATCGCCGCGCATTCTCGGTCTCCGTGGCAGCCGACGCTGGCTATTCGAAGCTCTACGCTCCGGCATGGTCGGCGCTCGGCGGCAATGGCGAGGCGCATGTCGTCGTCTCGGCCGAATTCGACGGCCACGTGGCGCGTGCCAGCTTCGACCTCGAAGAGCCCTTCGCCGTCCTGCCCGCCAGCTCCGTGGCCATTGAGCCCGAGGCGATCATCGCCCCGCTCGACGGCAGCCGGCGCGAATGGCCGGTCGTACCCCGCGTCTCCGGCAGCCAGGCTGCGGTCGCGCTCAACATGGGCGGCGGCTGGTCGCTCGCCGAAACGGCGGCCGGCCAGGTCGTTCGCGCGCCCGCAATGCCGGCCCCGGGCCTGGTCACGGTCACGCCGCTGGTCGGCGGCCGGCCGGGGCTCAGGCTAACGCCGATTTCCTATCCGCATGTTGGCCGCATCGTCCACCGCCAGCCGGAGACGCTCAAGGTGCTCTCGCTCGACCTGAAGCTGCCCGAGGGCGCGCGCGTCGGCTACGTCGGCGCCGGCGCCGACCGGGTCGGCCTCTGGCTTGCCCGCATGGGCCTCGACGTCACCGAACTCGACGCCAAGGCGCTTGCCGGCGACCTCGGCCGCTACACCACCATCGTGGTCGGCATCTTCGCCTTCGGCATCCGCAAGGACCTCGCCGCCGCCACCGAAAGGCTGCACCGATTCGTCGAGGACGGCGGCCACCTCGTTACGCTCTATCACCGCCCGACCGACGGTTGGGATCCACTGGCCACGCCGCCGAGGAAACTCGAGATCGGCTCGCCTTCGTTACGCTGGCGCGTAACGGATCCCAGCGCCGAGGTCACGGTGCTCGCGCCGGACCACGTCCTGTTGAAGGGCCCGAACGCCATCGGCCCGCAGGACTGGTCCGGCTGGGACAAGGAGCGCGGGCTCTACTTCGCCGCCCGTTGGGACGAGGCCTACCAGCCGCTGGTGTCGATGCACGACGTCAACGAACAGCCGCTCTTGGGCGCGATCGTCTCGGCCGGGATCGGCAAGGGCCGCCACACCCACACCTCGCTCGTGCTGCACCACCAGCTCGACAAGCTGGTACCTGGCGCCTTCAGGCTGATGGCCAATCTTGTCCAGCCAGCCTGATCCCGAACCGCCGCTCCAGGCGGGGGAGGAGCGGCGCAAGGACAACCGCGAGGGCATCCTCTGGGTGCTCGCCGACATGGTGCTGGTCGCCGGAGGCATGACGGCGCTGGTCAAGGCGCAAGGGATGACCTATCCCGCATTCCAGCTCGTCTTCATCCGCGCCATGATCGGGCTCATGTTCATCCTGCCGCTGATCTGGCGGCACCGCTTCCACATCCGCCACACCAGGCACCCGTGGAAGAACATCTCGCGCGTCACCTGCAACGCGATTGCGCTGACCAGCCAGTTCCTCGCCTACACGCTTCTGCCGCTGGCGGTGGTCAACGCGCTCGGCTTTTCACGACCGCTGGTCACCATGGCTATGGCGGTCGCGTTTCTCGGCGAGCGCGTCTCGCGGCTGCGTTGGATCGGCGCCGGCCTCGCCTTCGCCGGCGTGCTGGTCATGCTGGCGCCCGGTGGCGTCGGCTGGAATGTCGGGTTGCTCGCGGTGTTCGGCACGGTCGTCTTCGGCTCGCTGGCGATCATCCAGACACGCGCCCTGCGCGACGAGAACACCACCGTCATGATGGTCTTCTACACGGTCGGCCTGGCGGTCATCACGGCGGTGCCCGCGGTGATCGTCTGGCAGCCGGTGAAGCCGTTCGACTGGATCCCGTTGCTCGGCATCGGCCTGCTCGCACAGGCCGGACAATACTGCTTCCTGCGCGCCTATCGCCTGGCCGAGGCGAGCGTGCTCGCGCCCATCGGCTATCTGTCGATCGTGGTGACCGCGGCGGCCGGCTACATCTTCTTCGGCGAGATACCGGAGATGCGCATCGTCGCCGGCTCGGCGGTCATCCTGGTGGCGCTGCAGGCGACCGCCATTCTCGAGCACCGCGCGGCGAAGAAGCGGAAATAGCGCCCCCCAACCCCGCAGCCCATAAAAAAAACCGCCGGGACGTGTCCCGGCGGTTGAAGGTGAGTGCTGATGCTGGAATTCGGGGCAGTGGATCAATGCCCCGGATGGATCGCGTCGTTCAGGTACATGCAGGTGAGCATGGTGAAGATGTAGGCCTGGATCACCGCCATCAGCAGTTCGAGCGCGGTGAGCGCAACGGTCATCGCGAGGGGCAGGATCGCGCCGATCACGCCCAGCGTTCCGAGGCCGGACATGCTGACCACGAAGCCGGCGAATACCTTGAGCGTGATGTGGCCCGCCAGCATCACCGCGAACAGACGCACCGAATGGCTGACCGGGCGCGAGATGTAGGAAATGACCTCGATCGGAACGATGATCGGCGACAAGATGAGCGGGACGCCGGACGGCAGGAACAGGCGGAAGAAGCCCAGCCCGTGCTTCCATATGCCGTAGAGCGTGACCGTACCGAACACCAGCATGGCGAAGGCGAAGGTGACGATGATCTGGCTGGTGACCGTGAACGCGTAAGGGAACAAGCCGATGAGGTTCGCGATCAGGATGAAGACGAACAGCGAGAACACCAGCGGGAAGAATCGCATGCCCCCTTCCCCGGCATTGTCGCGCAGCGTCTTGGAGACGAATTCGTAGATCAGTTCGGAGACCGACTGCAGGCGTGATGGCACGAGTGCGCGGCTGCTGGAGGACGCCAGCAGGAACAGGCCGCCGAGCACCGCCGCCCCGGCCATGTAGGCCGAGGAATTGGTGAAGGCGACCTGCTGCCCCCCGAGCTCGAAGAGGGTGAATATCGGCTTGATTTCAAACTGTTCTAGTGGTCCCGCCACGGCGCCTCTCCGGTCGGCTCGATTGATGGTGCGAAGGCGCGCGCCGGGGAATCCCCCGGAACCGAACGTGTCCGGGACCGACTGGCCCGACCACGAACGCAACAGCGGCCCGCCAAGTACGGACCGGCAACGTCTTCGCGATGATTCAGGATGGATTCCGGTCGGAGTGACAAATGCGTGGCGCCATCGAATGATGGGGCCGTCCCCGAACGAACAAAGGCACTGGTCGTCCAGCGCGTCGGCTTCCTAGCCTAAGCGGACGGCCTCGGCAAGACACATGTGCCTGGCTCCATGCGCCGATGCGCGGAAGCAGCGCCCATCGCAGCCAACAGCAAGGTTGCAGTGCACAATGCGCGAAAATCCGGCGAACCGCCGGCAATATCAAAATATTACATGAAGTATATTTCTAATACTTCTGAACTTTCATAGAATCATTTGCTAATCATTACAAAAATGAAAACGCATTTCGCGCGGAAACAAAATATTACCCGCGCGACCTGCAACGAGAAGACAAAAACAATTGGAGGCCATATTTCGGTGCAGACATGCACCCTGCGCGCGCGGTGTCGATCGCCGGCGATTTACTGCCGGCCGGCAGGCATCCGACGTTCTGCGCGCATGAATGATCTTGACCGGGCACCCCCCGGGCTTTTGATCGAAGTCGGGAATTCGGAGGGAGCGGTCCATGCGGGACGCGCGGGAAAACCAGCTTGACGCGCTCAGGGCCATCGCCGTCTCGTTCGTGCTCTATGCGCATTTCTACGCCGCCCAAGGCTCCAACTGGGGCCATTTCGGCGTGCGCCTGTTCTTCATACTCAGCGGCTTCCTGATAACGCGCCTGCTGCTGGATGCACGCGACACGGCGAGGTTCCGGCCGGCAACCGCGCTCAAGGCGTTCTACGCCCGCCGCGCGTTGCGCATCTTCCCGCTCTACTTCGCCGTGATCGGCTTTGTCTGGCTGGTCGACCTCGAACAGGCCCGCGGTTCGCTCGCCTGGCACGCGCTCTATTTGTCCAATTTCTGGTTCGCCCAACGCGACGCCTGGGAGCCCTGGGTACTGAGCCACACCTGGAGCCTCAGCATCGAAGAGCAGTTCTACCTGGTATGGCCGCTGGTCGTCCTGTTCGCGCCGCGGCGGTCGATCTTGGCTATCTGCGTCGGCGTCATCGCCCTCTCGCTCGCCTACCGATTCTACTGGCCCTTCACCGCAACGCCGTCGCTCGCCCGCGACCTGCTGCCGCCCGCCTCGATGGACGCGCTCGGATCGGGTGCGCTGCTCGCCGCCTATCGGTCGGAGAATCAGGGCTGGCCGCGCTGGGCGAGACTGACCTGGATGCCGGCCGCCGGCGCGTTCCTGTTCCTGCAATGGTTCGCGCCCTCGCCGGCCACCCCGACGCAGGAATGGGCGCGCTGGATCGCGCTGGAGATCCTGCCGCTGCTGCCGCTCGCAATGCTGGTCGGAAACTGTTCGACAGGCCTCGCCGGCTGGGCCGGGCGGCTGGCCGAACTTCCGCCGCTGACGGCGCTGGGGCGCATCAGCTACGGTGTCTACCTGCTGCACCCGATCGCCCTGTCACTGGCCGTCAAGGCACAGTTCTGGATACCGCTCAACGTCTCGAGCCAGGGGGCCGGCCGGCTGCTGGTCGCAGGTTCCGCCACCCTCGTGGCTGCCTCGCTCTCCTGGCTGTTCTTCGAGAAACGCCTGAACGCCCTCAAGCGCCGTTTCCCCTATGTCGACGCGGGCGGCCGCCGGACAACCTGGCCCGCAGGCGACCGGCTTTCCGCCCGCCCAGACCAGCCGGAAGCACTGCCAGCTTCCGAGATCCGATGAACCGACCCAAGGCGAACCGATGTCCCCTCCCCTGGTTTCCGTGCTGCTTCCTGCCTACAACGCGGCCCCCTATCTGGCCGCGGCGCTCGACAGCATCCTCTACCAGGATCACCGGCGCCTCGAGGTCATCGCCATCGACGACGGTTCGACGGACGACACGCTCGCCATCCTGGAAAGCTACCGCAAGGCGGACAGCCGCATCCGCATCGTCTCGCGCGAGAACCGGGGGCTGATCGCGACGCTGAACGAAGGGCTGGCGCTCGCCGGCGGCGACCTGGTTGCCAGGATGGATGCCGACGACATCGCCTACCGCTCGCGCCTGTCGCGACAGGTGACACTGTTTGCGCTGCAACCCGAGCTTGCCATTTGCGGCACGGGCGCCGACACGCTGATCCGCAACCGGCTGCTGCCCGGCACGCCGCACCCGATCTACCGGTCGGGCAGCCTGCGGGCCCTGTCGAAGTTCTTCACGCTGTTCCTGCATTCGACGGTGGTCTACAACCGCAGGGTCATCCCGCAAGACATGCTGTTCTACGATGGGCGCTACGTGCACGCCGAGGACTTCGACCTGTTCCGGCGGATCGCCGAGCGCCATCCGGCCGCGATGATCGTCGAAAGCCAACTCGCCTACCGCCAGCACGAGGAGAGCGTGACGGCCCGGCATCGGCAACGGATGCGGCAGACCCATCTCGAGATCGTCGGCGAGAACCTGGCAGCCGAGGCGCTGGCGCCCAACCCGGACGTGCTGCGCGGCATCGGCGACGAGGTGACCGTCGAAACGGTGCGCGGGACGGCCGAATTCCTGCTGGCGCTCGACGAGGGTATCGCCGCCCTGCCGGAGCGGGAACGGCCCAGCTACGAGGTCGGCGCGCTCAACCTGTTCTATTTCCTCTACCAGATGATCGGCGACGAAGGCCGGCCGGCGCTTACCCACGAGTTCCTCGCCCGCACATCCAAGTGGGGCGTCATCCGCCGCCGCGAACGCTACGGCCTGCGCACCGCAGCGGCCGCGCCGCGCCTCAGCCTTTTGTCCATTGCCGCCGCCAAGCAGATCGATGCCGTCGAGTGGTACATGAAGTCCAAGCCGGCCGCGGCCGCCCTGCAGACGGGATAGCATGACGGCAGAAACGCGAATCAAACCGGCGGCAGGCATGTTCCCGCACGCTGCGCGGGGGCCGGCCGTCCCCGCCACGGCGGCAACGCCGCCGCCCAGGGCAAGCTTCATCGTCTGCACGCGCAATCGCGTGGCAGCACTTGCGGCTTGCGTTGGCTCCATCCAGGCGGCCTGCCGGTCGCATGCCGCCTTCGCCGCCGAACTCGTGGTCGTCGACAACGGCTCCAGCGACGGCACGGCGGACTGCCTCGCCCGCTTGGCGGCAGGCTCGACCATTCCCATGACGCTGGTCTCGGAACCGAGGCCGGGCCTCTCGGCCGCCCGCAACGCCGGGCTGGAACGCGCGCGCGGCAGCCTGCTCGTCTTCATCGACGACGATTGCCAACTGCATCCCGACTACCTGCGCGACCTGGAACGGCACTATGCCGATGCCTCGCCGTGCGTTCGCGGCGGCCGCGTCGAACTCGGCGATCAGCGGGACCTGCCCTTCACCATCAAGCGCTCGCGGCAGCGGGAGCAACTGACCCGGGCCATTCCGCCGGGCGGGTTCGTGCTGGGCTGCAACATGACGATGAGCCGCGAGGTGGCATTGCGGATCGGCCGTTTCGACGAGCGCTTCGGCGTCGGCGCGCCGCTGCGCTCGGCCGAGGACACCGACTACCTGGTGCGCGCCTTCCTCGCGGGCGTCGAGGTCGAATATGTGCCCGACATGGTCGTCTTCCATCACCACGGCCGAAGCGAACGCGGCGAGGTGGAAGCGCTGCACCGCAGCTACAGCCTCGGCAACGGGGGGCTGTACCTCAAGCATCTCGGGCGCGCGCCATGGCTGCTGCGCCATTTCTACTGGGCGTTCCGCTCCGCCTTGCGCGAGCTCGTAGGCGGCCCGACATTCGATCCGGAGCTGCAGCTTTCCCACCGGCCGATCGTGCTGATGAACCTGCGCGGCGCCTGCCGCTATGCCGGGCTGGCGCTGTGGCGTACGGGTCGGCGCAGCCCGCGGCAGCCGGTCGGCCAAGCCGCCGTCGAGCCGAGATGAGGTCCGCCGTGACGCAGCCTTCATTGCCCGGATTTTCGATGCTGCGCGGCCTCATGGGCCGCCAGCAGCGCCTGCTGCCCGTCGTGGTGCTGCTCGGACTTGCGAGCGCCGCCCTCGAGGGCGTCGGCATCGGCCTGATCATTCCCATGTTGGGCATCATCGTCGGCCAGGCGGGGGCCGGCGACATGGGCGGCCTCTCGGGCGTCTTCCAGCGGGTCGGAGCGGGGCTCAGCGAAGGCCAGCGCCTGTTTGCGCTGGCCGCGATCGTCTTTGCCCTGATCGCGTTCAAGAACCTGCTCGCCTATGCCAACGCGCTGCTCACGAGCCACATCTACGGCAAGGCGAGCCACGCCATCCGCAGCGCGCTGTCGGCGCAGCTGCTCAGGCTCGGATATCCGTTCTTCCTGCTGCAGAGCCCGGGACGGCTGCTGAACATCATCTCCAACGAATCCTGGCGCGCCTCCGACGCGGTCCAGATCGTGCTCTCGGCGATCGTCAACGCCTCGGCCGCCGTCATCCTGCTCGCCTTCCTGCTGCTGTTGTCCTGGCAGATGACCTTGTTGGTGGCGGTCGGCCTCGTCCTGGTGCAACTGGTGCATGCCGCCCTGTCCGCCGGTCTCAAGGCGCCGAGCCGCGGCGTCACCTCGCGCAACGGCGAACTCGCCTCCCGGATGCTCCACCTCGTCAATGCCGGACGGCTGATCCGCATCTTCGGCCAGCAAGCGCGGGAGCAGGCGGCATTCGACCAGGCGTCGGATGCGGTGCGCAGGGCGGGCTTCGCCCTGCAATCCAGGCAAGGCGCATTGCCGCCTCTGACCGAGGCGCTGCACGCGCTGCTGTTCCTCGGCGCGGTCGTCGGCTCGTGGTACGGCGGCATAAGCTTCCCGGTCATCGTCGCCTTCGTCGTGCTGCTCTACCGGCTGCAGCCGCACATGCGCGCCCTGCAGATGTGCTGGAGCCAGTTACAGGGCTGGAGCGGATCGCTGGAAGAGGTGCGCTGGCTGCTCGACCCGTCGGACAAGCCGCAGCCGCCCGGCGGCAGCCGGCCCTTCCAGGGCCTGTCCCGGCAAATGACCTTCGACGGCGTGACCTTCGGCTATCCGGGCGCCGACAGAGCCAGCCCCGTGCTGCGCTCGGCGCGCTTCGACATCCGCGCCGGCCGCTCGACCGCGATCGTCGGGCGATCGGGTGCGGGCAAGACGACGATCGTCAACCTTCTGTGCCGTTTCGTCGAACCTGACGAGGGCACAATTCTCGTGGACGACGTCGCCCTCGGCGCGATCGATCCCGTCCAGTGGCGCAGCCAGATTGCCCTGGCCAGCCAGGACCTCGAACTGGTCGACGGAACCATCCTGGACAACATCACCTATGGGCAGGCGCTCGCCTCGCCGGCCGAGGCCGAACGCGCGGCCAGGCTGGCCGAGGCGCATGAGTTCATCATGGGCCTGCCCCAGGGCTACCAGACGGTCGTCGGCCATCGCGGCGTGAACCTGTCGGCGGGACAGCGCCAGCGCATCGCCCTGGCGCGCGCGCTGGTGCGTGACCCCGACATCCTGATCCTGGACGAGGCCACCAATGCGGTGGACGGCCTGTCGGAAGCGGCCATCGTCGAGACCTTGCGGTCAAGGGCCGGCCGCCACACCACCATCGTCATCAGCCATCACCGCAGCACCATTTCCTTCTGCGACGACGTCGTCGTCCTCGGCGACGGCCAAGCCAGAAGCCAGGCGCGCTTCGCCGACCTGGCCTCGCTCAGCATGGACGAACTTTACGAGCACGGCGCGGTCGACACCGGCTGAGACGGTGGCGCGAAACCGCCGTTTCAGATGTGGAGCGCGTGGCCGAGCGTGCGCAGCGCGGCCTCCAGGAAAGCCTCGCCTTGCGTCGGATGAGCGTGGATCGTGCCGGCGATGTCTTCGACGCGGGCGCCCATCTCGATCGCCAGGCTGAAGGCCGACGACAGCTCGGCGACGCCGGTGCCGACCGCCTGGATGCCGAGCACCAGATGGTTGTCGGCTCGGGCGACGACACGGACAAAGCCGTCCTCGCTGGACAGCGTCATCGCCCGGCCATTGGCCGAGAACGGGAACTGCGCCGTCTTGATCTCGATGCCGGCGGCCTTGGCCTCGTCGGGCGACAGGCCCGTCGTCACCACCTCCGGATCGGTGAAGCAGACGGCCGGGATCGACCGCTTGTCCCAGCTGCGCTTGTGGCCGGCGACGATCTCGGCGACCATCTCGCCCTGCGCCATCGCACGGTGCGCAAGCATCGGCTCGCCGGTGACGTCGCCGATGGCGTATATGCCGCGCATCGAGGTGCGGCACTGGTCGTCGATGCGGATGAAGCGGCCGTCGCGGTCGAGGTCTATCTCTTCCAGCCCCCAGCCTTCGGTCACCGGCTTGCGCCCGACCGTCACCAGCACCTTGTCGGCCGCAACCTTCTGCTCGCTGCCGTCGGCCGCCTCGACCAGGAGTGCATCGCCCTTGGAGGACAGGCCCTTGGCCTTGGCGCCGGTCAGCACCTTGACGCCGAGCGCCTCGAGCCGCTTGGCGACCGGGCGCGTCAGCTCGGCATCGTATTGCGGCAGGATGCGCGGCAGCGCCTCGACCACAGTCACCTTGGAGCCGAGCTTGGCGAAGGCAGTGCCGAGTTCGAGGCCGATATAGCCGCCGCCGACGACGGCGAGCTGCTGCGGCACCTGCTTCAGCGACAGCGCCTCAGTCGACGAGATGACCGGTCCACCGAAGGGCAGGAACGGCAGCTCGACTGGGGCGGAGCCGGTGGCGATAACGATTGTCTCGGCGCGGATGACCTGCAGGCCGGTCTCGGTCTCGACCTCGACGGTCTTGCCGTCGCGGAACCGCGCCCAGCCCTGAACCGACTTGACCTTGGCCTTCTTGAGCAGGCCGGAAACTCCAGTATTGAGCCGGCCAACGATACGGTCCTTCCAGGCCACCGTCTTGCCGAGATCGATGACCGGCCCTGACACGGTGATGCCCACCGGACTCTTGCCCGCCGCCATCTCGGTCGCCGTCAGGTACTCGTCCGCGGCATGGATCATCGCCTTGGACGGGATGCAGCCGACATTGAGGCAGGTGCCGCCCGGCTTGCCGGCCTCGACGATGACCGTGTCGATACCGAGCTGGCCGGCGCGGATGGCGCAGATGTAACCGCCGGGGCCGGCGCCGATGACAAGCAGCTTGCAGGAGATTTCCTTCATCGTCCGGCCCCCAGCATTGCGGAAGAAATTGCCCCCTCACCGGCTCGTTTCACTCGCCACCTCTCCCCCACTCCGTGGGGGCGAGGAACCCAAGCTGGAAACTCGCCGCCGCCAGGCTCGCGATTCCTCTCCCCCTGGCAGGGGGAGAGGTGACCCGAAGGGCCGGTGAGGGGGTAGTTGAGGATCAGACCCATCGCCTCAGCCCTCCACGAAGATCATTGCCGGCGCCTCGAGCAGCGTCTTGAGACGCTGGACGAAGACGGCCGCATCCCAGCCATCAATGACGCGATGGTCGAAGCTGGACGACAGGTTCATCATCTTGCGCGGCACGAACTGGGTGCCGTCCCACAGCGGCCGGATCATGATCTTGTTGACGCCAACGATCGCCACTTCCGGATAGTTGATGACGGGCGTGGTGGCGATACCGCCCATGGCGCCCAGCGAGGTAATGGTGATGGTCGAGCCGGTCAGTTCCTCGCGCGTCGCGGTGCCGGCCTTGGCGGCATCCGCCAGGCGGTTGACCTCGGCGGCGCAATCCCAGAGGTCGCGCGCCTCGGCATGCTTGACGACGGGCACCACGAGGCCACCGGGCGTCTGCGCGGCCATGCCGATATGCACCCCGGCATGGCGGTGGATGACGCCCGCATCGTCGTCATAGATCGCGTTGAGCTGCGGCTGTTCGCCGACCGCCTTGACCAGCGCCCGCATCAGGAACGGCAGGATGGTCAGCTTGGCGCGATCGGGCTTCTTCGAAGCGTTGAGCCTGGCGCGCAGCTCCTCGAGCGCGGTGACGTCGACCTCCTCGACATAGGTGATGTGCGGGATTCGCGACTTGGCCAGCGCCATCTTCTCGGCGATGCGGCGACGCAGGCCGATGACCTTGATCTCCTCGACCGCGGTCTTCGCCTCCAGCCCGGCTGCCGGGACGGCGGCGCCGCGCGCGGCGAAGGCATCGAGGTCCTCGTGGGTGATGCGGCCGGCCGGCCCGGTGCCAGGCACCTGACGCAGGTCGATGCCGGCTTCCTTGGCGCGCAGCCTGACGGCGGGTGACGCGAGCGGGCGCTCGCCCTCCGGACGCGGCAGGCCGACGGTCGTTGCCCGCGGTGCAGGTTTGAGAGCGGCAGAGCTGGCAGCAGCCTTAGCGACAGCAGGAGCTTTGGCAGGATCTTCTTTCTTAGCCGGCGCAGTAGAGACTTTCGCAGGCTCGGGAGCCTTTGCTTCCGGCTTCGATTCTGCAGCTGGTTCGGGGGCCGACGCGTCGCCCGCAACCTTGATCCTGACGATCGGCGAACCGACCGCGACCGTGTCGCCGATCTCGGCTCCGAGCCACAGGATTTCGCCGTCGACCGGCGACGGAATCTCGACCGTCGCCTTGTCGGTCATGACGGCGGCAAGCACGGCGTCCTCACGCACGAGGTCGCCGATCTTGACGTGCCATTCGACGAGCTCGGCCTCGGCCACGCCTTCGCCGACGTCGGGAAGCTTGATGACATGTTCGCCCATGCTCAGGCCTCCATCGTTTCGATCAAAGCTTCGCCGACGCGCTTGGGTCCGGGGAAGTAGTCCCATTCCTGCGCATGCGGATAGGGCGTGTCCCAGCCGGTGACGCGGGCGACAGGCGCTTCGAGGTGGTAGAAGCAGTTTTCCTGCACCAGCGACACGAGTTCGGCGCCGAAGCCCGAGGTCAGCGTCGCCTCGTGCACCACCACGCAGCGGCGGGTCTTCTTGACCGAGGCGACGATGGTTTCGAGATCGAGCGGCAAAAGCGTCCTGAGATCGATGACCTCGGCGTCGATGCCGGTCTCCTCGGCCGCCGCCTGGGCGACATAGACCATGGTGCCATAGGCGAGCACGGTGACGGCGGAACCGGGGCGGCGGATATCCGCCTTGCCCAGCGGCACGGTGAAGTGGCCCTCCGGAACCTCGCCCAGCTCATGCTTCGACCAGGCTGTGACCGGGCGGTCGTGATGGCCGTCGAAGGGGCCGTTGTATAATCGTTTCGGCTCCAGAAAGATTACCGGATCGGGGTCTTCGATCGAGGCGATCAGCAGGCCCTTGGCGTCGAGCGGATTGGACGGAACGACGACCTTGAGGCCGGAGACGTGGGTGAACAGCGCCTCGGGGCTCTGGCTGTGGGTCTGGCCGCCGAAGATGCCGCCGCCTGTGGGCATACGGATGACGATCGGGCAGGTGAACTCGCCGTTGGAGCGGTAGCGCAACCGTGCCGCCTCCGAAACGATCTGGTCATATGCTGGATAGACGTAGTCGGCGAACTGGATTTCGATGCATGGCTTGAGACCATAGGCGGCCATGCCGACGGCTGCACCGACGATGCCGAGCTCGCTGATCGGTGCGTCGAAGCAGCGCGAGCGGCCGTATTTCTGCTGGAGCCCTTGCGTGCAGCGGAAGACGCCGCCGAAATAGCCGACGTCCTCGCCGAACACGACGACGTTGTCGTCGCGGCCCATGGCGACGTCCATGGCGCTGCGGATGGCCTCGATCATTGTCATGCGCGGCATCGGCTACACTCCCGCCTTCTGGCGCTGGCGACGGAGATGCGGCGGCATCTCGGCATAGACGCCCTCGAACATGTCGCGCGTCGACGGCTTGCCGCCGGCATGCAGCGTGCCGTGGCTCTCGGCTTCCTTCTGCGCCGAAATGACGGCTTCGAGGATCTCCGCCTCCGTTTGCTTGTGGCGCTCGTCCGACCACAGGCCGCGCCGGATCAGGTGGTTCTTCAGCCGGATGACAGGGTCGCCAAGCGGCCAGGCATCCGACTCGGTCTTCGGCCGGTAGGCGGAGGGATCGTCCGAGGTCGAGTGCGCGCCGACGCGGTAGGTGACGTATTCGACCAGCGTCGGCCCGAGATTGCTGCGGGCGCGCTCGGTCGCCCACTTCGCCACCGCGTGGACGGCGAGATAGTCGTTGCCGTCGACGCGCAGCGCCGGGATGCCGAAGCCGAGGCCGCGGGCCGCAAAGGTGCCGGAGCCGCCGCGGGCGATGCCCTGGAAGGTCGAGATCGCCCACTGGTTGTTGACGATGTTGAGAACGACGGGCGCCTTGTAGGTCGAGGCGAAGACGAGCGCGGCATGGAAGTCGCTCTCGGCCGTGGCGCCGTCGCCGACCCAGCCGACCGCGATCTTGGTGTCGCCCTTGATCGCTGATGCCATCGCCCAGCCGACAGCCTGGATGTACTGGGTCGTCAGGTTGCCCGAGATCGAAAAGAAGCCGTGATCCTTAGCCGAATACATGATCGGCAGCTGGCGGCCCTTCAGCGGATCCTTCTCGTTGGAGTAGATCTGGTTCATCATGTCGACCATCGGATAGCCGCCCGCAATCAGCAGGCCGGCCTGGCGATAGGTCGGGAAGTTCATGTCGCCCTTGATCAGCGCCTTGCGGAAGGCACAGCTCACCGCCTCCTCGCCCATGTGCTGCATGTAGAACGAGGTCTTGCCCTGGCGCTGCGCCATCTGCATGCGCGCGTCGAAGGTCCGCAGCGTCATCATGTGGCGCAGGCCTTCGAGTTGTTCCTCGTCGGTCAGCGTGCCGGCCCATGGGCCCACCGCATCGCCTTCGCGGTTGAGCACGCGGATGATCGAATAGGCGAGATCGCGGATCGTCCTGGGGTCGACGTCGACCGGCGGCCGGTCGACCGAACCCGCCTTGGGGATCGGCACGTTGGAAAAGTCGGGCGTTCCGCCCGGCCGCACTTCGGGCTCGGGCACGTGGAACTTGAGCGGCGAGGGATTGTCCGTCACGGATGTTCCTCCTGTCTCCTGCGGGCCGAACGTCCTCCCCGGACACCGCAAGCACCAGACAATTTATGTCAGCGATGCTGACCTATTATCCGATCGTTATCGGAACCGCAATGGGGGTCCCGACATCTGTGACTTTGGCATTCTCTCGGCCTCTGCGAAAGGCCGTTGACAGCACGTAGGTTCCGCCTCCATGCTTAAGGCTCACCAGGGGGGTCCCGACAAGGGGCTGAGATTCTGCTGGCTTCGCGCAGCGCAGTGACCCGTTGAACCTGATCCAGTTCATACTGGCGTAGGGACGGTGCGAGGCGCAGCAAGCCGGTTGTCCGGCTCAGGCATTCGGGCCCATCCATGCCCGAGGTCCCCAGGCTAAACCTCTCCTCCTCCTCATCGCATGGACTGGGTCTCCAACTAGGAGGCTCACTCATGAATGCCCACACCCCGACCGTCACCGTTGGCGAACTTCCCGCGTCGCGAAAAGTCTACAAACCAGGCAAGCTCCACCCTAGCATCCGCGTGCCGATGCGCGAGATTTCGGTCCATCCGAGCGCCGGCGAGCCGCCCGTCACGGTCTACGATTCGTCCGGCCCCTACACCGACACGTCGGTGAAGACGGACATCGAGCGCGGCCTGCCCCGGCTGCGCGAGGACTGGATCCTCGCCCGCGGCGACGTCGAGCGCTATGAGGGCCGCGCGGTCAAGGACGAGGACAACGGCTTCGTCTCGGCCGAGCGCCTGACGCCGGAATTCCCGGTGCGCAACGCACCGCTGCGCGCCACGGGCGGCCGCGCCGTCACCCAGCTCGCCTATGCCCGCGCCGGCATCGTCACGCCCGAGATGGAGTTCGTCGCCATCCGCGAAAACCTCGGCCGCGAGCAAGTGCGCGCGAAGCTTGCCCGCGATGGCGAGAGCTTCGGCGCCGCCATCCCCGATTTCGTCACGCCCGAATTCGTCCGCGACGAGGTCGCCCGCGGCCGCGCCATCATCCCCTCAAACATCAACCACCCCGAGAGCGAGCCGATGATCATCGGCCGCAACTTCCTGGTGAAGATCAACGCCAATATCGGCAACTCGGCCGTCACCTCGTCGATGGCCGAGGAGGTCGAGAAGATGGTGTGGGCGACGCGCTGGGGCGGTGACACCGTGATGGACCTGTCCACCGGCCGCAACATCCACAACATCCGCGACTGGATCATCCGCAACTCGCCGGTGCCGATCGGCACGGTGCCGCTCTACCAGGCGCTGGAGAAGGTCGGCGGCATCGCCGAGAACCTGACCTGGGAAGTGTTCCGCGACACCCTCATCGAGCAGGCCGAACAGGGCGTCGACTACTTCACCATCCATGCCGGCGTGCGCCTGGCCTACATCCACCTGACCGTCGACCGTGTCACCGGCATCGTCTCGCGCGGCGGCTCGATCATGGCCAAGTGGTGCCTGCATCACCACAAGGAGAGCTTCCTCTACGAGCATTTCGACGAGATCTGCGACATCTGCCGGACCTATGACGTCGCCTTCTCGCTCGGCGATGGCCTGCGCCCCGGCTCGATCGCCGACGCCAACGACGCCGCCCAATTCGCCGAGTTGGAGACGCTGGGCGAGCTCACCAAGATCGCCTGGGCCAAGGATTGCCAGGTGATGATCGAGGGCCCCGGCCACGTGCCGATGCACAAGATCAAGGAGAACATGGACAAGCAGCTGGAGGTGTGCGGCGAAGCGCCCTTCTACACGCTTGGGCCGCTCACCACCGACATCGCGCCGGGCTACGACCACATCACGAGCGGAATCGGTGCGGCCATGATCGGCTGGTTCGGCACGGCCATGCTCTGCTACGTCACGCCCAAGGAGCATCTCGGCCTGCCCGACCGCGACGACGTCAAGGTGGGTGTCATCACCTACAAGATCGCGGCCCACGCTGCCGACCTGGCAAAAGGCCATCCGGCCGCCAAGGTCAGGGACGACGCGCTGTCGCGGGCGCGCTTCGAGTTCCGCTGGGAGGACCAGTTCAACCTCTCGCTCGACCCTGAGACGGCGCGCTCTTACCACGACCAGACCTTGCCCAAGGAAGCTCACAAGGTGGCGCATTTCTGCTCGATGTGCGGCCCGAAATTCTGCTCGATGCGGATCTCCCACGACATCCGCGCCGAGGCCCAGAAGGAGGGGCTTGCGGCGATGGCGGCGAAGTACCGCGACGGCGGCGACCTCTATATGCCGGTCGAGAACGCCGAGCCGGCGGAGTGAGCCAGCCATGAAGGTGCTGATCCGCGGTGCGGGCGTCGCCGGGCTGACGCTCGCGCTTGAGCTGGCGACCCGCGGCGCCGATGTGACCGTGGTCGACACCAGACGGCAGATCGCCGGCAATGCCTCGTGGCAGGCCGGCGGCATGCTGGCGCCATGGTGCGAGCGCGAGAGTGCCGAGGAGGCCGTGCTTTCGCTCGGCAGCAAGGCCGCCGACTGGTGGTCGGCGGCACTGCCCGGGCAGGTCATGCGCAACGGCACGCTGGTCGTGGCGCCTGCCCGCGACGCGCGCGAGCTCGACCGCTTCGGCTGTCGCACGTCAGGCTTTCGGCCCATCGACGCCGAGGCCATCGCCACACTCGAGCCCGACCTCGAGGGGCGCTTCGGCCGCGCGCTGTTCTTTGCCGAAGAAGCACATCTCGACCCGCGCAAGGCACTGCTCGGGCTGCAGGAGAAGCTCGTGGGGATGGGCGTGCGCTTCGAGTTCGGCTACGGCACCGTGCAGGCGCCCGGCAGGGCGGAGGTCGAGGCCGACTGCACCGGCATGGCCGGCGCACGGCCGGGCTTGCGCGGCGTGCGTGGCGAGATGCTGATCCTCAGAACCCGTGACGTGTCGTTGGCCCGGCCGGTGCGGCTGCTGCATCCGCGCATCCCGGTCTATGTCGTGCCGCGCGCGGACAACCTGTTCATGGTCGGCGCGACCATGATCGAGAGCGCCGACGCGGGGCCGATCACCGCGCGCTCGGTGATGGAACTGCTCAACGCTGCCTACGCGCTGCACCCAGCCTTTGGCGAGGCCGAGTTGGTCGAGACGGGTGTCGGCGTCCGGCCGGCCTTCGCCGACAACCTGCCGCGCGTCGAGCGCGATGGGAACACGATCCGCATCAACGGCCTCTACCGCCACGGCTTCCTGCTCGCCCCCGCCATGGCACGGCAGGCAGCCGACATGATCCTGGACAATCCGACAGCCAGGGAGCTCATCCATGAAGCTCACCGTTAACGGCGAAAGCCACGAGGTGGCCGCGCCCACGCTCGGGGCGCTGCTCGCCGAGCTCGACTACGAGGGCAGCTGGCTGGCAACAGCACTGAACGGCGAGGTCGTGCCGGCGCGAGAACGCGACGACTGTGCGCTTGCGGAGGGCGACCGGGTCGAGATCCTGTCGCCGATGAAGGGAGGGTGAGCGATGCAAAGGGTACCCCCACCCCTAACCCCTCCCCACAAGGGGGAGGGGAACGCCGATCGCCAGCGCTCGGGCCTTCAGCGCCTCAGTCTTAGCCTCCATCGCCTCGTTCTTCGGCCCTCGACGTCCCGTCCGATGGAGCGTGCATGGCCGCTGACAGGCCGGACGCAGGCAAAGTCCCCCTCCCCCTTGTGGGGAGGGGTTAGGGGTGGGGGTAACCCAGCCTCGACCTCGCAATCGGCCTCGTCCTCCCAACCGACACCGAGGAGCTGACACCATGCTCGAACTATACGGACAACAGGTCTCCTCCCGCCTGCTTCTCGGCACAGCGCTCTACCCCTCGCCCGCTATCATGGCCGAGGCGATACGAGCATCGGGGGTCGACATCGTCACCGTGTCGCTGCGCCGCGAGACTTCGGGCGGCAAGGCGGGCGGGCAGTTCTGGTCGCTGATCCAGGAACTCGGCGTGCGCGTGCTGCCCAACACCGCCGGCTGCCATTCGGTCAAGGAAGCGGTGACGACGGCGAAGATGGCGCGCGAGGTGTTCGGCACCAACTGGATCAAGCTCGAGGTGATCGGCAACCACGACACGCTACAGCCCGACGTGTTCGGGCTGGTCGAGGCGGCGAGGATCCTGTCTGCAGACGGCTTCGAAGTGTTCCCCTACACGACCGACGATCTCGTCGTGGCCGGGCGGCTGCTCGATGCCGGCTGCAAGGTGCTGATGCCGTGGTGCGCGCCGATCGGCTCGGCCCGCGGCCCGCAGAACCTCGACGCGCTGCGCAGCCTGCGCGGCCACTTCCCCGGCGTGCCGCTGATCGTCGACGCCGGCATCGGCCGCCCCTCGCACGCAGCGACCGTGATGGAGCTCGGCTACGACGCCGTGCTGCTCAACACCGCCGTCGCCAAGGCAGGCAACCCCGTCGCCATGGCGTCCGCCTTCGGCAAAGCGGTCGAGGCCGGGCGGCAGGCATTCCTGGCCGGCCCGCTCGAACCGCGCGACATGGCAGTCCCCTCCACCCCCGTCATCGGCATGGCAGCATTTTCATGAAGCTCGACCCTTTCTACCTCATCGTCGAATCCGCCGCCTGGATCGAGCGCCTGGTGCCTCTGGGCGTGAAGCTGGTGCAGCTGCGCATCAAGGACATGGGCGAGGCCGGCCTGCGCCGCGAAATCCGTGCGGCGAAGGCCGTCTGCGAGCGCCACGGCTGCCGGCTCATCGTCAACGACTACTGGCGCCTCGCCATCGACGGGGGCTGCGACTTCGTCCATCTCGGCCAGGAGGATCTGGCGGAAGCCGACGTGACGGCGATCCGCCGCGCGGGTCTAAAGCTCGGCCTCAGCACGCACGACGACAACGAACTCGAGACAGCTCTTGCCACGGAGCCCGACTACGTCGCGCTCGGTCCCGTCTACCCGACCATACTCAAGGCGATGAAATGGGCGCCGCAGGGGCTCGACCGCATCGCCATCTGGAAACAGCGCGTCGGCGCGGTGCCGCTCGTCGCCATCGGCGGGCTCAATGTCGAGCGCATTCCGGGCGTGTTCGCGCAAGGCGCCGACGCTGCTGCCGTCGTCACCGACATCACGCTCAACGCCGACCCGGAGGCACGCACGCGCCACTGGCTGGAGGCGACGGCCGCGTGGCGATGACCCCGCATGTATTGATCGTCGCCGGCTCGGATTCGAGCGGCGGCGCCGGCATCGTCCGCGATGTCGAGACGGTGTCGGCCTTTGGTCTGCGCAGCAGCATCGCCGTCACCGCCGTGACGGTCCAGACCCATGCTCGCGTCGAGCGCATCGAACAGATGCCGCCCGACCTCGTTGCCGAGCAGATGCGGGCGGCGTTTGCAGCGCATTCGGCGGAGCCATCTGGCCCGACAAGTTTGGCGGGCATCGTACCCCCACCCATCGCCGCCATTGCCTCCAAAGCCATCGAAAATCAAAGCTGGGTGACCGTGCCGCAAGATCCCCCTCCCCCTTGTGGGGAGGGGTCAGGGGTGGGGGTGCCTTCAAATGCGAAGGTTCTGATCAGCCCGGTCGGAGCCGTCAAGATCGGCATGCTGGGAACAGCGGCGACCATAGACGCCGTCGCCGCGGTGCTGGCGAGCAGTCTGCCGGTGCCTGTGGTGCTCGACCCGGTTCTGGCCTCGACCTCGGGTCGCGCACTTCTGGACACTGAAGCCATCGGCGCGCTCAAGCGCAAGCTGATGCCGCTCAGCCGGCTGGTGACGCCAAACCTGCCCGAGCTCGCATTGCTGAGCTGCCGGCCGGTCGCTTCGTCCGAGCAGGAGATCGTCGGCCAAGCCGAGATACTGCTGGCGACCGGCATGCAGGCTGTGCTCGTCAAGGGCGGTCACGCCAAAGGCGACCGATCGACCGACCTGCTGGTCACCTTCGATGGCACGCAGCAATCGTTCGAAGCGCCGCGCCTGACCGGCACCATGCGCGGCACGGGCTGCATGCTGGCGAGCGCCATCGCGGCCAACCTTGCGCTCGGTGCGCCGCTGGAGGCCGCCGTCCGCCGGGCGAAGGACCATGTCTTCGCCACGCTACTGGCTTCGATCTCCTGAGCGGCTCACCCCAGCCGTTCGGCGTGCCACCTGAGGTGATCGTCCATGCAGGTGGAGATGAAGTTGTAGGAATGGTCGTAGCCGTCCTGCATGCGCAGGGTGAGCCCGATGCCGGCCTTGTTGCACG